>JACZSM010000024.1 GCA_022574185.1 Pseudomonadota bacterium
GCGATAAATCGGAGGCGTTCTTCCACGATATTACACTCCTTCCAAGGCATGGCACCTTCTCCCGCAAAGGGAGAAAGTGTTACCCATGTCTCCGGTAGGATGTGTTACCTATGTGTCGGGTAGGTCATAAATGCAGCAATTATTGCGATTTGCCGCCGGCAATTGCGATACGACAGCAAAATGCCTGATTTATTTGGGAAAACAGGCGTTGCACCGGTTGTTTCTTGCCATGCGGCTATATAGAATCGCATTCCCGCACCTGCTGCGGCGCCTGACCGCGCGAAGTAGCTGTTGGGACCTGATTTTTACTGGAGGATCCAAGGATCGCAAGTTCCAAGCGCGTACGACGCAACGAGGAAATAGAAGCCGCGGAAGTGCGGGTCATCGATGCGGAAGGTGAACAGGCTGGGGTAATGTCGCTAGCCAATGGGATAGAACTGGCCAAAGATGTAGGCCTGGATCTGGTCGAAGTTGCGCCAACGGCAGAGCCTCCGGTATGCCGCGTGATGGACTTCGGCAAATACCTGTTTGAGCAGAACAAGAAAGCTCAATCCGCCAAACGCAAACAAAAGCACGTCCATGTAAAAGAGATTAAGTTTCGTCCGGGTACGGACGAAGGCGATTACCAGATCAAGCTGCGCAAGCTCATGGAATTTCTGGAGTTCGGTGATAAAACCAAGATCACCTTGAGATTCAGAGGCCGGGAGATGGCGCACCAGGAACTGGGTGCCGAATTGCTGGCCAGGGTCCGCGAGGACCTGAAAGATTATGGGGTCATTGAGCAGATGCCGCAAATAGAAGGACGGCAGATGATCATGGTGATGGCGCCCAAGAAGAAGTGAGTAACAGCCGAACACAGATCAGGCTCTGTGTGACGCATTTCCCGCCTGCAGCGGCCGATTCAATTTGGTACGTGGCATGGCCAAAAAGTGGAGATTAAAAATGCCGAAGATGAAAACCAACCGGGGCGCTGCCAAGCGATTCCGGCGCACAGCCAAGGGTGGCTTCAAGCGAGCACAGTCCCACCTCAATCACATTCTTACTAAGAAAAAGCCGAAGCGTAAGCGCCAGCTGGGAATGACGGCGCGGATCGCTGATGCCGACTTAAAGAGCGTGCGCCGCATGCTCCCTTACAGTTAAGAGGGGATTGAGACATGGCACGGGTAAAACGTGGCGTCACAACCAAAGCACGCCATAAGAAAGTCCTCGACAAAGCAAAGGGCTACTATGGCGCACGCAGCAAACTATTTAAGACCGCCAAGCAGGCCGTCATCAAGGCGGGCCAGTACGCTTATCGCGATCGCCGCCAGCGCAAACGTCAATTTCGCGCGCTTTGGATTACGCGCATCAACGCGGCGGCGCGTCTGCACGGATTGTCATATAGCCGGCTGATCAACGGCCTTAATCTGGCCAACATTGAAATCGATCGCAAAGTGTTGGCGGATATCGCCGTGCATGATCCTGACGGATTCGGTGCAATTGCTAAGCAGGCCAAGGTTGGTCTGACTCAGAGCAGCTGAGACATCCGCTCCAGGCGCGACAATATTGTGCCGGAATTGGAGCTCATCCTATGCAAGGTCTGAGTGAGCTGTTGCGACTGGCGGCGTCGGAAATCGATGCGGCCAGCGATCCTGCGGCCCTGGACAGGGTCAGGGTGGCCTATCTTGGCAAGAAAGGTGAGCTGACGGCACGCCTGAAGGCCTTGAGCGAGCTTCCCGCGGCGGAGCGCCCAGCGGCAGGCCAGGAGATCAACCGGGCCAAACAGGAGCTGCAAGGCAGCATCAACGAGCGCCGCGAATCACTTGAAGCAGCAGTGCTGGAGGCGCAACTCGCCGGTGACGCGGTCGACGTAACGCTGCCGGGTCGCGGCTATGCAGTCGGCGGTCGCCATCCCGTGTCACGCGCCATGGCACGCATCGAGAAAATTTTCCGCAATGCGGGCTTCGGCGTCCGCTCGGGCCCGGAAATCGAAGACGATTTCCACAACTTCACGGCGCTTAACTTTCCTGAGAATCATCCGGCCAGAGCGTTGCACGACACGTTCTTCTTCCCCGGCGGGAAGCTTCTGCGCACCCATACGTCGCCTGTGCAGATCCGCTCCATGGTCGAAGAGGGCGTACCCATCCGTATCATTTCGACAGGGCGGGTTTACCGTTGCGATTCTGATCAGACGCACACACCGATGTTTCACCAGGTCGAAGGCCTGGTTGTTGATCGGGGTATTAGCCTCGCAAATCTGAAAGCCGTATTGCATCAATTCGTGGAGAGTTTTTTCGAACGCAAAGCCGAACTTCGATTCCGGCCGTCGTATTTCCCGTTTACCGAGCCATCGGCCGAAGTCGACGTGCTGTGGGAGGAGGGCAAGTGGCTCGAAATACTGGGTTGCGGCATGGTGCATCCCAATGTTCTTGAATCCGCCGGCGTCGATGCTGAGGAATTCACTGGCTACGCATTCGGTATGGGCATCGAACGACTGGCCATGCTGCGATACGGTGTCAAAGATTTGCGCACCTTTTTCGACAACGATCTGCGCTTTCTGCAGCAGTTCCGGTAACAATCATGAAGATCGCAGAATCCTGGTTGCGCGAGTGGGTAAATCCCGACTTAGATACTGAAACCCTGGCGCATCAATTGACGATGTCGGGGCACGAGGTCGAGGGCGTCGCATATGAAGGCGAGGGTCTCGACGGCGTGATCATCGGCGAAGTGATTGCGGTAAGCCGGCATCCCAATGCAGATCGTTTGAGTGTCTGCAAGGTGTCCACGGATGGTCGCGAGACGATTGAAGTCGTCTGTGGCGCACCCAACGTTACGGCGGGTATGAAAAGTCCGCTCGCCAGGGCCGGGATTACGCTGCCCAATGGCGTCAAACTCCGCAAGTCGAAAATACGCGGTGTTATATCGCACGGCATGCTTTGTTCGGCTGTTGAACTCGGCCTGGGCGATGAGTCCGATGGCATCATCGCACTGCCCGAAGACGCCCCGGTTGGTGAGTCGCTGGCCAGTTACCTCGGTTTGCCAGACGCCGTCATTGATCTGAACCTGACGCCCAATCGGGGCGACTGTTTCAGTGTCCTGGGCATTGCCAGAGACGTTGCGGCGCTGACGGCGACCGATATCAAGGACGCGACCGTGGCCAGCGTTAGCGCCACAATTGACGATACACACGCGGTCGATGTGCAACAGGCCAAGGCCTGTCCGAGCTTTGCAGGCCGCGTTATTCGCAATATTGACGCCCATGCAAAAACACCCATTTGGATGACCGAGCGCCTACGCCGGTCGGGTTTCCGCTGCATACATCCGGTGGTCGATATTACGAACTACGTCATGCTCGAGCTTGGTCAGCCCCTGCATGCCTACGACTTGCGACTTGTTGCCGGTGCGATCTGCCCGCGGCTGGCGAAAGCAGGTGAAAAGTTGACCTTGCTGGACGACAAGGAAATCGCTGTTACCGAGGACACGTTGGTTATCAGCGACGATTCTGGCGCGATCGGACTGGCCGGGATCATGGGAGGATTGAGCACCGCTGTCAGCGACGCCACGGTTGATGTTTTCTTCGAGGCCGCATTTTGGCCGCCAGAATTCATCGTCGGTCGAGCACGAACCTATGGTTTGCACACAGAAGCGTCACTGAGGTTTGAACGCGGTGTCGATCCGCACGGACAGGCTCGCGCCATTGAGCGAGCAACTGCATTGCTGCTTGATATATCGGGAGGTGAGGCCGGTCCACTGGTACTCACGACGAGCGACGAACATTTGCCGCAGCGCGAGACAATTCGTTTGCGCCGATCGCGGCTTGCGACACTGCTCGGCGTGAAAATTGATGACGCAATCGTTGTCGAAATTTTGCAGCGCCTGGGCCTCGACATTGTGGCTCAAGATGACGGTTGGGATGTCACACCACCGGGTTTTCGTTTTGACATTGCGATCGAAGCAGACTTGATTGAGGAAGTCGCCCGTGTATATGGCTATGACAAAATACCCGAGACGACTGAAATTTCACAGACGGCCCTCGAAACTGTTACGGAGTCGAAAATAGGTCTGGAACCCGTGGCAGCAACACTCGTTGCGAGGGATTACCAAGAGGTTATTACCTACAGTTTTATCGATTCCGAATCCAACCGCGCATTGTCTGGCGCTGAGTCCGATTTAATATTGAGCAATCCTATTTCATCAGAGATGTCGGTAATGCGCGCATCGATATTGCCGGGATTGTTACGCGCTGCATCGGCCAATGCAGCGCGACAGCAAGATCGTGTGCGGCTGTTTGAGATTGGTAAATCATTTCACGGGACGCTCGAAGAACCTGTAGAGATCGTTCGTATCGCCGCAATCGCGACCGGATCAGCACTGCCGGAGCAATGGGCCGCCAAGGCTCAATCTGTTGATTTTTTTGACATAAAGTCGGATGTGGACGCAATCCTTCGCTTGGCCGGTGATGCAACCCAGCTCCACTATACCGCCGCAGATCATGCGGCTTTGCAACCAGGTCAGTCGGCCAAAATCACGCGTAACGATCAGCTTATCGGCATGATTGGCAAGCTGCATCCTCGACACGCAAAGTATTTTGACCTCAAGCGCGACGTATTCGTTTTCGAATTAGATGCGGCTCTTGCGTTGGCATCGGCAGCACCGGAAGCGTCGCAAGTGTCGAAATATCCGTCCATTCGGCGCGATATTTCGGTGCTCGTGGACGATAAAATATCGGCCGACGATCTCATACAGACAGTGGCATCCGCAGCGCCGGATTTAATTTCAAGCGTCAGGATTTTTGACATATTTAGGGGCCCAGGAGTAGAAGCTGGGCTAAAAAGCGTAGCTTTAGGCTTGATTTTGCAGGAAACATCCCGCACCCTTACTGACGAAGATGCGGACGCTGCGATGACCGCCGCAGTACGTAAGTTGCAAGAAAAATTCGCTGCTGAGTTAAGAGAATAATATTCAATGGCACTGACAAAAGCAGATATGGCGGAATCGCTATTCAACGAACTCGGTTTGAACAAACGAGAAGCCCGCGAATTGGTTGATATGTATTTTGAGGAGCTGCGAGCGTCGCTGGCAGTTGGGGAACAAGTCAAGCTTTCCGGTTTCGGGAACTTTGATCTTCGGGACAAAAAAGAACGACCTGGCCGTAATCCGAAAACGGGACAAGAAATCCCTATTACTGCACGCCGTGTAGTGACTTTTCGACCAGGACAAAAATTAAAGGCCCGAGTAGAGGCATATGCTGGAACCGGGGAATAACGACGAATTACCACCAATACCTGGCAAGCGATACTTCACGATTGGTGAAGTAAGCGACTTATGCGCGGTTAAGCCACACGTGCTCAGATACTGGGAACAAGAGTTCCCACAACTGAAGCCCGTCAAGCGCCGCGGCAATCGTCGCTACTATCAGCGCCAGGATGTACTGATTATCCGTCAGATACGGGGCCTTCTGTATGAAGAGGGTTTCACAATTGGTGGGGCGCGTCAGCGCCTGATGGGCGATACTGCAAAGTCTGACGTCAGTCAGAGTCAGCAGATTATCAAGCAGTTACGAATAGAACTTGAACAAGTTCTGAAGATTCTGCGTCGGTAACAACGTCTTTCTTCGTGCCGAGAATGCGGTCGGGGCGTAGCGCAGCCTGGTAGCGCACCACAATGGGGTTGTGGGGGTCGGAGGTTCGAATCCTCTCGCCCCGACCATTTACGCGTTTGGCGGCGGTTTATTCGGTGGGAGTTTTCGGTCCTCGATACCGAGCAAAATAGGCTCTGCCGATTCGCGATAAATGTTGACCTTGGCGTTATAGGCAACACGATACAAGCCGTGTTTGTCCTTGATATGCAGGCGACGAATTTTGAATTGGCCGTCGCCCGTGCTTTCGCCCGTCAGATAACACTTGATCGCGGTAACACGCTCTCCGGAAATCACCATGCCACTGAGTTTTGACAGGTTACCCTGCGCGCGCTGCAAGAATGTCACGGCATCCAGGTTCGCCTGCGTTTGCGCATGGTCTGCCGGCTCATCGTGCACGTCAGCAAGAAAATCGCCGACGAGAATCTGGCCTGGTAACGCGGCATCAATCATGCGCGCCAGTTCAATAGTAACGTCACCGACGATAAAGTCGTGCATCGTTGGGTTCAGTCCTTCCGATTGGTGAAATTCGTAACAGCTGCTAACATGAAAACAGGCACGCAGTCGCGGCACTGACCTGACCGATGCCTTGTCCTTTGCGATCGCATTATCCGCGAGCACGATGTGCATGAAGTGATAAAGATTGACGTTTGCTTCGAGACCATCATCACGATTCCATACGTAAAAGCCATCGCCACTCGACGATCGTGCAAAGTTTATTCCTACATCCTGCTCGAGCATTTTCGCGTGCGCCGAATTCAATGAGTATGAAAGGCTGTTGAGCTGCGTCATCTGCTCAAATGGTGTCAGCAGGCTGAATCCGACGATGTCAAAGAGAGTAACGGCCCGGCTTGCAATATAGTTAATGCCGTAGCGCCGAATCATCTTTTCGATAATCTGAGTTTCGACCGCGTGTCCAGACAGTGATTGACGCAAATAAATGGGCACCGGTTCGACGTCGAGCAGGCGCGCCACCTTCCGCATCTGCGAATTAGATAGTTGCCGATCACCCGAGATCAGTTCGGTGATGAAACGTGGTGACACCTTGGGTGGCTGGCCATCAGGTCCCGGTGAAGTGTATTCAGCTATAGCGTAGTGAGGAACGACCATAACCAGCAGGCCACCATCGATTGATGTCCAGCAAAGGATATTGTTCTGTCCAAGACTCCAGTGCTCGTGCAAGCATTTTTCGAGGTGCACCAGGTTGCTGCGCTGACGCAGCCCCATTTCCTCGGCGAGTCCGACCAGTTGATCCAGATAGGGCGAAAAATCAGCTATACGCCGAATACTGGATTGCGAAAGATGATCAAGTTCCATGAATATGCCCAATGTGCCTACCGAAAGTAATCAACTCTTTGGGCTAGCGCAAGTATTATTAGAAAGTCAGCGTATCTAACTTAATTTCCAAACAATAATCCCTATCGGCAGCCATGCTAGTTTACATAAGATATGAGTGTTCAAGCTCAAAAACCGCACAGCGATATAGCGCAATCGACTATTGGGCACTGGGTGATGAGGTAAATAATGGCGATTGATGCTCCTTCAATCTCTGCAATCCAGGCGCTACGCGATTCGTTTGGCAATGACATCTATCGCACGCCGGTGTTGCGTTGCGCAGCGATTGAAGAATTATTGGGCGGCGATACCCGGGTCTGTGCAAAAATGGAATTCCTGCAGCGCACCGGTACCTTCAAGGCACGCGGTGCCCTTGCGGTCATCAAGAGTCTCACCGCAGCGCAACTCGAAGCCGGCGTCACGGCGGTCAGTGCGGGCAACCATGCCATTGCAACGGCGTATGCGGCCGCAATTGCGCAAACGAGCGCCAAAATCGTGATGATCAGCTCAGCGAATCCGATGCGTATTGAAGCATGCCGGTCTTACGGCGCCGAAATCGTCATGGTGGACGACGTGCACAGTGCGTTCGGCGTCGCCGAGCAGATTGAAAAAGAGGAAGGCCGATTTTTTGTCCATCCCTTCGATGGTCCTGTTATTGCAACCGGGACGGGCACGGTTGGCCTCGAGATATGTGAGCAATGCGATGACATCGATACCGTGATCATTCCTGTTGGTGGCGGTGGACTCATCGGCGGCATGGCGAATGCAATTAGACAGCTTCGACCCAGCATCGAGATTATCGGTGTCGAGCCAGTCGGTGCGGATTCGATGCACAGAAGTTATGCAGCAGGCGAGGCGCGCTCCATCGACAAAGTGCGCACAATCGCGGACAGCCTTGGGGCACCATTCGCGTCGCCGTATTCCTTTGCGCTGTGTCGGCAAAATGTAGATAAGCTCGTGATGGTAGATGACGATCAGCTGCGCGCGTCCATGGGCTTTTTATTTCAATCGTTGAAGATCGCTGTCGAGCCGGCGTGCGCGGCGAGTACGGCCGCACTCCTTGGGCCGCTTCGCGACGAATTAACCGGTCGTAAGATTGTTCTGACATTGTGTGGCAGCAATATTGATTGGGAAACGTTTGCCGAGCAGGCGACCTTCGAGACCGATGATGTTAGTTGATGAACTCAAAGCGATAGTCGGAGCAGATGGCTGGACGACCGACGCGGATGAACTCGAGCCTCACGTCACGGAATGGCGCAATAGGGCGCGCGGCAAGGCGCTGATCATGGTGTCGCCCGCATCAACGGCCGAGGTAGCCGCTGTGGTCAAGGCATGCGCCGGGGCTGGCGTTGGCATCGTGCCTCAGGGCGGAAATACCGGTCTATGCGGAGGCGCGATTCCCGACAACAGCGGCAGACAAGTACTGCTGTCGATGTCCGGTCTTGACGAGATTCGTACGATTGACGCTGGCGATTTCTCGATGGTGGCGGAGGCCGGTTGCGTGTTGGCAGACGTACAGGAGGCCGCGCGACGGATCAATCGCCACTTCGCGGTGAGTCTTGCTGCCGAAGGCAGTTGCCAGATCGGTGGCAATCTTGCGACCAATGCCGGGGGCATCAACGTCATTCGCTACGGAACGGCCAGAGCGCAGGTGCTGGGGCTGGAAGTCGTATTGGCTGATGGCACCATCTGGAATGGCTTGAGATCCCTGATTAAGGATACGGCGGGATACGATATGAAACAGCTGTTTCTTGGCAGTGAAGGAACCCTGGGCATCATAACCGCTGCGACCCTGCGGCTGCATCCAGATCCCGGCGACATGACGACAGTGTTTGTAGCGCTGCGTTCGGCTGATCAGGCTGTGGCATTACTGGTTCGCGTTCGCGAGAGACTGCCGGACGGTATTCAGTCATTCGAACTGATGTCCGAACGCGCATTACGGTTTGTTGAACGTCATATACCAGGCACGACATCGCCATTCGACATCGTACATTCGTGGTATGTGTTGTTCGATGTCGCGACAGGCACTCACGGCAGCGCTATTGAAGAGGTTCTGGCCGACGCCATCGAAGATGGCTGCGCGAGCGACGTGATCATTGCAAAAAATACGCAGGAAGCGCAGCGGTTGTGGCGACTGCGACATTCGATTTCCGAAGCACAAAAACACGAGGGCGTTAGCCTGAAACACGATATCTCGGTGCCTGTTGGCCACATTGGAATTTTCCTGCAACGGGCACAAGAACTGCTCGATACTATGATGCCACGGGCAAGACTTGTCGCATTTGGGCATGTCGGCGACGGCAATCTGCACTACAACGTGTCGCAACCGGCGGATGCGAACGCCGATGAATTTCGGGCCGACGGTACCGCGGTAACGGCGGCAATTTATAAACTGGTCGTCGAGTTGGGTGGAAGTATCAGTGCGGAGCACGGCATCGGCGTCTTCAAGAAAGACGCGCTGCAGCGATTTCGTAGCCCGGTAGAGCTCGAACTGATGCGCACCCTGAAACTCGCGCTGGACCCCCGGAATACGCTTAATCCTGGCAAGGTAATCTGACGACTGGTTCCACGAGAGGGCTTGACCAAAACGCTAGACTACGACCAGATAGCATCCATCCCTGCGGCTAGCGCCGACAGCGCGGCGGTCGTGAGACACTATGAACGCAGAATCTAAGAAAATGCGCGAGACATTTGTTGACCAGTTGTCGACATTCGAAGCTCGTCTCGACAGCAAAATCAATGATGTCAATATGCTGGCCGATATCCAGGTCGCGATCGGCAACTTGCTCAGCGCCAATGATAGTAATGAAGCTGCGATCAGGCGCATTCTTCAGGATCGCTATGAGAGCGGCAATCTTCGCAAGGAAACGTTCCAGCTCGTCAAATCCATGCTCGATCGCTATGTGACCGAGCAACTCCCGACCAGTCCGAATACCGCCGCAACGAGCAATGACTTGGGTAACGACGACGATCTCGAATCGACGATGATAATCCCAATGGATGCAAGGCTTAAGGCCCGAACGGCCGAAGACCGAGTTCAGGTCGGTTCCGTATTGCGTGACCGCTTCATGCTGCAGGAGCGCGTAGCCGGCGGCAGCATGGGTGTCGTCTACAAGGCATTGGATCAACGGCTTGTGGAGGGAAATGCAAGCGATCCCTGGGTCGCGATCAAGGTACTTTCACCGCAACTCGCAGAGAATGAGCAGGCATTGCGTGCATTACAGCAGGAGGCAGCTAAAGGCCGATGCCTGACGCATCCGAACATCGTGCGATTCATAGACCTCGATCGTGACGACGATTTGTATTTCATCGTCATGGAGTGGCTGGACGGAAGAACGCTTGCCGAAATTCTTGACGCACCGGGCTGCGGCAGTCTCACCAAAGCACGGGCTTTTGAAATAGTCCAGCAGATTGGCAAGGCGCTTGAGTACGCACACCGATGCGGCATTGTTCATGCTGATGTCAAACCCGGCAATATCATGATGATGCCGGATGGTGGCATTAAATTATTCGATTTTGGTGTCGCGCGCGTTCGACAAAAGCAGATGCAGGACCAGTCGGATTTTGATCCGGGCGTGCTTGAATTGCTAACACCTGCATATTCGAGCATGCAGGTGTTGACGGGTGACGATCCGGCACCGGCTGACGACGTATTTTCGCTAGCCTGTTTACTGTATCGCCTGATTGCCGGTTACCGCGTCTTCGGTCCTCGCAATGCGGCCGAGGCCGCCGAAGAAGGAATGAAACCGCAACGCTTGAAGAGCCTTAGTGATGCGCAATGGAAAGTGCTGAAGAAGGCACTGTCTTATTCACGAGTTACCCGGTTTGTTTCGATGGCAGAATTCATAAAGGCTCTCGACATTGACGCTGCTATCGCCGCTGTCGATGCCGATAAAGTTGCCACTGACGTTCCTGTGAGCGCGGCCACGAAAGAGCCTGTTGGCGTTGCCACCAAGGTTCCCGTTGGCGTCGCTACCAAGGTTCCCGTTGGCGTTGCCACTGACAAAAAAGTTGGGGTAGCGGTCAGCGGTGCCAATGGCGCTAACAAAAAGCAGCCGATCAATATTTCTGTTCCGGCGCGAGATAATCTGGACCTGGACCTGGACCCACATGCTCCAGGAGCATTGCGGTGGATTGTCGGGCTCATTGTGCTTTTGGCATTACTGGGAGGGGCTGGCTGGAAATTCGGCTTGCTTGACGAAGCCGCACAACGATTAATCGTTGCTTATCCCGAGATCGCAGAAACTTTAGGCATTGCAGATGCGCCAGGTCGTGCCACCGAGGCAGAACCAGTCGAAGTTGCAGCCGATCGCAAAGAATCGGCGGCTGATGCAGCTGCTACTGATGAAACTTTGACCGATACAGCCGTGGTAGATGCGATTGTGGTCGATGCCGCCGCAATTGATGAGGAATCAGATACAGGCCTGGTGCTCGAAGACAGGTTAGCGAACCTTCGCGAACCTGTTGCCATAGAAATTCCTGCCGCAGAATTTACTCCATTGGTCGACTTCTCAAAGTTGCCGAAGCCAACAGCAGAATTGAAAATTTCGTTCGATGGATCCCCTCCTGAAACGGTAAATGTCACGCTGCGAGAGAATGGACGACCTGTCCACATTGACATTGTACGCAATAATGTTGCTGTGCCGTTAATATTGCGACTTGAGGAAGTCAGATTCAGCGGCAACCGATCACCGTGGGTATCGGGTCAGTTTTCTTTCACGGGCGATGGATTCATCCGGTTTCCGGTCGGTCAGGACCGAGTTCGTGTAACTTTGTCGATGGCTCCTGATCCACTACGCGAAGCCGATCAACGATCCACACTGCGTATCCGTGAGGCAGATAATGCTTCGTCTGAACTCGGGACAATCAACGCATTGCTTGAGGACGATGACCAACGCGCATTCGAAGCAACGCTGCCGATAAATACGGTTGCCTTTGTCAGAAGCCAGATATCTGTCCGAGAGCAGGACCCGGTTGTTCAAATCGACGTTGTGCGCTTCAATCCAGATGATACGTCTTTGGTTGTCGGCTACGTACTTCGTGATATTACGGCGACACAGGGCGAAGATTATTTCGCACCGAGTAGCCACACCATAGAATTCGGTCGGGGTGGGCGTACAGCCAGAATCCTTATTCCGCTTGTGCAGGACTCCGAGTACGAAGACAACGAAGCATTCAGCGTCGAGTTGACACTGCCTGGCCCCCCGATCAACCCAGAGATCTACCATAGCACTGCTGTCATTATTCGCGACGACGATTCCTAGTACTCCGTCAAGCTGATATTGACGGAGTACTAGCGCCATTATTGCCTGTCGCTACGGCGCTTCGCTGTATCCTATTTCATTGCTAAACTGTTGCCAGGCTGACAGTTCGTCAGCCAGCGAGCTGGTCATGCAAGGCGATCGCAATGAAAGACATAGAGCTGCGGCGATATTCGCGCGTCGTTGTTGACGGCGATGAACGAGCGCCAGGCCGCGCGATGCTACGTGCGGTCGGTTTCACAGACGACGATTTTCAGCGCCCACAGATCGGCATCGCTTCGACCTGGAGCATGACGACTCCCTGCAATATGCATATTCGCGAGCTTGCCGAGGAAACCGCAAGAAGTGCCGATGCAGCTGGCGGCAAAGCTGTCGTGTTCAACACGATCAGTATTTCGGACGGTATTTCGATGGGCACGCCAGGCATGCGTTACTCGCTGGTCTCGCGTGAAATTATCGCCGACTCAATCGAAGCCGTGACCAGTGCAGAAGGCTTCGATGGTCTCGTCGCAATCGGCGGCTGTGACAAGAATATGCCGGCCTGCATCATGGCCATGGCGCGCCTCAATCGTCCAGCCATTTTTGTATTCGGTGGCACGATAAAGCCGGGCGCGAAGCGCCGCGACATCGTGTCGGTATTCGAGGCCGTTGGCGCGCATTCGAGCGGTAAGATCAGCGACGCCGAACTGCTTGAGGTCGAACGCACGGCCATACCGGGACCGGGTGCCTGTGGCGGCATGTACACGGCCAATACAATGGCTTCGGCGATCGAGGCGCTGGGCATGAGTCTCGGCAACAGTTCAGCCCAGGAGGCCGTATCCGCACAGAAGCTAGCCGATTGTCGCAATGCTGGCGCGGCGATCCTGCATCTGATCCGTAACGACATCAAACCTCTCGATATCATGACCCGGGACGCATTCGAGAACGCGATTGCAGTGGTTATTGCGCTCGGCGGCTCGACCAATGCAGTTTTGCACCTCATTGCAATGGCTCGTGAAGCAAACGTTCCACTGACCATCGATGATTTCACTGACATCGGTGCGAGGACACCGTTGCTGGCCGATCTCAAGCCGAGCGGCAAATACCTGATGTCCGAATTAATCGAGATCGGCGGAATCCAACCGCTAATGAAACGCATGCTCGACCACGGCTTGTTGCACGGTGATTGCCTCACCGTCACTGGGAAATCCATTGCCGAAAATCTTGCCGACGTCGCCGACTATCCGTCCGGGCAGACCATCATCCGTGGCTTCGACAATCCCATCAAAGCAGACAGCCACCTGGCAATTCTATACGGCAACATCGCCCCCGACGGTGCCGTGGCCAAAATTACGGGCAAAGAAGGCATGCAATTTGAGGGCACGGCCAAGGTATTTCACTCGGAGGAGGCAGCGCTGCAATCGATACTCGATAATAAAATCGTGGCGGGCGACGTTGTCGTGATTCGGTACGAGGGCCCCAAAGGTGGACCCGGCATGCGCGAGATGCTGAGTCCAACCGCGGCGATTATGGGCAAGGGCCTGGGCGCTGAAGTCGCGTTGATTACGGATGGACGATTTTCCGGCGGCAGTCATGGTTTCGTGGTTGGACACATATCGCCCGAAGCCGCGGTTGGCGGGCCAATCGCCCTGATTGAAGATGGCGATACATTGCATATCGACGCCGGGAACAAACAGATCAATCTTGCGATCAGCGACGCTGAAATGCGTCGTCGTAAAAAGAATTGGCGACGCCCGCCATCATCGGTGACGGGTGGCGCGTTGGCCAAGTACAGGGCCGAGGTATCGTCGGCATCAGCGGGAGCTGTGACGATTCCGCCAGCCTGGGACGAATAGCCGGATCGGCAGGCGTAGCCCCCTTGTAGGCACGATTTACAGCCCGGATTCGCTTGACCTTTACAATCAGTTTCGCTCTACTGCGCCATTGAGATTTTTTGTCACCCACGTAATGTGCCAACGTGTCGACTTGATCGATGCGGATAATCACACAAAACAAATGGCGCGCCAGAGGTGTGTGGGTACAAATGGCAATAGTACCGGCTAATAATAAAGCCAGGACGTTGTCAACGAGCCCGCGAGGATGTCCCTGGCGGGTTTTTTTTTACCGTTAATTCATTGATCGGGCAAATAAGGTGAACGACACAATTGCTGAAGCGACATTTCGTTCCAGTGCATCTTTGGGTGCGCCCGTCGAAATTTCGGATTCGCCGTGGGTCGTCATGAAATTTGGTGGCACGAGTGTTTCAACTGCCGAGAACTGGGCGCTGATTGCTGGACTAATCCGCAACAGAATTGCCGACGGCTTGAATCCCGTCGTGGTTCATTCAGCTCTCAAAGGCGTTTCGAATGATCTTGACGACGTGCTACGGGCTGGCGCCGCCGGTAAGACGTCGACAAGCCTTGATGCGATCCGGGATCAGCACTACGAATTGGCCGCAGCTCTGAAGCTTGATGGCCCTGCATTGCTTGACGATACGCTGCATGAGTTACAACAGCTTGTGGCTGGCGTACGGCTTATTCGCGAGGTCAGTGTACGAGTGCGCGTTCGCATTATGGCGCTGGGCGAACTCATGGCCACTCGATTGAGTGCCGAATACCTGCGCAGCGTCGATGTGCCCGTGGAATGGTTAGACGCGCGCGATTTGTTGACGAGTGCCAGCAAGAGCGGTGGACGACGTGAACGGGACTACCTGTCCGCGAGGTGTAATTTCGCTCCGGATCGAGCGCTGCAGGATCACCTCAGAGTGATCGACAAGGTCATTCTTACGCAAGGCTTTATTGCACGCAACGAATGGGGTGAAACGGTATTGCTCGGCCGGGGCGGGTCGGACACTTCCGCCGCCTACCTTGCGGCTCGCTTGCAGGCGCGACGTCTTGAGATCTGGTCCGACGTTCCCGGCATGTTCACGGCAGACCCGCGTGTTGTCCCGTCAGCACGGCTTCTGCTTGCGTTGCGCTACGACGAGGCGCAGGAACTGGCGTCGGCCGGTAGTACGGTTTTGCATCCTCGCTGCCTGTCGCCGTTACGGCCATACAAAATACCGTTATTCATACGATGTACGTCAGCCCCTGCTATGTCCGGTACGGTCGTGTCATCGGTAACTGAAGAAGTTGAGCCCCAAGTCAAGGGAATCTGTTTGCGCAATGGATTGACGTTGATTTCCATGGACGGTATCGGCATGTGGCATGAGGTCGGATTCCTCGCGCGGGCGTTTGCTGTGTTCAGCGAACACAATGTGTCGATCGGCCTGGTTTCAACATCAGAAACCAACGTCACGGTATCAATCGATACCGCAGACGGAATGCTGGTTGAAGATTCTGAACGAGCGCTGTTAAGTGACCTCGAACATCTGTGCCGGGTTCGAGCGATACGCGACTGTTCGGCTGTGAGCCTCGTTGGGCGCAAAATCCGAACAATCCTGGCTCGCCTGGCGCCAGCACTGGAAGTATTCGAAGAAGAGAAAATTCACCTGATGTCTCAGGCAGCGAACGATCTTAATCTCAGTTTCGTTGTGGACCAGGGGCAAGGTCCCAAGCTCGTACGCAAACTTCATGCCTCGATCATTCGCAAATCCGGAGGCAGCCCGGTATTTGGCCGAAGCTGGGAAAGACTGTTCCACGGAGACACGGCTGCTGTTCATGCCCACGACGCGTGGTGGATGCGAAAACGATCGCAACTCCTTGAGCTGGCCGATAAGCAGCTCAACGCCTATGTGTATGACCGCGAAAGCGTCAGTCAGGCCGCCCGCAATTTACTACAGCTGCAAAATGTCGATAGGATCTTGTACGCCGTCAAAGCGAATTTTAATGCGGAGCTCCTGCAGACCCTGGCCGGCGAGGGCGTAGACTTCGAATGCGTGTCACCCGGAGAAGTCGAATGGATCGAGCAGGTACTCCCGGATGTTGACCTGGAGCGTATCCTGTTTACACCCAATTTCGCGCCGCGTGATGAATACGAATGGGGAATCAAGAAAGGCCTGCAGGTCACGCTCGACAATCTGTACCCGCTGCAGAGGTGGCCTGAAATTTTCAAAGGAGCCGATTTGTTCATCCGGGTCGACCCCGGACAGGGACGGGGGCATCATGAGCACGTCAAGACAGCTGGCGTGCACTCCAAATTCGGTATCCCGCGCTTCGAGATCGATGATCTGAAGCAGTTGGTCGACGACGCAGGCGCCACCGTAGTCGGCATTCACGCACACAGCGGCAGCGGCATCATGGACCCTGACAACTGGCGTTCGGTAGCCGTCGAATTGGTTCGGGTCGCGCGGCAATTTCCATCGGTCCGGTGCATCGATCTGGGTGGTGGAATCGGTGTCCCGGAAAAACCGGGCGATAAGCCTTTTGACCTGATCAAGCTTGATCAGGCGCTTAAGGAAATACGGGCATCGTGTCCTCAGTACCAGTTCTGGCTGGAACCAGGCCGTTACCTGGTTGCCCAGGCAGGCGTCTTGCTGACGCGCGTGACACAGATCAAAGGCAAAGGCGAGATGCGTTATGTCGGTGTTAGCACAGGCATGAATTCGTTGATTCGCCCAGCTCTCTACGGCTCCTACCACGAGATTGTCAACCTTACAAAAGCTGACGAGATACCGACAGACACAGTGACTATCGTGGGACCGATTTGTGAATCAGGCGATCGACTGGGCAGCGACAGGCTGTTGCCACCGTGCGAGGAAAATGATGTGATCCTGATTGCGAACGCCGGTGCTTACGGTTACGTAATGAGTTCGCATTACAATCGCAGGGATGTCGCCGTCGAGATTGTTATCTGATGACGTGCACGCCATGAAATCGGTTATTGGATTGTTATGCCTGTCGCTCGTTGCCGCCTGTGCGAAAACCCCGGTCCGCAGCGAGATCACAACCAACAGCGGCATTCCCTTATCCGCGGGTCTCAAGCTTTACGACGTAGAGCACTACACGCTCCGCAACGATATACAGATAGAGAAAAAATCGATTGCGGGCTCCGCGGCTGTGCGATTCAAAGCCACCCAGGAGTTGTCCGTACTCGAGCTGGATTTCGATGGCCTGTTTCGCATCGATCGTATTGAAGACGACGCTGGCGTATTGGACTACGCACGCGACGAAGCGAAACTCTATGTGACATTGCGTAATACGATGCAGCCGGGCGAAACTCACGAGGTCACTGTGCACTATCATGGCCGGCCCCTCGAAGCAAAACGGGCCCCATGGGACGGCGGCTTCGTCTGGAGCGAGACGCCGTCGGGTAAACCCTGGATCGCGACCGCTATTCAGGGCGAGGGTTGTGACCTTTGGTGGCCGTGCAAGGATCACCCCGCAGGGGAACCGGCCAGCATGGATCTGTATTTCACTGTGCCAACGGGTTTAACGGCGGTTTCGAACGGCGTCCTGATCGATGTTGTCGATCAGGACAACGGCCGCAGTACTTTTCATTGGCGAACCGAGGTGACCACGAATACTTACGGCGTGGCACTCAACGTCGCACCGTATGTACTGATCGAGGCATCTTATACATCCTCGAATGGCACGGAGATCCCTATGAAGTTCTGGGCGATCGAGGATCACGAGGAACAGGCGCGGAAACTGTTCGAGAGTGAATTTGCGGCCACCCTGGAATTCTTCGAACGCAAAATCGGCCCATATCCCTGGGGACAGGAAAAACTGGGTGTCGCGGAGACACCACATCTCGGCATGGAGCATCAGACGATCAACGCGTACGGCAACGAGTTCAAGCGCGACAAGTATGGCTTCGACTGGTTATTTCATCACGAACTATCACACGAGTGGTTCGGCAACGTCATGACGCACGTAACAGTGTCGGACATGTGGTTACACGAAGGATTCGGGGCATTCATGCAGCCAGAATACACTCGCGAAGTAATGGGTGATGCCGCGTATTACGCCCGCATGTACTCAACATACCTGGGCATTCATGCATGCAATGCGATTGCACCGCGTGAAGAGTTCTCAGCCGACGAATTGTATTTCGACGATCCTGATGGTAAGGGGCCTGCTGGAGACATATATTCAAAAGGTACGTGGCTGTTGCACTCGCTTCGCTACCTGATCGGCGAGGAGGCTTTTTGGCGTTCGGTGCGCAGGCTCGTGTACGACACACCATATCCGGAAAAATTGCCTGCGCCCATACCCGCTCGTCTTCGATCAACGGACGACTTCGTGGCCATTGCGAGTGATGAGGCCGGAGAAGACTTGTCGTGGTTCTTTGAAGTCTATGCCCGACGTGGCCCATTACCCGTACTGGCGATCAGTGAGAGTGAGGGCGGGATGGTTCTCGAGTGGCAGAACATCGATGAGCTTACATTCCCGATGCCGATACCGGTGCGGATCAATGACGCTATGCGGCGTGTGGAGTTTTCCGGCAACCGCGCCATATTGCCAGGCATCAGCGAAGCCGACGTTCAGATTGATCCTTACATGCAAATCTTGAGAAAATTGCCGATTGTCCCAACTTGTCAGGAGCGCCGTGAAGAGGAAACTGAGAAGTGATATACATTGGACGGATTCGAGTGATTAATCAGGGGAACCCGTGTTGCATTTTAAATCTGTATTTGTTGTCGCTACGGTATCGCTATTTGTGACTCTGGTCGGCTGTGGCGGCAGCGGCAATTATGGCGGGGCGTCACCACCACCACCGCCACCCCCACCGCCGCCACCTGCGGGACTCAGCACTGGCCCCGAGGCGTGTGCTGGCGGCCGTGCCGGCGATTTTTCATGTTCGGGCATTTCACTCAGAAAGCGCGTATCGCTGGAGGATATGGGCGGTACGACGGGCAACGACATCTGGGGATGGGTTGATCCACTGTCAGGCAATGAGTACGCCCTGATGGGCATGACGAACGGTACGGCTTTCGTTGACGTCACGGATCCGGAGATTCCGGTCTTTCTTGGATTGCTGCCTACCGAAACGGTGGCGGCCTCGTGGCGTGATATCAAGGTCTACCAGGATTACGCGTATATCGTCGCCGATGGTGCGGGTGCACACGGCATGCAGGTTTTCGATCTGACGCGATTGCGAACAACGACTCCGCCGGAAACTTTCTCTGCCGACTTCGTCTACGACGGCTTCGAGAACGCACATAACATTGCGATTAACGAGAACACGGGATTTGCCTACGCCGTAGGCACGAATGATTGCGGCGGTGGATTACACATCGTAGATATCACAACACCGATCAATCCGATGAAGGCCGGATGCCACATGGATTTCGGCGTGCACGACACTCAGTGTGTCAGCTATATTGCACAGGACCCTGACCATTTAAATAACGAAATTTGTGTAAACTCTGCTGGCGATCGAGTTGAAATCGTCGATGTAACGATGAAAAACGCAACGGTTTCGTTGTCGTCAGCAATGTATCCTCAGCTCGGATTCGTGCACCAGGCCTGGCTGACCGGGGATCATCGTTTTTTGCTTGTGAGCGATGAACTCGATGAGCTGAATTTCAGTGTGCCTACCCGGACTCATGTATTCGACGTATCGGATCTGGATGCCCCGGTCTATGTATTCGCCTATGAAGCCGCGACCACGTCAATCGATCACAATTTGTATATATTGGGCTCCCGAGTATTCCAGGCCAATTACACGTCCGGATTGCATGTCCTCGAATTTGGTGATTTGGCCAACAGTGAGTTAGCGGAAGTCGCTTTTTTTGACACGTTTCCTGGCAGCGAGGCCGCGGAATTCGACGGCGCGTGGAGTGTCTACCCGTATCTGCCGTCCGGCACGATACTCGTCAGTGACATCTCCAACGGCTTGTTCATTCTTTCGCTGCCGTAGCGGGCGACCGTTCTTCGAGGGCTGCGACGACATCTGCGAACTCGATGCCCTGATTATTGAGTAACACCAGTAAGTGATACATCAGGTCAGCCGCTTCCTCGATGACCTCTGCCCGGTCGCCGTCGACTGCAGCAAGGACCAGTTCAATGGCTTCTTCACCCACCTTTTGTGCTATTCGCTTCTGGCCGGCACTCGCAAGTCTCGAGGTATAACTTTCCTCGCTGGGATTTTGCAGCCGCTCCTGAATGATGCCCTCGAGCGTCGCCAGGAAATTCAGATTCGTGGTGCCCAATGTATTGTCCTCATAGTCTGATGTGTACCGAATGATCGGCGAGAAACTGCTTCAGATCGGCGATATCGATCTCGGCGCTGTGAAAAACGCTCGCCGCCAATGCACCATCGACATTGGCCATGCGAAACACGTCCAGAAAATGTTGCATCTCGCCAGCACCGCCCGATGCGATAAGTGGCACCAGACTCTTCTCTCTTACGAGTTGTAGCTGCCCGATGTCATAACCCTCGCGTACGCCATCCTGGTTCATGCAATTCAGCACGATTTCTCCAGCGCCGCGATCCTGTGCCTCGACCACCCAGTCGATCGTCGATCGCCGGGTTGGCGTCGTTTTGTCGGGATCGCCCGTGTACTGGTAGACACTGTAATTGCCGTCGAGATCTCGGCTGTCGACGCCGAGAACGACGCATTGCGATCCGAATCGCCGCGCCAGATCGGAGATAAGCCCGGGATTTTCCAGTGCCGGCGAGTTGATGGAAATCTTGTCAGCGCCCTTATTGAGCACGTCCTCAGCATCGGCGACACTGCGAATGCCGCCGGCAACGCAAAAGGGGATGTCGATAACTTCAGCCACGCGGCTAACCCAGGAACGATCGACACTGCGACCGTCGGGACTGGCCGTGATGTCATAGAACACGAGTTCGTCCGCGCCTGCGGCGCAATAGCGTTCGGACAAGTCGATGATGTCGCCGACGATTCTGTGATTGCGAAATTGCACGCCTTTGACGACGACGCCGTCGCGAACATCCAGACAGGGAATTATTCGTTTCGCAGGAATGTCGAAATCTCCGCGGCGCTGATCTTGCCATCGAGAAGGGCGCGCCCGGTAATCGCTGCCGGTACACCGATGCGGCGTAATTCCTCCAGGTCATCAATGCTGCGAACGCCTCCTGAGGCCTGCAGTTGCAAGTCCGGGTAACGCTCCACGATATTGGCGTAGAGTTCGATGTTAGGTCCCGTCATGGCGCCATCACGACTGATGTCCGTGCACAACAGGTGTCGCAGTCCCGCATTCAGGAAATCATCGATGCATTCGAAAAGTGCGGTATCGCTTGGGCGAGTCCAACCCTGTGTTGAAATCATTGGCATACCGGACGCGTCAATTCTTACGTCGAAAGCGAGCACGATGTGCTCTTTACCGAATCGCGCCAGCCAGGACTTAACGGTATCGGGCTCTGCAAGCACAAGACTGCCAATGACGCAACGCGATACACCGGAGTTCAGCCAATTGCTGACAGTCTCCCGATCACGAATACCACCGCCCAATTGGATCGACAGCCGGGATTCCGCGGCGATGGCCGCAATGATTGCACGATTCACCTGCGTGCCGGTTCGTGCCCCGTCGAGATCGACAATATGCAGTTGCGTTGTATCGAGGTTCGCGTATTGGCGTGCAATCTTGATGGGGTCGTTGCTGTATTCGGTGGATTGCTCGAAGTCACCCTGCAACAGGCGCACGCACTTGCCATCCTGAAGATCGATTGCTGGAATGATGTTCATCGCGACATGCCGAGAAAGTTCTGCAACAGACGAGATCCGGCAGCAGACGAACGTTCAGGATGAAATTGAGCTGCGACGAAATTTCTGTTGGCCACGACTGCCGAAAAAGCCTCGGCATGCCGGGCCTCGGCTATCGTAAAGCCGGACACGGGCAGGGCGTAGCTGTGCAGGAAGTAAAAGTAGGTTCCATCATCGACGTTTGCGAGCGTGTCGTGAGCCTTTGTCTTGCGTATAGGGCACCAGCCCATGTTCGGTACGGGAGAACTGGTTTCGGCATGCAGTCTCGCGGCTATGCCGGGGATGATTCCCAGGCACTCGACATCTTCTTCTTCTGACGCATCGGCGAGCAATTGCATGCCGAGACAGATGCCGAGAACGGGCTGCTGCAGGCCACGAATGACATCAATTAATTTGTGTTCGCGCAGACGCTGCATAGCATCCTGTGCGGCCCCCACACCCGGAAGAATGACGCGCTCAGCTGCCTGAATCGTCGCTGCGTCAGTCGTCAACGTCGCACCGGCGCCAAGCCGACCAAACGCAACCAGCAGCGAGGCAATATTCGCTCCGCCACTGTCAATTATGGCGATGCTGTCGGGGCGCATTTCAGCCCAGCGTGCCTTTGGTCGTTGGCAGCTCATTGCCGTCTCTGCGAATAGCCTGACGCAGACTGCGACCGACGGACTTGAAGCACGCCTCAACCATGTGGTGTGTATTATGACCCTTCACAGTTATGTGCACGGCGGCGCCGAGCGCATCGGCGAATGACCGAAAAAAGTGCTCAACCATTTCAGTCGACAATTCACCGACGTGGTCTTTCGAGAAGTCGCCATTGAATACGAAACGACCCCGGCCGGAAAGATCGATCAATACTTTCGCTTCGCTCTCATCCATCGGCAGTACGAAGCCGTATCGACCAACTCCACGCTTGCTGCCAAGCGCCTTTTTCATGGCGCCGCCAAAGCAGATGGCCGTGTCTTCGACCGTGTGATGGTCATCGATATTGAGATCGCCTTCACACTGCAATGAAAGACTGAAGCCACCATGCTTTGAGATCTGTTCGAGCATGTGATCGAAGAATCCGATGCCGGTGGCGATGGCGATCGGTTCCGCCGTGTCGAGATTAACGATCGCGCGAATGCGCGTTTCCTTCGTTACTCGTTCAACACTCGCTTGTCGATCGGCATGACAGAGGGCGTCGACTATGCCGGGCCAGGATGTCTCGCGGTCGCCGTCCTTACTCAGCAGGAAGCCTCTGACGCCGAGTCGCTCGGCAAGCTCGAGGTCAGTCTGTCGATCACCGATAACCGCTGACGATGCCAGGTCGATGTCTGTTTCAGCCAGAAAACGTGTGAGCAAGCCCGCGCGTGGCTTGCGACACTCGCAGCCATCTGCGGCGCGATGTGGACAGATGAACACCTCATCAAACGAGATTCCCTGTGACGAAAATAGTGCCAGCATATGTTCCTGACAGAGTTTGAACGCCTCTTGGGGAAAGGCGCTCGTGCCCAGACCGTCCTGGTTACTGACAATGACGAATCGGTAGCCGTCACTGGACAATTCAATCAGGGCCGGGATGACACCAGCGACGAGACGGACTTTGCCAAGCGCATCGACCTGCAAATCCTCAGGCTCTTCAATGAGCGTGCCATCACGATCGATAAACAATATTTTTGCTGCCACGTTCGTACTCCGTCAAGATGATATTGAGGTGTTCAGAACACTCTCGAAGGATTGCAGGAGTCGATCATTCTCGGCGGTGCTGCCGACTGTTATGCGAATGCAATCGGCAAGCGAGCCGCCGAAGTAACGCAGCAGGATTTTGTCCGCAACGCATTGCTCAAGCAAGGCCTCGACATTGTCGACTTCAATCAGGAAAAAATTTGCTGCGCTGGACCATATCTTGCGCACGAATGAAAACTGATCTATCGCCGCCACCAGTCGATCTCGCTCGGCAACGATGTCGCTCACCCTCTGCTCAGCTTCATTCAGGTTTTCGGCTTGCAACGCATTTTCGACGCACTCAACGACAGGAGTTGCCATCGCATAAGGAGCCTGAACCGCATCGAGCATGTCGATGACTGCAGCGGGACCAATCACGCTGCCACAACGAGCGCCCGCATAAGCGAGTGCCTTCGACAGGGTGCGCAGCACTATCAGGTTGCTGTAGCTATGCAACAATCCGACCATCGATGGCTCCCCCGCGAATTCAATGTAGGCCTCATCCACGACGATCGCTGAGCGGTCGCCACGTGCGTCGAGCAATCGGAGCAGGTTATCCCTGGGCATACTTGTGCCGGTCGGATTGTTCGGTGAACAGATAAATATCAGGCGTGTCGTTGCGTCGCAGGACTCAAGCAATGCGTCAATATCGACGGCGAAGTCGTCATGTCCTGATGTCTCTACTTCGATCACCCGAGCACCCTGCACAGCCGCATAGTGGCGATACATTGAAAATGTCGGCGCAATTATCAGCATGCTGTCCTGACCGGCGCGACAAAAGACACGCAGCAGTAGATCGATGCCTTCGCTCGTGCCGCGAGTCACCAGCAGATTCTCCTCGCCGCAGCCATAGCGGTCGGCGAGAGCCGATCGCAACCGGGCAGGGCGTATTTCAGGGTAGCGGTTCAACGGTCGGCGAAAACGATCGGCCCGACTCGTCCATGGCGCTTCATTCGCATTCAACCGAATCGTAGCGTCGATTTGACTGGCAGCCGCGTAGGGTTTGAGGGCGCGAATTTCCGGTCTTGCCAGCTTTGCGATCGTCATGTGCTTGCATCCAGCCGACACCGTACTGCCGCGGCATGCGCGTCGAGTCCTTCGAGCCTCGCAAGCTCCATGACAGCCGCGGCGATTCCGGCGAGTCCTGTTGACGTCAGCTCCTGCACTGTCATATTGCGCTGAAATTGCTCGACGCCAAGACCGCTATGAGATCTGGCAAATCCGCCAGTGGGGAGCACGTGATTTGTACCGCTGCAGTAGTCGCCGACCGACTCGGGTGTCCACGGTCCGATGAATACAGATCCCGCGTTGCGAATCCCGGACAAGGCGTCACGCGGGTTCGTCACCTGCAAAATCAGGTGCTCTGGTGCGTAGCGATTGCTTATTGCAACGGCCATTGCAATATCTTGCACAATAATCGCCTGCGAATTGGCCAGCGACTCAAGCACAATTGCCGCACGTGAAAGCCGTTTGAGTTGCGTTTCGATGGCGGCTTGTACCTGCCGCGCAAAATCTGCATCAGTGGTCAGCAACATGACTTGCGAGTCAACGCCGTGCTCCGCCTGGGATAGCAGATCGGCGGCAACGAAATCAGCGCTCGCGTCACGATCTGCGATAAGCAGCAGTTCCGACGGTCCGGCGGGCATGTCGATCGCAGCCCCTGCCGGGTCGCTGCTCACGATATTTTTGGCACAGGTCACCCAAGTATTGCCGGGTCCAAAAATTTTGCAGACCTTGGGCACCGATTCTGTTCCATAGGCCATGGCGGCGATGGCCTGCGCGCCGCCGATCTTGAAAATGTCGGTCACGCCCGAGCGTGACGCAGCAACCAGTACGGCCGGATCCGCGCGTCCGTCCGGGCGCGGTGGGGTGCACATGATACGAGTCGGGCAACCTGCAATAGCCGCCGGTACGGCCAACATTATTGCCGTAGACGGCAATGGTGCGGTTCCTGCCGGTACGTAAAGACCGACGGAGTCGATCGCATGACTGAGCCGCTCGCAACGAACGCCGGGCATCGTCTCAACCGAGATTTTCCCAGGCAATTGCGCTTCATGAAAGCGACGCACGTTCGCAATGGCAAGGTCGATCGCCGCAATTGCATCGAAACTCAGCTCAGCCTCTGCCGCGGCCAACTCATCATCGTCGACACCGAACAGATCGAGGTGGGCATCGTCATGTTGCGCGGTCAATGCCCTGATCGCAGCATCGCCTTTTGCGCGTACCAGGCCAATGATGCGGGTGACCGAGTCACGAATCGACGCGTCCGAGCTTGCAGCGGGCCGTTGCAATAACGCCTGCTGGGTGCTGGCGTCGAGATCGATCCAGGTGCTTATCTGCAGGCGCATCGATTACGCCAACATCTTCTCGACGGGCAGAACGAGCAAAGAGCTCGCACCCGCCGCCTTGAGATTTTCGAGTGTTTCCCAGAATACGGTCTCTGTGCAGACCGCATGAATGGCGACTTTGTCGGGCACACCCTCAAGCGGAATGACAGTAGGGGCCTCGGAGCCCGGCAGCAAGGCACGGATTTCAGCTAACGCCGAGCGCGGAGCATGCAGCATGATGTATTTGCTCTCCCGAACCTGCAGGACGCCATCAAGTCGCTGCAATAACTTGTCTATCAGCGCCTGTTTGGCGACATTCAATGGCGCCTTGGTCTGAATGATGACCGCCTCACTTTCGAGCAGCACATCCACTTCAGCGAGACCATTTGCGGTCAAAGTCGAACCGGTCGATACGAGATCACAGATGTAATCGGCTATGCCCAGCTGGGGTGCGATTTCGACGGCGCCAGAGAAATAGACGATCTCCGCCGACACATTCTTTTTCTTAAGGTATTTCTTTAGAAGTTCAACGTAACTTGTTGCAATCCTTTTGTTTACTAGTGACTCCGGGCCGTGATATTCCTTACCCTCCGGTGCCGCTAGCGATAATCGGCAGTGGCCAAAGTCCAGCTCACATACCTGTTTGAATAATGCTTTGCGGCCGTCGTTCTCGAAAGCCAGGCGTTTTTCCTCGACAACATTGAGACCGACAATGCCTAGATCACAGACATCGTCGCTGACGAGGCCCGGAATGTCGTCGTCGCGAACCAGTAACAAGTCGATGGGCATATTCTCGCCGTAACAAAACAACTGATTTTTGCTTTGCGTCAGTTTCAGGCCGCAACGTTCGAGCAGATCGCGCGAGTGGTCCGTCAAACGACCGGATTTTTGCACTGCGATCCTAATGCGCTGCTCGGAAGAGTCCATTTTGCTGTCCTTAGGGTGAGGTGCGGCTGACGTTGTCAGCCGCGTGGTCAATGGCAGCCCGATAGCCACCGAAGCCATTGGTGAGGAAACGCGCCACACGACCTATCGTGGTCACGCTAACGGTCGTGAGATCGTGGATGGTTCGATAGGTCAGGCCCTGCTCAAGTAGTTCTACAACCTGCCACCGATCGACAAGCGCCTGCAGCTCCGCCGGGGTACACAGATCGTGAAAAAAATTGCGGCACTCGTCAGGGTTGCGGAGACTGATTACGGCTCGAAACAAGGCACTTTCGGCGGCGCATTGCTCGGTTTCGCTGTACGGTCGATTCGGTTTCATGGTTGTACTCGTGTATTAATGCACTAATACATTAATACATTAGAACAGCCGCTGCAATGGCGCGCTTCACATTGTTGGCGTTTTAGGCCCAAGCCCTTGCTATTAGTGATATCTACTGGAGAGATTCAGTCGATCGCAGCGATGATGCGGTCCGTCATATCGCTGGTTGAGAGCACCGCATCGTCATCACAGGCGATATCTGCGGTTCGCGCACCCGCCACGATAGCAGCGTCGATCGCGGCCTCGATGGCGGCGGCCTCTGCGTCGAGGCCGAGGCTGTGCCGCAACAGCATTGCAGCGCTCGCCAGCGCGCCACAGGGGTTTGCCAGCCCTTTGCCCGCAATATCCGGTGCCGATCCATGTATGGGCTCGTAGATGCCGAGAGCGGACTCTCCCAGTGATGCCGAGGGCAACATACCCAGTGAACCGGCGAGCATGGACGCTTCGTCAGTCAGGATATCGCCGAACATGTTCTCCGTGACGATGACATCGAAATCCCGCGGCCGACTGAGCAAGTGCATTGCCGCTGCATCGACAAGCAAGGTCTCGAGTTCTATGTCTGGAAACTCGTCGCGCATGAGACGATTCGTAACGTCACGCCAAAGCCGCGAGGTCTCCAGAACATTGGCCTTGTCAATCGAACACAATTTGCCGCGACGGGTCGCAGCGAGACGGGCCGCGACTCGAACGATGCGCTCGATTTCTACGGTGTGATAAGTACACAGGTCGCTTGCAGAGGTTTCATCGCGCGTTTTCTCGCCGAAATAGATGCCGCCTGTCAGTTCCCGTACGACGACAAGATCGACGCCCTGGATAATTTCGGCCTTGAGCGGCGATGTTCCATTGAGTGCATCGAGTACTTTGACCGGACGCAGATTGGCATAAACGCCCAGTCTCGAGCGCAATCCAAGCAATCCCTGCTCTGGCCTTACCGTCGCATTGGGGTCAGACCACTTTGGCCCGCCGACAGCGCCGAGAAATACGGCATCACTTCGCTCGCAGCTGACAATCGTTGCCTCAGGCAACGGGCGGCCGGTCTCGTCAATCGCGGCCCCACCGATGAGCTGTTTGCTGAATTCGAACGCGTGACCGTAACGCGACGCGACCTCTTGCAGAATACGGTGCGCGGCTGTGGTGACCTCTGGCCCGATACCATCGCCCGGCAACAGCGTAATCAAGGCGTCCAGGATCGCGTCTCCTCAAAATTTTCGATACGGGCCAGATGCTGCTGCAGGAAACCAAGTTCATCGATACCTTCAACGAGGCAGAATCGCGCAAAGGGATCGATCGGAAATCGGACGACGCGGCCGTCGGGCATCGTCAAAGTCGATGCCGTGACGTCGATGGCAAGCTCGACGCCCGGATTGCCGGATAGCCATGCGTGTGTTTTCTCATCGACGACGATTGGCAATAAGCCATTCTTCAGCGAGTTGTTACGAAAAATATCGGCTATTTCCGTGCTGATAACGGCGCATATGCCATAGTCGAGCAGCGCCCACGGTGCGTGCTCGCGCGATGAGCCACAACCAAAGTTATTACCCGCAACCAGAATCTTGCATCCCCTGGCGTCAGCGTGATTGAGTGGAAAATCCCGATTTTTGGTGCCGTCTGCATGGAAACGAAGATCATGAAACAGGTTCTTGCCAAATCCCTCGCGTGACGTCGACGTCAGGAAGCGCGCCGGAATGATCTGGTCCGTGTCGATGTCCCTGGTGGCGAGAACCACGGTACGTCCGCGCATGTGCTTGATGGCTCGCATCGTCGATATGCCTTTACAGGAAAGTCCGCGGATCGGTGACACGACCCGTTATCGCGGACGCGGCGGCAGTCATCGGACTTGCAAGCACGGTACGTGCGCCAATGCCCTGGCGACCCTGAAAATTGCGATTGCTCGTGCTGACGCTCAATTGACCGCTAGCCACGGTATCGCCGTTCATGCCGATACACATCGAGCAGCCTGACTCGCGCCACTCGGCACCGGCCTCGGTAAATACCCGGTCGAGACCTATGGCCTCCGCCGCCTTTTTGATCGATTGTGAGCCGGGCACGACCAGCATTCTTACGCCGTCTGCGACTCGATGTCCTTTGAGAATATCGGCAGCCTGCTGCAGATCCGAGAGTCGTGAATTGGTGCAACTGCCGACGAAAACGACATCAACAGCGGTATCGGTGAGCGGTTTGCCGGGCGTGACTTGCATGTATTCAAGCGCCTTTCTGAAACTCGGATCGCCGCTGCCGTCAGGCACTGGCTCGTTGATACCGATAACCATGCCCGGATTCGTGCCAAACGTGACCATCGGCTGCAATTGATCGGCAGAAATTGACGCGACTTTATCGAAGTAGGCATCGTCATCACTGCTGAGCTCGCGCCAGCGCGCCAGGGCGTTGTCCCACTCCACGCCCTGCGGTACACGTGGTCGGCCCCGCAGGTACTCGAACGTGGTGTCGTCAGGTGCGATCATGCCGGCACGGGCACCTGCCTCGATGGACATGTTGCACACGGTCATGCGTGCTTCCATCTCCATCGCAGCAATCGCATCGCCGCGATACTCGATGACATGACCCGTGCCACCGTTGACACCAATTTGGCCGATGATCGCAAGGATCAGGTCCTTTGCCCCGACTCCGGCAGGCAAGCGCCCATCGACATTGATTGCCAGCGTTCGCGGCTTGCGTTGTAAAAGACATTGCGTCGCGAGTACGTGAGCAACTTCGGTAGTCCCGATGCCGAAGGCGAGGGCACCGAACGCGCCGTGGGTGCTCGTATGGCTATCGCCACAGACGATAGTCTTGCCAGGCTGTGTCGCACCGAGTTCCGGGCCAATGATATGAACGATGCCGCGGGCGTCGCTATCGAAGCCAAGCAGTTCGATGCCGAAACTCTTGCAATTTTTTTCCATCTGGACGATCTGATTGGCCGCACTTGCACCCACAATCGCAAGATCCTTGAAGCTTGAAACCGGCGTCGTCGGCGTCGAGTGATCCATGGTCGCGAGCGTCAGGTCCGGACGCCGTACGGCAAGGTTTTTTTCCTGCAACAGTGCAAAAGCCTGCGGCGTGGTCACTTCGTGGATCAGATGCAGATCGACGTACAGTACGGCCGGTGTGTCGGCCGTTTCCGCAGTCACGATATGGTCGGTCCATACCTTGTCAAAAAGGGTCGCTGGACCTGTCACGGGTCAGATCGTCGCACTTGAAAACCGGGCAGTGGAGTCAGGGTCACTGCCCGTTCGCTGGCGACGCCGCAGAATCTGGTTGATTACTTCGAGGCAGGCGCGACTGCCAGCCTCAACGATATCGACACTTGTGCCACGACCGCGGAAGCTGTCGCCATCGTGTTCGACCGTTACGGTGACCTCGCCCTGTGCATCTTGTCCGATCGATGCACTGTGCAGTTCGAAGTTCTTGAGCGTCAATGCAACGCCAGTTGCGCGCTCCAGGCACTGAAATGCGGCGGCGATGGGCCCGTCGCCTTCGGCCGAAACTTCGATTTCTGCATCATCTTCGCCGATTAGAACCACAGTTGCGGTGGCGGGTTGATCCGAACTTGTCTGCACTTCCAGTTTCTTCATCGACCATGGCCCAGCCGACGCACTATCGACATGCATGATGATCGCTTCAATATCGCCGTCGTATACATCTTTTTTGCGGTCGGCAAGCTTTTTGAATGCCACGAACGCGCGGTTGATTTCGAAGTCATCAAGGTCGAAGCCCAGCTCCTGTACGCGATCGCGAAATGCATGCCGGCCACTGTGCTTGCCCAGAACGAGGTTCGAACGACTCAGGCCCACATCACCCGGTCGCATGATTTCGTAAGTTGAGCTGTGTTGCAACATGCCGTGCTGATGAATGCCGGCTTCGTGTGCGAATGCATTCTCGCCGACGATCGCCTTGTTACGTGGCACGTGCATTCCGGTAATGTTCGATACCAGCCGCGATGTCGGATACAAACGCGTGGTGTCTATCGTCGTTTGCAGATTGAAGAACTCGGCGCGTGTCTTCACGGCCATCACCACTTCTTCGAGGCTGCAATTTCCGGCTCGCTCACCAATACCATTGATCGTACATTCAATCTGGCGGGCGCCGGCCTGCACGGCAGCGAGGCTGTTCGCGACCGCCATGCCGAGATCATTGTGACAATGCACGCTCAGAATGATCGCGTCGATACCGGCAACATGCGCTTTGAGGTAGCGAAACAATGCGTCGAATTCGGCGGGCACCGTGTAGCCCACCGTATCGGGAATATTGACGGTCGTTGCCCCCGCCTCAATGGCCGCGCTCACCACCTCAGCCAGGTACGGTAACTCGGTGCGCGACGCATCTTCGGGTGAAAATTCCACATCGTCACACAGTTCCCTGGCCATCGTTATGGCGCCGACGGCGCTCTTGATGATTTCTTCCTTGGCCATCCTGAGTTTGTACTCTCGATGAATCTCGCTGGTCGCGACGAAAACATGAATTCGATGCCGTACCGCACCTTTGACCGCCGCGTGTACTTTCTCAATGTCTGCTGGGTTGCAGCGGGCCAGGCCGCAAATAACCGGGCCGAAATTTGCATCAGCGATTGCCTTTACGGATTCAAAGTCGCCCGGCGATGCCGCTGGAAAACCCGCCTCGATGACGTCCACATTGAGTTCCGACAGAGCCTTGGCAATACGCAGCTTGTCTCGCGGCACCATGCTGCAACCCGGGGCCTGTTCCCCGTCGCGCAACGTTGTGTCGAAAATACGTATCCTGTCGCCGGCCGAACTGTCTGACATTTCTCAAATCCTCGAGTTGCCACCCATCGCTGTAGAGTTATCCTATTCTAACCGTCGAGCCAATCCATGCGGCCACGGAGTTCTGCGCCAACTTTTTCGATCGGGTGTTGCAGATCCTCTGCCAGCATGCGCCGAAAATTTGGCATGCCCGCGTCGCTCTCCGCAATCCAGTTCTTCGCAAATGTACCGTCCTGAATTTCATCCAGGATTGCTTTCATGGTTGCGCGTGAATTCTTGTCCACGACGCGCGGCCCGCTGATCATGTCACCCCAGGCGGCCGTATCACTGATGAATTTGTACATCTTCTTCAGACCGCCCTCGTGCAACAGGTCGACAATGAGCTTGAGCTCATGCATGACCTCGTAATACGCAACTTCCGGTTGATAGCCTGCCTCCACCAGGGTCTCGAATCCTGCAATGATCAATTCGGTCGCGCCACCGCAAAGAACCGCCTGTTCGCCAAACAGGTCGGTTTCGGTTTCCTCAGCGAACGTCGTTTCGATGACGCCGGCACGGACGCCGCCGATACCGGCCGCATAGGCGAGGGCGAGCGCGAGGGCTTCGCCGGTCGTGTCTTGTTCGACGGCGACGAGACAGGGCACGCCGTGGCCCTCTTCATATTGCCGGCGGACGAGGCCGCCCGGACCTTTCGGTGCGATCAGGACGACATTCAGATCTTCACGCGGCAGCAACTGTTTGAAGTGCACGGCGAAGCCGTGAGCAAACAACAGCGTCGAACGCTGGGCGATGTTCGGTACAACAGCCTCATACAAGCTTTTCTGCACCATATCGGGTATCAGGAACGCAATGATGGCAGCATTTTCCACAGCACTGGCAGGGTCCTTGACGATCAAACCTTCGGCCGTTGCCTTGGCCCAGCTGGCACCAGCAGGACGCAGGCCCATCACGACATCAAAGCCGCTGTCTCTGAGATTCAGTGCATGGGCGCGGCCCTGGCTGCCGTAGCCAAGAATCGTGACCTGTTTGCCACTCAGGCAATCCGTGTCGACGTCTGATTCAGAATACATTTGCATGGTTTGATCCCTGTGAATTCAAAAAAAAACCCCACGATCCGAAGCGGATGCGGGGTTGCGATTGCCTTTGCCTGGATACGCGTTACCCGCCCTGCCTCCCAAGAAGAAGCAGTCCTGACAGATTCAGCAAGAGGTCGTGCGTCACGACATCGGTCAACCGGTATTTTGGCAATAGCTTCATAACGGATGATCATGTTGCAACATGGTGACTATGTCAACCGTAGAATTATCAGTTACTTGTGTTACCAATTTACACCGGAAACAAGGCCGATAACGTCTTGTTTGATGGTGTACGTACACGCAAATCTTATGTAGATCATGGGCTGGCGTATCGCCAAGCATGTGTTATTCTTCGCTGCGGGGACCAGGGGACCCGAAATAATTAGACGAATAATAACGGCGGGGATGCCGCGGCAGAAATGGGGCGGAGAGCCGAAAACTTAAACAGAGAGGCTGTGAAGGTCCACTAAAATTCATCGCCGCGTCGATTTGAAGAGGGCTGCATGTGCAAGCAGAGCCGCAATCTGCGTTTCTGTGTATCCAATTTGCATATGATCGACGGATACATTGCATCCCACTCCGACAACGACAAATTCACAACATTCGACCTTATTAAGGAGCGTCCATGAAACGGTGCATTAGCAGCAGTCGGTGTGTAACCGTTGTATTAATTGCAACATCGGTTATCGCGATATCAGGCAGCGTATTCGCCCAGTCAGTCGATCAGATTCTGCAGGCTGAAGATCGTCGACTAGATCTGGCGCAGCAATCACAGGAACGTATCAACGGTATTGTTGAGCGTACGCGTTCGCTGGAAGACCAGTACCGGGCGATCAATAAAGAAATTGATGGCCTCAAAGTCTACAACCGCTTGATGGTGGCACAGACGAACGGACAGGCCTCGGTACTCGAGGACATCTCATTGTCGATGGACCAGGTTGATGTCATCAATCGTCAGATTTTCCCAATGATGGAGCGCATGATTGACGGTCTGGAGCAGTCGGTAAAACTGGATGTGCCGTTCCTGCTGCAGGAGCGGACAGATCGCGTCAATCTGCTCTCAGACATCATGGAACGCCCGGACGTCAGCGTTGCTGAGAAGTTTCGCAAGGTGATGGAGGCGTACCAGATTGAGAATGACTATGGCTCGTCCTCAGAATGGTACCGACAGTCGATCGCACTCCCCGATGGCTCAACACGAGACTACAACATGTTACGAATCGGTCGCATTGGACTGTATTTCCAGTCCGATGACACGAAAGTTACGGGTCGCTGGGACACTGATGCAAACGATTGGGTGCTTGACAGTTCGGCCAGGAACGAAGTACGCAAGGGCTTGCGCATGGCCAAACAGCTGATTGCCCCGGAATTGATTCTGATTCCGGTACATTCGGCAACATCAGCGGGGGCTTCATAAATGAAACGTATAACCATCATTATGCTGGCCGGGCTGCTAAGTCTTGCCATCGGTACAGCAAACGCGCAGCAAGATGCTGCAAGCATGGGCGAACTCCTGCGACTGATCGAACAGGGACAGTCCCGCGAATCGCGAGAGGCGCGACAACGCGAGGCACAATTCTCGCAGCAACGAAATCAGCAACAGCAGTTTTTGAATCGGGCGCGTGCCGAGCGTACGCGACAGGAAAACGAGAGCTCTCGACTCGAGAATCTGTTTAAGAACAACCAGACGAAAATCGTCGCAGCGCGGGCGGCGCTTGACGAGCGTCTGGGCGCCTTGAAAGAACTCTTCGGCGTCCTGCAAACGGTGGCCGGTGACGCTCAGGCGCGCTTTAACGGATCTCTGACCAACATCCACTACCCGGATCGCGCGGATTTCCTCGTCGAGCTTGGCAACAAGATGGCGGGCGCCAACACACTTGCATCGATCGAGGATATAGAACGCCTGTGGTTTGAGCTGCAACGTGAAATCACAGAATCGGGCACGATCGTCCGCTTCAACCACATCGTAACGCTGGCGAATGGCGATCAGGTAGAGCTCGAAATCGTTCGTGTCGGTGCATTCAACCTTGCGTTCGAAGATGGTTACCTGATCTATGAAAGTGGCTCTGGAAATATCAGCGAATTGCAGCGGCAACCAGAGCAAAGTCGTTATACGAATTCGGCTGGCGATATGATCGACGCCACCGATGGCGGCTACGTCACTTTCGGCATCGATGTGACACGTGGCGGCATACTAGCGCTGCTGGTCGAATCACCGACCGTGATGGATCGCATCCATCAGGCCGGTATAGTTGGCTATTGCATCATTTCACTCGGTATCATCGGCCTGATGATCGCAATTTGGCGTTGGATCGGTCTGTCCAGTGATGGACGCAAGGTCGCCGCACAACTCAAACGTGACACTGCAAGTACGGATAATCCACTCGGTCGTGTACTGGCAGCCTATGAAAGCAATCGAAACGCCGATACTGAAACAATAGAGCTCAAGCTCAGCGAGGCAGCTCTGAAGGAAATGCCGGGTCTGACCAAGGGTCTGCTGTTCATCAAGGTGATTTCGGTCGTGGCACCGTTAATGGGTCTTCTCGGTACGGTGACAGGCATGATCAAAACCTTCCAGGTCATCACGCTGTATGGCGCGGGCGATCCGAAAATGATGGCCGGCGGCATCTCGCAAGCGTTGATGACCACGGTACTGGGTCTGGTAGTCGCCATTCCGATGGTTCTCATTCACACCCTCGTCAGTGGCCAGAGTCGAAAAATCATCAACATTCTCCAGTCACAGAGTGCGGGCCTCGTGGCTCAACATTCTGAGCGCAGCAGTTGATTGCCCTTTTAAGGAGAGGAAATGCATTGGCTAGCTGACAGCTTTGAGGATATTCGGGACTTCATGGAACTGGGTGGTCCGGTACTGCGGTGGATAGCGGTCGCGATCTTCATCATGTGGGCTCTCATCGTCGAGCGGTTATTGTATTTCCGCACCGACATGAAGGCCATGTCGAGGGATATACACGACCGGTGGGAGTCGCGGACCGAAAGACGCTCCTGGAATGCGCATCAGATCCGCGAGCTGATGATTTCGCGTTTCAGCGATGCGACCTACCAATTCATTTCGATGATTCAAACGCTGGTCGCGCTGTGCCCCTTGCTCGGACTGATGGGTACCGTTACCGGCATGATCAAGGTATTCGAGGTGATGGCCACATCGGGTTCGGGCAATGTGCGAGCGATGGCCGGGGGCGTGTCCCAGGCCACGGTGCCCACCATGGCAGGCATGGTTGGAGCCCTTTCGGGGGTTCTGCTGGTCACGATACTTACCCGCCGCGCGGCGCGTGAGGTTGAGTTCCTTGAGGACTCACTCACGATGGATCACTGAGGAATAGATTATGCGCAAGCATCACTGGGCCATGGCTTCGGAAATGGAAGAGAGCGAAATCGACCTCACGCCCATGCTGGACGTCGTCTTCATCATGCTCATCTTTTTTATCGTGACCGCATCCTTCGTCAAGGAGGCGGGGATCGACGTCAATCGTCCGGACGCGCCGATTTCGAACGAGCCCGTGGAAAATACGAATATCCTGATCAGGATCAACGCCAATGACGAGATCTGGATCGATCGACGCATGATCGATCCGCGTGCCGTACGTGCAAATATCGAGCGCTTACACGCAGAGAATCCGAGTGGGTCGGTCGTAATTCAGCCCAACAAGCGCTCGACCAACAAGATGCTCGTAACCATAATGGATGCCGCCCGGCTTGCTGGCGTATACAATATCTCAATCGCGGACGATAATAGCTGAAGCGAGGTCCGACACGCGGACCCGGCAGTGATCAAAACAGGATCAAACAATGCGTAATACTCAAGGTGCGATGGGCGGCGACGAAGATGACAATGAGATCAACCTGACGCCGATGCTGGACGTCGTGTTCATCATGCTCATTTTCTTCATTGTGACCGCATCGTTTGTCAAGGAAGCCGGTATCGACGTCAACCGACCCATTGCGGCCTCCCTGGAAAGGCAGCAAGATGCCAACATGCTCATTGCGATCAGTGCGAATGATGAAATCTGGATCGACAAGAAACTCGTTGATCCACGAGCAGTTCGGTCGAGTATCGAGCGCTTGCACCTTGAGAATCCGAAAGGCTCGATCGTCATCCAGGCCGATCGGGATTCGACGAATGAAGCGCTCACGATCGTAATGGAGGCCGCGAAACATGCAGGCGTCAAAAACGTCGCTATATCGGCTATCTTGCCTTAAGCAACACCTGGCGGCAGTAACCGCTGAGGAGATTTGAATCATGATAGGCCGTTACGCGTTTTCCATTTTGCTCGGCACCGTTATTACGCTCAGCCTGCTGTTTATCATGCAGCTGCTGATCGAACACGGAGAATCGGCATTAACCAAGGAAAGAACTCGACATCAACTGGATTTTGTACGTGTAAAGCGTAACGAATCGCTCAACATCGAGGACTACACTCCCGAAAAGCCACCACCGCCGCCGGACACTCCTCCTGAAATACCCCCTCAGGACCTGGACAACATCGATCCGAATGCTCCGACCATCAACATTCGACCACCGACCATCCTGGCCACTACCGATATTGGTGGCCCCGGAATCATGAACATCGCCGAGGGAGACTATCTGCCGATCGTGCGCGTTGCACCGGTATATCCTGCTCGAGCACTTTCGCGCGGTCTGGAAGGCTACGTTGATCTCTCATTTACCGTAACGCTCACTGGCACGGTTCGGGACGTGATCATTTTATACTCAACGAGTAGTTTGTTTGAACGTGCAGCAACGCGGGCTGTATCGAAGTTCAAGTACAAGCCGCGCGTGGTCGATGGCATCCCGGTTGACGTTTCGGGTGTCAAGACTCGAATTACGTTCAGGATCGAAGATTAGACGCCCTGGCGGGATCACAAAGAGCGAAAAGGATAGGCTCCGACATGCATAGCAAGATTCGATTATCTCTTACAGTTTGCGTTGCACTGATTTGCGGTGCGCTGGCAATGACAACCGTCACTGCTGCCCAGAAGGAAGACCAACGACCGAAGCAGAAAACAAGGCAGGCTCAGGCTGTCAGCAAAGCGGTCTATGACAAGATTACGAAAGCCCAGGACAAGGTCGATGAGAAAGACTATGCGGGGGCGCTGAGGCTGCTGGAAAACCTCTACAATCCCGACAAGCTGACCGAGTATGAGCAGGCCAACGTACTCAACTACATCGGCTTTGTTTACTACAACATGGACGACATAGACAACGCGGTTCGAATCTATGAGCTCATGCTGAAGATCGAGACTCTCGAAGAGCAGACGAGGAAATCGACCACGTATACGCTCGCCCAATTATTTACAATGGAAGAGCAGTACAACCGGGCGTTAGTAACCCTGGATAAGTGGTTTTTGCTGGAGCCTAACCCGGCACCGGACCCATACATTCTAAAAGCGCAGAACCTGTACCAGGTAGAGCGTTACCAGGAAATGATTGAGCCGATCGAAAATGCGATGCGGGTGGCAACCAATCGTTCGAAAACTGTCAAAGAGGATTGGTATGTATTGCTGAACTTCGCATATTTTCAGCAGGAAAATTATTACAAGGTACGCGATATTCAGAAAATTCTGTTGCAATCATGGCCCAAGAAGAATTACTGGTTTTCATTGGCCGGCGCATTCACGGAACTCGGCGAGGACAATAATCTGATCAATGCCTATGGTGCAGCACACACGCAGGGCATGCTGACGAAAGAATCTGAACTTGTGACAATGGCACAGCTTTTCTTGCAGCGTGAAGTACCGTATGCGTCTGCGAAACTGATTGAAAAGGAAATGGCCGCCGGTCGAGTAGCCAAGAATGCAAAGAACTATCGGCTTTTGTCGCAGGCATGGACGCTCGCAATGGAAGACGAAAAAGCCATACCGGCACTCACTGCGGCGGCGAAACTCACTGATGACGGGGAGCTGGATCTGCGTCTGGGCAATGCCTACCTGAATACTGGTCAGTATTCCGACTGTGCGACATCCGTGCGTAGAGCTCTGCGCAAGGGCGATCTCAAGAGTGTCGATTACGCCCAGATCTCGCTCGGTATGTGCCTGTATAACTTGCAACAATATACATCGGCAATCAAATCCTTCCGCGTCGCATCACGTACATCACGTTCCAGACGGACAGCGAACCAATGGATCAGTGTTATCAACGCTGATATTGCGAGGAACGAGCAAATTCGCCTGGCTGAGGAAGCTGCTCGCAAGCAACGCCAGAAACTGGTGGAGAAACGCGCGAGGAGCGGCAGAGTATAATAGCCTGACCCTCGCGAGTCCCACTCCTGAACCCATAATCGGAATGATTAC
>JACZSM010000025.1 GCA_022574185.1 Pseudomonadota bacterium
TAAAATCGCCGCCAAAGTCACGCTCGCACGAAAACTCGCCAGAATCGTCTTTGCCCTGCTCAACAATCAACAATCGTTCCGAAAACAGGAGTGCATGCCTATACATTCGCCATAGAATCTCCTACAGTCGAAGACCATCCCGTTCGCGGTGCCGCACGTTATTTTCGATCATTCAATTCGAGAATCCGCTTGTAGAGGTCGTTGCGCGTTAAGCCGGTGACGCGGGAGGCGATTTTTGCGACGTCTTTCGCTGGGAGTTGTTTGACGAGTTCGATGAGCAAACGGTCTACGTCCAGCGAAGACGTTTGCGCAGCGCTGGTGCCCGTGACGATGACGACGAATTCACCCTTGGCGACGATAGTGCCGTCATCGAGTTGGCTCAGTAACTCACCGAGTGAAGCCTGAATGCATTGCTCATGAATCTTGGTCAGTTCACGACCGATAAAAGCGCTGCGACCTTCTCCAAATTCTGCAATGAGGTCTGCCAGACAGGCCCTGATACGGTGCACCGATTCGTACAGGACAATCGTGCGTGTTTCGCTAGCCAGTTTCGCCAGTCGAGTCCTGCGTGCCTTTTGCCTGGCGGGCAGGAATCCTTCGAAGCAATAGCGCTCGGTAGGCAGGCCCGCCGCCGACAATGCCACGATAACAGCGCTGGCACCCGCAATGGGCACCACCCGGATCCCACGGGCATGCGCTGCGGCCACGAGACGCAAGCCTGGATCACTGATCAGTGGCGTACCGGCATCGCTGACCAATGCAATCGATTTATCATCGGCAAGATCTGCAATCAACCGATCAACGACCTTGGCCTCATTGTGGTCGTGCAATGCGAATAGTGACGTTTTGATGCCAAAATGCGATAGCAATCGCCTGGTGTGCCGGGTATCCTCAGCGGCGATAAGGCCCACGGTCTCGAGCGTCTGGCGGGCTCGCGGCGATAGGTCTTCCAGGTTGCCGATAGGCGTTGCCACAACAAATAGTGTCGCACTCATGAAGCACCGTTTACCCTTTCTTATAGTCGTATAAGTGCACGAATGATGAATTTTGTGAGACATCCTGCCCGCGAAAGCAGCTCGGTGGCAAGATCATTTGCATTACTGATCGTGATATTGATGCTCAGTGCCTGTCAAACGACCGGGGGCGGCTTTGGCGGCGCACCGGGCGAAGGTCGCGCCGAACGACTCGTACGAAATGATGCACACGCCGCTGCCGCCACGATTTACATCGGGCTGGCGGCAGCGTCGACAGGGTTCGAGCAGGAGCGGCTGACCCTGCTTGCCATAGAGCAATGGCTCGATGCCGGCGACGCAAGGCGAGCACGCAAAACGTTCGCAGGCGTGACGAAACCCACAAGTTCTGAACTGCGGCAGCTCTGGAGTACCAATTCGGCCGCACTGCTGCTGTACAGAGGCGAAGCCGACGCTGCGCTCGAGATTCTCGAGCCCATGAGTCGCGAGCCGCTGACGCAAAGACATCGCGTGCGGGTTGAAGCGCTCCGCGCCGACTCGTGGATTCAGAAAAACGATCCGCGGCGCGCCGTCGAGCTGATGACACAGCGTGAGATCTGGCTGGGCGATCGTCGCAGCATCGAACAGAATCGATGGCGACTGTGGCAGGGTCTGCTCGTCAGCGATCCACAAGTCTTACGAGCAAGCGCTGAGTTAGCACTCGACACGAACGTCAAAGGGTGGCTCACACTCGGTTCACTTGCAGCATCAACCGGTCAGCAGGGAATCGGTTGGGCGAACGGCGCCATCCATTGGCGCGATGCCAACGGCGGCCACCCGGCAATGGCAATCATCGACAGACTGCATCTGCCCGACGAGTTGAATCTCGATTACCCAAAACGAATCGCATTGTTGTTACCACTGTCAGGTCGCGCAGCACCGGCCGGCCAGGCCGTTCAGAACGGTTTTATGGGTGCTTATTTCTCAACCGCGACGGGTCTGGATGACAATCAGTCTATTCGTGTCTATGACGTTGACGCCGAGGGTGGCGCCAGCGCGGCCTATACGGTGGCGGTCGCGGACGGTGCTGAGTTCGTTATCGGTCCTCTGCTTAAGAACAACGTTATTGCGCTAGCAAATGACATTCTCGTTCCGGTGCCACTTCTGACATTGAATTACCTGCCCGAAGATACGTTGGCCCCGCCCGGTCTGTTCCAGTTTGCGCTTGCTCCTGAAGACGAAGCTCGCTCAGCGGCACAACGCGCATTGTCCGATGGTCATAGCCGCGGTGTCGCCCTGGTACCGAACAACGACTGGGGTCGTCGCGTTTTGTCGAGTTTTGCAACGGAGTTAGAGGCGCTGGGCGGCATATTACTCGACTACCGAAGCTATACACCGGCAAATCAGGACTTCTCACACACGATCAAAGATCTTATGGCGCTGTCTGGCAGCGACCGTCGCTATCAGCGACTGCGCGCGAATATTGGCGGTCCATTGCAGTTTGACCCTCGGCGCCGCCAGGATTCTGAATTCATATTCCTCGCAGCCGATGCGCCAGCGGGGAGGCTCCTGAAGTCGCAACTCAAGTTTCACTATTCGGGAGACTTGCCTGTTTACTCCACGTCGTCAATCCACGCGATGGACGGCAGGTCGAACAGCGACCTCAATGGCATTATGTTTGCTGATACTCCCTGGATCATTGCGCCACATAGCTGGATTGCACATTTACCCGCGCTGTATCAGGAGCATTGGCCCGAAGAACGTCGGCTCGGGCGGCTGCACGCCATGGGCTACGACGCCTATCACCTGATCGCCGCACTATTCGCGACGCGAACTTATCCAATGCAGGAAATTGATGGTGCAACGGGAAAATTGTATCTCGACACTGATGGCCGTATACACAGACGCATGGCCTGGGCACAATTTCAGAGTGGCAAACCTGTCGCTTTGCCTGCGATCGAAAGCGCAGGCGGGCCCATTCAGGACATTAGTAATGACCCTGAAATGCTGTTGCCCGACGCGGCCGACGATGAATCGTGGTTCGACGCAACACACGAGCTGTAGGCGGCGACGCTGAAAATTTCGCTTTTCACTTCCTGCAACGACAAGGCCTGATTCCCGTCCGGCGTAATTTTCGATGCCGTCTCGGCGAGCTCGACCTGATCATGCAGGACGGCCGATGTCTTGTTATCGTTGAAGTACGGTTTCGAGGCAGCAAGTCGTTCGTGACAGCCGGGCTGACCATCGACAAGCGTAAACAGCGCAAGCTCATTCGCACTACGGCTATGTTTCTGGCATGGAATGCACAGTTCGTCAATAAGCCCGTGCGCTTCGACGTCGTCGGCATCAATGCCGACGCGCGGGGCCATCAAAGCATCGAATGGATCAAGGACGCGTTCCGCCCCAACGACGCATCTCTCTAGACGATCTGTTGGAGCCCGCTTGACGGAAGCGGGCTGCGACGGGCGTTATTTGACGACTTTGAGGTGCGGTGGCGAGCGCGTTGCTGCGGTGTTTTCGCGAGCGTGGACAGGTCGGTCCGCGCTGTCCGAACTTTCGGCATCGTGCGAAAAGATCATGCCCTGGCCGGTCTCCCTGGCATAGACACCCAGTACCGAACTCATTGGCACCCACACATCGAAAGGTACGCCAGAAAATCGCGCACGAAAACTAACTGCGTCGTTCGTTAATTTGAGATTGTGCGCAGCCGTTTCGCTGATATTCAGAATAATCTTGCCGTCTTTGACATGCTCGCGGGGCACACTAACTCCGTCAACGGCCGCATCTACAACGATGTGCGGCGTGTTGCCGTTATCGCCCATCCATTCATGCATTGCACGAATCAGGTACGGTCTCTTTGATCGGCTGGCCTTACTCAATGAAAATCATTCCCGGTGGTCATTTTTGGTGCGCCAAGTTTAACACCGTTTACGGCGTTCGCAGCCAAAGTAACATAACTTGGAAGCGTTGCTACAAGCGCATTTCCTGTTCGAGTTCAGTCAGACTCTGCTGGAATGAACGCCGTGCGAACACGCGGGTCATGTATCCCTCAATCGCTTCCGCCTGACTGCCAAGTTCGATGCCATACTTCGGCAAACGCCAAAGTATCGGTGCAATACTCGCATCAACAAGTGAAAAATCATCGCTGAGGAAGTACGCTCGCGCGCAAAACAATTCGGCACTTTGCAGGATGCTCTCTCGCAACAGCTTGCGTGACTTGCTGCTTAACCTGCCATCACCACTGGCTTCGGCCTCTTCCGCCAGTGAGTACCAATCGGACTCAATGCGAAACAACGCGAGCCGGAATTGCGCTCGCATCACCGGATCGACAGGCATCAGTGGTGGATGCGGAAAACGCTCGTCCAGATATTCGATGATGACGCGTGAATCGTAGAGCGTCAGATCGCGGTCGACCAGCGTTGGCACCGTTTGGTAAGGATTAAGATCCAGCAAGTCCTCAGGCAATTCACCGCCCTGGATGTTAGAGATCTCGATATTAATATTTTTCTCAGCAAGGACCAGACGCGTCCGATGACTGTGAACATCGGTCGGCCTGGAAAACAGGGTCATTACGGAGCGTCTGTTGGCGATGACTGCCATTTTTTTGGTTCCTAAAGATTATTGTGGTTGTTTCTGGTCAGCGAGCGAGATCATTTAACGTCTTTCCAGACTTGGTTCTTAAGCATCCATGCGAGGATCAGAAATACGAAGAGGTATATGAGGACCCATTTGCCCAGCCTGCGTCGATCAGAACGAATTGGCTCTGCAATGTATGCAAGGAAGTTGACAGTATCACGAACGAAGTCATCGTATTCGTCGGCATTCATCATGCCCGCGGTCACCTCCTCGAAGCCGTCGAAGTGATAAGTCGTTCCATGTTCGTCAGTAATCTCCGAATAAACCGCTTTCTGATAACCCTGCAACTCCCAGAGGACATGCGGCATGCTCGTTCCCGCCAGAACGCGGTTATCGACACCGGTCGGACTATCTGGATCAATGTAAAAGCCCTTCAGGAAATTATAGATATGATCGGCGCCCTTTGCACGAGCGATCAATGACATATCCGGCGGCGCCGTGCCAAACCAGCGCTCGGCATCTGCCGCCGGCATCGCCGCACGCATCGTCTCAAATGTCTTCACCGCATTGAACATCAGGTTGTTAACCAGCTGCTCTTCAGAAAGCTGCAGGTGTTTGCCTATCGTGTTGTAACGCACGTATTGCGCCGAATGGCACCCGGAACAGTAATTTATGAAGTTTTTCGCGCCTCGTTGCAGTGACGGAATATTGTCGGGATCTATAAACGCCTCATCCATCTGCTCATCGCCAGCACCCGCAGCAGATGCCAGCGTGGTGACAAAGCACGCGGCGATCACCACAAGCCGCGCAAGCCATCCGAATCTAACCATGGTATACCACCCTGTCCGGCACAGGCTTCGTCTTGTCGATCGTTGTGTAATACGGCATCAGCAGGAAAAACGCGAAGTAGACAGCTGAGAAAATCCGCGCGGCGATCGTATACAAGGTATCGGGTGGCTTCGTGCCCAGCCAGCCCAGCACGACGAAACTGATCGCAAAACAGGTCAGTGCGAACTTGTAGATCCAGCCGCGATATCGAATGGATTTAACACGCGACCGATCGAGCCACGGCAGAAATACGGGCAAGATAACGGCAACCGCCATCATGGTCGCGCCCCATAGCTTGTCCGGTACGGCGCGCAAGATCGCGTAAAACGGGGTGAAATACCAAACCGGAGAGATATGCTCGGGCGTTGCCGTAAGATTCGCCGGTTCGTAGTTGGCATGCTCAAGGAAGTAACCACCCATGTCCGGCGCAAAAAACATGACGCCAGAGAAAGCCATCATGAAAATGATGATGGCGACCAGATCCTTGGTCGTGTAATACGGGTGGAATGCGATGCCATCCAGTGGAATTCCATCGGGCCCTTTCTGTTCCTTTATTTCGATGCCGTCCGGGTTAAGCGAACCGACCTGGTGCAATGCCACAATATGCACGAGCACCAGCGAGATCAGGGCCAGCGGCAACACGACAACGTGCAATGCGAAGAACCGATTCAGCGTGATATCCGAAATCGAGTAGTCACCACGAATAAGTTCCACTATCGCCTCACCAATACCCGGAATCGCACCGAAAAGTGAGATGATTACCTGTGCACCCCAATAGGACATTTGCCCCCAGGGCAGCAAATAGCCGGCGAATGCCTCGGCCATGAGCACAAAGAATATAACCATGCCGATAAGCCAGACGAGCTCACGCGGCTTTTTGTACGAGCCGTATAGCATGGCGCGGAACATGTGCAAGTACACCACAATAAAAAAGAACGACGCGCCCGTTGAATGCATGTAGCGAATGAGCCAGCCCCATTCGACATCGCGCATGATGTACTCGACAGATGCAAATGCCTCCAGCGCCGACGGCTTGTAGTTCATCGTCAGGAAAATGCCTGTCACCAGCTGAATGACCAACACCAGCATTGCCAGAACACCAAACACATACCAAAAATTGAAGTTCTTGGAGGCGTAATACTCCGTGATGTGGTACTTCATCGTTTCCGTCCATGGGAAACGTTCGTCAATCCACTGCATGATGCCGCCTTGCGGCTTGCCAACCTCCGCTTCGATTCTCGACATTACGCTTCTCCCGTGTGCAGACCGATCAGGAGCAGATCGTCCCGGACGAATCGGTGTGGTGGAATGCGAAGATTTGATGGCGCTGGGACACCTTTATAGACGCGCCCCGCAAGGTCGAATTTCGATCCGTGGCAGGGGCAAAAAAATCCACCATTCCAGTTGTCGCTGGGACGGACTTCGAAATCTTCAAGTGGCGCACATCCGAGATGCGTACACGAGCCGATGACGACCAAGAATTCAGGATTGACGGATCGGGTTGCATTGGCCGCATAATCCGGCTGTTGTTCGATAATCGCCGAGGTCGGATCCTTGAGTCGATTCAGGTTTTCCGGCAAACGGCGGAGCATCTCTTTAGTACGCCGCAAAATGAATACCAATTTGCCGCGCCACAGGACGCGCAGCATTTCGCCGGGTTCCATCGTACCAATCGGAACTTCGACAGGTGCCCCAAGCGCTTGCGCCCTTGCACTTGGCTTCAGCGAAGACAGGAATGGAATCGAGGCGAAGCCAATTCCGACTGCGCCGGTCACTGCGGTCGCAACAGTAAGAAAATGACGTCTATTGCGATCAATGCGATCAACGTCTTCTTCGTTCATCAGGCACTCCCATATGCCCGGCTGACAAAAGATTGCTTACAGGCCTCTTCATCAGCGCATTTTAGTCTGGTATCGATATTGTTAGATTTGCAGCAGCCCCGATTTGGCGTCAGGATGACGACTACTCCGTGACTTGGTGCGGAACCCGTGGCGCATTATACACGGGGCTCAGCAACATTGGCTAGCTGGTATTCCAGCGCGCCCTCTGCTTCAGGAAACCAGAGTGGCCGGATTGAGATCAGCGTTCGTGTTTGTTTTGCAGTCAATCGTCGTTGGTCTGGCGGCGGCGTTTATTGTCGTGCTCGTCCGTCCTGAACTGCTGCCGGGCATCGGTGCAAATGCCAATGGCGCCGCAGCCAGCTACGCCGACGCTGTCGATATCGGCGCACCCTCGGTGGTCAATGTCTATGTGAAACGACTGGTGGAATACACATCTCCGGACGACGAAAGACCTCGTTTTCGGGTCGAAACGAGCTTCGGTTCGGCCGTGATAATCGATCCTGAAGGCTACCTGGTTACGAACTTCCATGTCGTCGACGCAGCAGCCGAGATCCGCATTCAGCTCAGCGACGGTCGAATCGCCGAGCCTGAAATCGTTGGCGTTGACGCTGAAACCGATCTTGCACTGCTAAAGGTCGACCTCGGCACCTTGCCTGCCGTTCGCCTGGGCAGTTCCGCACGATTGCGCATAGGCGACGTCGTACTGGCAATCGGCAATCCATACGGCCTCAGCAAGTCGGTCACCCAGGGCATCGTCAGCGCGACCGGCCGGGGCATGCTCAATCTGAGCACTTTCGAGAATTTCATTCAGACCGACGCCGCGATCAATGCCGGCAATTCAGGCGGCGCACTTATCAATGTCAAGGGCGAATTGATCGGCATCAATTCAGCAATCCTCGAGCAAGATCCCGGCACTGAAGGCATCGGATTCGCAATCCCAGTCGACCTTGTACGCGGTGTGGTCGACGAGATAAAGCAACACGGACGCGTCATTCGCGGTTGGCTGGGTTTCAAGCCTGACGATCTCACGCCGGCCGAGAGGGCCGCGCTGGGAATTGAGGGGAGTGTCGGTATCCTGCTGGTCGTCGTCTACGAGGGCAGCCCGGCCGACGCTGCTAATTTACGTCGCGGCGACGTCATCTTGTCGATCAACGGAGAACCTATTTTCTCGCGGCTGCAAGCGCTCCTGCTGGTCGCAGAGACGAACCCGGGCGATGCGGTCGATATCCTGGTTTGGCGCGATGGTGGTGAATTCCGCGCGACAATCATCGCTGGCGAACGCCCGGAAGAAATTTAGTAGTCCGGCCAGGTGATATTGACGGAGTACTAACCCGGAATGCGGCGAATCGTCGCACCGAGTTGGCGCAGCTTTTCCTCGATCCGCTCATAGCCGCGGTCCACATGGTATATGCGGTCAACGATCGTCTCACCTTCGGCAGCCAGGCCCGCAAGAACCAGGCTCGCCGATGCCCGCAGGTCCGTGGCCATGACAGGAGCGGCCGTCAGACGTTCAAGACCCCTGCAGATCACCGTATTGCCCTCGATCTGAATGTCCGCACCCATGCGCTGCAGTTCCAGCACATGCTGAAAACGATTCTCAAATATGGTTTCCGTAATCGTGCCGACACCCTCCGCAATCGCATTCATCGCACAGAATTGCGCCTGCATGTCCGTTGGAAATGCCGGGTAAGGAGCTGTGCGAACATCGACGGATAGTGGTCGGCGACCTTGCATGTCGAGATCGATCCAGTCATCACCCGTGGTTATCGTCGCGCCGGCTTCACTTAATTTGATCAGCACGGCTTCAAGCGTCTCGGGATCCGTGTTGACGGCACGAATGTGCCCGCCCGTCATCGCCGCAGCAACAAGGTAGGTGCCGGTTTCAATGCGATCGGGCAGCACCGTATGATCCGTACCGCCAAGCCTGTCGACACCCTGAATTGTGATCGTCCCGGTTCCTGCACCGTCGATTAATGCCCCCATGCCTTGCAGAAATCTCGCGAGATCGGCAACTTCGGGTTCGCGTGCAGCGTTCTCGAGGACCGTTTGCCCATCGGCCAGCACGGCGGCCATGAGCAGGTTCTCAGTGCCCGTAACGGTCACCGTGTCAAAGACAATGTGTGCGCCTTTGAGCTTGTCGGCTCGTGCTTTGATAAAACCGTTCTTAACGACAACGTCGGCACCCATCGCTTGTAGCCCGGCAACGTGCAAATTGACAGGCCTCGCGCCTATCGCACAGCCACCAGGCAGCGATACATCAGCTTCGCCGAAACGAGCGACAAGCGGACCCAGTACGAGTATTGACGCACGCATCGTCCTGACGAGCTCATAGGGCGCTTCGCGTTTAACCACATTGCTGGCATCTATCTCGATATTGAGCCGATCATCAATCGTGACTTGCACGCCCATCATCTGTAGCAACGAAATCATCGTCGTCACATCCATGAGATGTGGCACATTGCGAACGGTCACAAGCTCGGTCGCTAACAGCGTACCCGCCAGAATCGGCAAGGCAGCATTTTTGGCGCCCGATATCGTTACCTTGCCCGCAAGCACAGTGGCGCCTTCGATCTGTAGCCTGTCCAAGGCGCACTAGCCTTGCTGTTGCTGCCATTCATCGGGCGTGTGCGCCCGAATCGACAACGCGTGAATCTCATTTCCTACCAGCGTACCGAGCGTCTGGTACACGAGCTGGTGTCGCGCCAGCAATGATTTGCCGTCGAATTCCCGGGCAACAATGATTGCCTCGAAGTGCGTATTATCGTCGCTGGAAACCTTGACGACGGCATCGTCGAATCCGGCCTCAATCAGGCGCGTAATCTTACTTGGATCCATGGTGTGAGTTTCGGCAATTAGCCCCGGGGCGCGCAGTGTACCGAGAAACCGCGGAGCTTCCCAACGTCTCGCGCTGATTGTGTATCATAACCGGCCCAAGTCGGCCCAGAAACGGAAAATCGACTACAAGTCGATTGACGAAGATCCGAGACTCTACAAAACGTAAATTATGTCAGGCAATGCTCTCCTAGTAATTTCCGGCCTTGTACTCCTGATCGGAGGCGCAGACCGGTTCGTCCACGGTGCGGCCGCAGCGGCACGCAATTTGGGCATTGCTCCTCTTTTAATCGGGCTGACCGTTGTTGCCTTTGCGACCTCTTCGCCCGAGATACTTGTGTCTGTTGTCGCATCCCTTCGGGGTGAGCCGCTGCTGGCATTCGGCAACGCGATCGGCTCAAACATCGTCAATATTGGCCTTGTATTGGGTTGCGTGGCGATTGTACGGCCGCTCAAACTGCGGTCGGCAACGTTGCGTCGCGAGATGACGGCGTTGCTCGCCGTCACCTTGCTGACAGTATCGTTGTTCCTCGACGAGTATTTGAGCCGTGTCGATGGCCTCGTCATGTTGACCGGCCTCGTCATCGTCATGATCTGGCTGGCGCGGCTGGGCGTGCGCTCGTCGCCAGGCGATCCGATTAAAAAAGAATACGAAGCCGAGATACCGAAAGACGTCAGCATGCCCATGGCAATTTTCTGGTTGTTGTTTGGATTGGGCACATTGCTGATCGGCGCCTACCTGCTTGTCGACGGCGCAATAGCTGTCGCACGATTTTTGGGCGTCAGCGAGGTCGTGATCGGAATTTTGCTCGTCGCATTAGGCACCAGCCTGCCTGAGCTCGCGGTCTCCCTCATCAGCGCCTTGAAGGGTGAGTATGGCCTCGCCATCGGCAACATCGTCGGCTCGAATATCTTCAATCTGCTCGCTGTGATCGGCGTGGCCGCGACGATATCACCGTCTGCCCTGCCCCCGTCCGTATTGTCCCTGCACATTTTCGTCATGATGGCTTTCACTCTCGTGCTATTCGCCATGACCTATGACTATGATGGCAAAAGCGAACTTTCGAGGATCGAAGGAGTGGCCCTGCTTGTCGCGTTTATCGCTTACGATACCTACGTTGTGCTGCAAAACGTTAGAATGCATTAATGACGACAGGCTGAGGTCGGGACTTGGCGCAAAATCTGACAGACGAAGAACTGCTCGCACTCGCCGGCGAAGTGCTCGAGATCGAGTCTCGCGCCGTCGGTGCGTTGCGCGCGCGGCTTGATGCGACATTCGTTACCGCGTGCCAGCTGTGTCTCGATACACCGGGCCGTATCGTGGTAACCGGCATGGGAAAATCAGGCCATATCAGCGGCAAGATCGCAGCAACCCTGGCCAGCACCGGTACGCCCGCATTCTTCATGCACCCCGCCGAGGCCAGTCACGGCGATCTCGGCATGATTACTGCGCAGGACCTGTTACTGGCGGTGTCTTACTCGGGAGAAACCGACGAAGTCGTCACCATTTTGCCACTTGTGAAGCGCTTGGGCGCCCGCTTGATCTCGATGACGGGCAATGCAAAATCGACACTGGCCAAGGCGGCGGATGCGCATCTGGATATCAGCGTAATCGAGGAAGCCTGCCCACTGAACCTCGCACCGACGGCAAGCACAACGGCTATGCTCGCAATGGGCGATGCGCTGGCCGTGGTGCTGTTGAAGCTGCGCGGTTTTACTGCTGAGGATTTTGCGCGATCGCACCCAAGCGGCAGCCTTGGCAAGCGCCTGTTGCTGCGAGTTGCCGACGTCATGCATACCGATGCGGCCATGCCGGTTGTTGCACCGGATGTCCGGCTCAGGGACGGCCTGATGGAAATGACACAGAAAGGCCTGGGTATGACGGCCATCGTCGATGAGCACGACCGGATTCTCGGCATCTTTACCGATGGCGATTTACGCCGGGCACTGGATGCAGGCGTCGATGTTCACGAAACAACGATGCGCGAGATCATGCATTCTGGCTGTAAAACAATCGCTCTTGACGTGCTTGCCGCCGAGGCGGTGCACCTGATGGAAGAGAACAAGATCACATCGCTTCTTGTTGCCGATGACGATATGCGTTTGCTCGGCGCCCTGAATATTCATGACCTTTTTCGGGCAGGCATCATGTGAGCACATCAACACTTCAGATTTCGCTTCGAGATGTACGTCTCGTCGCGTTCGATGTGGACGGCGTATTTACCGATGGCCGCATTTATGTATCAGACGATGGCATCGAGTCGAAAGCCTTTTGTACACAGGACGGTTTCGGCATTCGCCGCTTGCTCGAAGCCGGCGTCGAAGTCGCCGTAATCAGTGGTCGACAATCTGTCGCCGTCGAACGGCGCATGAGTGAACTTGGCGTGGTTCATGTTATTTTAGGATGCGCAAGCAAGATAGCAGCCTTCGACAAGCTGACGGCCACACTTGGCATTGCCGACAGCGAATGCGTCTACGTCGGCGACGACATCCCCGACATGCCACTGCTGGGGAAAGTAGGCTGCGCGATTGCCGTTGCAAATGCAGTCAGTGGCGTACGCGAGCAATGTGATTACACAACGGTGGCAGACGGTGGTTTTGGCGCAGTCCGCGAAGTCTGCGATCTCGTTCTGGCCGCACGCGATAAAGCCGGGCGATGAGCGCGCGGTACACAGTCGTCTTCATTGTGCTAATTGCAAGCGCCTTGGCAAGCTGGCTGCTGGCACGCCAGACTCGCGACAATGATATCGACGCTTCGCCTTACAACGCGGTACATCGTGGTTACTATCTGAAATCGGCCCGTATCCTCGGCACTGGTACCGATGGCAGCCTGTTGTATGAAATCTGGGCCGACTATGCCGAACAACAAGACGACGACCGCATCTCATTCACCAACGTTACGATCAAGTACTCGCCGCAAAGTGATGTTCCCTGGGTCATCAATGCCGACACCGCAATAATTCATCAGGATGAGCGTCGCATACTGCTGCGTGGCCATGTCAGAGCTGTCAGCAATGAAGGGTTTTCGGGCAACGAAACTGAAATTCGGACTGAATATCTCGAACTTGATCCCGAAAACTACATGGCCGAGACGACTGCACGCGTGCAGATTCGCATCGGTGCCCGCAGCCTCACGGCAACCGGCATGCTAGCATTACTCAAAGAGAACCGACTCGAACTCAAATCCAATGTCAGTGGGAAATTTGTACCGTAGCCATGCTCCAAGCCCGAAGATGATTCGACGTTATCTGGCGTTTCTGTTGTTGGTGCCTTCCTTTGCATTGGCGCAGAACTCCGACCTGAGACTGCCCATTTCACTCGACGCCGATTCGACGAGCTACGACGGCAAGAGTTCTATGTTGATGTTTCGAGGCCTCAGACTGTCGCAGGGAAACATTGGCGTTGAGGCCGATATAGGACGCGCAAGCAAGCTCGATTTTCAGGATAGCGTCTGGCGGTTCGAGGGTAATGTCATCATTGATATTGACGACGGCCACATCGAGTGTGACTCCGCCGACCTGCATTTTTCCGACCACCAGCTACACCTCGCAACCATCTACGGTTCACCGGCGACTTTCGAACTCAGGCAACCCAATAGCGATGAAGTCACCTACGCGCGGGCCGAAAAACTGAGCTACGACCTCGTTACCGGCGTTATCGAATTTTCTGGCGACGCGACAATAATCAAAGGTGGCAATCAAATTTCCTCGAGCTTCCTTGTCTACAACATTCGTGAACAACGCATCAATGCAAGGTCCTCCGGAAACGGCGACGAGAAAGTTAAGATTATCTATACCCCATCAGGCGCAATCGGTGCCAGTGCAGCTACGGACACGGTCGATGATGACACGGCCGATAATGCGGACACCGGGGCCGGGAATCCATGAGTATCCTTAGTGTCCAGGATATCTCGAAGAGCTTTAAACACCGCAAAGTCGTCAAGAGCCTTTCTCTCGAAATAAATAGCGGCGAAGTAGTTGGCCTGCTCGGCCCGAACGGGGCCGGTAAAACGACGGCTTTCTATATGATCGTCGGCCTCATCTCGGCCGACAACGGCACCATAATGCTGGACGGCAAGGATTTGACCGCGCAACCGATGCACCGTCGCGCGAAACTCGGTCTGGGCTATTTGCCACAGGAAGCGTCGATTTTTCGCAAGCTGAGTGTTGAGCAAAACATTCTCGCAATCCTCGAAATACGCGACGATCTCGATCAGGCCGGCCGCGAGGAGGAACTTGAGAGCCTGCTTGACGAACTGCATGTCGGTCATGTTCGGACCAGTCTCGGCATAAGCCTCTCGGGCGGAGAACGGCGTCGTGTCGAGATCGCCCGGGCTCTGGCAGCAAACCCGCTTTTCGTATTGCTGGACGAACCGTTCGCTGGTGTCGACCCGATATCAGTGCTGGATATTCAACGCATTATCAAACACTTGTGTGAAAGGGATATCGGAGTTTTGATTACTGACCATAATGTGCGAGAAACACTCGGAATTTGCGGTAGAGCCTATATACTGAGTGATGGAAGCCTGATCGCATCGGGCTCGCCAAAGGAGATCCTCGAAGACCATCATGTACGAGAGGTATATCTCGGACAGGAGTTCAAGCTTTAGCAATATTCCATGTTGAAACAAACGCTGCAGTTAAGACTCGGACAGACGCTGACGATGACGCCGCAGCTGCAGCAAGCCATTCGGCTTTTACAACTGCCAATTCTGGATCTGAATGCGCAGATACAGGATGCCCTCGAAGAAAACATCATGCTCGAGATGGAGGACCTGCCTGACGTCCCGCAGACGAGCGCCGAGACCACGGCCGAAATCGCAACCATTCGCGCGGAAGACAGTTGGCAGACCAACGCTACATCGCGCATTCAGGATGGTGGCTGGAACGGTGAAGGTCGACCCATCACTGAATTCGCAGACGAGTCGGGACAAACACTTCGCGAGCATCTGCTCTGGCAGCTTGAGATGGAAGACTTCACGCCCCGTCAGGCCGTCATCGGTGAGGCCATTATTGACTCGATCAATGATGACGGTTATCTCAGCGTGGACCTCGATGAAATCGCTGCAAGTTTGGATAAGGAGGCCGAGATCTCGGCCGAGGAAATTGAAGAAACGCTGGCGAAAGTTCAACGCCTGGATCCTGTCGGTGTCAGCGCTCGCACGATTTCGGAATGCATCATCTTGCAGCTCAGATATCTCGACACGGCGACACCGGGGCTGCAACTTGCAATTGACATGGCGGCAAGTTATCTCGACCTGGTCGGTAGTCGTGATTACGGGGAATTGCGTCGTAGCCTGCGAGCATCCGAAGAAGATCTGCATGAGGCCCTTGCCCTCGTCAAGAGCTGCCACCCGAAGCCAGGTTTGGCCGTTAGCCCGGCGGCCGCCCAGTACGTCATTCCCGATGTTTTTGTGCGCAAGGTTGATGGTCGCTGGCAGATAGAGATCAGCCAGACGGGCATACCACGCTTGTCAGTCAATCAGCAATATGCGCGCCTGCTGCGTGGTAGCGGCGATCACGCCGTGTTACGTACGCAACTACAGGAGGCACGGTGGTTGATTCGCAGCCTGGAAATTCGCAATGAAACATTGATGAAGGTCGCAACCTGTATCGTGTTTCGCCAAACAGATTTTCTCGAACAAGGCGATGAAGCGATGAGGCCCATGGTCCTGCGGGATGTTGCCGAGGAAATTGGCATGCACGAGTCAACGATTTCTCGCGTGACCACCAACAAGTACATGCACACGCCACGAGGCATTTTCGAATTCAAGTACTTCTTCTCGTCTCACCTGTCGTCTGCAGGCGGGGAAGACCAGTCATCGACGTCAGTTCGCGCGAAAATTCGCAAACTGGTGGGTGGCGAGAACCCAGCTAAGCCGTTGAGTGATAGCAAAATTGCCAGTCTGCTCGCCGAACAGGGAATATCAGTTGCGAGACGAACGGTCGCGAAGTACCGTGAGTCAATGAATATTGAATCATCGAGCGAGCGCAGGAAACGGCCCGCGTAAGCTTGGGTAGGGAAGCAGAATTTGCACGAACATAATAGAATTGAGATACGCATCAAACGCAACCCAAGGAGGCCCGCAGCACTGATAATCTGAACTCGTCAACCCGTCATGAGCTTAGGCCGTTATCTTTGGGGGGTGATAAGGCCGGGCCCATACAACACACTAAATGTATGGGAGATAACTATGCAGCTGAATGTTTCAGGCCATCACTTAGAGGTAACCGATTCACTGAGAGGCTATGTCGAAGCCAGGATCGAAAAAATCGAACGCCATTTTGATCTTGTATCAGACATAAACTTCATCCTCACAGTCGAAAAACTTCGGCATAAAGCCGAAGCCACAATTAACGTGAATGGTGGTACGATTTACGCAGACGCCACCGAAGAAGACATGTACGCAGCAATCGATGGCTTAGTAGACAAACTCGATCGGCGTGTAAGAAAACACAAGGAAAAGCTGGTCGATCACCATGCAAGAGAGTCTCACAAAAGAAAATTCATCTAGCCCCACATTGACCCGTGCGGCTGGGCAGCCGCACGGGCGTTCAGGCGTCCCAAGCGGCTCTCAGGAACCTCTGATCTATTCATGAACTCGTATTCTTATGTCCAAAATTTCCAGCTTCCGTGTTGCTAATCTCGGCAACTGCTCCATGCGTTGCTCTACCTCCTGCATCCCTGCAGTCGTTCGCAATAGCCAGCTAATACGTGCGATTCGCGCCTTGAATCTGAAAATTTTGGACACAATCTACTTCGGCCAGGATTAATCAGAGGCTCCCTAATAAAATGATGCTCGAAGAAATAATTACGCCCGACAGTGTGTTGTGCAACGCACATGCTCGCAGCAAGAAACACTGTCTCGAAATAATGAGCGAACTGCTTGTTCGCTCCAGCCCTGGTATCTCCAGTGAGGATATCTTTGAGGGCCTGATCGAACGCGAGCGTCTTGGCTGTACCGGCCTGGAACACGGCGTCGCTTTCCCACACTGTCGCGTCGATGGCTTGCGCACCAATGTTGCCGCGTTAATCAAGCTCAGCGATGCCGTGGATTTTGGAGCACCCGATGACGAAGCTGTTGATATCGTATTCGGGCTCATGGTGCCCGCCGAGATAAATGAGAGTCATCAGGCCAACATTTGCAGTATCGCGGATCTCCTCGGCGATTCCGAACTGCGTCGAAAAATGCGCGAAGCCAATTCCAGCAACGAGTTATACGATTCCCTCATTGACGCCTCGGTAGCAACGGTCATAATCAATTTAAAGGAACTCCAGGAGTCCTGAGAACGGACCCCCACGGCACGAGAAATACTCATGCCCGATGACATGCGCCTAATTATCGTCAGCGGACTATCCGGATCCGGCAAGACGGTTGCGCTCCATGTACTTGAAGACCTCGGCTACTACTGTATTGACAACATGCCAGCCGCACTTTTGAAGTCGGCCGTCGCAGAGGTGACCTCCGGCAGCGATCAATCCACACGATTGCTCGCTGTTGGCGTCGATGCGCGCAACCCGCGCAAGGACCTCGAGGCGCTACCCAAGCTGATCGAAGAGCTCCGCAAGCAAGACATTCAGACAGAATTGTTGGTGCTCCAGGCCGACGATAATGTATTGCTGAAGCGATTCAGCGAATCGCGCCGCCGACACCCGCTAGCCGAGCACGGCACTGCTCTGCGTGCTGCAATTGCGCGCGAGCGAGCCATGCTCTCGGAAGTGATCGACTCGGCCGACCTGATCATCGACACGTCACGCACCAGTGTGTACGAACTTGCGGATGCAATACGCGAACGGGTAGATCGTCGCAAGATGAACATGCTGTCGGTTCTCGTCGAGTCCTTCGGTTTCAAGAACGGAATTCCGGCCGACGCAGACTTCGTTTTTGATCTGCGATGTCTACCCAATCCGTATTGGACTACCGACCTGCGGGGACTCACGGGCCAAGACAAAGAAGTCACCGACTTTCTCGATGCGCAGCCGAAATTCATCGCGATGTATGACGATATTCTCGCGTTCCTGAAGCGTTGGATTCCCGAGTACGATGAAGTGCACCGTAGCTATCTGACTGTTGCGATTGGTTGTACTGGCGGCCAGCATCGATCTGTATACATGACCGATAAGCTCGCCCTTGCACTGCGCGACGAACATGACCCGGTTCTTACGCGCCACAACGAGCTCGGCGACCATACGATCAACACCTGATCTGCCCGCAGGCACCCAAAAGATGTCTGTACGCCTCAAGACAGTTAAACTCCGCGTACTCAAAAAAGGGCGAACCCATGGAAGCGAGAGAGCATAGCCAGGCCAGCCTGCAACTCTTGCGCGAGCAGCTCGACAGTGGCCGCTTGCGCTCCGCACGCCTGATGTTGCACAGTCTGCACCCGGCTGAAATCGCTCGCCTGCTCGAATCCGTGCCGCTGCGCGAGCGCGCGATTCTCTGGGAGATGGTCGATGCCGAAGATGAGGGCGATGTTCTCGTCGAGGTGGCCGAAGAAGTTCGTGATGGCCTGATCAAGGGCATGCAGACCGAAGAACTCATTGCCGCGACTGAAGGCATGGAGCTTGACGATCTCGCCGACCTGTTGGCCGACTTGCCCGAAACCGTCACCCAACAGGTACTGCAATCGCTTGACCAACAAGACGAGGAGCGGCTACGGCAGGTACTCGCCTACGATGAGGACAGTGCCGGCGGCCTGATGAACGTCGACATCGTGACCGTCCGTCCCGACGTCACGCTCGAAGTCGTCTGTCGTTACCTGCGCGTCCGCGGTGATATTTCGGATGGCACCGACTCGATCTATGTTGTTGATCGTAATAACGAGCACGTCGGCTCTCTGTACTTGTCGCGTCTGCTTGCAAACGATCCCGATTCACTTGTCACGAGTGTCATGTCCACCGACGTGATGCCGATTCCTGCACATACATCATCTGCAGATGTCGTTTGGGAATTCGAAAACCGCGACTTGTTATCGGCACCAGTCGTCGACGAAGATTTCCGGGTAGTTGGCCGCATTACAGTTGATGACGTCGTCGACGTAATACGCGATGAGGCTGAGCACTCCTTAATGAGTGCCGCAGGCCTCGACGAGGAAGACGACATGTTTGCGCCCGTCTTTAAGAGCGCAAAGCGTCGGGCGCTTTGGCTTGGCATCAATTTGTGTACGGCATTCCTCGCGGCAGCCGTCGTCGATATTTTTCAAACGACACTCGACAAGATCGTCCTGCTCGCCGTGCTGATGCCGGTCGTACCCAGCATGGGTGGAGTCGCCGGTAGTCAGTCGCTCACAATAATTACGCGAGCACTGGCCCTCAAGCAGATCGATCATACCAATGCAAAGCGGATTTTGCGCAAGGAGTTACTCGTCGGAATTCTCAACGGCCTCGGCTGGGCCGTCGTCGTCGCGGCTTTCACGTTTCTGTGGTTCGGCGACTGGCGCATTGGCGGCGTCATTGGGGCCGCGATGATTATTAACCTGTTTATCGCACCGCTTGCAGGATTCGTAATTCCGATGACATTGCGCCGCATGCAGATCGATCCTGCATTGGCCGGCGGTGTCGTGCTAACGACCGTGACAGACGTCATTGGTTATTCCGCGTTTCTCGGGCTCGGCGCCGCATTCTTGTTGTAGTAGCGGGCCGTACCGTTCGTACGGCGAGCTAATCGACTGGTTGCAGTGATGCTAGCAGGACGCCGGGAAATAACTCAAGCGATCAAGCGTCAGTAGCTATCGCTCGCGCCCATGGGGCCGCTCCTACTATTGCGTATCTTCGCCGTGCAGCGAACCCAAGTCTCGCTGGATCCAGGTGGGTGCGAAGAGGCGGGGTACATCTTCGCCCGTCACAAAGGCCAGCAACTCATCCTTGACTTTCATCCCGTCGCGGTAGCCGAGTTCGATCAACTCTCGCGTGTAAGCCTGCTCGAACAGCAGGAAACTCAGCAAGCGACTCTCACCTCGGCGGTTTCCGGCAATGCCGCGTAACAGACCGCGTATCGCAAATGGTAGTTGCTTTCGATGTTTGTGGGCGATGACACGCAAGTCCTCGCTAGGGACGATCAGCATCGTATCAATCGCCCGCATGCGGGACAGTGAACCTGTGCGATGCTCGCTATCGACCGAATCGATTATTTGATTGATGCGCGTCATGCGTTCAAGATCTGTATACAGTCCGTCCATGAACAAAGTATCGAGCATATAACCGGCGATTTGAGCGAAGCTCGGAGATTTCTGTGGGTTTTCGAGAGTTGGCGCCTTGTCGGCCGTCTCGTCTCTGATGCCGAGCACGAGAATCCGGTCGGCGCCGAGATGAATCGCCGGGCTAAGTGGCGTTGCCTGGCGCATCGCACCGTCGCCAAAATACTCCCCATTGATTTGCACGGGCGCAAATATCATGGGCACTGCGATACTGGCCATCAGGTGATCCAGATTCAGATCGCCACACACACCGACGCGACGAGTTCGAGACCAGCCACGACGACCTGCCGCTGCCTGGAAAAATGACGTCGAGCGCGCCGACGCATAGCCGGCCGCCGTTATGGTCACAGCCTCCAGGAAACCATCGTCGATACCCTCCTGTATGCGTGGGAAGCGAACATTACGGCTCAGTAATGCGCGCAAAGGGGCATTGTCGAGCAGCGACTTCGGCATTCCTACGAGTACCCCGCCAGTCACGATTGCGCCCAACCAGCGCAGGCTGCTCTTCAACATGGTCAGATTGTCAGTGCGATAGACCTGGTGGCATCGAAAGTTAGCCCAAACCCGGACGAGTTCGGCTACCGCAACCTTAAAGCGCCGTGCCTTGCTCGCGAGGACAATTGCATTGATTGCCCCTGCCGATGTTCCGCTCACAACGGCAAACGGAATGACAGAGCCTTTGGGTAGGAGTTCAGCCAGCGCCTTGAGGACACCAACTTGAAATGCGCCGCGCGCGCCACCGCCGGGCAAGACCAGCGCAGTCATTTTTCTTTGCGTCTCTGCCTTTTTCATAGCGTGATCAAATGCTGATAAGTACCCGCTTGGAATCTAATCGTATTATAGTATCGGCCATTGCACAGCGCGCCTTGACCTCGCCCGGATATACAGCCGTTCAAACAGATATGGCCCAATAATGCGACAAAAATCGACTATTTTATTGATGTTCTCGATCTTTGCAGTCAGCCTTTTCGCTCTTGCTGCCGGGCCAATTGTCATCGGAGAAGACGCGCCAGAATTCGAACTACCCGATCAGACCGGTCAGCTACATTCGCTTGAAGACTACCGCGACAAATGGGTCGTGTTGTATTTCTACCCAAAGGATGAGACGCCCGGTTGCACAACCGAAGCCTGCGAATTCCGCGACAATATTTTCGAGTTCAATAAGATCAACGCACAGATTCTCGGCGTTAGTCTTGATGACGTCGAATCGCATCAGAAATTCGCCGAACACCATAGCCTCCCCTTTCCTTTACTGGCCGACGTTGACGGCCAGGCAGCAGATGCATATGGTGTCAAAACAAGAAGGCTGGGCATGAAATTCGCCAAACGGCAGACGTTCCTGATCGATCCCGAGGGCAAGATTGCCAAACATTATAAGAAAGTGCAGCCCGCCACGCACTCGGTGCAAGTACTCGCGGATCTCAAAGACCTCGGCGCCGGCCAATAACCGGTCGCATTATTACAGCGCCTGTGGTTCCAACTTTATCGTAGGGCCTTGATGCCGTCATCGAGGCCGGCGATTGTCAACGGATACATTCGATCACTCATGATGTCACGCGCAATTTTTACCGACGGTGTGTAATCCCAGCGCTGCCTGGGCTCGGGATTAAGCCATATTGCCTTCGCATAGGTTTTCAACAGACGCTTTATCCATACGGCGCCTGGTTCGTCGTTCCAGTGTTCGATGCTGCCACCCGCGTAAACAATCTCGTACGGGCTCATCGTCGCATCGCCGACAAATATCAACTTGTAGTCGCTACCGTACCTGTGAGTAATATCAAGCGTCGGTATACGTTCAGCATGTCGGCGTCGATTGTCTTTCCATACGCTTTCATAAACGAAGTTGTGAAAATAGAAGTACTCAAGATGTTTGAACTCGCTACGCGCAGCGGAAAAGAGCTCCTCGCAAACGCGCACGTGATCGTCCATTGAGCCACCAATATCCAAAAATAACAGTACTTTGATGGCATTGTGCCGCTCAGGGACCATGCGGATGTCCAACAGTCCGGCATTACGCGCCGTCTTGTCTATCGTATCGGCGAGATCAAGCTGGTCGGCAGCACCCTCACGGGCAAACTTACGCAACCGCCGCAAGGCGACCTTGATATTGCGTGTACCGAGTTCGATCGAGTCATCAAGATTGCGAAATTCGCGCCGCTCCCAGATTTTGACGGCACGGCGATTTCGCGATTCTGGCTGGCCAATACGCACTCCCTCAGGGTTGTAGCCGTACGCGCCAAACGGCGACGTGCCGGCCGTGCCAATCCATCGGCTGCCACCCTCATGGCGTTCATCTTGCTCATCGAAGCGCTCCTGGAGCGCTTTCATCAGCGCCTCGAAACCGCCCAGCGCCTCAATCTGCGCGCGCTCCTCCTCACTTAGCATTAGCTCTGCCTGCAGCCTGAGCCATTCTTCAGGAACATCCTGCATCAAGTCGGCCAGCGAGTCTTCTACGCCTTTGAAATACACCGCGAAGATGCGGTCGAATCGATCAAAGTGTGCCTCATCCTTCACAAGGCAGACACGTGACAGGTAGTAGAATTCTTCGACACTTTCTTCGGCGAGCCCGCTTTTCATTGCCTCGAGCAACATCAACAACTCGGTAATCGACGTTTTGATACCGCCATCACGAAGCAAAAAGAAAAACGGTATCAACATGGTCGGCTACTAGCCATCAAGCATCAGCTCGACGTCCTGCTGTTGCGTCGATCCAGAAAAACCAGTTGCTCGAACAGGTGCACATCCTGCTCATTTTTCAAAAGCGCACCGTAAAGCGGCGGAATCGCCTTGCGCGACGCTTCGGCCCTGAGAAATTCAGGCGAAATGTCCTCGGCCAGCAGCAGCTTTATCCAGTCAAGCAGTTCCGACGTTGACGGTTTTTTCTTCAGCCCGGGCACTTCTCGTATTTTGTAAAACGCATTGAGCGCCTCGGCCAGCAATGTTTTCTTCAGCCCGGGAAAATGCACATCGACGATTTTCTGCATCGTGTTCCTGTCCGGAAATTGGATGTAATGGAAAAAGCAACGCCGCAAAAATGCGTCAGGCAACTCTTTCTCGTTATTGCTTGTGATGATAATAATCGGCCGGTGCACTGCCTTGATCAGTTGTTTCGTCTCGTACACGAAAAATTCCATCCGGTCGAGTTCCAGCAGCAAGTCATTCGGAAATTCGATGTCGGCCTTGTCAATCTCGTCGATCAGCAATACGGGTTGCTCAACGCTATCGAACGCCTCCCAGATATTGCCGGGCACGATATAATTGGAAATGTCATTCACACGCGCGTCGCCCAACTGAGAATCACGAAGTCGCGCGACGGCGTCATACTCGTACAAGCCCTGCTGCGCTTTGGTCGTCGATTTAATGTGCCATTCGTACAATGGCTTGCCAAGTGACTTCGCAATCTCGATCGCCAGTTGCGTCTTTCCCGTGCCAGGTTCGCCCTTGATCAGTATGGGTCGCTGTAGCGTAACGGCCGCATTGACCGCGAGTGTCAAGTCGTCAGTGGAAACGTAAGTGCTCGTGCCTGAGAATTTCTTGTCTGCCATTAGTTCGTCCGGAAATCGTGCCACGCAGCGACTATCTTACCGTCTGAAGGTTTGCGCACAAGGACCGCTATTCGCCGGACGGCGTCAGAATCAGTGTGTGACGGGTTTCCCCAGGCAGGAACGGCGTCGCTCGCCCTTCGACCCAGTCCTGATGACCACGCCTGTAAAATTCTGACAGCGGATGCCCGCTCTGCCCGGCAGGCATGTGCATCAGGCCATTGGCTTCGTCACCCGGTGCGACTGAAAATCGCTGCGAGGCCCCCCAGTTCGTTCCCTGGGCCTTGGGCATGTTGCTGTCACCAGCCAGTGGTTCGCGTGGCATGTCGAGAAAACCCGCCAGGAACGGTAATGCCCGGCTCATCGGGTGCCTGATGCTGGCCATGTTGCGTTCGCCCCAGTTTCGATCGGCAAGATCGCCGTCAAAGCCCGCTTTGAAGTAGCGAATATTTTCATTAACTGCTGCCAGCAACAGCGCGTGCCAGCTATCGTAGTTACCGGGCAGAAGATGTTGTGGTTGTTCGCGGAGCAGCGACCACAGCGGCGCCTCGAACTGGCTGCTGCGGCGCAGCCGGACATCGTCGTCGTAGGCATCGCGAACCGGGCCCGTCAGCGCATGAAACACGCGCGACTGAACTTCAAGGCGAAATGCGCGCACCAAACGATAGCCGACTGAGTCGGGTGTTGCTCGTGGGATCCAGTTCTCTGCAAGGCGTCGGTATTCCGTCAAGTCGGGATCTGACGCTGTCGTCTCCTCGTCCAGGACATCGAGCAACAACTCGCGCCAACGGCCGAGAAACAGGGCACGATCGTCGGTTTGAATCGCGAGCATGTCGGCTGGTTCGAATTTATCCCTGGCCAGCAGTGCGTCTCGAATCTGTGACGCCCGGGCACCGAGGTCGTAGCCACCGTCACCGATGAGGCTCAGCGACTCGCCGTCGGTAACCCGTGCATTCGCGGTCCAGATGCGACCACTGTCAGGATTCAGGATTCGCGGATACGCGTCGGTGTCCAGCCAACCGTGCCAGCCCTGTGCTTCGCTCCAGTCGGCAGGCACCATCGCATCGAAGGATGATTTGCGCGGAATTTTTCCCGCAATCGTCCAGCCGATATTGCCGTCGGCGTCACCGGCGACAAAGTTTTGCGGCGGAATCCCCATCGTATTTGCAACGGCTAGCGCCGCAACCACCGAGCCGACCGTCTCCAGGTCCATCAGCCGAAGATTCGCGGCGCCAGCCTGGTGCGCGATCCAGCTCACTACCAGCTCACCATCTGGATAATCGACGTCATCAATTACGGGACCCCAGATCGTCTCACGCACGATGTATTCGATTGGCGCACCGTCTTTGACCCGTATAAGCTCGTGATACTCATCAAATGATCGGTCACCAGCAGGTGTCCGGTACGTATTCGGAGATTGGCCTGGCCGCAGTATTACCGCATCGGCCCAATCGCCGTAGCTGTTCGTGAAACCCCAGGCGACCTTGCCATTGCTGCCCGCCACGACGAATGGCGAGCCCGGCAGCGTGACGCCTGTAACATCGCGCCTGACAGCACCGTTCACGACAAGGCGCGCACGATAATAGACATTCGGCGTCCTCAACATCAGGTGCATATCATTGGACACCAGCGCACGACCGGTGCTGGTCAATGCGCCACGAACTGCCCAGTTGTTGCTGCCATCAAGAGGCGGTCTACTACGTTCCGCCGCGGGCGGGGAAATATCGCCAACATGCCGAATGGAATACGTGCCTGGTGCAGGCATAGCCATCGCCGCACGCGCAACGCCCATCAACGGCGCATCCCACGACGTGCCTTGCGGATACATCCACGCATACACCGCAGATGGCAGGATGCGCTTCGCGAGACCACGCTGCACATCACGAGTCGCGCGCGAATCATTAAGTTGAACGAACATTGCGTAGGCAACGAGCACCGTGTCCTCGGGCTTCCAGGGCTCGGGATCCACGCCAAGTACAAAGTACTCGAACGGCTTTGCACCGAGACTCGCGAGGCCGGCGTTGACGCCGTCGGCATAGCTGCGCAACACAGCCGAGTCGTTGTCTGATTGGGTCGTGACTGCGGTTCGCGCCCGGTTACGGAATCGATGCAAGCGCAAGCGCCGGTCGGAACTTATGGCCGCTTCGCCAATGACTTCTGCCAGTTCTCCGGCCGCCTGGCGTCGCATCATGTCCATTTGAAAAAATCGATCCTGGCTGTGTGCGAATCCTGTCGCAAACGCGAGATCAGCCCGGTTACTCGCCGTTATCGTCGCGACGCCGGCAGCATCGCGTTCAATGCTGGCGCTCGCACGCAGCCCGCCCACCGACATGGTCCCATCCAGCGTCGGCAGACTGGCCCGAAACGTCAGCCAGCCAACAGTAGCCAACACAAATACCGCCAGGAGAACGGCTGCGAACAGACGAAGGAACAGCCGCTTCATGGTCAGCTATTTCTCTTCGGTGACCCTGAGAATCGTCATCGAATTGGTACTCCCGGAGACGCCCAGGAGGTCACCTTTCGTGAAAATGACAAGGTCGTCAACTTCGACAAGATCGTTCGACAGCAGCGTTTTGAAGATGTCGATATACAATCGATGCTGCCTGGTGTCCTGAATAGCAAACGCAACCGGATATACACCACGGTACATGGCAACGCGTCGACTCGTTGCAGAATAAGGAGTAAACGCGTAGATCGGAATATCGGATCGAATCCGCGACATCCACCGCGTCGTGGAACCCGACTCGGTCAACGCGATGATCGCTCTAACTTTTAAGTGATTCGCGGCGTACATCACTGCCATGGCAATAGCTTCATCGACATTCTCGAAATAATCTCCAAGCCGATGGCGGGTTCGACTCTCCGGGAGCTGAAATTTTTCTGCCCCGGTACAGACTTCACCCATCGCCCGAATAGCATGCACCGGAAATTTGCCAACGGCCGTTTCACCCGACAACATTACCGCGTCGGTGCCATCCATCACCGCATTTGCGACATCTGACACTTCGGCGCGCGTAGGAATCGGGTGTTGAATCATCGACTCCATCATCTGCGTCGCCGTGATCACGATCTTGCTGCCTTTGCGAGTCTTGCGGATCAGCTTTTTCTGTATGCCAGTCAGCTGGGCGTAACCCAGTTCGACGCCAAGGTCGCCGCGGGCGACCATGATCACATCCGCAGCTTTAATGATCGAATCGATGTTCTCGACGGCCTCAGCACGTTCCACCTTGGCGACGATCAGACCGCGCCCGCCGGCTGCCTCGAACAGGCGTCGTGCTTCAAGCACATCTGCTTCGCTGCGCACAAAGGATACGGCGAGAAAGTCCATTTCGAGCTCTGCCGCCAACTTGATGTTCTGCCGGTCGATATCGGTCAGCGCGGCGGCAGATAAGCCACCGCCCTTCTTATTGACGCCCTTGTGATCGGAGAGAATGCCACCTGTGGCCACATTGGTGTGGATACGTGTACCCTCGACACGATCGACCTCCAACACAATCATGCCGTCATTCAGTAGCAAGACGTCGCCCGAAACCACATCCTTGTGCAGGGTATCAAGTGCGACGCTGACACCCTTTTGAGTACCATCTGCAGCACCCAAGGTGCTGTCGAGAAAGAAAGAGTCTCCATCGAGCAGCTCAACGCTGTGCTCCTTGAACCGCCGAATCCGGATTTTGGGACCTTGCAGGTCTCCCATCAGTCCAACGTCGCGACCACACTTCGTAGCTGCCGCGCGCAACATTGCCGCACGTCTGCGAGTTGCTGCCGCATCGCCATGTGAGAAATTGATTCGCGCGACATCCAGACCTGCTTCGATCATTCCATGCAGCACATTCTTGCCGTCGGTCGCCGGACCCAGTGTCGCGACAATTTTTGTTCTTCTGAGCATGCTGACGATTATTGCACACGCCAGAGGGCCCCGTACCAGCGAGGCATTGCGCTGCCTTCCCGAAACCTCCTATTAACGATATGCTGCACCACTTATTGCAACGATACTATGAGGAAGCACTTGGACCGCCGGAGATTTTTGCAAAGCCTCGCAATCGTAGCGGCGAGCCCTGCCCTGCCGCTGTCAGGTCGGGCCAGCGAATCGCAACTGGGCCCGCTGCAGCGCGATCCGAATGGCATTCTCGATTTGCCCGAAGGCTTCAGTTACCGAATCGTTTCACGAGCCGGCGATCGCATGAGCGACGGACTTGTCGTGCCGCACGCTCACGATGGCATGGCCGCTTTTCCGGGTGAAGATGGTCGCGTCATACTCGTCTGCAATCACGAACTCGAGCCCGGCGAACTTGATCAGAGCGCGTTCGGCGCGTCGGCAAGGAGACTGCCGCGGCATGTATGGAACAAACTTTACGACGGCGGTTACGGCAAGACACCAGGCGCCGGCGGCACAACCACTACAATTTATAACCCGTCCAGCGGCGACACCGAACGACAGCACCTGAGTCTCGCGGGTACCGAACTCAACTGCGCAGGCGGCTCGACACCCTGGGGATCGTGGTTGTCCTGCGAAGAATGTTTTCACCGACGCGGTAAACGCCGCAACATCGTTCGTGAGCAACCGCACGGCTACGTTTTCGAGGTACCGGCAAACGAAGCAGGCCTCGTCACGCCACGACCGATCACGGCGATGGGCAGGTTCGAACACGAAGCCGCCGCGGTGCACGAGGCATCCGGCATCGTGTACATGACCGAGGACAAGCACCAAAGCCTGTTTTATCGCTATATTCCGGATGTGCCTGGAAAATTGCATGAAGGTGGTCGCCTGCAGGCGCTCGCCGTCACCGACAGGCCTTCACTTTCAACGAATAACTGGTCACGCGCTGCGCCGATACGAGTCGGGGAGCCCTTGCCGACCTACTGGATCGATATCGACGACGTCGACAGCAACAGAGATGACTTGAGAATGCGTGGCGCGTCACTTGGCGCCGCAAGATTCGCTCGAGGTGAAGGTCTCTGCGCCGCCGGAGACGAGTTATTTTTCGTTTGTTCGATCGGCGGCGCGTCGTGGGCCGGTCAGGTGTTTGCGTACCAAACCAGCCCGAATGAGGGTACGGAGAAAGAACAGGAGCAGCCTGGCGAGCTGACTCTCATCGCCGAGGGCACGACGCACTCGCTACTGCATAATGCAGACAATATCATTATGGCCCCCTGGGGCGACCTGATGGTTTGTGAGGACACGGCATCTCATTGCGGCATCGTTGGTGTGGATCCAGATGGCAACATGTACGAGGTTGCCGATAACGCCTACTCCAATTCAGAACTGGCGGGCGCCTGTTTTTCGCCCGACGGCACTATCATGTTCGTGAATATTCAGTACCCGGGCATGACGCTGGCCATTACTGGACCTTGGCCGACGTAGGTGGGTCTTTGACTTGCACCGCTGCTGAAGCCGCCACTACGCTTCGCTGCCGCGTTTCTCCAGCACAGCGACAGCCGGCAATTTTTTTCCCTCCACAAACTCCAGAAAAGCCCCACCACCGGTTGAAATGTAAGAAATGTGCTCCGCAACACCATACTTGTCGATTGCGGCCAGAGTATCGCCACCGCCGGCCAGGGAATATGCGTCGCTCGCCGCGATGGCCTCGGCCAACGCATGCGTTCCTTCGCCGAATGCATCGAACTCGAACACACCGACAGGACCGTTCCAGATGATCGTGCCAGCGCCCTCGAGAATACGACAGAAATATTTCACAGTTTCCGGACCGATATCGAGAATCATTTCACCCGGAAGAACGGCGTCAACTTTTTTGACCGTTGGCTCGGCGTCGGCCGCAAACTCGTTGGCGACGACGACATCGAATGGTACGGGAATCTCTGCACGGTCCTCCTGATGAGCCGCCATTTTGCGTGCCGTGTCCAGCATGTCAGGCTCGAACAGTGATTTGCCAACATCGTGACCCTCGGCCGCGATGAAAGTATTGGCGATGCCACCACCAACGATCAGGCAATCAACAATGTCACACAGCGCGACCAAAACCGTCAGTTTCGTCGACACCTTCGATCCACCAACGATTGCAACCACCGGCCGCGCCGGATTCATCAGGGCCTGACCCAGTGCTGCCAGTTCGCTAGCCAGCAATGGACCCGCGCAAGCGATCGCCGCGTGTTCGGCGACCCCATAAGTACTCGCTTGCACACGATGTGCCGTGCCAAACGCATCCATGACGAATACATCACACAGCGCCGCCATTTTGCGGGACAAAGCCTGGTCGCAAGCTTGCTCGCCCTCGAGAAAGCGGACGTTCTCGAGAAGCACGACCTCGTCCGGCGCGATCTCGATGCCGTCGATCCAGTTTGTAACAAGCCGTACCGGCCTGCGCAGTAGTTCCGACAGCCGTGTGGCCACAGGTTGCAGAGAGAGCTTCGCTTCCGGCTTGCCTTCGGTCGGTCGACCGAGATGGGACATCAGCATCACCGCGGCATTCGCATCGAGGGCTGCCCTGATCGTCGGCAGCGCCGCACGAATTCGCGCATCGCTCGTCACGACCCCGTCAGTCACCGGCACGTTCAGATCCTCACGGATCAATACGCGCTTGCCGGACAGTTCGACATCGACCATATTAATAATGGGCATGACGGCTCCGGTCGATTGTGAGGCGCTCCCTGAGGGTGCTAGGCGTTGTGAAACGCGATCGTCGTATCGAGCATACGGTTCGAGAAACCCCACTCGTTGTCGTACCACGAACAGACTTTTACGAGCGTACCTTGCATGACCTTGGTCAGGCCCGCATCGTAGGTAGATGATGCCGGATCGTGGTTGAAGTCGATCGACACGAGCGGCTCATCGTTGTAGGCGAGCACGCCCTTCAGATAGCCTTCGCTGGCTTCTTTCATGACCGTGTTGATCTCTTCGATGCTCGTCTCGCGCTCGGCAACAAACGTCAGATCGACCACCGAAACATTGATGGTCGGCACACGCATCGAGAATCCGTCAAGCAGGCCATTGAGCTCAGGCAGTACCAGCCCGACCGCTGTCGCGGCACCCGTGCTTGTTGGAATCTGCGACATCGTGGCCGAGCGCGCGCGGCGCAAGTCCGAGTGAAACACATCTGTCAGAACCTGGTCGTTCGTGTACGCATGAATTGTCGTCATGATGCCGTGCTTTACGCCAATCGTATCGAGCAGCGGTTTGACCAGCGGTGCCAGGCAATTCGTCGTGCACGACGCATTGGATATAATCGTGTCGCTCGCCTTGAGCACGTCGTGATTGACGCCATAAACGATCGTGGCATCGATGTCCTCGCCGCCCGGTGCCGAGATGATCACTTTCTTCGCGCCGGCTTCGATGTGTTTGCCCGCCGTATCGCGCGTGCGAAAAAACCCCGTCGACTCGAGAACGATATCGACACCGAGTTCGCCCCAGGGCAACTGAGCCGGATCGCGTTCGGCCAGAACGCGAATGCGATCACCATTCACGACCATGTAATCGCCGTCGACTTCAATCGTGCCCGGGAAGCGACCATGTGCCGTATCGCGACGCGTCAGATGCGCGTTTGTATTGGCGTCGCCAAGATCGTTAACAGCAAGAATTTCGATTTCCGAGCGCTTGCCACTCTCATACAGAGCGCGCAGGATGTTTCGGCCAATTCGACCGTAGCCGTTAATACCAATCTTGATTGTCATACAGGTCTCCCGAAGATTTCACTGGCCGGAGTGCCGACCGAATTCACTCTGCTTGCTTGCCTTGCAGCATGTCCCTGGCGACTTTGACCACGTTGTCGGCCGAAAAACCGAAGTGCTCAAAGAGTTTATCCGCCGGCGCCGACGCGCCAAATTGATCGAGGCCAATGATACGCCCGTCTAACCCGACATAGCGCCACCACGCGGCCGTCACGCCAGCCTCGACAACGACTCGCGCCCTAACATCGGATGGCAGAACCTGCTCTCGATACGCCTCGTCTTGCAAGTCAAACAACTCCGTACAGGGCATCGACACAACGCGCGCCCTGATGCCCTCACCCGCCAGCGTTGCGGCCGCCGCAACGACCAGTGCGACCTCGGATCCCGTTGCGATCAATATGAGATCGGGCGTCGTATCGACGTCTCGTAAAATGTATCCACCGCGTACTATTGCGGCGATCTGCTCGCTGTTGCGTTGCTGATGCGGCACACTCTGCCGGGTAAGAATCAGGCTCGTCGGCCCGTCGCGACGTTCGATGGCATCGCGCCATGCGACCGCCGTCTCCACGGCGTCACAAGGACGCCAGACGCGCATGTTGGGCATGAGCCGTAGCGAAGCCGTGTGTTCAACCGCCTGGTGCGTCGGTCCGTCTTCGCCAAGGCCAATTGAGTCGTGTGTGTAGACGAAGATATTTTGAATCTTCATCAACGCGGCCATACGCAATGCATTGCGCGCGTAGTCGGAGAATGTCAGAAAGGTTCCCGAGTAAGGCATGAATCCGCCGTGTAACGCTATGCCATTGCAGAGTGCCGACATACCGAACTCGCGAACGCCGAAGTAGATGTAATTGCCGGATGCGTCGTCGCCCGTAATGACAGACGAACCCGAGTGCTTGGTCAGGTTGGATCCTGTCAGGTCGGCCGAGCCGCCCACCATCTCTGGCAGTAGCGGTGAGAACGCGTTGAGCGCAACGAGCGACGCTTGTCGCGTTGCCATGGACTCTCCGGCTGCATTGATTTCGGCGATCGCCTTGTCGGCAACATCGCTCCAGTTGTCAGGCAGCGAGCCATCCAGGCGTCGTGTCAACTCGTCGGCAAGTTCAGGGTATTGTTCCGAGTATTTGTCGTACAGCTGTTGCCATGCCTGTTCATCCGCCGCACCACGTAACCGGCCGTCCCAGCCCGCGGCAATATCGGCAGGCACTTCGAACGGTGGCGCATTCCAGCCCAACTCAGCGCGAGCCGCAGCGACTTCGTCGTCTCCCAGCGCTGCGCCATGCGTCGCAGCGGTGCCCTGCTTGTTCGGCGCACCAAAGCCAATCACGGTCTTGCAGCAGATCAGCGATGGACGACTGCTGTCGGTCTGCGCCTCGTCAATCGCCGCTGCGATCGCTGCGCTATCATGACCGTCGACATCAGCGATGACTTGCCAGTCGTACGCCTCGAACCGCTTGACGGTGTCGTCAGTGAACCAGCCACCAACCTCACCGTCGATCGAAATATTATTGTCATCATATATCGCGATCAGCTTGCCGAGCTTCAAGGTGCCGGCAAGCGAGCACGCCTCGTGCGAAATGCCTTCCATGAGGCAACCGTCACCGACGAATACCCAGGTCCGGTGGTCTACGACATTCAAACCCGGTCGATTGAACTGCGCGGCGAGCATTTTTTCGGCCAGCGCCATACCGACCGCATTCGTGAGACCTTGCCCAAGCGGTCCCGTCGTCGTCTCAATGGACAACGCGGGCTCGTACTCTGGGTGTCCTGCCGTCCGGGAACCGAACTGCCGAAAATTGCGAATCTCGTCCATAGACAAGTCATACCCAGTAAGGTACAGCAAGCTGTAGAGCAGCATGGAGCCATGGCCGTTTGACAATACAAAGCGGTCCCGGTTGACCCAGTATGCGTTGCCAGGGTTGTGCTTGAGATAGTCATTCCAAAGCACTTCAGCGATATCGGCCATCCCCATCGGGGCACCGGGATGACCGCTATTTGCGGCTTGCACCGCATCCATGGAAAGTGCTCGTATGGCGTTCGCGAGATCTCGCCGGGCAGTCTGCCCGGCCGGTTCAGGTTTTTGTGACATGTGGTCTTTCTTATTCGGCCGCAGGCCTTAGGGTGAAGTTGGTGAGAATTTCGTCCTCGGCAGCGGCGCATTTTGGCTGTTTAACCGTTGTGCCGCAAGAGTCAATACGCGTTCCGTCTCCTGGCACGATGTTGAAACGACCAAACATTGCGATACAATGCGCGTCCCCGCCAGCCAATTGCAGTCAAGCCTGATGACTAATGCCTTTTTATTCACGTCAGAATCGGTATCCGAGGGGCACCCGGATAAAATGGCTGACCAGATATCTGACGCGGTGCTCGATGCGATTATCGAGCAGGACACCAAGGCGCGGGTCGCGTGCGAAACAATGATAAAGACCGGCATGGTCATTGTCGCCGGTGAGATAACGACGACAGCTTTGGTCGATTATGAGGAGATCGTTCGAAACACGGTGATCGACATCGGCTATGCCGATGCCGAAATGGGATTCGATGGCGCGACGTGTGCGGTACTCAATGCTATCGGCAAGCAATCTCCCGACATCGCTCAGGGAGTTGACCGTGACTCCGAGAAACAGCAGGGCGCCGGAGACCAGGGCATAATGTTCGGCTACGCGACGAACGAAACAGACGTTCTGATGCCTGCTCCGATCACTTTCGCACACCGCCTGGTGCGCCGCCAGGCAGAAGTTCGCAAGAGTGGCGCGCTGCCCTGGCTGCGACCCGATGCGAAGAGCCAGGTGACGTTTGCCTATAAAGACGGCAGACCGGTCGCGATCGATGCCGTGGTGCTGTCGTCACAGCATGACGCCGACGTCAGCATGTCCGATCTCCGCGACGGCATCATGGAGGAAATCATTAAGCCCGTGCTGCCGGCGCAATGGATCAGCAAGGACACGAAATATCACATTAACCCGACAGGCCGGTTCGAGATTGGCGGCCCTATGGGTGATTGTGGCCTCACAGGCCGCAAGATCATCGTCGACACCTATGGCGGTTCCGCACGGCACGGCGGCGGCGCATTCTCAGGCAAGGATCCGTCCAAGGTTGACCGCTCGGCCGCCTATGCAAGCCGTTATGTTGCCAAGAACATCGTCGCTGCAGGCCTGGCTGATCGCTGCGAGATTCAGGTTTCGTACGCCATTGGCGTGGCCGAACCGACCTCGATCAGTGTGCATACCTTCGGTACGGGCAAGGTGTCCGATGATAGGCTGACCGTCTTGATTCGCGACCATTTTGATCTAACTCCGTACGGAATTCTACAGATGCTCGATTTACTTCGGCCAATTTACAAAGCGACAGCAGCCTACGGGCATTTTGGGCGCGAGGACATCGATCTGAGCTGGGAAAAAACAGACATGGCCGAGGCGTTGCGCGGCGACGCCGCGGCCTGAATTGAACACCAACAGGAGAACCGCATGAGCAGCGAAGCCGTTGCCATTCAGACAAGCGACTACAAAGTCGCCGATATTTCGCTCGCCGACTGGGGGCGCAAGGAAATCGCGATCGCCGAAACCGAGATGCCCGGACTCATGGCGTTGCGCAAGGAACATGCCGGGCAACCGCCGCTCGAGGGCGTGCGCCTGGTCGGCTGCCTGCATATGACGATTCAGACAGCCGTATTGATTCAGACGCTCAAGGCACTTGGCGCCGATGTTCGCTGGTCGTCATGCAATATATTTTCGACACAGGACCATGCCGCCGCCGCGATTGCAGAGTCTGGGGTACCTGTTTTCGCCTGGAAAGGTGAAACCGAAGAGGAATACTGGTGGTGCGTCGAACAGACCATCAATGGGCCGGACGGTTGGACACCCAATATGCTTCTTGATGACGGCGGCGACCTGACGCTTTTAATGCACGACAAGTATCCGCAGTTGATGGAAGATGTCCGTGGTCTGTCGGAGGAAACGACGACAGGCGTCAAGCGCTTGTACGACATGATGAAGGACGGCTCGCTGCTGTGTCCTGCATTCAATGTCAATGATTCGGTGACCAAATCAAAATTCGACAATCTGTACGGTTGCCGTGAGTCGCTCGTCGACGGAATCAAGCGCGCGACCGATGTCATGATCGCTGGCAAGGTCGCCATCGTCTGCGGCTATGGTGATGTCGGCAAAGGCTGTGCGCAGTCGCTCAAGGGGCTCGGCGCGACCGTCTGGGTCACCGAGATCGACCCGATTTGCGCATTGCAGGCCGCAATGGAAGGTTATCGAGTCGTCAGATTTGACGAGGTCTGCGACCAGGCCGATATCGTTGTCACCGCAACTGGCAACTACCATGTCGTCACAGGTCCGCAGATGGAGCGCATGAAAGACCAGACTATCGTCTGCAACATCGGCCACTTTGACAACGAAATCGACGTCGAATACCTCAGTAAGTATGAGTGGGAAAACATCAAGCCCCAGGTCGATCACATTATCTTTCCCGACGGCAAGCGCATTATCCTGCTCGCCGAAGGCCGCCTCGTAAATCTTGGCTGCGCAACCGGGCATCCGAGTTTCGTCATGTCCAATTCGTTCACGAATCAGGTACTTGCACAGATCGAGCTATGGCAGAATCAGGGTAAATACGAAAACGAAGTCTACGTATTGCCGAAGCACCTGGACGAGAAGGTCGCGTATCTGCACCTCGACCGAATCGGCGTCAAGCTCACAGAACTGACCGACCAGCAGGCTGAATATATCGGCGTCGCGAAACAGGGGCCATTCAAACCCGAGCACTACAGGTATTAAAATTGCTTCGAGTTCTGCACTTAACGGACCCGCACCTGTTCGCCGATCCAGGCGGCAGTTTTCGCGACACAGTGACTTATGAATCGCTGTCTTCGGTACTCACGCATTATCGCCGCAGTGACTGGCTCGCCGATCTTGTCGTCGTGACCGGTGACCTGATCCAGGACGGCAGCACGGGTGCCTACGAGCAATTCCGTCAATTACTCGGCGATCTCGAAATACCCGTCCACTGCTTACCAGGTAACCACGACGTACGGTCGAAAATGCGTGAAGCTCTTTCGGCCCCACCTTTTTTTTACTGTGACTCTGTCGAACACAACAACTGGCTAATTGCTGCCATCGACAGCTGCGTCACCGGACAGGCCGGCGGCCTGGTATCTGCGCAGGAACTCGCGCGCCTTGATGGAATGATTGCAGACTCAGCGGCATCGCACATCATGATTTGCCTGCATCACCCTCCTGTTGCGGTAGGGAGCAAATGGCTCGATTTGGTCGGACTTGAAAACAGCGACGAGTTTCTTAATCGGATTTCGGCAACGGGAGTCGTTCGACTCGTGGTTTTCGGTCACGTGCACCAACCCTACGATGACGTTCATGGCGATATCCGGATCATCGGTACGCCGTCAACGTGTCGCCAGTTTGCCCAAAGAAGCGATGAATTTGCCGTCGACGATAAGCCGCCCGCTTATCGCCGCATTGGCCTGCATGCGGACGGCCACTATGATTGCGAGCTTGTCTGGGTCGATCATGACTAGCGCGAGCAGACTTCCGTTCCTGCTGTTATTACCGATCATTGCCTTTGCAAACGAGGCTGGACACCCGGTCACGCTCTGGGTTGCCGAGGGCACGAACAACCGCGTATATCTTCTGGGGTCGGTGCACCTGTTGCGCAAACAGGATCATCCATTGCCTGCGATCATTGATTCGGCGTACGACGATGCAGAGGTGCTCGTCATGGAACTCGACATGGACGATATCGATGGCTTCGAAATGCAGAGCCTTATCACGCAACTTGGCGTTACAAATGATGACTCAACGCTCCACGATTTGATGGGGGATACACTTTACGCGAGAGCCGCCGCCAAGGCCGCAGCGATCGACATACCGTTCGCCATGCTGGCGAAAAGTGAACCCTGGCTGGCAGCAATTACTATCGAGCAACTCATGTTGGCTCGCCTGGGCTTCGATTCTGCCTATGGCATTGAAAAATATCTCTCAGCAAAAGCAGTAGCAGACGGTAAGGAGATTCACGGCCTTGAAACCGTTGCCCAGCAGATCGGTTTCCTCGACAACCTGTCTCTTAGAGCACAGCGCGCATTATTGATGCAAACGCTTGACGAGACCGCCGATATTGAGGAGGCCATGGACGATCTGATTCGTGCGTGGCGTGTTGGCGATCTGCGTTATCTCGAGGATTTTCTGCTGCAAGACATGGCCAAGGATCTCGAAATTTATGAAACGCTCCTCGTGAATCGAAATCGACGCTGGGTCGACGATATCGATGCATTGCTCGATGAAAACGATGATTACCTGGTGATCGTGGGCGCCGCGCACTTACTCGGTGACGACGGCGTGCCTATGCTCCTTGCGCGACGCGGCGTCAAGATCACACAGATGCATCAGCCGGCACAGAACTGAAATGGGCCTCTACGAAGACGCGCGGCAAGTCATCGCCGGCGGCGTCAATTCACCGGTACGCGCTTTTGCTGGAGTTGGTGGCGAACCCGTCTTTATTGCGAGCGCCAAAGGTGCGTGGCTGGTAGCCGAAGATGGACGGCGTTACATCGACTACGTTGGTTCATGGGGCCCGATGATTCTAGGACACGCTCATCCGGTCGTTATCGATGCCGTCGTCAGCACTGCGCAGCGAGGCCTTAGTTTCGGCGCACCGTGCGTACTCGAGACGCAAATCGCCGAAAAGATTTGTGCGCTGATGCCTTCGATCGAACGATTACGCATGGTGAGTTCAGGAACCGAGGCGACGATGAGCGCGATTCGCCTCGCGCGTGGCCACACGGGCCGTGACAAAATTATCAAGTTCGAAGGTTGTTATCACGGCCATTCTGACTCTTTGCTCATCAAGGCTGGCTCGGGCGCGCTGACATTAGGTGTGCCTAGTTCACCGGGCGTTCCAGCCGTGCTCGCCGAACATACGATCACACTGTCTTTCAACGACGCAGATGCCGTAGATGAGGCGTTCTCCAAATTCGGCGGTGATATTGCTTGCGCCATTGTCGAGCCGATCGCGGGCAATATGAATATGGTGCCGCCCGAGGCCGGATTCCTCGAAACTCTGCGCGATCAATGCACTGCGTCCGGCGCAATACTGATTTTCGACGAGGTCATGACGGGGTTTCGCGTCGCCAAGGGTGGCGCCCAGGCGCTATTCAATATGCAGCCGGATCTGACGACATTGGGCAAGATCATCGGCGGCGGCATGCCTGCAGCGGCATTCGGCGGCCGTGCGGACATCATGTCCAGCATCGCGCCCGACGGCCCCGTCTACCAGGCCGGCACGTTGTCGGGCAACCCTGTCGCAATGGCCGCCGGGCTTGCGACGCTGGAGCAAATCGACACACCTGGTTTTTACGAGTCCCTTGGCGAACGAACACAACAACTCACGCAAGGGCTTGCCGCTGCAGCGAAAGATGCCGGCATTCCGCTGGCCGTAGAACACGCCGGCGGCATGTTTGGTTTCGTCTTTACAAGCGCCGGACCTGTGCGGCGCTTTGCACAGATTGCGAGTGCGGACATCAATCGATTCAAGGCATTCTTTCACGGCATGCTTGCCGAAGGTGTGTACCTTGCGCCTTCGGCATTCGAGGCAGGTTTTGTTTCCGCCGCACACGGTGACAAGGAGATCAGCAAGACGCTAGCGGCAGCGCGCAAGGTATTCGCGACCTTGTAGATACTCTGTTCGGGGTCAAGTATTAATTGACTCTGGTATGCGATAGAACTTATCGCCATCCCAGGGTTGCCGGTATTTCAGCATGGCCCAGATTGAGTGCAACAGTTTGCGCATGACGGCGG
>JACZSM010000076.1 GCA_022574185.1 Pseudomonadota bacterium
AGCCCGTCGAGGTTGTCCACCGCCAGATCGCCGTAGTTGAACATGACGACATGGGTCGTGTCCTGCCCGGTGACTCCTTTACAGACGGAGCAGTGGCAGGTGTGGACGTCGATCGGGTCGTTATCTGAATGGGTGTGAACGTGGTCGCACCCGCCGGAATATTTATGAGACATGATTGTTATCCTTTTTGATTCCAACCCATTAAGTATAGTAGCGAATGACTCAAACTGCTCAGGGTCGTGACAATAGATTCTGAGAAACTCGCGGGCATCGACCTGCCGGCCGAGGAACCCCCGCTGAAAAAAACCCAATAATCGGTCTCGAGCTGCGACCTTTTCTTAAACTCGCGCATCCTATATAGTACGATTCGGACTAAATAAGAAATGGAATGAACATTCAATCGAAAATGGCTGCGGCCGTAATTGTCGTTGTGGGCCTTGCAGTGCTTGGGATGCAGAGCAGCATCGCCCGGGACAGCGCGGCCGATATTGGCGACTTCAATTTCGCCGGTGATGTCGTAGTGCTGGACCTCGTGAAGGGAGCCATGCACCCGATAGTGGTGGCCGATTTTGGTGATGGCGAACACTATGAATTCATTGTGGATACGGGCGCTGGCGTCAATGTCATCGACATCAGCATCGCCGAGAGCCAGGGCTATGAGGTCGTTGGCGAGACCGAAATAGGCGCTCCGGGCGGGCCGCAGATTCACGCGAAAATCGTCAAGGTTCCCTTGGTTCGCGTGGGCGACGCGACGATCGTTGACGCCGAATTCGTCACGATGGATGTCAACGGATTCAGTCGCGGAATGACACAGGGCGTGCTCGGCGTGGGCATGTTTCACGACTACCTGACTTCGTTTGACCTTGCGGCAGGACAAATAACGATCTCGCGTGACAGTTTGTCCGCCGACGAGTCGGGTGTGATCCCTTACAGCGCTGAGGACGGGCAGGTGCAGATCCAAATCGATGTCGCTGGTACACAGGTCGCCACACACATTGATACGGGCTCGATGGGCGGTCTCATGCTGCCCGGCGAAATGATGGAATCGTTGCCATTGACAGATGCACCGATCAGGGAAGGGAAAGCCCGTCTTGTCGGCGGACATCGCGACATTAAGCACGCACAACTCGACGGCAGTATTCGATTCGCGGGCCATGAATTCGAGAATCCAGATGTTGCGTTCATGACGCCATCGAGCGGGCACGGCAACATCGGTGGCCGCATTCTCGATCAGTTCGTCATGTCGATCGACCAACAAAATCATCTGGTCGCGTTTCAGAAAACAGGCGAGAAGTCTGTTGTGGCGAACGACAACAAACCGCGTCGACTGGGAGTCCAGTTTCGTGGCATGCCGGGAGGCAAGGGGCTGACAATCGGGCGCGTGGATGCGGGCTCACTCGGGGAGCAGGCAGGTTTCCTGGCGGGCGATGTTCTTGTGACGCTCAACGGCAAACCGACGGAGCAGTACGGCATGTCAGACCTGCGAACGTTGTTTGGTGGCAGAGATTCGCTAAGTTTCGATATCGAGCGTGACGGCGAATCGAAAACGATTGTCATCCAGTAAGCCAATGCCCGTGCGTAGTCGGCGACCACTCAGTGAACTGGAAGGCGTCTCCTTGGGCATTATTTACAAAGAGCAACCTTGCACCGCTTATCACGTTCGCAGCGAGCTCAAGGAGGCGCCGTCTTCTCACTGGCGCGCCTCCGCGGGTTCCGTCTATCCGCTGCTCGCAAGGCTGGAGGCGGAAGGCCTTGTTTCCACGACGACCGATAAGAACGACGGGCGAGGACGCAAGTTGCTAAAAGTCACAACCGAGGGGCGACAGTCGCTTAAAGCGTGGGTTGTAGCCGGTGCGGATCAGGATCTTATATCATCGGTGACGGATCCGATTCGTTCGCGGACGTTTTTCCTCGATGTGCTCAGTGCGGCTGAGAGAGGAGAGTATCTCGATCAAACGATCGCTCTTACAGAGAGTTTCCTGTCGGAGACGAAGGAACACTTGGGACAGAGGAAAAAGTCGGACGATCTTTATGAATATCTAGGATCGCTGGGTGGAGTGAAAGTGACAGAAGCTCGCCTGAGTTGGTTGCGGGTGGTGCGCAAGGAATTGTTGAAAAGTTAGTTCAAAAAAATACGAGACAGCGAGTCTCGATACTCTCACGCGGTGGTGCGTCCACGGAAACTTCGGGGTCGGTGAAGGGCGAGTGCAGCGTAAAACGCGTGCGCCCATCGGTTTCTGAATCGAAGGTCTTGATCAGCAAAGCCTCGTCCATCTGCATCTCGGGGAAGTAGTACCAGCGCTGTGCCGGGTCGTGCAAAGCGACCTGAAGCTCGCCAATACGGTCCTCGGCGCGACGCTCGACCGCCACCAGGTCTTCGGCTCGCACGGTCGTGGCATCGCACATCGCCAGCGCATGGTTGTACACGGGCCCGGCCACCGAACGCCAGACGTTGACGATGGCGAATCGCCGTTGCAACAGTTCCTGCGCTTCGTCCGGGCTATCGGCGAAGTGGTCGCGCAGGCGCTTGACGCCGGAGGCTGCCGTGTAGTCATTGTGAACGATTTCAGCAGGTTCTCGGATATTCTTGAGTTTTTGCTGATTAACTGATGACGATCGTCGCGTATCGTCAAAGACCTCAATACGCGCCGCGCCCATGATCTCGGCCAGCCAGGTTTTCACTTCCTCGTGGTAAACCTGCTCGAGCTGCACATCATCGTAGAAATCGTCGACGGCGGTCGTCTGCGACACCAGCTTGAACCCTTCGACATCGAGGCTCGACGAGGCTTTGTCACGACGGCCATCGTGAATGCTCACTTCGCGCATCGTAAAATTGCCCACGTGATCCGTCGCATCACCGCCACCCCTGGAGGGAATGTAGACGAGTGGTTCATCGAGGTCGGCGAGGAATTTGAGGGTGGTATTGATGGGATCGGCTGGCATTCGACCGATTTTAACCGTTGCAGGGGTCTAACGACATACATGTCCAAAGCGAGCGCTAGAGCCGCATGCGGCGCTATTGTCACGCTCGCTGACGTATGTGGGGAGAACAAGATATGCAGCAACAACATCTGATCTTGAATGCAATACTTGGGGGCCTGACGCTGCTACTTGCAGCAAGCCCAGCCTACGCGGGCGAAGGCTTTTCGATAGGTGCTTCGGCGGTGCGCGCGAACGTCGATATCAAGGACGTCGGCATTGACATCGATGGGGAAACCACCGGCTACCGGTTCTTCGGCACCTACATGTTTAACGAGAGGTTTGGTATTGAGGCGGGCTACAGTACTTTTGGAAAACCCAATGACGTCACTATCCCGTCGAATCTATCGGTCGAAACCGACAGCTATGACGTGTTTGCGGTAGCTACCTATCCAATGTCAGCGAACTTCGCCTTGATCGGTAAAGCTGGATTCGCGGCCTCGCAAACCGAGACCGAGGTCAATGATGAAAACGAAACCCATCATAAAAGTACGGATTTCGCGCTCAGTCTTGGCGGTCATTTCGATTTCACCGAACGCTTTGGCGTTCGCGGCGAACTGCAATGGATTGACAATAATGATGCAGGCGCTGCGAACATGATCACGCTTGGCGGAGTGTATCGGTTTAAATAAACATCCAAACTATCTGATCTGACGTTTCGGTCATCGCGATGGTTTGAATTAGCCCGCAGGGCAGGGTTGCCTGTGGAAGGTGGAACATTATGAATAAATTCCTGATCTTTGCCAGCACGCTGCTGTGCTCTCTGGCGTTCGCCGCGGAGGCGAATGACGATGGCTGGAATGACAGCTTCCCCGTTGAAACGTACACGATGGTGTCGACGGGCAATAAGAACCCGTACTGGAGTTTGAAGCCCGGCCGCTACGTCGTGCTCGGGAAAATTGAACCCGGTGGCGATGAGTTCGTCATTATCACGGTCCTGGACGAAACCGAGACGGTCGGCAACGTCGAAACCCGGGTCATCGAGGAGCGCGAATACGAAGACGGCAAGCTCGCCGAAATCTCGCGAAATTTCTTTGCGATGGAGAAGAAGTCCAAAGACATTTTCTATTTCGGCGAGGACGTCGACTATTATGAAGATGGCCAGGTCACGGGCCACAGCGGTCAATGGCGGGCAGGATCGGATGGCGCGCGCGCGGGACTGTATATGCCGGGCCGCCCGATTGTGGGCATGCGCTATTACATGGAAATCCATCCGGGCGTCGCCATGGATCGCGCGGAGATCTTCGACACGGGTGCCGCGGTTGAAACGCCCGCGGGTACCTTTAAACAATCCCTGATAGTCACCGAGTCATCGCCGCTGGAGCCCGGTGATGAATCGTACAAGCGCTATGCGCCCGGTGTCGGCATGATTTTCGATGACGGCCTGGAACTCTACAAGCGCGGCCGCAAGTTTCCTTCCGAGAAATATGTCGAGTTCGAAATCGCCGAGGAGCAGATGCCGGCAATTCCGTCGCGCGTCGTGCGTGAGCTACACCCCACCGGAATCATCAGGGAAGTGAAGGTGGAGTTGCACCGGGACCATGTTCGCTATGCCGTGGAAACGTTAATCGATGGCGTGCATTGGGATGTCGAAGTGGCCAGCAACGGCGAGGTTTTTCGCAATAGACTGGATTAGCCTTCTGATTTATTTTTCGATCAACGAAGGCTGGCCATGCTGCGTTTCAGGCGTAATTGTTCTGCGCAAAGTCCAAGTTTCTGTAGGAGTCCGCTCCCGTCAAGCGGGATCGAGACATGCGGGCGATGACCATCCACCTGTCGGAGCCCGAGATTCGGGCGATGACGTTAGCGCGGCAACATCGCGGCGAATTGGCTGCGATAGCTCCATTGTGAACATTGTGGAAGACGAAAAAGGGGAACCGTTATCAATTGGGCGCTGTTCCCGGACGATTCCGCCCCCGATGCGTCGTGCATTACGCATTCGGGACGGCGGTTGCCGCTTTCCGGGCTGCACCAACACCAAATTTGTTGATGGACATCACATCAAGCACTGGGCTGACGGCGGTGAGACAAGCCTCGACAATCTCGTGTCCCTTTGCAGGCGCCATCATCACCTCGTTCACGAAGGTGGCTTCGCCTGCGAGAAGTCTGCCGATGGAGAGGTTTACTTCAGTGATCAAGGACGAAAGCCCCTGCCGAACTGGTCGAACCTGCCCAAAGTCGCCAGCGATCACGACGTGCAACAGTGGCTGGACAGGGAATTCTTTGCGGCGACGGAGAACGGTGAGGGCTGCCATGCGAAATGGTACGCGGGCGACAGGATGGACTGGAGTATGGCCGTGTCGGCGTTGTTCCCGATGCGATCGTGACTTTCGGCTAAAGCCAGTTGATGTGTGCGCGTTAATATGTATAGAAAATAAGGAAATATTGACATGAATGGTACATCATGTATAAAATATATAATTATACATACATGAAATAGCCCAAACCGTTGAAACCGCTCACCGAATTGCCAGACACCGACCACCTCGAAACCCGTACGGTGTTGAAGCAGTTGGTGGGAGCACACCGCTATCTTGCAGAGCTGAAGGGCGTCACGGCGACCATCCCGAATCCGGACATCCTGATCAGTAACCTGTCGCTGCAGGAGGCCAGGGACAGTTCGCAAATTGAGAACATCTTTACGACGCAAGATGAGCTATACCGGGCAGATATTTTTGGCAGCCTCGCCAAAAACGCGGCCGCAAAGGAGGTTCGCCGTTACGCGGCCGCACTGAGAGCGGGGTATGAGCAGATGCGCGACGATCGGCTGATAACGACAAACCGTATTGTCGATTTCCACGCCGTGTTGATGCACGGCAATGCCGGCATCCGCAAGCTGCCCGGAACGGTCATCAAGAACCTGGCAACGGGAAAGACCGTGTATACACCGCCGCAAGACCCGGCGGAGATAATGAACCTGCTCACCGACCTGGAACGTTTTATTAATGACGACACACGGTGCAGTGCGGATCCACTGATCAAAATGGCGATCGCACACCACCAGTTCGAATCGATCCATCCGTTTTATGACGGCAATGGCCGTGCCGGCCGAATTCTGAACAGCCTGCATCTCGTTGCCCAAGGGTTGTTGGATCTGCCGGTTCTTTATCTCAGTGCTTACATCATCGATACGAAAGCAGATTACTATCGCCTATTACAGAGCACGCGGGTCGAGGGCAATTGGGAGCCCTGGCTGTTGTATATCATTCGTGGCATTGAGAGCACGTCAGTCAATACGATCGCACTCATTCAAATGATCCGTAAGCTGATGCGTGACTACGAGCGACGCATACGCGCAGAGCTACCCAAAATCTATAGCCATGAACTTCTCACCAACCTGTTTCGTCACCCGTACACAAGCATTGCAGCGGTGCAGAATGATCTCGAGGTATCGCGTCTGACAGCCAGCAAATACCTATCCCAACTGACGCACAGGGGCATGCTCGAGAAGCATCGGTTCGGCAAGTACAACTACTACGTAAACCGGCCACTCGTACAGATCTTCAGCTGACGGATACATTCACGATGTACAAATATCGTCGCAGCTTGCCTGCCGCTGCTGCGGGCAAATAGTCCCCGTCAGCGTCCAACATAAAGCTATCGAAGATCACCTCATTGCCTTCAGCAACAAAGTCATCATAGAGGTCCATGACGACTTCTTTCATTTTCGGCCAGAACAGCAGAAAATTCTCCGTGTAGTCGTGCGCCTCGAAGTCCAGGCCCAATCTTTTCAAGGATTGGGCAATCCAGGTACCGCGCGGTTCACAGGCGCCTGGTCCGTCGTCCGTTAACGGTGAATTTGTGATAAAGATGCCGAACTTGCCGCCCGGCTTGATCAATCGCACGATGGACGCCAGGGCTTGGTCGACGTCAGCTACCCAGTAAATTGTGTCGAGAGAGATTACCTGGTCGAAGCAATGTTTCGGGAACTCGAGCGCATTCATGTCACCCTCAACGAACGTTAACCGGTCGCGCTTGCCCTCGGTTCGGTTCATGGCCACATCAATTGCCGATTTGGCGTAATCGAGCCCGGTAACATGCGCACCGGTTTCATCCGCTATGTACTCCGATATGCCACCAGCGCCACAGCCCAGATCCAGAACCCTATCGTCTTTCCTGATCTCCAGGTAAGCAATTAAATCGTTCAGTGAATCCATGTCGGCCTGACCCTCCTGCGTGAGATTCCTGCCGTAAACGCGCACGCACAATTCTGAATGCGCCTTGCTTGCCTGCGCCGCCGGGTAGTAATGCTGATAGTAATACCAGAAGTAATCAGGCCGCTCGGCGTAAAACTTCTCGGCGAGCGGCCGTCCTGACTCCGTTAATTTGTAACCGCTGTCGTCGCCCGCTATAAAGCCTGTATCGACGAGTCGCGTCCACGAGTCGGACCAGTCTTCCAGATACTTCCAGTACTTTTCCGCATGGCTTTCAATAGTCGTCCTGTCGGACGACTCGCCTTCGACCTCTGTCCGCCGAATGGTGGCGAGGACCTGGATGTCTGCTTCGTTCATTCTTTAAGTATAGACATCTTCAATCGAATTCTGTTGGGCACGCCGTTTTTCGCCCACTGTTTCGGCTAACGTACCGGCTGTTAAGCTCAGCCATTGCCGACATCCCTCCGACAGCGCGATTTTCGCGTGGAATCGTCTAAACTCAATATAGAAGCGTCACTTGTGGCGCGCAATAACGGGAGTTGAGACGATGCGCAGACGAACTTTTTGTAAGACCACGTTAGCGGCTGCGGTTGCGGCTGCGATTCCGGGATGCGGGCGGGACATGCCGCCTGCGGCGATTGACGTCGGTAGCCTGATACCGGCCGTTTCTTCGGCCGGAGAGGAAATCTCGATTGAGACCGTAGCAATTGGCGAGCTCGCTGACAGCCTGTCCGGCAACCTGTACCTGCAGGCTGACGAAGGCTACGCGGCGGCGAAGCGCGTTTGGAACGGTATGTTCGATCAAAAGCAGCCGGCCATGGTCGTGCAATGCCTAAGCACGGACGATGTTGTCAACGCAGTCGATTTCGCACGCGAGCGTAATCTGCTCGTTTCGGTGAAAGGCGGTGGTTACAGCTACCCCGGAAAATGCACGTCCGACGGCGGCATGATGATCGACCTGTCACAAATGTCCGCAGTCGATGTCGACGCCGATGGCATGAGAGCTCGCGTGGACGGCGGTGCCTTGCTCTCGCACCTTGACACGGCAACGCTGCAACATAATTTATTGACCACAACCGGAGTCGTATCGCACACAGGTGTTGGCGGTTTCACACTTGGCGGTGGTATGGGGCGCACAGATCGCATGATGGGGCTTGCGATCGACAATCTGCTGTCGGCAACGGTCGTAACGGCAAGCGGCGACGTGGTCCATGCGAGCGAGGAAGAAAACGACGACCTGTTCTGGGGCCTTCGTGGTGGCGGTGGCAACTTCGGTGTCGTGACTGAATTCGTCTATCGCCTGCACCCGTTCAACCCGACCATTTTCGGCGGTGGCCTGATTTACGACGTAGACAAGGATTTCCTCGAATTCTATGCCGAGCTGCTCGATACGGCGCCTGACGAAGCCAATATCGAACCCGCATTTGTGCCGGGCGAGGACGGCAATATGATCGCAAGCGTCAGTGTCACCTGGGGTGGCGACCATGCCGCCGGCGAAAAAGCGCTCGCGTCAATGCTGGCATTTCCGGGCTTGAAAGGCGGCGAGCTGGGCCCGAAGTCGTACCAGGCCATCCAAACGCAGTTGGACGGGGTTTATGCACACGGCGGCCAGAATTATCTGAAGTCCGGTTTCCTGAATGAATTAACACCGGAGGTCATCGAGATCATGGTGGACTTCGTGAACCGAGGCTCGACGGTTTCATGGTTCCAACATCTCGGCGGTGCGACTTCGCGCGTGGCTCCCGACGCGACCGCTTTTGCGCATCGCAAAGTCGCAGTCAATTTCGGCATTGAATACTCATCACAAGACCCGGCTCAAAACGAGGCAGGTATCGCGGCCGTAAGGGAATTTTACTATGCGCTGGAACCCCACATGGCGGGGTTCTACACCAACCTCCACGACGATACCGAGAAGAAGACCTGGGGAAATTATGGGCCGAACTACCCGAGACTGGTCGAGCTCAAAAACCAGTACGACCCGACCAACCTGTTCCGGCTCAACGCTAATATCAAACCGACCGTGTAGCGCTTATTGATCCGCCGGGTCTTGAATCTGGTTTGCCTCGATTAGCTTCAACATCGCCTTATTGAGAGTTTTTAATTCCGGACATCCCTGGACACAGCCGTGTTTCGCCAAGCTATCGTTCTTTTTAACAGCGTCCTTCTAAGCATTTTTCTGCTGCCGGCAAGACGGAATCACGGGTCCTGCAGACGACTCATTAGGGATTTGGCCTCTATCCCATGGATGTATTCGGTGTCGGCATCGGACCAAATAGCCAATGCCTCGGCGAGCGCCTCGCGGCCAGACTCTTCGTTACCCTGGGCCAGGTGCACCCTGGCGGACACCAGCATTGCATAGGCGTTGGCCGGGAACACTCTGAGGATTTCCTCCAGGCGCTCGCGTGAGTCGTCGATCGCATTGGCCTCGAGATAGAACTCGGCCAGTACCACGTGCAGGGACGACACACTGAGATTGCTCTGATAAATCTGGATCAGGGATTGGCCCAGCAGTTCCCCGGCGCGATCCAGATGCGAGATCGCGACCTCAAACTCCCCATCCCAGATGGCCAGCCTGGCGGATTGCATTTCGATGAATGGCAAGAAGAGCGGCGGCAATTGATCCTTTACCTGTTGCGTTTTGTTCGCCCACTCCCGAAACGCTTCACGATCGTCGGCCGCGTCGTAAATGTTCGTATAAGTGAAGTACATATAGGCGTCAATCGGTGCCTGTAATTGCGCGGTGATTTGGTCGGCTGTCGCAATCGCCGCGTCGGTCTTGCCTAACAGGACCAACAAGCTTGATTGCTGGTTTTCGATGCTCATCAATCGAGCCATGGGGGGCATGAATGACTTCGCGATTTCGTTGATCTCGGCAAGCAGTGCCATGACCGTTTCAATCTGGCCCCTGACTAATGCTATTTCTGCCTGGGTGCTCAGCACCTCGACTCGCTGCTGCGGACTCATTTCGTCGTTCAATTGTCCGTTCAGTCGCTCTTGTGCCTCTTTGAAATAGCCCCGCCGAGCCTCAAGCCGCGCGAGTCCGATTTCGGAGTCCAGCGGGCTATCGGACAGGATCGCCGCATCCTCGAGCGATACCTGGGCCGCTTCCAGGTCTCCCAAAGCCTGGTAGATATTGGCGAGTTGCAGGTGACCGTCACCGCTGTCGGGCTCGTGTTCCAGGAATTGTCTGAGATAATCGGCCGCGGCCGCGAAGTCGCCACGCTGTTGCTCCACTTCCGCCTTTTCCCGGTAAATCCTGAAATCCTTCGGGTCGAGTTCAAGGAGGCGATCAAAGGCTGCTATTGCTCTCTGCAACGAATCCGTACTGCCCCGCATCTTGTTGATAAAGGCCATCGACCTGAAAGCCTCGGTACTGTTTGGCTGCACCCGCGCCCAGATTTCGACGACACGCTCTGCGCGATCGAAGTCGCCGTCGAAAAGATAGCGATTAGCCTTGAGAACGAATTTGCTGGTCTCGGACAGGCGATAGCTGTTTTTCAACGCTTGCGAAGCCGTCGCACGGGCCGACTCAAGATCACTATTCAGATAGTGGGTGAT
>JACZSM010000026.1 GCA_022574185.1 Pseudomonadota bacterium
GGTGGAACTGGGTGATAATGATTTCCTGGAAGTTAGCGCTTACTACCGCCGGCACTCAGATGATTACGAATTCGACCGGTCACGGCCCGGTCTCTTCAACCCTTTCGAGCACGAAACTGATGTGTATTCGTTTGCGATTGAGGGCAGTTACAGCTTCGAGGGCTTCAAACTCAATTACGCCGGGCAGGCCTTGGCCGATGAAATCGTATCGACAGCGCTAACCTTCGGCGATTTTCAGTCACGCAGCTATTACAAACTAACTCTCCTGCCTGAAAAATCCATGACTCTGGCTAACGGCGACATCCTGACGATGCGAGGCGGCGCTTCGTTGGATGCAACTAATCGAGACAGTTCGGCCCTTTCGCCGATGCTTTCATTGTCACTGGAGCAAAAGCGCGGCGGTGATGGGAAACAGCGCTTATACGTGCAATATGCCCGGACTACACAGGTGTCTGGTTATACGGCCATTGCATCAAATCCCAACGGGGGGCTCTTTCGCGGCAACCAGAACCTGGCCCGGGAAAAGAGTGACAACTTCGAGGCGGGAACCGTTTTTGAGCGCGGCAACTGGCGTTTGAGCCTGGCGGGATTCTTCCGGCGTGACCGGGATCTGGTCGATTGGACGTTTGCAAAAGGTGTGCTGTTTGCGCGGGCAGCCAACAATGTCGATATCGATACTTACGGTCTGGAGGCTTTGTATTTCCTGAGGATGGACGCTCTGAACCTTGTACTTGGCTATACTTTTTTGAGAAAGTCCGAGGACTATGGACAAGCGCAGGTGGATGCCAGTTTCTATGCCTTGAATTTCCCGCGCCATCGCCTGACCGCCGCCATTATTTACAGTCCCGTCGAGGGATTCGAGATCCGGGCCGATAACGAAATCCGTGACCAGGAACCAAATCCGTTGCGTCAAGGCTCCGGCGAGGCGGTGATTTCATCGCTGGGCATTAGCTGGACGCCATCCAATCTCGGGGTGAAGTTCGAGGCCGCCGTCGATAATCTCTTCGACAGTGGATTCCAGGAAATCCCCGGGGTACCCGGCAGCGGCCGACAGGTTTCGGTGAGCGCTGCCTTTGCCTGGTAGATGGATGAATGGGTCTTTAGCCCAAATCAGGATGAGTCCCGAAGTTTCGGGATTGCGGGATCGATGGAGGTTTTGCGGACATGCCATTCTGAGAGCGTGACGGCCAGTAACATAAGCCCGCCGCCCAGCAACAGGCGCCAGAGGTTCGACTCCTCCCGGAAAACTAGAATCGATACCATGACGGCAAGCGGTATTTTAACGTTATTGAATACTGCCAGGGTGCCGGGCTGGGTAAGCACCGCTCCCTTGTTCCACCAGAAAAAGCCCAATCCCGATGCCAGCACGCCGAGATAAACCAGAGTGAGCACCTGGTTTGTCTGGATGGTTGATATGTCGTCCCATCCACCGGTCACAGTTGTAGAAATGGCTGTTACCAATAGTGCGCCCATGTAGAGCAGGGCATAGACTTGGTGGTTGCGCAAGTTGGCGAACTGGTTGCGAATGCGTCGGTATTCCACTTGGCCGAAGGCAAAACAGGCATTTGAAACTTGCAGGAGCAGGAACCCGGTAATCACCTTTTCGAAGTTCTGACTTTCATACTGGATGACCGCAGCTCCTATTACCGCCATGAGAGCGGTGCCCAGAAAGAAGAACTGCAGGCGCCGGGCATAGGCGTCGTTTATTAAGGTTACGAATATGGGGGTAAAAATTGTAAAGAGCGCAACCTGATAGGATTCCAGATATTGATAGGAATAATTATAGGTGATATACATCACGCCGTATTGCACGGCTCCTATGGCCAGAAGTCTCCCCATGAGGGGTCTGGATATGGCAGTCAATCGAAGAAAAGGCAGGAACAGTGGCAGGGCCAACAGCATTCGAATGCAGGCCACAAGGTTGTCATCGATTCCAGTCAGGTTTTCCTTGTAGATGCCAAAGCCCAGGTCGAAGTAGATTCGGTAGTCATGCTCGTTGTGGCTGATGCCGTCGCGCAAAAAGTCGACGGCAAAGTAGTAGTACTGGTTTTTCTTGCCGATGCAGGCCTGGTGATACTCGTTCCAGACCTTCTTATTGTGGGGTGTCGCCTGCATCTTTGCCGTGACGTTGTACGCGAGATGCCAGGAGCCCAGGAGATAGGCGTCGATAAACTGCGGGTCCAACAACACGCAGGTTTTCATCAGCGGGATCATCCGGTGGATGGTGCCCTGGTGCCACAGCCGGTCGACCTCGAGCCAGACGAAGTTGGCGGCCACCTTGCGGAAGCCGAGGAACATCTGGAACATACCGACTTCGCCCTCGATCATCTTGACGTAATCAATGTCGCGGGCATAACTCAGTTTTCGTTGGCGGACCAGCTTGAGGAACTCGGCTCGCTCTTCGGCCATTTCGGAACTCGAGGCGATGTCCCAAATGATACCGCGCGATTCGAGGCCGTCGGCATGCAGCGCCAAGCGCGTGGGCGTGTGGCCGCTAAGATTCTCGCCTTCCCGTTCATGTTTGGCGAGCTGAGCCGAAGCCTTTGCAGCCACCTTCTGAAACAGAGCGCCGTCCTCGTAATTGCCGCTGCTAAACTCGATGCTGTCTTCGGTGCCGAGTCTTTGGACTTTGACATCGGCACCGACGCCTCGGGTCCAGCCCAAGCGGTCGCCAATGGCGGCCGCCCGGATCCAACGGTAGAACGCTTCCGCTTCGCGGAACCGGCCATGGCGGTTCTTCGAGAAGGTTGAGTGATCCGGTACCGCGTCCGAGATGCTCAAACGGCAGAACCAGCGATACGCCAGGTTTAACTTCACTTCCTCGCACAAGCGGCGTTCCGAGCGAATGCCTAAGCAGTAGCCAATGATCAACATGCGGATCATCAGCTCTGGATCGATCGACGGGCGGCCGGTGTGGCTGTAATACGGTGCCAGATGTTCACGCAGATCGGAAAGATCGAGGAAACGGTCAATGCTGCGAAGCAGATGATCCTCCGGCACAACATCCTCAAGATTAAACGAATAGAAAAACTCGTCCTGCGACTTATCGTTGCTGCCCATCATCGGACATCACTCCGCCAATCAACACACACTCATTATCTCATCGATGTATTATCAGCAGGAGTTTTTCAACAGAATAGACCCACAGCGGACACGAGGCCGAATCAATGAAGAACAACATTTGGGATGGCATGAAAAAATTCATCCAAGAAAACCCCACCATCGCATATGGCCTCGGTTTGCCACTATTGCTTGTCGTCATTTTCCTCATAGTGTCGGGACTACCCCGGTTATTGGTAGCGAACCCGCAGTATGACCTGCTCTATGCCACCGGGACCCGTAATTATCCGAACGTTGTGCAGATCATCGTGGTGGAGCAAAAGGTGCAGGTAATTTACCAAGGCGCTGCCTACGGGAACGAACGGCCGCGCTTGTGGCGTTACAACCCGCAAACGGGAGGCGTGCAGGAAATCGCGATCATCCTTCCGGCCAACCCGGTTTCGTCTGGGAACAGATCGGACGCAGCTCCGCAAACGACAAAAACAACCGTGATCGATGTACCCGATCTCGCCGGCCTGAGAATTGATTCGTCCAGCGTCGCTCCGGATGGCTACGAGTTTAGCGCAGCAGACAATCGCTATTCGCGCAACATATTCGGCGGCCTGTTTTACTCGCGACGGTACAACCATGAAGCGGTACTGACGAAGAGTGGACGCAGTATTCGGCTGCCAAATTCGAATGATCGTTACTACAGTCGCAATACTCAATTTGTCGGTTGGGTTCTGCCACAGTGATCGGAATGCTCGTCCTGATCGTCATAATCGTGCTGATCGGCGGCGGCATGTGGGTCTGGCCGTTTTTGGCGGGAATTCTTGGTATATCAAGCGTCACTGACAAGCCAGGCGCGCTGCGACACATTCGCCAGCTCATGGTTACCTACGACATTTCGCCAGGCGAGGTTGAAACGACGTTTATTGCGCCGGCCGCCGTTGACGCTGCCTCAACCAAACGCGACAAAGGTGATATTGCAAAGACACTGTTTGTTTATCTAGGTGCAATTTTCATACTCGCGGGTATCGGCACCTACATTGGTATGTTCTGGAGCAGCATGGGCAGCGTGATGCGAATTTTCGTCACGCTGGGCATTGGCTACATTCTGCTCCTTGTCTTGGTTTCGGCGTTGCATGGGAACAAGTATCCCCGAGCAGTAGGGCCGCTAACATTCGCGATGGTTTTCATGATGGTCGGTGGTTGGCTCGTCCTCATTGATGAGGTATTTCCTAGCACTGGCAACTGGCGGAACGTGGTGCTTTTTGTAAGCGGGACTATGGCCGTGCACATGGGCGTATTGTTCGGCAAATACCAGCGCACGTTGTTCGCAGTTTTCGGGCTGTTTTTTGTGTACGGATTCATGCAAGTGGGCCTCGATATGCTCGGCATGTCGTATGCCCATATCGCTATTGTGCTTGGGGCCTCTCTGTTCCTGGTTGGCACGGCGTTGGAAAAGACACCACAGCGTGTCCTTGCAGAGTTGGCGCTGTTGATTGGTTCGTTTTGGTTGAACGGCGGTCTGTTCGATGTGATAGCAAACGCGACAGCCGCCAACTGGGCAAGCCTGATCATTGGCGTGTGCCTGGTCATTACAGCGTATGGGCTGCACAAGGCGGATAGATATCCGCGATTGATTGGTCTGGGATATTTGATTGGCTCGGCCATGCTCTATGCTGGCCTGTTCGATCTTGTACAGAACACGCCAATCGAACTTCTCTACTTGGCGGTGACGGCTTCTATCTTGTACGCCTGTGTGGTCCTGCAAAGCCGGGCGATGTTGTTAACCACCGTCCTGGCAATGCTCTCGTTTATCGGCTATTTCTCGGCAAAGCATTTCGTAGATTCGCTGGGCTGGCCGGTCACGCTGGTTCTTACCGGCATCGTTTTTTTGGGTGTTGGGATGATTGCAATTCGGGTGAAGAGAGCTATTTGACCAGCGATAAATCTGCCCAGAAATGAGATTGCATGATACGGACCTCCATGGCCCAGACCGTGCAATATGCGTATAATGTATATTATGTTAAATCAGATATGGGGTATGGTTGGCACTCCTTATAAGACGTGCCCCTTTCACCAGATTGCTCCTATTCGTCATCCCAGCAGCTAAACACCGGGTCTGTCACCTTTGCATAGACCGATTCGTGTATCTCACTGTCCTCTGGCGCCGGCTGTTGAATGTATTTCACGGCATCCTCACACTGCTCTCGATCACGAAAACTCATCACGAAAAAGAATTCGCGATCGTTATCAGTATCCGTATCCATGATTGGGTGCCTGAATCGTCTACCTACGGGTCCCGTCTGCTGCAGCATGTCCTTGCTGCACATCAGCCGGCTGAAGTCGCCCAATCGGGCTCGGAAGTCGTGTAACCGGACGCCCTGGGCCAGGTTGAACGTGGTTAGCATGTGCACCATAGAGCTTCAGGCCAGCCAGCCGAACACGCCACCGGTCAACAATCCGTAGATCAACGCATCGCCCAGGTTCTTGGCTGTTATGGACCACGGCCTGCCGAACCAGATGCTTTCGGGTATCACCGCGATTCCATTTGCAATAAACGCTACCGTGCCCGCGATTCGAAATACGGCGAGGTAATCAGCATCCGGCGCGATCGTGCGCGAAACCATGTACGCACACAAAATCGCTACAAACAGGAAATAGATGACCATATTGATCATATTGGACCGCATCGCCGGCATGCCGTTGGGCAGCACCGTGATGTAAGCAACCGGTCCGTCGGCGTATTTCTGTTGCACCTCTGGTTTGTCCATATCGGCATAATCGATGCAATACGGCACTACATAAAAGCCAGGTTTGGCGTCCTTTAGCGCGTCGCGAACGCTTTCCTCGTCATCCGTCTTGTTGTAGTCGCTGTTGTGCCACTTAAGAACAACCCAGATCGCCGAGCTGGCGAGGAAGCAAATAACCGCAGATACCAGGATGGGTAGCCATAGATCGATGATACTCATCATAAGCCCCTGTTTTTATAATAGTTTTAGGTGTAGTGCCCTATTCTAGCCCGAAAATCGCGACCAGGCGCCCTTGCGGGCCTTTTATTGCTGGAATGTGCCTGCCGATGGCAGGCGCGGGGTCGTGCCGGCTCAGTTCGAAGCCCGCCGACCCTCTTTTCCTTGGTTGATCTTGCGATCGTCGTCTTCATCAGTGTCAGATGAGAACGAATAGTCGAGAACCCCGGTCGCGAGCAAATCCGTCGATGCCTGGGCTACCTCAAGCTCAGTCTGCAATTCGCGCTGTTTGGCCTCAGACTTTACGTTCTCTGTCGCGCGTTCAGTTAATTCGACGCGAAGCTCGCGCGTCTTTATGACGGAGTCTTTCAGGTTCGATTGGGCGCCATCGAGCTGTGATTGCTGGTGAGAAATGACGTTGTCGCGTTTTTCCACGCCCTCGTTAGCGTCTTTGAGCGCACCCTCAAGCTGTTCCACTTGTGTCGTGAATTTGTCGCTTTTGGTCTGCGCGACGCGCAATTCTGCCTCGAGCGACCGAATTCGATCGTCGCGAGGGTCTCGTTCACTAGCACGATTTTTGGCACTGAAACGCGAGCTAATCGCGGACAATATCCAACCTGTCAGGAATGCACCCGCCATCATCAAGATCGAATTCAGGGAAAGGTCGACAAACATTGCCGTAGATTATGCATTTTTGGCTTTGAGAAAAGGACCGGGTTCTCAATCCGGAAACACGAAATACGATCCTATTTGACCGAATTTCACATATTATTTCTATTCCGACGTCATCTTTTTTGTTTATAAAACCACAAGTTGCTGTATTTTCGCATGTATTCTCTGACGTTGCTGGCAGAGTTTTGCTCAGGCCGACGCACGCTTTAGCGGCTGCACCAGTGGCGAGTATCCTGCGCATCGAGAAACGCCTCGGCGCGAGCCTCGATGCCGACATTCCAGGTTTCCTTAATTCACCCCTGTATCTTGCAAGGCTGCGACGATTTCAGCCTCGTACTCGTCCTGACGTTTTACCTTGAACCCCAGGCGGTGCGATTGAATAGTACCGTCCCGGCCGATCAGGTATGAACTCGGCATCGCTTGTACGTCATACTCTCTTGCCAATTGTTTTTCCTCGTCATAGACGATAAGGAACTTCGGCGGATGTTCGACAAGAAATTGCGTCGCCGCCGCAACGTCGTTGTCCAGATTAATCGCGATAATGACCAGCCCATCGTCCGAATATTTTTCGTGCATCGAATTGAGCCAGGGAAACGAGCGAAGACAGGGGGCGCACCAGGATGCCCAGAAATCGAGAATGACAACCTTGCCCGCATGGGCTGACAGGTCTAAGTCGGTCTCGGTCGCCGCCAGCGATGTATTGGCGCAAGCAATAAGGCAAATTGCGGCGATAAACTTTGCACACGAATTGGCGGGCTTGAACATCTACGTCCTCCGCAGCGAAATTCAGACGCGGCCGTCCTTAAGAATCTGTCGCGCAGTATCCGGAAAATCCGTGAACAACGCATCGACTCCAAGTTCGAGCGCGAAAAAAAGTACAAGTTCATCAAATGTCGTGAATCCGGCCGGCAAGTCATCGGACCTGAACGTGTAAGGATGAACCGCCAGACCCAGATCATGCGCCATCTGTGTCAATCCCGTCGCAACATTATTCTCGCCGTCGTGCCCGACTGCATACAGATGTGAAAGCCAGGGGCCGATGGCGTCGGCTGTTGCGGCAACTTGCTTGAGCCCGTCGGCTGTTCTGAGAATACGATAATCCGTATCAGCCTCCTGCCATTGATTTTCGCCGATGAGCTGTACGAGCTTCAGGGGGCAGCCGAGATCTTCCCTGAGGTAGCGCAGCTCGGCATCGTCGAAGCATTGCACGAAAACCGGGTCATCATGATTCCTGTAACCATATTGGGCGAGCTGCGTTAGGAGCAATGGCGCGATATCAACGCCCTGTTCGCGATGCCATGCCGGTCGTTTGATTTCCGGGTAAATTCCGGTCTGTCGACGGGTCGCATTATTGAGTTTCTGGATGAGTTCAATTTCTTCGGCCAGCGTATGCACACGAAAATGCCCGGTCTGCGCCGGATATCGCTGCGCATAGACCGCCGAACCGTCTGCGTTCATGCGCTCCCACGCGTTCAGCGTGCGCAGCTCAACAAGATCGAAATCCCGGGCATAGTAGCGATCATCGTCGCGCCGGCGCCCAGGAAACTTCGTCGCTACATCGGTGACCCGGTCCAGGCGAATATCGTGCAGGACGACAAGCTCGTCGTCTCGTGTTGCGACAATATCTTGTTCGATGTAATCCGCACCCATCGCGTGGGCCATGGCTTTGGCCGGCAGTGTGTGCTCGGGCAGGTATCCCGAGGCTCCGCGGTGGGCGATGATCAGCGGCATAATTTTATAATTTACATTAGAAATATCATATAACTTATTATTTATTAAATACTTTCATCAGAATTCACTCCGGGAAAGTCTACCACCTCCCAGCGCTGGGTAGTCTCGCCGCGCGCCAGGAAAGTCAGAGTGTCAGCGATTTCTCGAGCGTTCCAGTCGAGTTGTACCTTGACCCGGTCGGCAACAGCCTGTGGGGTTTCGGTCTTGCCGCCAAATGGCCGGATTGCAATGATGCTGATGTCGTTAGCGTCTGCAACGTCCATCATAAAGCTCACGAGCTCATTGCGTTGCTCATAGACCTGAGGCAGTACAATGATGATTTCCGATGCCTTGATCTGTTCGATCAGTTCATCCTTGATGGCCGCCTCGCCACCCGTGGAGGGTATGTTCTCGGGCTTACTGACATTGGCGTAGAAGAACCTGTCTACACCCTCCAGAAATTCGAAAATGCGCAGGTAGTCCTCACTTTCCTCAAAGGTATGGGTAATGAATACCCGAATCGGATCTTGTTCGGACACCAGAGCCTCCTGGCCACCATTGCAATCCCATTAGTCTATCCAATTCGCGGCGGTGTCGCGCTACCACATTGTCGGGCTGGTGCCGATTCGGTATCGTATCGGGCACATGCGCCTTCTCCTGTACAACATTCGCTATGCCGTCGGTGTCGGCGCGAGCATGCATATGCCTGTGCCAGGGGCCGGCTATGTTCTGGGCAATCAGAAAGTGCTTGTGGAAATCACCCGGTTCATCAAGTCGGTGGACGCGGATATCGTCGGCCTGATCGAGGTTGATACCGGATCGATTCGTAGCCGAAACGTCAACCAGGCCGAGAAAATGGCCGCCGACCTCGGCATGCATAGTTCGTACGAGATTAAATACGGCTCCAAATCTCTGAACAATTTACTGCCGATCGTGCGCAAACAGGGAAATGCGTTCATGGCGGCGGCGCGGATTCACGGCGAACGATTTCATTATTTCGATACGGGGATCAAGCGACTGATTATCGAGTTGGAGATGGAGGATTTCGCGATATTTCTCGTCCATCTATCGCTTAAGTACCGCCATCGGCACCTGCAGTTACGACATCTGTACGATCTTATTGTTGCAATGGACAAGCCCGTCATAGTGGCTGGTGACTTCAATACGTTCTGGGGAGAGAATGAAATCTACCTGTTCATGCGGGCTGCAGGACTGACATCAGCCAACGTCGATCGAATTGCAACCTACCCGAGCCGTTCACCGCGCAAGGAACTTGATTACATTTTGGTCCAGAAGGGAATAGAGGTAACAGGTTTTGACGTGCCAGCGGTCAGGCACTCAGATCACTTACCTTTGATATGCGATTTTAATGTGATCCAAACGAGGGACAATTGATGACCTTGAAACACTGGACATCACGAACCGACGACGAGGGTATCGTATGGGCCCAGATTGACAAGGCGGATGCGAGCGCAAATGTCCTCTCGGCCGAGGTCATGTCCGAGCTGAATACACTCATCGATCCGTACGTCGCATCACCGCCCGCAGGCCTTGTCATTCATTCGGGCAAACGCAGCGGTTTCGTCATGGGCGCCGACATCAATGAATTCACGACGATCGATTCGCCAAACGACGCCTACGAGCTCATTCGCTTGGGCCAACAACTGCTGGACAAACTTGCAGCGCTGCGTTGCCCAACGATCGCGGTTATCAATGGATTTGCCCTCGGTGGCGGCCTCGAACTGGCGATGGCTTGCGACTACCGTCTCGCATTCGCTGGCGAGAAGCGCGTACTGGGGCTCCCTGAAGTTCAGCTGGGACTGCATCCCGGATTCGGCGGCACCGTTCGTGCCGTACATCTCTGCGGCGTGCAATCCGCCATGCAGTTGATGCTGACGGGTAAGCCGATCACGGTCGATAAAGGTCGTAAGATCGGCTTGGTTGACAGGATCATTGCCGAGGACGATTGGCAGCAGACGGCGAAAGAGTATATTGCCACTGTGCCGGATAAGCGACGTGCACCATTGCTCGCGCGTCTCTTGAATGTCTCGATCGTAAGGCCTTTCATCAAGTCGATGCTTGTGAAACAGGTGGCGGCCAAAGCGCGTCGAGAGCACTACCCTGCCCCGTACGCGATTATCGATCTTTGGGCGCGTTTCGGGGCGTCGCGAAAGACCGGCTTTGAAGCTGAGGCACGCTCGATGGCCGAATTGATGTGCGGCAGTACGTCACGCAATCTCGTCCGCGTATTTTTCCTGCAGAACAAGCTCAAAGGCCAGGGCAATAAACCGCATAAAAAAATAATCAATGTTCATGTCATTGGCGCCGGCGTCATGGGAGGAGACATCGCATCGTGGTGTGCGTTACGCGGGCTGAATGTCACATTACAAGACCGCGAACAGAAGTACATTGATCCCGCGATCGAACGCGCCCGGAAACTGTTCGCCAAACGCGTGCGAGATGATGACGATCGCGCCGCAGCCACAGCTCGTCTGCGTTCGGATGTAAATGGTGATGGCGTCGCGGATGCCGATCTGATCATCGAGGCGATTTTCGAAAACCCGGACGCAAAGAAAGATCTGTATAAGGTGCTCGAGAATAATATGAAATCCGGCGCCGTTCTTGCGACCAATACATCAAGTATTCGACTCGAGGAATTGCGCGCGAATCTCAAGGATCCGCGGAGATTTATTGGATTGCATTTCTTCAATCCAGTGTCGCAGATGCCTCTCGTTGAGGTAATTCGTTGCGCTGATACGGAGCAGGAAGTCCTGGATCAGGGCTTTGCGTTTGTCAAAGCCATTGGCAAATTTCCGCTGGAATGCGCTAGTTCCCCCGGTTTTGTTGTTAACCGGATACTTGCGCCGTACATGACGGAAGCCATGCACCTGGTCGAGTCGGGCATTGCGCTTGCGGAAATCGATCGCGTGGCGGTGGCGTTCGGCATGCCTGTGGGGCCCGTCGAATTGGTCGACAGTGTTGGTCTTGATGTGGTCTTGCATGTGTCCAAGGTACTTGGGGCGAAAATGGACGGACCCGTACCGGAAAAATTATCAGCCATGGTCGAGAACGGGCAGCTCGGCCGAAAATCGGGGCAGGGTTTTTACCGCTGGATCGATGGCAAAGCGCAAAAACCACGCAGCGATGGTGCAGAGCTCCCGGCTGATGTTGAGGACCGCCTGATTCTTCCCATGGTCAATGAGGCTGTGGCGTGCCTGGCTGACGGTGTCGTAAGCAATGCCGACTTGCTGGATGCTGGCGTAATTTTCGGCACCGGATTCGCCCCTTTTCGCGGTGGACCCATCAATTATTCGCGACAGCGTGGTGTCGATAATGTAGTCGCCCGCCTCGAGGAACTCGCGGCTGCCTATGGTGATCGATTCGCGCCCAACAGGGGCTGGTCAGACCTGTAACCACGAAGCCAGGTCAGAATGGCCTCAAAACTGTGCGCCGCTTCACGCTGCTAAGGTCAGGCAGTATCGGAAGTTGTTGAATTAAAGGTAGAATGCCACGCAATAATCGAGAGTAATAACAGGATGAAGCATGGAGAATGAGCAGATGAACATGGACCTGCTCAAAAGGTTTTCACCACTGGACGGTCTGAAGCGCGACAACCTCGCGGCATTGGCTCGCAAGGTGCAGTTACGTGAACTGTCACCGGGCCAATTTCTGTTCAAAGAAGGTGACACAGATAAGCGCACATTCTACGTCGCTAGCGGAATCCTCGAATTGATTGACCAGGGAAAAGTCGTCGAAACGGTATCGGGAGGTTCCGCTGAGGCGCGCAATCCAGTCTCCGCAATATTCCCGCGCCGCGTTTCCGCCCGCGCTCGCGACCGTGTGCAATTCATCTCGATCGATAGTGATCTGCTGGACGTTATGCTCACGTGGGACCAGACGGGAACCTACGAAGTTTCTGAGTTGCAGGGCAAAGTCGATAGTGACGACTGGATGACGATGTTACTGCAGACCAAGGCGTTCCATAAAATCCCGCCGGCCAACATTCAGGCGATCTTCATGCGCATGCAGCAGATCAACTACAAGAAGGGTGACGTTGTACTGAAACAGGGCACCGAGGGCGATTATTTTTATGTTCTGACTCGCGGCAGTGGCATGGTTACCCGCGAGACGCCGTTATCAAAAGATGGCATCAAGCTTGCGGAACTCTCAGTCGGCGATACATTTGGAGAAGAAGCTCTGATTTCCGATGCCAAACGCAATGCGACCGTGACGATGACAACGGACGGATCTGTCATGCGGCTCGGCAAGGACGATTTCAGAAAACTTCTCAATGAGCCTATGCTCGACTGGGTATCTTATGCAGAAGCCGAGAAAATCGTTGCAGACGGTGGCAAGTGGCTCGATGTACGACTGCCGAGCGAGTACGACAATTACCACATGGACGACGCGGTTAATATTCCTCTGTACTTCATTCGGCTGAAGATCAGTACACTCGATAGAGATTGCACTTATGTTGTTTGCTGTGACACGGGGCGCCGCAGTTCTGCAGGCGCCTACATTCTGAGCGAACGCGGCTATCAAGCCTACGTTTTACGCGATGGTATCAACAGGGATGATATGTAATTAAGGACCCTCTGATTTATTCTGAACGCAAGATGCGAGTTCATGAATAGATCAGAGGGCCCTTAAACTACATCGTGTGAGTTGGCTTCTCGCCGCCCAGCGCCCCTGCCAGATAGTTTTCGATTTTCTTTTGCGTATTGCCCTGATCCTGATCGCTGAACTGCACTCCAATTCCGGTCGTGCGCTTACCTTGGGCACCTTTGGGAGTCAACCAGATCACAGTTCCGGCAACGGGGATTTTTTCGTTCTCGCCCATCAGGTTCAATAGCATGAATACCTCGTCACCGAGGCGGTAAGAGCTATTTGTCGGAATGAACAACCCGCCATTGATGATGTAGGGCATATAAGCCAGGTACAACGCACTCTTGTCCTTGATTGTCAGCGTCAATAGTCCTGGTTTGCTCATCCGTTTATCTCTTCAACAGCACGTGCGTCATGGCGTCACCCAGTGGGTTTCGGCCACAAAAGGCTAGCCCTTCGGCCAAATCGATCAGCAGCCCTTCAAGCGTCAACAGGACGTTGTAGGAGCCACCAGGCTGCCCGCGCAGCCGGTTGATTATGTCTAGATAGCAGAACAGATTTCGCCTGTCCATGCGTCTGAGCACAGATTCGTCAATTCCGTGCGCAAATGGCTCCAAAGCCACGCCAGAGGCGACGCAAATCAACTGCCGAACCTGTTGCGCCATCCAGCCGAGAACGAACACTGCGTCGAGCCGGGCCCAACGGGCCGCGACTTCGATCGCAGCCGACCTGCCGGCTGCAACATCCGCGAAATCGCGACTCATCGATGTGTGTGTATCCAATTGGTCGATGGTCGTGAGCGCGGCCAGAGGCGCGTTTCCGGCAAGGGCGAGCGCCTCAGCCCAGGACGCGCCTGGGCGCAATCGATCCAGCCATACCAGGCTTGCGGCCTCACCAGGCGGTGCAAACTCGATGCGTTGGCAACGGCTGAAGATTGTTGCGGGTAATCGACCGGTCCTGTCGGCAATCAGTATGAGCAGGGCATCCCCTGACGGCTCCTCAAGTGTCTTCAGCAGGCTGTTGGCCGCATTGGTGGTCATTGCGTTGGCGGGCTCGATAACAGCCACTTTGCCGCCCCCTGCGTAGCTCGTCAGGCTCATGTCCGCGACCAGCTCCCGGATTTGGTCTATGCCGATCGCCTGTTTATCTTCCGCGGGCGTTATCCAGCGCAGATCGGCATGCGCGAGGCTCGTGACAGGGAATTGCGGTAGAACTGTTGTCGGCGAGATTTCGAGGTGCCTGGCGGCCATCCAGGTCGCTGCTGCACGCTTGCCGGTACCGATCGGGCCCGCCAGCAGTACGGCGTGTGGCAGTCGATTTTGCTCAATACGGTCAAGCCAGGACTTTGCGAATTCCTTCAACCAACTTATTTCTATTGAATTCAATTAATTATAATTTCTTTTTAATCTGAATTATTAAACCATGCTGTCGCGATAATCGCTTCAATCGTGTCGCGGACCGTACTCAGGTCCTGTGTCGCATCGACGATGACGAAACGGTCAGGTTCTGCCTTGGCCAATGTCAGATAACACTCTCGCACCCGGGTAAAGAATTCCGCACGTTCGATCTCGATCCGGTCAGGATCCCCACGCCGCCCTGCCCGGGCCATGCCCGTTGCGACCGGTGCATCCAGCAGGATTGTCAGATCTGGCCGCAGATCGCCATGCACCCAGTCGGCGAGTCGATTGATGTCGTCTTGTGAAAATCCGCGCCCGCCGCCCTGATAGGCGCGGCTCGCATCCGTAAATCGGTCGCAGATCACCCAGGTACCGGCAGCGAGGGCTGGCTGGATGACATTGCGTACGTGCAATGCGCGCGAGGCAAACATCAGCAACAGTTCGGCGATATCGGGCATGGGCTCGTCACCGTGCTCGACCAGCAGTTCACGTATACGCTCGGCTATTGGCGTGCCGCCGGGTTCGCGAGTGGCGAGTACTTTATGTCCACGCTTCTCAATGGCCTGCGCAAGGAAATCGACATTGGTTGATTTGCCGACCCCCTCTATGCCTTCGACCGTTATGAATTTACCGGATTTCATGCCACAGGCCCTATTTACGCTGGCTGCGAAGTCGTTGCAGGTATTCGGCGACGGCAGCGTCGTGTTGAGCTTTTGTCGTAGAGAATTTGTGGCTACCGTCGCCAAGCCCGGTTGCGACGAAATACAATGCTTCGCCGTCCGCCGGGTGCAGCGCCGCATTGATAGCTGCCTGTCCTGGCATGGCGATCGGTGTCGGCGGCAAGCCGCGCCGCGTATAGGTGTTGTATGGGGTGTCGGTCTGCAAATCGCGTCGCCGCAGGTTGCCGTCAAATCCGGGGCCAATGCCATAAATGACAGTCGGATCGGTCTGCAACCGCATGCGTTTGGCCAGGCGGCGCAGAAACACGCCAGCAATGAGCGGACGCTCGTCGGCACGCGCCGTTTCTTTTTCGACGATCGAGGCAAGCACCAGTGCCTCGTATGATGTCCGCACGAGCAACTCCGCATCTCTGCCGGCCCACTCCTCGGCGATCACTTTTTGCATGAGATCGTATGCCAGCTTCAGAACAGTACGGTCGCTGGTGTGCCGTGGGAACCGATACGTCTCAGGGAGAAACAAACCTTCGGGGTGACTGGTCTGCGCGCCGAATTCTTCCAGCAGTGCCGGCCAATCCTCATCGGTCAGGCTTGCGTCAAGTTGTGGGTGCCGGTGCAAAGCCTGCAGTAAATCCCACCGATTCCAGCCCTCGATAATCGTGAACGAATACAGTTGCACCGCACCGCTCGTAAACTGCTCGAGTAATTCGCTCGGTGTGGTTCCCTGTTTGATTCGGTAGTCACCGGCCTGGATTGCATTGGCCTGTCCCGTCCATCGCGCGTATGCACGAAATAATCCGGGCTGACTGATGATGCCTCGCTTTGCCAACGCACTGCTTACGCTCTGGAAAGACACACCTGATTCGATCTCGAATTCAGTGCCCGCATCGGCCACGACGACGGGCGCATGTAGAAACCGGTTCATTTGCACTACGCCGATCGTTATTGCGCCGAAAATCAGCACCAGTATTGCGCCGATGACGACCAGCAATAGCTTCATGGCGCACACTCCGGAACACCGTTGCCAGCGGCAAGTGTCATGACTTGCTGCGTCATGCGTCCTACAGACCATACCTGCCCCGCGCATCGGGTGACCGGCAGAATGCCGAACTGGCTATTGGTCAGGAATACCTCATCAGCCGCCTGCAGTTCGCTGAGTTCTATGTCGCGTACGTCACACGCGATCCGCGCATGTTCAAGCAGGGTCAACACATGCCTGCGCATGATTCCTGCGACACCACAGCGAGTGATTGCGGGCGTGGCGATCGTTTTTCCGGATGTGACGAACACATTGCTCATGGTACCGCAGATGAGTCGATCTTCTGTGTCGAGCATAAGGCCTTCGACGATCGACGCATCATTCCATTCAGCGCGCGCCAGCACCTGTTCGAGCCGATTAATAGTTTTGATGCCGGCGAGTTGTGTCTGAATTGCGAGGCGGGTTCGACACAGCCTGGTTTCGACGCCGTCGCGATACGCCGTCGCAGGCAACGCCTGCGACTCAAATATGCCGATTCGAAATGACGTCTGAGCGTCTGTCGGGCGGCGATATCCGCGTGGACCGGTTCCGGCAGAGATCGTAATCCTGGCAACCGCGAAATCTGTATCGATGTCACAGGCGATGATTGCTGCGGCCAGCGCTTCTCGCAGAGTCTCTGCAGGCGGTGCGTCAATTCCAAGCCGCTCGCATCCCTGCTGCAAACGATCAAGATGCAGCGTCCAAAACCTTGGTGTGCTGCCGCGAATCGCGATGGTCTCAAACAAGCCATCTCCGTACTGAGCTGCCCGATCATCTATGGGGATCGTGTCCACGGATTTCTGATCAACAAACCACGGGCTCATAGTGATAATGCCCGAATCAGGCCCTTCGCTTTGGCCCTTGTCTCCATGAGCTCGGCGTTCGGTTCCGAATCCGCCACAATGCCTGATCCGGCCCGTAATGTGATGTGATTGCCACGCATGACGATGGTACGAATCAGGATATTGAGATCCAGGCTGCCATCTCGATTCAGATAGCCGAATGATCCGGTGTATGCGCCACGCGGACCGGATTCAAGTTCGCTGATAATCTCCATGCAACGCACTTTCGGGCACCCGGTTATCGTGCCGCCCGGAAATACGGCGCGAATCATGTCTCCGGGTGTAACATCATTACGCAACAGGCCCCGCACGTTGGAAACAATGTGATGCACGTGAGCATAGCTCTCGACAATCATCATTTCGTTGACCTCGACCGTACCTGGCTTGCACACGCGACCAATGTCGTTGCGCTCAAGATCAATGAGCATGACATGCTCGGCACGTTCCTTGGGGTGCGCGATCAATTCCGCTAACAGGCTGGCGTCGACAAGCTTGTCGTCTGAGCGCGGACGAGTGCCAGCGATCGGTCGTGTCGATATTACTCCGTTACGCACCTGAATCAGGCGCTCAGGCGACGACGACACGACACTCGAGCCCTGCCAGTGGACCAGGCCGGCGAATGGCCCTGGATTAGCGCGACACAGCGAGGCGTAGATCTGGTCAGAGTCCAGATCCCCGTCAACCGTCGCTGACCAGATGCGCGACAGGTTGGCCTGGTAAATGTCACCCTGTGAAATGTACTGCTTCGCCATGCGCACGGCATCAAGGAAGAGAGACGGCTCCTCCTCGATGACAAGCGGTCCGTCGGTTCCCGGTCGCAGTGCCTTGTCGTCGAGTGCCCGGCACGCTACGACGTCTGCAGCAATCATTGCAGCGTCAATACCGGAGGATAACTCCGCAACGAAATAGCAGCGATCTTCGAGGTGATCAAGGATCAGTGCGCTGGGACATCGAACGGCCAGAGCCGTCGGCATGATCGGATCTTGTCTGAGGTCCAATCCAGGCTCCACTTCTGCCGCCAACTCATAGCCGAGGTACAGGAACCAGCCACCCGTGAAAGGCAGCTCCGAATCGTCCGCATCTCTGCGCTCTTCAAGCCACCATTGATCGAGGGCCGATAAAAATTCGTGCTGGCCTTTGTCGACATGCCCTGTCAGCTGCCCCGGGGCCGCGAGAGTCAGGGCCTCTCCAGGGAACGCGAACAGGATGTCGAATCGGCCGAACGCCGTGGCTGCGCCCGTACTTTGCAATAGAAACGGGTATCGATCGGGATTGAGTCTATGCAATGCATGCAGGTCAACGGTCGCAGACAGCTGCGTCACGGCTTGATTTGGAGATGCTGTCTGACTCCGCGCCGACACGCTAGCAGGCTCAGTCAAATGCTCGAAAGATCAGGCTTCCGTTAGTGCCACCAAAACCGAACGAGTTGGAAATGGCTATCCTGACTTTGACATCGCGCGCCTCATTGGGCACGTAATCAAGATCGCAAGCAGGATCCTGATTATCGAGATTGATTGTCGGTGGAACGACGTGGTGGTTGATTGCCTGCACACAAAAAATAGCTTCGATAACACCGGACGCACCCAACAGGTGGCCTGTTGTCGATTTCGTCGAGCTGACGACGAGCTTGTCTGCGGCATCACCAAACGCGCGCCGGATGCCGACAGACTCACCGATGTCGCCGGCGAGCGTCGACGTGCCGTGGGCATTCAGGTAGTCAATATCGCCGGGATCGATGCCGGCATCTTTTATGGCTGCGGACATGGCTCTGCGAGCACCATCTCCGTCTGCCGGCGGCAGGGTAATGTGATGGGCGTCACCGCTCATGCCGAATCCGATCAACTCCGCGTAGATATGGGCACCACGCGCTTTGGCGTACTGCAGTTCCTCGAGTATCACACAACCAGCACCGTTGCTCAGAACGAAACCGTCCCGATCAATATCGTAGGGTCGGCTCGCAGCGGTCGGATCGTCGTTTCGCGTCGACATGGCTCGTGCCGAGCAGAAACCGGCCATCGCGAGCTGCGTCGTCGCATACTCTGAGCCACCTGCAAGCATCACGTCGGCGTCCCCGTGTTCGATGCATCGCCCGGCGATGCCAATACAATGTGCCGATGTTGCGCACGCTGTAGCAATGGACACGTTGGGGCCTTTGATGTGCTGCAAGATGCTGACATTTCCGGATGTCATATTAATAATGCTGCCCGGAATGAAAAACGGAGATACCCGCCGGACCCCTCCCGCCAGCATCTTGTTGTGATTGTCCTCGATAAACTTGATGCCACCGATACCGGCGCCCATCGCGATGCCAATCGCGTCGCCGTTTGCGTCGGTAATTTCCAGGCCTGAATGCTCTATCGCCTTGACGCTCGCGGCGATTCCGTAGTGAATAAACGGGTCTGTTTTACGTGCTTCCTTGGGTGACAGGTAGTCATCGATATCGAAGCCTGTGACCATTCCGCCAATGCGTGTAGGCAGGCTGCTCGTATCGAAATCGTCAATCAGGCGGATACCGGAAACGCCCTCACAGACGTTTCGCCATGCATCATCCAGCCGGCTGCCTATCGGTGAGACGATGCCCATGCCGGTAATAACAACTCGACGTTCTTTCAAGGTAGTACCGTTGGGGTGTGGCAGATCTGCCGAATAGTCAATTGAAGAGCATCGGCGCGGCGCAGTGCGCCGCGCCGAAAGACCTAGTCGTTTTTTGCGCGAGCGGTTACAAAGTCGATGGCATTTTGGACCGTAGTGATTTTTTCAGCGTCCTCGTCCGGGATTTCCGTTTCGAATTCCTCTTCGAGGGCCATTACCAGCTCGACTGTGTCGAGTGAATCCGCACCCAGATCATCGACAAATGAAGCATCGTTGGTGACGTCTTTTTCTTTGACGCCGAGTTGCTCGGCAACGATACTCTTAACTTGTTCTTCGATACTGCTCATAGTGGTCGCTTCTCCTGAGAAGACTTGTCAAATTTGTGGCTTGGCAGGGTCATATTGTTCCTATTCTACAGCGGGCTCGTCTGGAATGCCGCTTGTGGCGCTCGAAAACCCCAAAAAATCTCTCTAAGTCATTGATAATTCAAGGTGCTGCCTGACCGTGGACGGTATTGTATGTGAATCGCCCATGGCAATCTACACACAATTTCCGGCCAATTCAGTTCATCAGCAGGCCGCCATTTACGTGCATCGTCTCACCCGTAATGTAGGCGCCCGCCGGCGAGGCAAGAAATAGCACAGCATTGGCAATATCGACGCCTTCGCCGAGTCGCCGCAGGGGTACGTTGGCCAGCATGCTCTCGCGTTGTTCGTCTGACAGCCCACGAGTCATGTCCGTATCGATGAAGCCAGGAGCGACGACATTGACCGTAATGTTACGGGAACCGATCTCGCGGGCCAGTGATTTCGAAAATCCGATGATGCCCGCCTTGGCTGCCGCATAGTTGCATTGCCCGGCATTTCCCATGATGCCGATAACGGATGCAATATTGATGATTCGCCCATACCTCGCTTTCATCATGCCGCGCAGGCAGGCTTTGCTCACGCGGTATACACCGCTAAGGTTGGTCGACAATACATCTTCCCAATCTGCCGTTTTCATCCGCAGCAACAGATTGTCTCGTGTAATACCGGCATTGTTGACGACAATCGTAGGGCTACCTTCGTGTTCTTGAATGTTGGCGATCGCCGATAGCACAGATTCATCATTGGCGATATCCAGCACAATGCCCCGGCTACTGCCGCCAAGTGCTGCGGATATCGACTGCGCGCCCGCCGCGCTGGTTGCCGTGCCTACAACGGTTGCCCCGGCCGCCGAGAGTACTTGCGCGATCGCCGCACCGATGCCTCTGGAAGCACCTGTGACAAGGGCAACGTTGCCTTGCAATGCGTCTTTGCTGAACGAACTGCTCATGAATTTCCCTTTTATCGTTGCACTATCGGCTCAATTTGCAGAGCAGCTTGCAGACCGTCGACGGAGTTTATGCAGGCGCATGGTGTCGTCTTGTCGATGCGCCGCATGAGTCCGGCCAGGACCTTGCCGGGACCGCACTCAATAACCGATGTGGCGCCTGCGGCGGTCATCGCATGGATTGTATTGACCCACTGCACGGGTGCATACACCTGCCGCGACAGACGCTCGCGAATGTCCTGCGCATCTGCGTAGGGTGTCGCAGTCGACGCCGCCATAACAGTGATGCCGGGCGCTTCGAATTTCGCGACGCCGAGTGACTCCTGCAGTGCCTCGCCTGCTGCGCGCATCAGTGAGGAGTGAGCCGGAACGCTGACGGGCAATATCAGGGCGCGCCGGGCGCCCTGCTCCCTGGCCAGCTCAATTGCACGGTCTATTGCATCCTTATCGCCGGCAATCACCACCTGTCCCGGAGCATTGAAATTCACGGCGTCGACGACCTCTCCTTGCGCTGCTTGTGCGCACACTGCCAGAATCGCATCGTCATCCAGGCCCAGAATGGCTGCCATCGCGCCGCCACCGGCCGGAACTGCCTGTTGCATCAATTCTGAGCGTCGCCGCACGACGGTCAATGCGTCAGCGAAGCTCACAGCCCCTGCGCAGACCAACGCCGTGTACTCGCCCAGACTGTGTCCCGCCATCTGATCCGGTACTGCGCCACCAGAGCTTTCCCAGACTCGCCACGCTGCGTAACCTGCCGTCAGCATGGCCGGTTGCGTTACGACGGTTTCCTCCAGGCGTTTGTCAGGGTCATTCTGGACCAGCTGCCACAGGTCATATCCCATGATGTCGCTGGCCTCGGCATAGACATCCGCAACCTCGGTGAAGTCAGCGGCGAGATCAGCCTGCATGCCCTGCGACTGCGATCCCTGGCCCGGAAATACCATGGCAATCGTCAATGTGGCCTCCGTCGAGCTGATGACGCGTGGGCGCGCATTATATAGGCGCTTACGGCCGGACTCTAATGCACAGCCATGCGGCTGTAACAGATCCCGACAAAGCGCCGTACAGATGGGCAGCAACGATCACGGCGCCACCTGATGATGCCTCGGACCCGGGCAAGGGCCCAACGAGCTGCTCATAGATGATCTTGGCGGTAATCATCGCAGCCAGAAACCACGCCTCAGGATTACGCTCTCGCAATCCTGGCACGATGCCAGCGGCGAATAGTCCGTGCAATAAGCCGGACAAACCGACATACCAGGCTAGCTGCGGCTGCAGAACCCAGAATCCCAGGTCCATGCCAAGAATCGTCAGCAGCGTTATCTGCAGCCACTGAGCGGCAGTGAAACGGTGCGACACCAGGTACCAGACGAGCAATAAGCCGGCGGCGTCGAGCGCGAAATGCGATGCGCCGAGGTGCACGAAATGGCCCGTAAAAAGTCGCCATATCTCCCCAGCCGCGATAGCCGCACGATCGTAGCGCAACCAGATGCGCCCGGGATCACCCAATAACACGAGCAGAGCCGCGGCACCGACGACGATGCCGGGCAACAACCACCCATACATCCAGGCGGTTGGTTGGTGCTGTGGCTTACCTTCATCTAACCCCATGTTTGATATACTGACGTTTATAGGATTAACGAGTCAATGCAGACGCTTCGACGTCATATTGCGGAGTGACCATTGTGAATCAATTTGCAAGACAACAGCCGTTACCTGCGGGCCAGCGTGCCTTTACGCTGATCGAGATCATGGTCGTGGTCATTATCATTGGTATTCTTGCCGCCATAGTTGCGCCGAATGTAATCGGTCGCGTGGACGATGCCCAGATCACGAAGGCCAGAGCAGAAATCTCAAATATCGAAAATGCCATGAAGTTCTATCGCCTCGATAATTTTACCTACCCGTCCTCCGATCAAGGCGTGGAAGCATTGGTAGCGAAGCCTGCCGATCCGAGTATCAAGAACTGGAAGACTGGTGGCTACCTTGATCGTGTGCCGAAAGATCCCTGGGGCAATGCTTACCTGTACCTTAACCCGGGTAACCATAGAGAATTCGATGTCTACACGCTCGGACGGGATGGACGTCCTGGTGGAGAAGGCATCGATGCTGATATCGGCAATTGGGATCTCGACTAACACCTCGCGCACTGCGGCGACGTCCCGAGCCAATGAACTTTCGCGGCCGCCCTTTCGGCTTCTCATTAATCGAGCTTTTGGTGGTCATCGTCATCATCGCTATCGTGTCCTCGATTGCCGTGCTGTCTCTTGGCCTGGTCGGCGATGATCGTGAATTGCAGACCGCAGCCCGGCGCTTGAGCTCGCTTGTCGAAATTGCTCAGGATGAGGCGGTGATGCAGGGCCGAGAGTTCGGGCTCGAAGTAATGGTCGATTCCTACCGGTTTGTCGAATTTGATCCGTACGCGAACCGGTGGGGCGAGCTCCTGGGCGACGATATTTTTCGAACTCGAACTTTGCCCGAGGATATTGAGTTCGAGCTATTTCTCGAAGATCGACGCATTCTGCTCGATAATGAGCCAGGCGATTTCGATGCGCGCGACGAATTTGCCATTCGTGATCTGTCTGAAACCTACGCGCCACAAATCTGGATTTTCTCGAGCGGTGATATGACACCATTCGAATTGCACATTCTGCGCAAATTGGCGAATCAGTCGGTCGTGCTGCGCGGTGATCTGACCGGGGCGATTGAATTCGTCACTGACAATGATTAGCCAACGCAGTGGAGGATTCACATTAATTGAAGTAATGGTATCGCTCGCCATCATCGGCATGTCGTTGTTGGCGCTTGCCGAAGTAATGGGCAACATGATCGATAATTCCAATGCCATGCGTGAAAAAACCTACGCGAGCTGGATAGCTCAAAACAAGATCGCGGAATTTCACCTCGCCAACATAATTCCGGAGGTGTCGACGACGAGTGGCGAAATTGACTACGCAAATACTACTTGGTACTGGCGCGCTGTCATTGCAGAAAGCGGTGTCGAGAACCTGTATCGCGTTGACGTGACAGTTTTTTATCCCGATAGGAATACCAAGATTCGGGCCGTTACAGGATTTATTGGAGAACCTGTCATTCTAGGGCAAAGCAATCGTTCCTGGAATCGTGGCTCACAAAATCCGGGTGAGATCAGATGACACGGCATGCGGCCAAGGGATTTACGCTCATTGAAGTGATCGTTGCGCTCGCCGTTTTTGGTGTGATGTCGATGCTTGCGTACTCGGCCCTGGGATCGACGCTGTCAAACGTCGACTATCTGACCGAGCGCATGGACCGGCTGCAATCCTTGCAGCGTGCCGTGCGCTATCTGAGCACCGATCTGATGCAAACGGCTCCCAGACCGGTGCGCAATGAACTTGGTGACGGTTTCGTGCCCGCGCTGCAGACCAGTCTCAGTTCAGACTTTTTGCTGGAGTTGACTCGTGGTGGCTGGACTAATCCGGCCGGATTGCCGCGTGGAACCTTACAACGCGTTGCCTACCGTCTCGAAGACGATGAACTGGTTCGCTATCACTGGAACGTGCTTGATCGGACCTATGCGAACGAGCCGATCGCGACAGTGCTATTGAATGATGTTGAAAGCCTGTATTTTCGTTTCCTGCAGGACAACGACGAATGGACCAATTTTTGGCCGCCGCAGGGACAAGCGGGTGGCGATTCGATACGGTCCCGGCCGCGCGCCGTCGAATTTGTATTGACCTTGATCGACGAAGGCGAAATCTACCGGATCATTGAGGTGGCGCCATGAAGCATCGCTCGAAACATCGCGGTGTCGCGTTGATCACAGCGCTGCTGATCATGGCACTGATAACGACATTGGTGTTCAGTCTGAGCTGGGACAACTCACTGAGCCTGCGCCGTACCTATGTGTCGATGTATCGGGAGGAAGCCATTCAGGGTGCGATCGGGGCCGAGAGCTGGGTGCTCGGCATTTTGCGGCAGGACCTCGAAGACAGCGACACTGATCATCTCGGTGAAATCTGGGCCATTGATATGCCGCCATTGCCTTTGGAAAGTGACGACATACGCGGCGAGATTATCGGCCAGATTGAGGACCTGCAGGGCCGCTTTAACATCAATAACCTGCTTGGCGCGAACGGAGAAGTCGATGTGCCGTCCTTGGAGCAGTTCCGCAGATTACTGGCCGCGCTGGGCATTGATCTGCGATTTGCGGGAATCGCGGCAGACTGGCTTGATGCCAACCAGGATGCTGAATTTCCAGACGGCGCTGAGGATTCGATCTACACCAGCATGATTCCGCCCTATCGCACAGCCAATCAATTCCTGACGAGCACCAGTGAGCTTGCAGCACTTGAGGGTATGGACAAAGCCACTCTCGATATCCTTTTGCCGCATATCACGGCATTGCCAGGTCGCACGGCAATCAATGTCAACACGGCGACGGGCCCGGTATTGCAGTCTCTGGACGAGAACCTGTCGGTGGCCGACGTCGAGCGATTGCTGGGTGAGCGCGAAGAAAGTGGCTTTGTCGACGTTGCAGGCACATTTTCATCGTTGGTGACACCGGATGTTCTCAACCAACTTGAGGAAACGACCAACTTTTTTCGATTGAAGGTCATCGTGCGGATTGATACGGTTCGTATTACCTACTACAGCATATTGGAACGCGGGCCACGGGGTAATGTGACTCCTATCCTGCGCAGCCTGGGAACAACCTGACGATGGCAGAGTTTCTGGTTATTCGACTTGGGTCAAATTCCAAGCAAGACGTCAACTGGATTGCGGTTGACGGTAATGGCACGCGGCGTAGCCCGATCGTCACGGGACCTCTCGCCGAGGCTGCCGGAGACACCGGTGATCGTACTGTCATCGTGCTCGTCCCGGCGACGTCAGTGCTGACGTTGACAGTCGATATCCCGATTCGTGGTGGTTCACGGCTGCTGGCTGCGCTGCCCTTCGCACTCGAGGAAAATCTCGCGGAAGACGTCGAAAAAATGCATTTTGCTGCCGGCACCCGGCGCGAAAGCGGCCGCGTGCCGGTCGCTGTCGTATCGCATTTGCAGATGAGCGAATGGTTGGAGCAACTAGCGGATGCAGGAATTTCTGCCGCGCAAATCGTTACTGAATCCCATGGATTGGCTCGCATACCAGGGACGATGAGTCTGCTTGTTGCTAAAGACCAGATACTATTCAACGATGGCGGTGACAATGAATTCGCCATGCAAGGTGTCAAACCCAGAGATGTTCTGGCCGTTGCCGGGGTTTTGGGCGATACGAGCGACTCGAGCGTCAGCGACCCGGACGATGCACCGGCGCCGCGGCATTTACTGGTGTATTGCGAGCCGGAGGACGAGCAACGATTCACAGACGATTGGAATTCGCTCAGGCAAGAACTTGCAAGTGTGGACATAAATCTTCTGCCTGATGGCATTCTGCCACGCCTGGCTGTGACCGTCGCTGCGGGCCAAGGCATCAATCTGCTGCAGGGCCGTTATGGTGAAAAGACCGGCTTTGCAACCGTTTTTCAACCCTGGCGATATGTGGCAATGCTCCTGCTCACGCTTGGACTCGTTGGCCTTGGCGGCAAGGCGGTCGATTATTATCGACTTGTGCAGGAGGAGGCGGCGCTCAAAGCGCAATTTGCTCTGGAATATCGCGAGATCCGTCCGGGCGACACTCGTGAAATAGTGGATCCGATGGGCACGGTGAACTCGATCCGCCGCAGTCTTGGCGGGCCGACGGCATCACAGGTATTCCTGCCGTCGTTGCTGGCGCTTGGCCGGGCGTTGCAACAGCATGCAACTGCCGAAATCGAGGCGATTAGTTATCGCGCCGGAGTCATTGATGTGCGCCTGACAGCACCCGACGTCGCAACACTCGATAGCATTCAGAAATTGGTCAGCGACTCGGGGCGATTCAGTGCGTCGATTCAGTCCACTGACCAGGTTGGCGACAGGATCAGTAGTCGTATTCAGATCCGGGAGGCAGGCGCATGAAGGACTGGTTCGAATCGCTGCAGTCAAGGGAACGGCAGTTCGTGACTGTCGGCGCCGCTGCCGTGGCCGTCGCGCTGTTTTATGCGCTGGTCTGGATGCCGCTCGATAAAGGTCATACTACCTTGTTAGCAAATGTCGCTAACTGGGAGCGCTCTCTTGCGGAGTTGCGACCGCTCAAGGGTTTACTCAGTGCATCTGGCAATGCCAGCGCGGCACAGCGCTCTGGAACTCAACAGACACCGGTTGTCATTGTTGATCAGACACTACGCGCCCGAGGTCTTGACAGGTCATTGAAACGCAGTCAGCCGACAACCAGGAACGGCATTCGCGTCGAATTCGAAAGTGTGCCATTCGACGACCTCGTGCTGTGGTTGGGGGACTTGAGCAAGGAATACGCAATGCATGTCTCGTCTGGAAGCCTGTCGACTGCGAGCCGGGCGGGACCGGGGCTAATCAATGCAACGTTGACGCTCGAGCGCCTGCCCTGATGCCAGCTCGTATACGCCTTGTACTCTTGGGCGTTCTCACGCTGGTCATCGGGCTCACCATTTTCTTTCCCGCGCGTGTTGCGTATCACTGGTTTGCTCCGCCCACGCTAAAACTGGGTGGCATTGAAGGCACGGTGTGGAGCGGCAGCGCCCGCGAAGGAATGGCCAATGGCGTCTACCTACGCGATCTTCACTGGCGCAACCGACCTTGGCAACTCTTGAGCGGTAAATTGGGCTATGCAATCGCAGCAAACCCCGTATCGGGATTCGTCGAAGGCAATGTTGCCATCAGCATCACCGGATCTGTGGTGGTTACCGATTTTGTCGGGTCATTGTCCCTGGAGTCCTTGCAACAGGCGATCGGTGTTCCCGGTCTGCGTGGCAATCTGAGCGTGAGGATAGAACAACTGCGTCTGGAAAATGGCTTGCCGGTCGTCGCCATCGGCACCATAGAGGTTGCAGATCTCGTTGCTCCATTCGTGCATCGAGCCTCAATTGGCGGTTACAAGGCCGACTTTCTTGCTCAGGACACGGGCATCGTGGCGAGTATTGAGGATACCGATGGTGTCGTCGATCTGGCCGGTAGCCTGGTTCTGTCGAATGATCGTACTTACTCATTTGTGGCGCTTATCGCTGCCAAAGCCGCTACTCCCGCGGACATACGGCAACAACTGCATTTCCTGGGCTCTGCCAATGATCGCGGCCAATACGAACTCCGCCTCGAAGGAGAGCTGTAGGAGCCCGCCATGCGGGCGATGTCGACTGACAGGAACACCACTGGGGTGATCGCCCGCATGGCGGGCTCCTACAGTGAGAACGTCCGGCCCGCCCGCCGGCCCCAACGTCGCAAAGATCGAAATGGGCACGGTATCGGTGTGTTTGCTCGCGCGTCGTCCGCAGCGCCGCGGTGCTGCTTTAGTCGGTGCCATGCCCGTGCGATGGAATCGCCTCCTACAACGTGACTTCGACGAACTCCTGCAGTAACGGAAAGTACAGGGCACAGCGTACCGGTGCGCCCGAATAGTTTCGGTAAAGCTCTGCGTATTTGCTCAGCTGCGGCCGATAGCGATCAGACTCTGCCTTGAGAAAGCTCCCGAGGTCGCCGCCTTCATGCGAACTGGTTTTGTAATCGACAATCCAATGCGTGCCGTCCTCGTCAATGCGGACGCGGTCAAGCACCACAGACTCCACTCGATCCTGATAGACACCACTCAATTTCAGTTCGGCGTGACCCTCACCCTCGAGCAGCCACCGGCCTTTATCGTCGTCCAGAACGCCTTTTAACGCTGATTCCACGCGTTGTACGACGGTTTCGATCGATGTGGCGCCAACCCCCATCTCATATAGCCAGCGTGCACTAACGGCACGCATCGATGCGAGAGTGTCAAGTGTGAGATGTACTCGTCTGTCAGCCGCCATCTGTAACCAGCGATGCACAACGGTGCCGGCCACTCGTGCGTCCATGCCGACCCAGTAAAATTCGACAGAGCGTTCCTCTTCAACGGCACCAGGCAGTTCACTCATGCCAGGCAATGCCTCGATCCCGGGCAGTGACCACGGAGATTCGAAGCGTCGCAATTCAGGTTGTAACCACGATTCACGATCTTCGCCATTCGCTACTGTCGCATCTGCCTGAAACGCCTGCTCGAATTCAGCAGAGACTGACGGCCACAGCAGATGCAACAAACTTTGCGCGCGGGGCGGTCGATATTTCTGACCATCAGGCGCTACTGCGACGTGGCCCAGCAAGTGCAGTGTCCGTCGCGCCCGCGTGCATGCCACATACAGCAAGCGACCCAGTTCGTGGCGATCCTTTTTTGACTCGATCTTCTGGATGAAGCGATGCACCGGGTCGTTCTCAACCTCGACCCTCGGGCCGACCGGGCTGATGATTTTTTCGTCAGCACCGTGTTCGCCGGGAATATCAAACCAGCTCAGTACGGTTTTCTCGTTTCGGCCTGGCGCATGCCCGAGCCCGTATAACAACACGTGATCGAATTGCAGGCCCTTGGCACGATGCATCGTCATGATCTGCAAGCGCGCGTTCACATTGCTCGAGACACGCTCGAGATCGAGAGCGCCCTCCAGGACCGCGACATCCGGCAACGTACCCGCGACTTCCATATCCTCGATGACGTCCAGGAAGCGATAGACGTTTTCCACCGCGTGATGGTCGTCAAGTATTGCCGGACCGCCGAGCGTCAGCCAGATTTCTTCAACACGATCACGCAATGTGTTAATACGAGCCGACGATTTGGCTTGCAGAATTCTGGTACGAAACTCGGCGACGGCTTGACTGCCGTAATCGCTCATTTTGCTGAGTCGTCCGTCGTCGCCCAATAGTTCCCAGACGGTCGCATTCGGTTCCCCTTTGACGAGCGCGTGTAAATCGCTCCAGTCGAGTCCTACCCAGGGCGATCGCAGCAGGGCCAGCCATGCCAGCCGGTCGCCAGGATGATCGAGCGCACGCGTGAGCGCCAATATGTCGATAATCTCAGGCAAATCGGTCAGCCGATCAATTTCCACGGCGCGATACGCAATGCCGGCCGCGCGAAGACGGGCGAGCAACACTGGTAAATGCGTTCGGCTGCGAACGAGTACGGCCATGTCACCGTCGGAGTACTCGTCGAGCGTCTGCCGAATGATTTGACAACCCGCGTCCGCCTCGGCAGCTGGGCTGCTACCGAACAGCGGGTGCACGAGACATCGTCCCTGCCCTTTCAGTTGCTGCACGGAAACGGCGGTCGAATATGCAACGGCGCTGCGTCGTGAATCGTCATGCGCTGCAAGCACGCCCGGAAAAACATCGTTGAACCAATCCACCAGATGTTCGCCTGAACGAAAATTTCGGCGCAACGTCAGCGCATGCAAGTTAACGTTGCCAATGCCAGCGTGCTTTGCGAGCAGAAATTGCCCCACTTCGGCATTGCGAAAACGATAAATGGACTGCATTGGATCGCCCACGCAAAACAAGGTCCGGCCGTCACCTTCTTCCCAGCCCCCGGTCAGCGCCTCGAGCATGCGATATTGAGCGCTTGAGGTGTCCTGCATTTCGTCAACCAGCAAATGCCGTAGCTGATAGTCGAGTATCAGGGCAACATCGCCGGGATTGTCAGCGGTGCCAAGCGCATTGCCAGCAGTCAATGCAACTTCGACGAAGTCTGTTTTGACTTTCTCGCTAAACAAGCGTTTGAGTTCGGTGGCGGCCAGGGGTAACAACCGGAAAAGAGCCAGGAGTACGCGCCACTGTTCGTCGCTGTATCGCACCGGTGGAAGTATGCGGACGTCGTGCAGTAATTCGCAGAACGCTGGTTGGCCATGGAGAGACACCAGTAAGTTATCCATTGATGCTTTTTGTTCATCGTCCCCTTGCGGAAACCCCTGGTTCTTGATGACTTTCTTGCGTAACGACCCAGTTTTGGTCAATAGCAATTCGGCCAGTCCCAGCCATTGGGGCAGAAACGCTGCGTCGGCATCGGGTACTGCGGCCAGTTCGTGCAATGCACATATCGGGTTTTGATTGTCGCCCGCATCTCGCAATCGACCCGCGGCATGATTGGCGAGTTCGACAGTCGAACTCGCGCAATCGGCCGGTAGTGCCGCGGCAGTACGCTCGAGATGTTCGACTACAGCACCTTCGAGATTGGCCTCGAGCCTTGTTCGTAGCTGATTCTCTTGTTCAGAATCGACGCTTCCGCCGCCGATGAACGGTAACCATTGATCTCTTGCTGCCAGCATGCGTGCGAGGTAGTCGACATAAAGCGAAGTACTGTTGTCGACGTGCTGCAACACTTGCTCTGTCGCCTCGTGCATGGGACCTGTTTCGAGTAATTGATCCAACGTTAAAGTCGCGGCATCGCGATACAGCATTTGCATTTCGGCATCAGCGACAATTGCGCTGCCGGCCGCTCCGCCGGCCGACGTCAACGGTTGTGTGCGCGCGATTGCAGCATTTAACGAGTCCAGTGTCTGGATGCGCATGCGCCGCGGATTGGTGATGAGGTTCCACTGCAGTTTCTGATCACGCTGCAATACTGATAGCGCGGCAGCAGCCGTAATCATTTCATGCGATTCCGTGGGAACTTCACGACGCTCCGCTCGTTGCAATGCTTGCAATACGCGCAGCTGCATTTCAGCGGATGCTTTGAGTGTGAATGTTATTGCCAGTACTTCCTCGGGATTATCTACGGTCGTGAGCAATTTCAGGTAACGCTGAATCAAGAGCTCGGTCTTGCCCGATCCGGCGGGGGCCTGAACGATGAATGAGCGTGTGACATCGAGCGCTGCATTGCGCGCTGCTTCGTCGTCGAGCAATAGTTGGGCGTCAGGCGTCACGACGGAGTTCCCGAATTCGACTCAGCAGGCTCAGTGGTCTCGCGTCCTGAATCGACTGCAATGCATTGATTCGAACGTCGCCATTCCTGATTTCGCCAGCCGCATCCCTGACCTGCTCTTGCCATCGCGAGAGCGCTGCATCCCAGTCCAGATCAGGCGTAAACGTCCTGCCGGCCGCATCGATTGCGATATCGCGTGTGTCGATGTTGACTAGTCCAATTCCTGCAATCGCATCCGTAATGGCACAGGCGTAAGTCACCAGTTGCATTTCTTTGGGATTGCCATCGCGATCGAGCAGGCGCTTTGGCGCGCCAGTCTTGTAATCCAAAATGACCAACTGGTCGCCGTCAACTCGATCGACGCGGTCATAGCGCAAGTGCAACCGTATGCCATTAATTTCAGCATCAACAGCATTCTCGACACCGGCAATCTCGAATGTCTCTCGAGCAGCATCCATGGCGATGACGCCTTTGAGAAGTTCGCCGACACGACGGCGCTCGAGCATCAGCAGGTATCTCAATACCGGATCCGCGTTGCGCTCCAGGCGCAAAAAAGACGAGGCCAGCGCGGCAACTACGCGGTCATTGATGTCATTCTCGTTCCAACCGGCTATGGCATGGCTGTCTGGCAAGTCTGCGTACAAACGATGCAGTGCGCCGTGTATCAGGTTGCCGCGGATGCCTGGTGCAAGCCCCGCCGTGATTGCCGAGAGCGCCCGTACGCCGAGCCGGCCCAGTACGAAGGCCGAGAAAGGATCCGTAAGCTGCCGTTGTATCGTCGCGGCACCGCCAGCAATCGTCTCATCGTCGCCAACCGGTGGCACCGGATCTGCAGTGACGATCGCAATACTCGCTGTGTGCACCAATTGCGACGCATGCCAATGCGGATCTTCCGGACCGGCTACTGCCTCGATATCGAACTCGGCGAGCAATCCGGTGACCGTTTGCTCGGCGTTATTATCGGTCTGAGGATAGCTACAGACAGTCTGCGGCGAACTACTGATCAATCGCGAAATTACGCGATGCGCATAATCGAGCGTATCCCGTGGATCAGCATCCGGCATGCCGTGACTTCGTTGCAGGTCGCGTGACACCAGCGCCAACGGCCGGGCCGCAGGAGGCCAGTCGCTGGCGCTGAGCCCGGCAATCCACAATTGGTCGAACTGCATACCGGCAGCCTCAAGCGGGCCGAGAAGGTGCACCGCTGCGCCCTCGGCTTCGGGTTGGAATACTGTCTCCTTGCCCATCGTAAGCAGTTGGCCGAGAGCGTCCGCGATCGTCATCGTCGGAGTCACGAGCTCAAGGCGGGCAAAATCGTTTAGCAGCTCGCGCCAGCGATTGATGAGTTGAAATTCGCGGCTATTTAACGGTGCACTGCCAGGCCAATTAAGCGTATCGAGCAAAGCGTCAAATAACGCCGCCCAGGCAGAAGGTGCATTGCGCTGCGGCAACCCCGCGCGGCAATCGCGCAGTGCCCGCACGCGTTCAAGCCAGTCACTGGCAGCGGCTGAATCGTGTCGCCGATCAAGTTCAGCAAGTAACATCGCGGGCGACCAGAGGCGGTCTGGCACCTGCCGCAGGCGTAATTCAAGCCGATTCCGGCCGTCGTCACCTGATTGACCAAGCATGGGTGACCGCAGCAAGAGACTGACTTCGGCGCTCGACAGATCCTTGCACAGCCAGCGTAACGCGAGAGCGGCAATGGCAATTGCCGGATACGCCACCAGATTTCTTCCGTACGATACGTTGACAACGCCGACGTACCGCGAGTTCGCGTATTGCCATCCTGGCAGCAAGCCTTCTTTGACAAGACGTGCATAGCGAGGTGCATCCTGTTCGAGACCGGACACGATTATGGCGATACTCTGCGCACCGGATTGATTGAGCTTGCGCCTCGCCCAGGCGCCGGCCGCGCGCAATTCCGCATCCCTGTTCTCATAGCTATGTAAGGTGCCGGAGCCTGGTGCCTGCGAACTCGATGTGATTTCGACATCGCAACCGGCATATCTGAGCGCATCGAGCAGGAGTTTGACCTGTGGAACGATTCGATCAAATCCGGCAAGCGTGACGGCTGGAGGAAGTACCACGCTACGCTCACTTACCAGTTGTGTAGCCAATCGTGGCAGGCCTGCTGCATCGATCCAGTTTTCGCGATCGAGAATTGACTGGTAATTCTGCGCGACTTGCGCAAACAGTCTCCTGTCTTGGCCATGTGCGGCATCAGCACAATCACTGAGCGGTACCGACCACTCATGGAGTCGTGACCAGGACTCCATCGATTGCCGAGCAAGCAACGCGATGTTGAGCAGCGGGTCATTGATTTCCCGCCGCAGACACCGCTCCCAAAGCATGCGGCTCTGATGGGCATTAATTCGAGTAGGCAGCGACTGCGGATCTTTACTGGTCGCGATGATCTCAGTCAGCCAGTTGGGCCACGACAGGATCACAGGACTGCGCCAGGCGTTCTTGCCTGTCGCGACTTGTTGTGCGCCATATTCAAGCTGCAGCACGCGTGCAAGACGTCGGCTGGCCGTCAACACATGCGACGAGTCTTGCAGTGCGTCAGTGAGCCAATCGTACAAGCAATTCACTCGTTCGAATCTGATTGCGAATTCAGTTTTTCAAAGTCCTGGTCGGTGTAGTCCAGCCAATCAGTCAAAATTTCGTGCGTGTGCTGGCCTAATGTCGGGGGAGCCAAACGGTAGCTGACAGGTGTCTGTGAGAATCGAACCGGATTAGCCACTGTCGGCAATGCATCGTGCATTGGATGAACCATGGTCTGCACCAGGCCGCGTTCTTCTGCGAAGGCACCCGTCAATACCTCGTCAATCGTGTTGATCGGTCCACACGGCACGTCGGCATCGCCTAGTGCTTTGAGCCATTGTTCGGTGCTGCGCGTGCGAAATACGGCAGCGAGGATGTCGACGAGGGGGCCACGGAACTCGACCCGCTTGGAATTGCATTGGAAACGTTTGTCCGTGGCCAATTCGGGTTTGCCAATGCATTTTGTGAGACGGACGAATTGCCGATCGTTGCCGATGGCGAGTATCAGGAAACCATCGCATGTCTCAAACGCCTGGTATGGCACCAAATTAGGATGCGCCGTGCCACGACGCAGGGGCGTCTCGCCACCAATCAGGAAATTCATTGCCTGGTTTGCAAGCCAGGCGACCTGGCTGTCGTACAAGGACAGATCAATATGCTGCCCCAGTCCGGTCTGTGAGCGTTGCTGTAGCGCCGCTAGAATCGCGGTTGCCGCATACATGCCGGCCATGATGTCCGACACGGCGACGCCAACTTTTTGTGGACTGCCGCCCTCGCAGTCCGGTGCTCCCGTGATGCTCATCAATCCCGCTGCTGCCTGGATTATTGCATCGTAGCCCGGTTCGCTCGCCCTGGAGCTACGCTGCCCGTACGCGGTTATCGAGCAGTAAACGAGACGTGGATTCAGGTGCAGAAGATCTTCGGCACCGAGACCGTAACCAGCCAACGTGCCCACCCGATAATTTTCAATCAGAACATCAGCTTTTTTGGCAAGCGCCTGAATGAGGGCCTGACCATCAATGTCTGTCAGGTCAACGGTGATTGACCGTTTATTGCGATTCGTCGACAGAAAATACGCGGCTTCGCAGGCATTTTTTCGGTCCAGCCAGGGCGGGCCCCAATGCCGGGTATCGTCACCGACGATGGGCCGTTCAACTTTTACGACATCGGCGCCAAAATCGCCGAGCAATTGGCCGGCCCATGGACCGGCCAGCACCCGGCTCATGTCCAGAACTCTGATCCCCTCTAGCGCGCCACTCATGAGCGTGTATCCGACCGATAAAAAATAAAACCCAGCCAGCCTTGCGGCTGGCCGGGCGGGTCCGCACGGAGATTGCGGATTGCGTGACTAAGTCGTACTACCGGGAACCGGTCGACGTCTCAGTCCAGCTCTTCTACCTCGGCGCCTTCTACTTCCTGGGTCGCCGGGGCCTGTGTGAACTCCGGTTCTTTTTTGCCAAACCGGACGAGTAATTCGTTTTCATCCTCTGGAGTCAGCTTTCTAATCGACGCGATTCTGATCCGCTCCGGTCGAAATCCGTCATCAACGAGTATTTCGCTGAATGTGGAGCATATCTGACCGGTCGGGGACACGAATCCGATCTGCCAGTTAGATCGTAGGCCAAACGCCCGGCGACTCAATACCATGTGGTATTTGCGCCGGCCTGCTGCTGTGACGATCAGATTGCTATCGTCCAATACGGCATAGTCTCGGATAGTCCCCTGCGAGATGCAATCTGAACCGCGATTTTTGACCGCATATTGGTCGTCTCTGGGTGTCTCATTGCCAGCTGCACATGCTACTAAATTACATGAAATAGTCAAGATAAGATATTGTTTTAAAAGTATTTTAATGTTCACATTAATCACCTATGATGTGTACTCGGCCGCCTCGCCGGATTCCGGGCCGCGACTGTTTTGACCCGCCGATTTCGTATTAAGTTCATGCGTCTTCCGCGACATTGAGTCTTGTACACCGACAATACCTCGTAGACAATAGCGGGCCGTAGGCGTCGCCCGCCTGTTTTGACATTCGAGTATTGGGGATCCAGCAGTGGACAAGATTCTGGTCGGCCTGAAACGGGTCGTAGACTTCAATGTGCGCGTTCGCGTCAAGAATGACGGCACCGGTGTGGAAACCGGCGGCGTCAAAATGAGCATCAACCCGTTTGACGAGATTGCGCTCGAGGAAGCATTGCGAATCCGCGAACGCGGCGAGGCCAAAGAGGTCATCGTAGTGTCTATAGGCGCCAGCGAATCGGCGCAGCAGTTGCGAACAGGACTCGCGATGGGTGCCGATCGCGCTATTTTGATTCAGACCACAGCTGCAGCTGACCCGATCAGTCGCGCGCGAGCCCTGCTTGAAATTGTCAATCGGGAAGCACCCGGACTTGTCTTGCTTGGCAAACAGGCCATCGACAATGATGACAATCAAACGGGTCAGATGCTTGCGGCCCTGTGGGGGCGGCCACAGGCGACCTCGGCGTCCAAATTGGAATTGAATGGTGATACCGCGCGAGTGACGCGTGAAGTCGATTTGGGTCTTGAGATCGTTGACGTGGATTTGCCGGCCGTAGTCACGGTTGATCTGCGTCTCAATGAACCGCGCTACGTCAAGTTGCCCGATATCATGAAAGCAAAAAAGAAACCGCTGGACGAAATACCGATTGCTGACCTGGGAGTCGAAGCGAGCCCGGTAATTGAAGAAATTTTGTTTGAGCCTCCTGAGCAACGTCAAAAAGGCGTAATCGTGGATAATGTCGCTGGCCTGATTGCCGCGCTTAAAGACAAAGGATTACTGTAATGACGAAGATACTGATCGTTGCGGAGCATGATGGGCAGACACTTAATCCAAGCACCGCAAAGGTTGTCGCTTGCGCCGCGGAAATAGACGGCGCCGAACTGGATGTGGTTGTTTTTTCTGATTCTGCGTCGGACGTTGTGGTGCAAGCCGCTAAACTTGATGCCATCAGCCGTGTGCTGACTGTCGACAGTGTCTCGAGCAAAAACGCGCTTGCGGCTATGATTGCGCCGCAGATGGTGGCGATAGCGGACGGCTACAGCCACTTGTTCGGCCCATCAACGACGTTCGGCAAGGACCTGATGCCGCGGGTCGCGGCGCTGCTTGGTGTTAACCAGATTAGCGACATCATGAGCGTTGAGGGTAGCCATACATTCAAGCGTCCGATTTATGCAGGCAATGTTGTATTGACCGTCAAAGCACCTGCCGACAGACCTGTCGTCGCCACCGTGCGAACGGCTTCCTACCAGGCAGTCGGCAGCGATAATTCAGCGGTTGTCGAAAATATTGAATGCACGGTGGAGCTGCCAACGCACACGCGATTTGTCGAGTTGAAATCGGCTTCATCCGACAGGCCCGATTTGCAGACTGCGGCAAGAGTCGTGTCGGGCGGGCGCGCGCTTGGCAGCTCGGAAAATTTTGATATTATTTTTGCCCTTGCTGACAAGCTCGGTGCGGGCGTTGGGGCGTCGCGAGCCGCTGTTGACGCTGGATACGTCCCCAACGAGATGCAGGTAGGTCAGACGGGCAAAATAATTGCACCGGCCCTGTATGTCGCGATCGGCATTTCCGGTGCGATTCAGCACCTGACGGGAATCAAGGATGCGGGAACGATTGTCGCCATCAACAAGGACGGCGAAGCACCGATCTTCGAGGTGGCCGATATCGGCCTCGTCGGCGATCTGTTCAAACTCGTACCTGAATTTACGGCTGCGTTGAAGTAAGCCGCGGCCAGCGATCGGTTCAGTCTCGCCCCGGAGTGCAACACCCCTGGTCAGAGCTGATCGAGTATGGCCTCGGCCTTGCTGACCTCGAACTGCCCCGCTGCTTCGATTGCAACGTGCGTGGCAATGCCATCATCGACAATCATCGCGAATCGCTGCCCGCGCATGCCCATACCGTATCCTGACGCATCCAGCTCGAGTCCGAGGGCCCGTGCATAGTCGCCGTTGCCGTCGGCGAGCATGATGACCTTGTCGCCGACGCTACGATCTTTGCCCCACGCGTGCATGACATAGACGTCGTTGACGGCCATGCAGGCAATCGTGTCGACGCCTTTCGCGGCCAGAGCATCGGCCTGATCAACAAATCCCGGCAGGTGGTTCTTCGAACACGTCGGCGTAAATGCGCCCGGCACAGAGATCAGGACCACTTTTTTTCCTGCAAACAGTTCGTCAGTGGATAATTCGCCGGAGCCGGAATCTGTCATGATACCGAAACTGCCCGATGGCATTTTATCCCTTGGTTGTATCGTCATTATGTTGCTCCTCGATCCGGGCTAGTAGTCGTTATCGCCAACATGGACGATCAGCCCGTCGAGTTCTTCCACAACCTCGATCTGGCAGGTCAGGCGGCTGTTTGATTTTCGCTCATACGCGGCATCCAGCATACTGTCTTCCATGTCGTCCATGGTCGGTATGCGGTCCATCCACGCCGCGTCGATATAACTGTGACAGGTAGCGCACGCGCAGGCCCCGCCACACTCCGCGATAATGCCGTCAATATCATTATTGATCGCACCTTCCATGACGGAATAGCCGGATTCCACTTCAACTTCGTGGCGCGTCCCGTCTTGTGTGATATAGATAATTTTCGGCATTGAATTGGCTATATAGATTTTAGCGTCGCGCATATCGGGAACGATGACGACCAGTCAGTCATCATTCCGATTATGGTGTCAGTAGTGGGACTCGCGAGGGTCAGGCTAATATAGTCTGGCGCTCCGCGCGCGTTTCTCCACCAGTGCCTGGAGTTGCTTGCGAGCAGCTTCCTCAGCCAGGCGAATTTGCTCGTTCCTCGCAATATCAGCGTTGATAACACTGATCCATTGGTTCGATGTGCGTCTGGAACGTGATGTACGTGATGCGACGCGGAAGG
>JACZSM010000077.1 GCA_022574185.1 Pseudomonadota bacterium
CATTTCGTGCCGCCGAAAGCTTGTCACGCAGCGCGTGCGCTATAAACTTGAAGTAGTTTTGTTCGATCATCCGCGTACTGGTTCCGGTCTGTTGCGCGACTGTCACCGGATCAACGCCATAGGTCTGCAGCAACTCGCTGATCCTTGCGTGTCGAAATGAGTAGGCCGATGCCTCGATAGGAATTCGCTTGTCTCCCCTGGCGGTCGCGTTGTACTTGGCAATGGCACTTTGTACCCCATCAGCCCATTTGTGACGCCCCCACGGTCGGTTCTCTGGGTCCAGTAGTAGCGGGGCGGAGCCCAGCTTGCCCCTCGCCTGAGTCTTGAAAAATGCTATGGCTTCGTCGCTGAGAACTACAGCGCGTGGTCGAAGTTTGGCGGGCCTGCCTTTCTTGTGCTTTAGGACGAGCGTCCCACCACTCGCATCGAAGTCCTGCCTTGTTGCCGACGCAAGCTCGCCTGGCCTGCCACCGGTATAGTTGATCGCTGACAAGAATTCAGCACAAGACGGGGAGGCGGCAACGATCAGCGCCTCTGTTTGCGCTGGCGTGAGAAACACGGTTGTTTCGGCGGTCTCTTCAACATCATCGACCAACGGCGTTAGCGCCCATGCGTCCGGGTTGCCCACATGTCCCTTGCTGTTTGCGGCATTCAATCCGGCAACGATAGAGCGAACATGCCTATTGACTGATCTGTTTTGCCTGCCGTCCCTGATTCTTTTGCGCCACTCTTCCATATCTTCCAGCGTTAAAGACTCAAGGCGAATATCGGCTATGGGGTCTGACCATACCAACAGAATGAATCGGTCCTCGGCATTGTCTGCTGTCGCCTGTCTACCACCGTTAGCCAATTCTCGAATGTATGTTTCAAGCGCATCTTTGACTGTTCCCCGGATGGCAGAGCGAACGGCAGACGATCCGACCTGGGCAAACCACTCTTCAGCGAGTCGCTTGGCTTCGTCGAATTGCTTGGACGGCCTGTATCCAGACGCAGCCGTTAGGGCTTCAAATTGTTGAACACCGTCCCGGTTCCGCCATCGCGCCACCCATGTCCTGGAGGTAACCCGAAAGCCAAGATACGCTCCTTGACGCAGGCGCATCCAATATGGGTTGGTGCGTGTCTTGCCAGTTGCGTAAGTTTTCTTGAGCGTGTTCCGTGCGGTAACTGAGGAAATATCGGCCACGTTCAATCACCATATGCGTAAATATGCGTAAAAACATAATGCCACCCCATGCAATCGTGCGCAACTGAACTCAAGAAAAACAGTCAGTTATGAAACTCCGTGATACTCCATGCAAAGGAAATACAACCTTGCCAAGGTTGAGGTCGCCAGTTCGAACCTGGTTTCCCGCTCCAAACGCCTAAACGGCCACTCTTCGAGTGGCCGTTTGTCGTTTGAGGAGCTGGCCTGCCGAGCCTGGACTGAGCGTAACTTGACAGGTTCAGTTACGTACCTGCAGGGTAGCAGTACCACGGTCGATAGAGCCTATCCGCATGCTAAATGAATCGTTTTACCGACCGCTCGGCCGCACGGGCCTTAAAGTTTCGCCGATCTGCCTGGGCACAGACAACTTCGCCAACCCGACTTCGGAAGACGAGTCTGTCAACATTATTAATTGTGCCATTGACAATGGTATCAATCTGATCGACACGGCCAATAGTTATGCCGCCGGCGAATGCGAAAAAATAATTGGTCGGGCCCTCAAAGCCAGTGGACGACGTGTTGATGTTATTTTGGCAACCAAGGTGTATTACCCGGTTGGCAACAAAGGCATCGACGACCGTGGCAACTCTCGCAAACACATCATGAAAGCTTGTGAAGATTCTCTTCGACGCCTGCAAACCGACTACATCGACATCTATCAAACCCATCGTGTTTGCATGGAAACAGACTTAGAAGAAACTCTGGGCGCATTCACTGATCTGCAACGGCAAGGAAAAATCAGATACTGCGGCTCCACCACATCGCCCTCCTGGAAAATTGCGCAATCAGCGTTACTGGCTGAATTCAAAAATCTCATTCGAATGGTTTCAGAGCAAGTGCCCTACAATCTTCTCGACAGAAGAGTGGAAAACGAAATACTCCCAGCTTGTGAGTGGGCCGGACTGGCCGTTCTCGTTTGGTCGCCTTTAGCCATGGGCATTCTTGCTGGGCGTTACAATAATGACGACCCTGAAAGTTTCAACACAGCCCGATTTCAACGTGGTGGTATCTACGCTGAACGAATCACTCCTAAAGCGGTAGATATTGGACAACGATTTGTGCAACTCGCGAAACAATTCGATTTTCGCGCCGCCCACCTCGCTTTGTTGTGGGTCAAAGACCAACCCACGGTAACAGCCCCTCTCGTCGGCCCAAGAACCCTGGACCAACTTAAAGACCTGCTCCCCGTAATGGAAATGAGTCTGAGCGATGAAATCCGACAAGCCTGCGACGAACTCGTCCCGCCAGGAAGCGCTGTGGCCGACTTTCTTAACTCAGCCCCCTGGTCAAAACAAAAACTAATTTAATAGATCATCTTGTCTAGAGAATTCCTTTGGATGGGGAATTCAGTATTTCAGTCATCAATTTTTCGTCGTCGTATCTTGCCAGGCTGAGTTGTGTCGCGTAGTCGGGCAAATTGCCATCTGTTATCCAGGCCGCACAAATTGCGCCGGCGGCACAGGCCGCCATGCAACCGTAGCCAGATAGTGCACCGATAACAAACGCCCCGTCGACACCGAGCGGGCCAATCAATGGCCAATTCTCATTGGTCATCGGGTAGTAGCCGCCATAATGAGTCCAGGAGCTCGGAAATGTCTCAGAATATCGCTGCAGTGAGGGATTGAGTCTCGCCGTAGCCCGCAGAATGAGCTCGGGAAAATTTGGGTTAAAATGAGGATCGTTTGCCAATTCCTGTTGTGGTTCGCTCGATTCTCTATTAAATGCCCAACCAAGCTTCACCCAGGTTCTCTTATCGCCCCCATCCGGTCGGCAGTGTGCGCCACCGAGGATCGGTTTGAGCAGCCATGCCATGTCCGGATCATCGGCGAGCAGGTCCCGTTCTTCATCGGTCCAATTCAGTTCCTGATCGTCCAAATCGAGCGAAAAGGGTAGCTGTCTGGATATTGCGCCGTGCTGATCGTCGAATGCTAATTTCTGCTGATACACATTCTTGAGGGGCAGATCCACCCCGATCATTGCCGCGATTTCGTCCGCGAAGGGCCCGGCGGCGTTAACGATCACATCGGCATTAATTTGTTCGATGCCATCGGGTCCTTCGACTTCAAGCTCAAATCTCTGCTGCTGACCAATACTTCTTACATGTGCGGACAGTCGTTTACCACCAGACTGCTTGATGCGTTGTAACATGTACTGGCCCATCTGTTGACCATCGATGGCGCCCGCCCTGCGAATATGCAACACATGGGCTACTTCAGGGCTGAACGAAGGAAAGGTCCGTCGAATCAGATCTTGGTTGGACATGACATCGACACCGTTGGGCGCTGCCGTCCAATCTGCAGCATCGATCGGCTGGTAAGAATTTGATGATGGCCCGCTATGAATGCGAATCAGGTCGGACTCTGCATCTCCGTAGCCGGCGTGCAATCCGGCGATTAAATCGTCGATATCTGTTCGGCGCGTCGTCAGTGCGTACCCGCGCCGCGTCATCTGCATGACATCTGGTGATTCCAGTGCAATACATTCCATCAAGTCCGTGCTGTAGTTGATAAAGTCGACCATGATCGGATGCGGAAACCAATTACGATAATTGTCACCCGATTTTGCGCTTGTATAACTCATCGGTTGCCTGCTATCGATGAGGAGCACGGACTTCTTTTGATATTCAGTGCACAAATAGTAGGCAACAGCGATGCCGGCAAACCCCGTACCAATCACTGCGATTTCCACGTCGCGGCCAAGTTTCATTGGCTTTTCCTATTCACTGTCAAACAGTAGCATTGCGCGTGAGTCGGTTGGAAGTACTTGAGCGCTCGACCAGGGCATCGGCACGATGGAATGGTCTTAGTCTCCTCCATTTGCAACATCCTCCTCTCTATAGTTAGAGTTTAGGTGTTGTATTGAACGGTTGAAATCGTTTTTTTACTTCATTAGAAACTGCGTTTTCCCTGGAGTAGAATTTGCACACTGTCTATTGATGCGTCACCGCCCAACGGGAACGCGAAATCGAGATGTCCAACCTTATCGGTGCTGAACCGCGTTGGTGTCAAGCGAAGACCGAAACCCACGTCCGGCAACCAGCCGAAATTCTTTTCGCCGATCGGATTATCACCCCAGGTACGCCCAACATCGGCGAATACGGCGCCGCCGACGCGAAATAGCCGGAACGGATACCAGTCCGTGAAATAGCGCTGCTCGATGGTAAACAGTATTTTCGAGTCGCCGGTCTGATATCGCAGCGGATAGCCGCGCAGACCGTTTTGGCCGCCCAAATAGAGCGGATTGTCGAGGTCGAGATCATGCCCCGCAGTTCCCTCGATGGACATGAAGAACAGGCGTTTCTCGGATTGCCTGTGGTAGAAGCGGGCATTGATCGTTGTTCTGCCGTTCGCTGTGTTGCCACCTTCACGTCGACCACTGCTTATTGTCGATAACAATAGCGATGTCTTTTTCAGTGTGCCGAAACCGCGGCGTATCGAGGCAGAAAAAATCAGCGCATCGCGGTCGGCACCAAAGCTACGGTCGGACCAACCGATCGAGACCGTTAGGCGCGTGCCCAGGAAGAAGTCTTCGGTACGGCCCATCTGGTTGGTATTGGCCGCTGTCTCAAACTGATTTTTAACGATCTCTACCCCTAAGAACGGATACACGAGCTTCCGGTTTTCGGGAATCAGGGACGGCAGCATCGGGTTCGGCACGTCGGAGAACATGTTGTCGTCATAGACAACGCCAGCTGTCCAGCGTCGCACCGAGCCGCTTCGTAAACCCCGAGACCAGCCACCGAACGCTGTTGCGAATTCGTGCTCGTGACGGAATTCCACGGCTTCATTACCAAGTCGATACAACGCCGTGCGGCGATCATCGTCAAGCAGTCGACCGCCGGCCGTCCAGCGCGCATCGAGTGCGTAAAATGGACGCGCAAGAGACAGAAATTTCGTATCGCCATCCGAGTTGTCAGCGACACGCAAAAATGTTGACCACCAACTGCGGCCGAGGTTCGTATCTTCGAAGTCGAAACGCGTGGTCGTCCGATCAACACCGTCTATGTACATGACCCGCAGGAGCTGCCCGCGGCCAAAGAAGTTAGTTTCCTCGATGCCGAAACCGAAGCGATTTGCGCCGCCGCTGCGCGATATCGAGACATCCGGGGTCAGTGTCCAGACATCCTGGGTTGTCACCTTCACGTCGACAACGCCATTCTCGTAACGAACCGGTCTTAATTCAGCGTCGATCAGGAAACGATTGCGACGCAGGATGCGCGCGGATTCCTCGAGCAGCCGACCCGAAAACTTGTCGCCGGAGTCAAATAACAACTGGTCGATGATGACATTGTCACGGGTAACGATATGCAGCCGGTTTGCCCAACGATACAGCCACTTATCTTCCTCGGCGTTCGACAGGTCGAAGATATTACGCTTTTCGAGAATGATCTTGCCGATGATGGCGTTAGCGCTTTCCAGCACAGCGTGTTCGGGAATTGCATCGTCAATTTTGCCTGCTTGGGCATTGGCAATGCCGACCACTAGCAACGATAACGCCGGGAAGTGATTCGATGTTCGAGCCGTGTTCAATGCAGATATCGCTATTGTGGAGACGACGATTGGCGTTTCCCAGGTGGCCGTTGCAAGCAAATCTAATGCCCGGCGGACAATATGTCACTAGGGAACCTCTGTTTTTTTCTGGATATTCCGTTGTTCGCGCGCGACGGTCGTTGGCTGTATCAGAATCCATCGCCCAAGCAGTCCGGCACACAATGCTCATCGTCGATTAGCGCGCTGGGTTTCCCGCTCCAAACGCCGAAAGGGCCACTCGAAGAGTGGCCCTTTGACGTTGGTTTATTTTGTGTAAGCCGTAGCTGTCAGGCGATATCTTTGTCGTCAGGCACTGACTGTGGCTTTTTCTGGTCCACGGCTTTGGCGGGAACAGGTTCTTTCGGCACGAGTGTTACCTTGCGCGATTGTCCCATGTCGATTTTCCCTTTGAATTTTGCGCCGTCCTCCATGATGATGCGGGCGCAATAAATATCGCCTGTTACGTCAGCGCCCTTGGCGAGCGAGACCGTACCTTCGCTGTGGATGTCGCCGACAAGCATGCCCAGGATGATGACAGAGCTGGCATGGATGTCTGCCTGGACCCGGCCTTGTTTGCCTACCGTCAAATGCTTTTTGTGATGGGCAATCGAGCCCTCGATCTGACCTTCAATGATCAGGTCTTCGTCTGCGGACAGTTCGCCCTTGAACACCAGCGTTGGTCCAATGACGGATACGTTGTTGGGTCGTACCGGTCGCGACTGCCCAATTCTTGGCTCCGGCGCTACGTCTGACACTTCCTCATCGTCTGCCCTTCTGAATATTGCCATTTTTTCCTCCGCATGCGTGTCCGAGATGACGCTACCTGCGTGGCTGTGAAGCACTTTCCAGATTACCGGCGCAGGCACGTGTATCGGTCGGGATTGGTGTCGCTAAGTGTAGTCAGAGTGTTGCGCGAACTAATGGGGCGAGTTCACAGATTTAGGTCGGCGACCAGTCCTGGGTCCGCAAATCTGTGCGACCCAGGTCCCGCTGCGTAGCGGAACTGAGCAAATTGGCATAAAGAACCAAATTGCATGAAAATCTGGAAATTAATGCAAACTTTTACTGTCCGCGATACATCTAATAGCCGTCCAGAAATCTGTGAGACCAACAGTGACCAGGCAACGCCGTTTCCTACAACGTCTACCCTTAATGACGATAACGGTGCTTTGTGCTGCCGTGCAGCCAGCCATAGCCACGGTCGCTAATCTGCCGCATACCGATGAGACCATCAAGATCGACGGTATACTCGATGAAAAGGCATGGAATGACGCGACGCAGATTCTGATCGACATCGAAACCCATCCGGGCGAAAACACACCAGCACCGGTTGTGACCGTCGCGTACCTGGTCGAAAACGGAGAAAACCTGTATATCGCCTTTGATGCGAGAGATCCGGACCCAAGCGCAATCCGTGCCTATCTGCGAGACCGCGATTCGGCCTGGAACGACGATCATGTTGGCATCATTCTCGATACTTACAACGATCAACGCCGTGCTTTCGAGTTCTTTGTGAATCCGCTCGGCGTGCAAATGGATTTGACCAATGACGACGTCAACGGAATTGAAGATGAATCGTGGGACGCAATATGGGATTCGGCCGGCAGGATTACTGATGATGGTTACATCGTCGAGATGGAGATTCCGCTGAACCAGCTGCGTTTCCCACACATTGACGGCAAGCAGACCTGGGGCATCGATCTGCTGCGATTCTACCCGCGCGACCGGCGCTACCGGTTTTCCAACAACTCGATTGATCGCAACAGGAATTGCTATCTGTGCCAGTTCGGCACGATCGAGGGACTCGAAAACGTAAAACCCGGGCGGGACCTTGAGATCGTGCCGACGCTGACGGGTTTCAAAACTGACTCGACCGACGACCCCGGCGTCGTGCCGCTGCAAAGTGGCGACACTGAGATCGAAGCAGGCGTGAGCATTCGCTGGGGAATCACGCCGGACATGACCGCTAACCTGGCGATTAACCCGGATTTCTCGCAGGTTGAGGCGGACGTCGCGCAACTGGATGTCAACAACCAATTTGCCCTGTTTTTCCCCGAAAAAAGACCGTTTTTTCTCGAGGGTGCGGATTATTTCAGCACGCCTATCGATGCAGTATTCACACGTACTGTCGCCGATCCCTCGGTAGGCGCCAAGCTGACCGGCAAGCGCGGCAAACACACCTTCGGCGTGTTCGCGGCACAGGACGAAATCACGAATTTGCTGCTGCCCGGCGCGTCTGGCTCGGATTCGACGTCGCTGGACCAGGACAACACGGCGTTTGTCGGCCGTTACAGTCGTAGCTTCGGTGATGCATCGTCAGTCGGAGTGCTGCTGACGGCACGCGATGGCGACGAGTACCACAATTACGTCGGCGGATTCGACTTGCGCTGGAAAATCAGCGATCAGCACAGTGTCCGGGCGCAGGTGCTGCGTTCGGATACGCAATATCCAGATGAAGTCGCCGTCGACTTCGAACAGCCGCAGGAAAGTTTTACGGGCGATGCGATCCACGCGTCCTATGAATACAATTCGCGTAACTGGTTTGCATATGCCCGATATAAAGACATGAGTTCCGGATTCCGCGCCGATTCCGGTTTCGTGCCACGGGTTGATATCAATCAGAAAGTTATTGGCGTTGGGCACGTCTGGCATGGCACGGACGATAACTGGTGGACGCGAATTCGCTTTCACGGCGACTGGGACATTGCTCACGATGACAGCGGGCGCATGCTGGAGCGTGAATTCGAGGCTAATCTGGGCGTAGGTGGACCCATGCAATCCTGGATCCAGATTGGCGGACTGAGTCGCGACACGCTCTGGGACGACGTGCTCTACAAGGAACAGAAACTGAGCTTCTTTACCCGGTTTCAGCCGAAAGGCGGATTGTTGTTGGGCGTCTTCGCGCGTTATGGCGACCAGGTCGATTTTGCCAATTCGCGCCTGGGCGATCAGTTGCGGGTACAGCCGTTTGTGCAATGGAATATAAATCGGCACCTGTTCTTGAATGCCGAGGCTACGTTATTGCAACTGGACACCAAGCAAGGCGAGAAGATATTTGATGCGGGCGTTTACGACGTTCGCCTGACCTGGCAGTTTAGCCGCCGTAGCTTCGTGCGAGTGACGACACAGATTCAAAACATCGATCGCAACCTGGATGTCTATGTTGATGATGTGGATTCAGAAACACGTCGGGTGGGCCGGCAGCTGCTGTATTCCTACAAGCTGAACCCGCAGACCGTGTTTTTCCTCGGCTACTCCAATAATTACATGGACGATGATGACCTGCGCGGCCTCGAGGAAACGGACCGTACTTTGTTCATGAAGATCGGCTACGCCTGGATGCCGTGATACCCGAACCAGGCTGCGAAACAGCGAGTCCGCGTTAAAGTGAGCGATAGTCGATGCGGGCGCTGACCACTCGGCGTACCTTGTCCACAGATTCCGTCCATGCAAACACGAGGTCATTTCCCAGGCGGACCATCTGCGGCACAGAGAATGCTGCGGCCGTGCCCGTAACAATGTGAATGGGCCCGAGCGTGCCATCCGCCGATATGCGACGCACGTTGATTACGCCGCCTGAATCGGTCGATTGCAGCCAACTGACAGCGGCATCGCCGCCATCGAGGGTTACGACAGCGACCCGTCCGAGCGTATCTGTGCGGATGACATCCACCGGCGCGGAGAAATGCTCGCCGCTGTCGTCGGAGATAGCGATCTGCACCACGGGATCCGTAGCCGCGTTGAACCACGCAATTGCAACCTGAGAACCCTGTGCCGCAATGGACGGTCCATTAACCGGACAGCCGGCGATCTCCCAGTTGTCGCTTGCGACGGGATTTCCCGTCTGCCACTGACCATCAACATGTCGAGTGACATAGATGTCGCGTATCTCATCAGCCGTACGATCTCGATAAACAGCGATCGGGCCGGAGGCGGCGAGGGCGATATCCGTCTGGCAGCAATCGCATATCAGTTCGTCGATGACCTGTTCCGCCTGCACAGTGTTGGCGCCGTCAACAATGGCTGCCCGCAGCGCCATGCCACTGGCAACCGGATCGTCTGTCGCTTCATTAATCATCTTGCGGCCGTCAAGCCATACGAGAGCGGCCGAGCCATCAATCGATAGCATTGACACGAATCCGTGTTCGGTCGGCGTATTGTCCGTGTGCGGCACAAGGGGAGGGGACCAGTTGGCACCGCCATCGAAAGACTGTGTAAAAACGACGTCGTAGGAGTACCACTCGCCCTCCGATTTTTGCAACCAGTGTGCGCCCAGGTGCTCACCACCCAATGGCACTACCGAGGGGAAATCGGCCCAGTTGACGAACAACGGCGCATTCTCAACAACGCTATCGGGCGTGCCCCACGCTCCGTCGAGGAAGCGGGAATACCGTACCGTCGCCCCGTCATCTCCGGATTCCATCCAACTGAGTAACAACTCCGAGTCCGGGCCCGACGCTAGCCTGGGTCCCGAACTGTCGCCCAAGGTCGGTACCGCAATGGACTGTGGCTCAAATGGAGGAGGGGATTCGGCGCAGCCAGCGAACATTGAAATCGCCGCAAGCACAGTTATTCGAATTAGCTTGTTCATGAAATTGATTCTACCTATTAGGACGGTATACTGCGACGCCTGCTCGCCGGCGTGATGGTTTTCTGACAGAATTACGTCGGTAACCCGGGGCTAGGTGGCAGAGTGGTTATGCAGCGGCCTGCAAAGCCGTCAACGCCGGTTCGATTCCGACCCTAGCCTCCATTTTTTCCTCGTCATGCCCGGGTGGCGGAATA
>JACZSM010000027.1 GCA_022574185.1 Pseudomonadota bacterium
GTCGGCTTTGGTGCGTGGCGGGATACCACGCCGGAACCGACCGTGTGGATCGTTTTCGGCGGATTCGTGGCCCCACTTGTCGAGTGAGAACGGCGGATTGGCGACAACGACGTCGAAGTGCCGCAGGGTTTCGTCGCTGGTGAGCAGCCGCGGGTTGCGCAGTGTGTCGCCCCACTTGATGATGTGGTTGTCCTCGCCATGCAGGAACATGTTCATCTTGGCCAGCGCCCAGGTGCTGCCGATGGCTTCCTGGCCGTAGAGTGCGTATTTTTTGGTGCCGCTGTTTTCGACGACCTGGCGGCCGCACTTCATCAGCAGTGAGGCTGAGCCGCAGGCTGGGTCACAGATTTCCTCACCTTCCTGCGGGTCGACAAGTTCGGCAATCAGTTGCGAGACTTCGGCGGGGGTGTAGAACTCGCCGGCTTTCTTGCCCGCGCCAGCAGCGAACCGTTCGATCAGGTACTCATAGGCGTCGCCGATGATGTCCTTGTTGCCGACACGGCTCGGGCGCAGGTCGAGCGCGGGCTGGTGAAAGTCCTCGAGCAGGTGGCGCAGGATGTCGTTTTTCTGTGCCTCGTCGCCGAGCTTGGTGGAATTGAACGAGATGTCCTGGAACACTCCGTGGTCACCGTCCTGCAGCTTCGTGGCGTTGCCGTCTTCGATCGCGTGCAGCGCCTTGTCGATGCGTTCGCCGTTACCTGGCTCGTAACGTTTGTCATACAGTGTGTAGAAGTTGGCATCGCGTGGCAGCACGAAACGCTCGTTCTTTAGAAGCTCCTCGATCAGTTCGGGGTGATCACCGTGCTCGCGTTCGTAGGCTTCGTAGTGGTCTTGCCAGACGTCGGAGATGTACTTCAGGAACAGCATCGTCAGGATGTAGTCCTTGTAGATGCTCGGATCCACGGTGCCGCGGAATGTGTCGCAGGCTTTCCAGAGGATGTTGTTGATCTTGTTCGAATCGATCGGGTCGGTGGTGGCCTGGTCGGTCATTGGGTGTCTCCGTCGGGCGGTGTGATTACTGCCTGTTCGATGTTCATCAGTTGCTGAATCATGCCATTGAGCATGTGTTCTCTGTTTGTTAGTAGTTGTTGTGTCAGTGTTTGCTCGCGCTGCCACAGTTCGTGCAACTCGACGATTTGACGTTGAGTGGCTAGCGTCGGCATCGGAATATTGATCCTGCCGAGACTGCGGCGCGTCAGCAGGGGCATCGCGGTGCCGCGCGCCTCGTTTTGCATCGCGTGTTGCGGTTCCGGCTGGTTCAGCGCCCAACACAAGTAGCCGGGCAGCACGTCCGGACTGGTGACGCGCACGGCATGCAGGTGGTTGCTCGGGATGGTCGGCTCTGTCAGTGTGAATGGGACGGCCTTGCGATGGTCGCCGCGGGCCGGCAGAACAATGTCGTCGGGCTGCAGCAGGTGTGCCGAATGATGGTTCGGCGCCATGACCCGCGACAGCGCTTCGACGTTCAGTGTCTCGCCCCGGCGCAGGTCGCGGATCTGCAGCACACGGATATCGCCCGCCGGGTCATGCTTGACGGACCCGCGGAATGGGTAGCCGCTGCGAATCTGGGCCAAGTTGTCGAGTTCGGTGTATTGCATTTTGGTGTTGGTCGTCGTGTAATTCAGTAGTAGCTGTTCTACTTCGTGTTGGGAGGCGTATTTTGCCGTCTTTCTTGAGAATGTCAAGTAGTAGAGTCTCTATTACGATAAATACAAACCACTGATGTCACATTAACTTCCAAAAAGTGGAAGTATCTGGTATTTTTCAGTTCCTATGCAGACACTGACACAGCAACTGACCGCGGTAGGCCTGAACGACCGCATCCTGACTGACCATCAACTAAGGCGCCTGGTTGTCGGAACGGATCAGCGCCGCCACCATTTGGTGAGTCGTGCCATGAAGGCCGGCGAACTCGTGCGCCTGCGCCGTGGGTTGTATGTGCTGGCTGACGAGTTTCGTGAGCACCCGAGTCATCCGTTTGCCGTGGCACAGATGCTCGTGCCCGGTAGTTACGTGTCGCTGGAAACGGCGCTGGCATTTCATGGCTGGATTCCAGAAGCGGTGTACACCACCGCCTCAATCGTGCCCGGACGCAAGGTGAAAGAGTTTCGGCACGAACGGCTCGGATTGTTCACTTTTCAACCGCTCGCTATTCAGCGAGGCTCATTCCTGGAACTAGTTCGGCGTGTCGAGGCGAGTGGCCAAAGCTTTCTGGTTGCACAGCCGCTGCGCGCGCTGCTTGACCTGGTTTGCCTGAAGAAGATCGAGTGGCAGGGTTTTGCGTGGATTGAACAAGGCTTGCGTGTCGATGTGGATGCGCTGAACAAGGTTACCGGGGCGGAGTTACGCACATTGAAAGATGTCTATAAGCACCAGCGTGTGCGCAAGTTCATCAGTGAGCTGGAGCAATCACTCGGACTGGTGGTGAGCCATGATTGAGATCATTCAGCAAAAGCTCGACTCTTATAAAGTGTCGAATCCCGTTGAAGAGGAGCAGGCGACCAAGGAGATCATGCAGGAAATCGCACTCTATGGGTTGTGGCGCGCGGGCTTTTTCAAGGTGGCTGCATTTCAGGGCGGGACGAGCCTGCGGATTTTGCATGGCCTGCCGCGATTTTCGGAAGACCTGGATTTCATGCTGCAGACGCCGGATCGGGAGTTTGATTGGTCGGGTTATCTCGCCAAGCTGCTTGAGTGTTTTGAAGAGTACGGCTTGCAGTCGGAGGCACTGCCCAAAGGCCGCATGGATCGCGCGGTCCGAACAGCCGTGCTTAAGAACAACTCGTTCGTCAATCAGCTTAACCTGAGATTCTACAAAGGGCATGCTGATCGGAAGATCACGATTAAGCTCGAGGTGGATGCCAACCCGCCAGCGGGTTCGGTGTACGACTATACGTATCTGGATTTTCCGACCGATTTCGAAGTCTGTCATCAAGACCTGCCCAGTAACTTCGCCCTCAAGATTCATGCGCTGCTGTGCCGGCCGTATCTGAAGGGGCGCGATTGGTACGACTTCAACTGGTATATCCGCAAGGAGGTATCACCTAATCTGCCGCACCTGCGGAACGCGCTGGTCCAGTACGGGCCATGGGAAGGACAGGACAGTTTGGCGATCGATAAAGACTGGGTGCGTACAGAATTACAGAATAGGATCGACAAAATAGATTGGACGGCGGCGGCCGGCGATGTGGCGCCGTTTCTGAAGGCGGGAGAGCAGGAAGCATTGACGTTATGGGGTGCTCGGTTTTTTGCAACTAAATTGGAGAAGTTGGCGTGAATTGCGATGCGGGGCTTTCACGATCTAACGAGCACTTGCAATTCGACTCATCTAGTAGCCAGAGTGGCTACGATCCAGAAGATATCTTTCAATACACAAACCTTCCCAAGGAGGGCGGTATCGTTTGACATCTACGGTTCGTAGCGTACGTCTACCTATCAATTTTCCACGTGTATCGGACCTTTTAGTTCCACGAAAAGCATTTTCTTGCTGTGCAGAAATATGTGAGCAGCCTCATGGAAAAAAGCAAACCACAAATGATCGTTCGTCTTATAACGCAGGCTTAGCATTAGCAACGCTTTGTCAGGGGCAAGCCACTTTGTCGCACCCCATGCGGGACATCCCTTCGGTGCTGGCTCAAAGACAACTGCGACGCCAAATTCAGCGCATGTTTGAATTAGCTGCGGAACAAATAGATCAGGATCAGTTTCGTTGGTCAGTGCTCGTAATGTCTGAAGACTCTTCTTAAAACTCTTCTTGTCAAAAGGCTGGCAATCTCTTGTAGCAGCAACGCGCTCCCCCTGGCGAATCCAGGCGGCCACGGCACCCAGCTTCTTCTCAAATTGACTCGACGACTTAAACGCAGCAGCATTTATTGCGTCAATGTATCGGGCGCGCCAAGTGGGTGAATTCATCGCCATATAGTCCATTTCAGTCGTGTCCAACACCGCCAGTCGATATCCGCGAGTTAGCGCGCCAGCCCTTATAGCTAAAGGATGTTCGGCGCTAAAGTTTTTCCGGATTCGGCCGATATCAAGATGATCGTCGATAGTTGGCGTCACGGAAGAGCGGGCGACGTCCAGAGAGCGGGCGCAGTCCACACACTATGTGGGCTGCTTCTCATGTGGTTGTGAGCGATGCTAGGAAATAGTTCTATGAAGGACAGGCGCGGATTCACAATAATTGAATTAATGGTCACGTTGGCTATTGCCGCAATCATTCTCACCGTTGCCGTACCCGGTTTTCGCAACGTGATTTTGGATAACCGCCTCGCAAGTCAAGCCAATCAATTCCTGACATCGAATAAATTGGCAAGAAGTGCCGCGATCCGTTTTCAGCGAAACGCCATCATCTGTATCAGTACGAGCTATGACGCCGCCGTTCCTGCGTGTACGGCCGGCACCGACTGGTCGAACGGCTGGATTGTCTGGGTGGACAAGGATCGGGACGCTGCAACTGATGCGAACGAAATTGTTGCCGTCTTTGCGCCACTCGCAGGATCTTCGATGCTTACCAGTCAGGCGGTGAGCGCATTCACTTATGACGCCCGTGGTTTTGTCAATGTGGGTGACGAACTGACATTGTGCGATGACCGTAGCGGAGAGACGGGCCGAATCATTCGTGTCAACGCCGTCGGCAGAACCAATATATCGCGAAGTGGATGCGACTGATGCAGAAGCGCTTAACTGCAATGGTGTTACGTCGCAGTACATCTTGTCTGCAACGGCAGGCCGGGTTTTCGCTTATCGAAGTGATGGTAGCAGCACTGGTGCTCTCGATCGGTTTAATAGGACTTGCTGGCTTGCAGGCGGTATCGCTGCGACAAAATCAGAGTGCTTTCATGCGCTCACAGGTTTCGGCGATGGTCTACGATCTGGCCGACCGAATGCGGGCCAATGTTTCCGGCGCCACCAGTAACTTCTACAGCCCGTCCATGGCCGGGCTCACAGACAATTGCAGTAGCACGGCCGGATGCTCCCCCCAGCAAATGGCACAAAACGATCTTGCTGAATGGAATGCGCACATCGTGACTTATCTGCCCATGGGTCAGGGTTTCGTCTGTGTCGATAGCACTCCGATTGATGGTACTGACTTTGATGACCCGCAGTGTGACGGCGTTGGCACCCAGTTTTCCATAAAAATATGGTGGGACGATGACCGTGACGGAGTGATCAATATTACTGAAACCAATACGGAAAGATTCGTGATCAGCTTTCAATTGTGATGATGATGCGACAGTCACTGAGAAAAATTAGTGCCACTCAATCGGGAGTCACCCTGATTGAAGTCATGATTGCGATGGTGTTGTCCATGATGCTGCTCGCCAGCATCATGCAGATTTTTAGCTCTTCGCGCCAGACTCACCGTGTGCACGAAGCCATCGCCAGGATGCAGGAGAATGGACGCATGGCGCTGGAGGTGATTTCCAGAGATGTGCGCATGTCCGACTTCTGGAACTGCGTCGGCGATATTACCGATGTCGTTAACAATCTCGATAGTGCAAACCCCGGTTTCATTGACTTCGACCTGGGTGGCATCAGCGGCAGTGAAAGTGAGGGTTGGTTACCGGATATTCTGGTTTTACGCGGTGGCGTTACTGCAGGGCTTTCCGTAGAGCCGCCTTTCGGTCCACAGGCTTCCGCCGTTATTAAAGTACCGGCCAATAACGGCCTGGAGCAAGGCGATATCCTTTTCATCAGCGATTGCAGCAGTGCTGACATCTTTCAAATAACAAACTCGAATCCCAACTCATCAGGACAACTCGTTCATAACACCGGCAACAGCGTATCGCCGGGAAACTTTAACGTCAGCAACCCTGGCTGCCCCGGCGCAAACGCGCATTGCCTTTCGAAAGTCTACGCTGAAGACGCCACAATATTCGCCGCCCAGCAGATTACGTACATGATCGGAACCGGCTCAGAAGGCCCGCCCGCCTTGTTCCGCAATGGCCTGGAATTCGTCGACGGTATTGAAAATTTTCAGGTTCTGTATGGGGAAGACACCAACCCCCCCGAACAGTGCTGGGTCCGGCACCGCAAATTATTATGTGCCGGCTGATCAGGTCGTGGACATGAACAATGTGATCAGTATTCGATTTGCTGTCGTTGTACGTTCGTATCAGGAAAACCTGAACGGCGGTATTGCGCAGAACTACAGCGTGTTGGGTACCAACTTTGTCTCCACGGATACCCGGTTGCGACAGGTGTACACCAGCACAGTCACTATCCGAAACCGGCTTTGATTAACGACAGGTAATGCAAATGAGAGCAACAGCCACGCTGATTAAGAGATCTAAATTGTTGCGCCACCAGAGTGGTGCAGTACTCGCGGTATGTCTCGTGTTTCTGTTAATTATTACGCTGATCGCAGTTAGCAGTATGCGAGATACTTTGCTCGAAGAAAAAATGGCCGGCAACACCAGGGATCGCAACCTGGCGTTTCAGGCAGCCGAGTCCGCAGCCAGAGAGGCGGAAATTTTTGTCGAGGGTCTGGTCAGTCTCGGAGATTTCGACGTTACTGCCGGATTGTATGGGTTGAACAGTACTGAGCCGAGCTATGCACATGCGGCAACCTGGGACGATGAGGCCAATTACGTCGAGGCCAACAGCGACTATGGAGCCTATCTGGCGCCACGTTACCTGATCAAGCAGTTCACGACGATGGTTGGCACCGAAGGCGCGATGAATATGTCCGGCTACGGAGGCAATAAAGGCACCGGCGATGTGACCGTTTTCAAAATTACGGCGCGCGGTACGGGAGGTAGTGCCGACTCGGCAGAAGTCATAATACGCAGCCAATTCGGTCGTAGATTCTGATGATCAGAAAAACGATATCGCTTAGAATTGCGGCGGCCACATTATTGTTGGCAACTGCCTTGTTTAGTCCAGTAGGGGCGCTGTCAGCGCCGGGCACGCTCGCGGACTCACCGCTGTTTCTGAGCAATTCGGTCGAGCCGAATATTTTGCTCATGCTCGACGACTCGAGCAGCATGGATTGGGGTTTAATGACCACGGAAGACAGTGGCATCATGTATGTTGGCTGTGCCTATTATTACGCTCAGCCTGCTCCCGACAACGATTTCTTCTGGGTAATGGCCACCGAGGAGGAGTTAGATGCTCGTGGCATCGAGGCACCCTATAGCGGTGTATGGCGCGCCTGGAACAAAGACTACAACCGGCTTTATTACGACCCAAGCGTTACTTACACGCCATGGGCAGGCGAAGACAGTAATAATAATCTTTATACGAATGCTATTCCGGTAGCCGCGTTGTACAACCCGTATTCACCCAGTGCCGGTTCGCGTAACCTGACTGTAGAGACCACCTATACAACGACCTACTGCCCTGGTATCTCGGGCACCTTTACCGTCAACGATTTTTATCCGGCGCGATACTATACTTGGATAGACAGCGATGCTGACGGCGTTGTCGACGATACTGATATACATAAACTGGTTGAAATCCGAGCGGCTACTGTTATCTATATCGGCAGCCTAAACCGTACCGATTGCGCTGCGGCCCCTGCATGTACGTACAGCGAAGAAATACAAAATTTCGCGAATTGGTTCAGCTATTACCGTAAGCGTGAATATGTGGCCAAAGCAGCCTACGGACAAGTCATTGCCAGTGCCAGGAACTCGCGCATGGGCATGGTCACGCTGCACAACAATGATTCTGTCAATATCGCGATTGCATCAATGAATGCGGACCCCAGCTCCGGCGCCAAGGCAGAATTACTGGATTCTCTGTACACCTTTAGGGCATCGGGAGGCACACCGTTGCGATCGGCTTTGGACAACGGTGGCAAATACCTGGGTTGCAAACCAAATTCCTTTTTCGGCAGTTGCCCGGCGCTGCCAGAAGGTTCCGGCGGCGAATGCCAACAGAACTTTACGGTGCTTATGACGGACGGATACTACAACGGTTCGTTCAGCAGTCTTGGCAACACAGATGGCGATAACGACTCGGAGTGGGACAGCGATGCCAGCGGTCCGTATGGAGACTCGAACAGCGATACCCTGGCTGACGTCGCGATGGAATATTACGAAACAGATTTGCGACCCAGTGTCGACAACAGGCTTCATCCGCCGCCGGGAGGTATCGACGACAACGAGGCGCAACACATGGTGACCTATGCGGTCGCTTTTGGTGTCGAAGGCAGCATTACTTCGATGCCGGCCAGCACGACAGATCCTTTTGCCTGGCCCACGCCGGATACAGATCTCGCGAAGATTGACGATCTGCGCCATTCGGCCTGGAACGGGAGAGGGGAATTTCTAAGTGCACAAAACCCCGGACAACTTATCTCTGGTATGCGTGGCGCGCTAAGAGCCATTCAAGGGCGTATCGGCTCAGCTGCCTCGGTTGCTATCAACACAAGCTCTTTGAGCACAAATTCCGAAGTGTATCTGGCACTCTTTAACAGCGAACGCTGGAGCGGCGATCTGTTGTCGTTCGATCTCGACCCTAACACTGGCGCTATTAGCGCGAGTCAAAGTTGGTCTGCGGCCAATGTGCTCCGCGAGCGCAATATCGAATCTGATCCTCGCATACTGCTTAGTTTTGATGGTTCGGACGGTATCGCGTTTCAATGGTCGGAGCTTTCAACTACTCAGAAAAATGATTTTCGTACCAATGCCAGCGGCGCACTGGATAATGAAGCTTCGGGGATGGCTAGACATGCTTACATTCGTGGCGATCGCGGTTGTGAGATCTCGTCACCCACTGCCTGTAATTACTACGATGGCGCGAATACCTTTAATACCAAGAGATTCAGGCCGCGGGATGGCCGACTGGGTGACATTATCCATTCGGGGCCGGTCTTTGCCGGCGCGCCCGAATCGAACTGGCCCGACGTCAGCCCATTTCCGAGTACTGCGGGCGATACCTATAGCGAATTCCGGATGGCCAATGCCTCCCGGGAGGGCGTCATTTACGTAGGCAGCAACGATGGCATGCTGCACGCTTTCTCACAAACAGGTGGCCAGGAGGTCATGGCCTACATTCCCGGCACGCTGTTCTCAGACGGCGCGGCGGACGGATTACATACGCTGAGTGAACCTTCCTACACGCACCGTTACTACGTGGACCTGACCGTGACGATCGCGGATGCCTATGTCAAAACCACGGCTACGGGCTCTACCCATTGGAAAACAATACTGGTCGGCAGCTTGCGCGGTGGCGGCAAAGGTTTGTTTGCGCTGGACGTCACTGACCCTGCGTACTTCTCGGAAGGTGGTAATCGACCGGCCGATACGGTGATGTGGGAATTTTCGAGTGCCGATGACATTGACCTCGGGCATACGTTTAGCCGCCCGGCAATTGTGCCGCTCCAAGGCCCCAGCAACTCGATCCGCTGGGCAGCCATCATCGGTAACGGCTACAACGACACCGGCAGTGGTGAAGCCAAATTATTTATTCTATTCCTGGAAGGCGGCCTGGACGGCACGTGGAGCGCCGGTTCCGACTATATCGAAATCACAACCGGAGCAGGTAGCACGATAAACCGCAACGGATTATCAGCGCCTGCGGTCGTCGATTCGGATGGCGACGGATTTGCGGATCGTGTTTACGCAGGCGATCTGCAAGGCAATCTTTGGGTCTTTGATTTATCCGGATCAAACGCCGGTCAATGGGACGTTGCCTACAAGCAAGGACCAAACCCCAAGCCGTTGTTTACAGCCCAGCCGATCAGCAAATCACTTCGACACCCGTCGTTGTTCGCAACCAGAATATTGCAACAACAAATTCAAACGCACCCAACGCCATGGTGATATTTGGTACGGGACAGTATCTGACGAGCGCCGATATTACATCAGACGATATGCAATCCGTGGATTCCCTGATGGCGACAACTGGGGCTGGGGGGTCGAACGACGGCACTTGCGTCCACTGCCGAATCCGAACGGGCGTCGTATCCCATTGACGGTGGAACCCAGACCTATAGCCTTACTATTCAAGCAGCGACCGCGTCCACATTCACGTTGCAGGCCACACCGACCGGAGCGCAGGCCGATGACAAATGCGGCAGCTTCACACTGACAAATACCGGACTCAAAAATGTGACGGGTCAGGATGCCGGGGTTGTCTGGCAGGATTGCTGGTCCAGGTAAGCTGCAAAGCATTACGACAAAGGCGGTCTGTTGCTGGTCAGACACAACTGGACCAGGTCATCGATATTCGCAGTGCCGACACACATGACAGTGTCTGCGCCACCCCAGTAGATTTTCAGCGATCCGTCGTCCTCGGCAATGGCGCCACAAGTGAAGACAACATTGTGCACGTAACCGGTGAGCTCCCACGGATCTTCGGGTGCCAGGATCCAATCGTCCGCAACGCCGAGGACCTTGGTGGGGTCGGCAAGGTCGTGCAGCGCCACGCCCAGCCGATACACGGCGCCGTCCATCGTCGGAAACGCACCATGAAAAATATTCAGCCATCCCGATGCAGTTTTAACAGGTGTCGCACCCGGACCAATTTTCATCTCGTCCCAGTGATATGTGAGCGGTTGAATGACGGGCACCGAGTTGCCCCAGTGAATCAGATCCGGCGACCAGGATAACCAGATGCACCAGGGGTTGATTTCGGAGTGCGGCCGATCAAGTCGTGCGTAAAGCCCGTCAAAGGTCTGCGGGAAAATCACGACGTTACGCATATCGGCTTGACTGACTATCGATAATCTTTCAACGGATTCGAAGTCGCGAGTGACTGCAAGTCCAATTCTCACACCGAACCTGGAATAGACGCTATAGGTAATGTAGTACTCGTCACCGATTGAGCAGATTCGAGGATCCTCGATACCGTATTCCTCATGGGCTGCAAATCCGATCTCGCTGGATGGCTCCATGAACGGCTCGGGATCTGCACGAAATGTGTAACCATCATCGCTTCGTGCGATGCCAATAATCGATCGCCCGTTGCGCAAGTGCGAGCGAAACAACAGGATGTATTGGTCGTTAAACTTCGTTGCTGCCGCGTTGTGAACTGTTTCCACGGCATAGGGAATATCGTGCTTCGTGAGGATCGGATTACCCTCGTAGCGCGTCACCAATGGCTTATTGATCATCGTGTGCTTGCCCGCTCAGAATTTGTTCGTAAACGCGAATATAGTCGCGTGCCATACGTGTGTTCGTAAATCGTCGTTCAACATCAGCTCGGCAGGCTGATCGGTCGATTGTCTCAGCCGCCGCCACTGCTTGTACGGCCTCGTCAATGTCGTCAACAATGTAGCCCGTTTCACCGTGTCGGATTATTTCCGCCATCGAGCCACGACGAAACGCAATGACAGGTGTTCCGCAGGCCATGGCTTCGATAAGGCTCAAGCCGAAGGGCTCGTCGAAACTGATCAGGTGCAACAATACCTGCGCCGCACCCAACACGTCCGCTTTTCGATGCTGTTCGATGGACCCCAGATACTCCACGGCTGTGCCGTCAATATGCGGTTCGACCTGGGTGGCAAAATAATCGTGATCCTGAATGATGCCGGCAATCACCAGCTTGATTCCCACGCGTCGCGCCACCTCAATCGCCTCACGTACGCCCTTGTCGGGGTGAATTCGACCAAAAAACAGCAGGTACTTGCCCTTAGCGCCCGAGAAAGCGAATTGCGAAATATCAATGCCATGATGAATCGTGGCTATATAGTCGAGTTGCGGCGATTTGTCTGACTCGCTAATCGCAACATAATGGCCACGGGCATTGTATTTTCGATACACGGGAATAATCGATGCTGACGAGAAACCATGGATTGTGGATATGACCGGCGTCTCAACTAACCCGGAGTAGCTTAACGGCAGAAAATCAAAGTGGTTATGAATCAGGTCAAAATCCGCTGATCGTTCGAAGACCTCTGATATATGCAGACACTCAGCGACTTTCGGTGTAATGGCAGGATCCTCAGAATAAGGGCGCGGGCACACCGCGACCAGTTTGCCCTTGGTTTGGGAATCTGCGGTGGCGAAAAGAGTAACATCCAGGCCCAGGGTGACCAATTCTTCGGTGAGCAGGCTAACAACGGATTCCCAGGGGCCATAGTGGCGGGGCGGGGTCCGCCACGAAACGGGGCTGAGGATGGCGATACGAATGGACATGCTGCGGTGATTAAATTCTCATTGTGAGTGTTGAGTCGCGAGCTTCTGCTGGGACTCGCGGCTATAATTACTTATCTATTGTTCAAAGTCGGTGACGTGCGAACATTGTCAGTCAGTTGGCGTCAGTGCGCAATCCTCAAAATGAGAGTCAAAGAGAAACGTAAACTAGTAGTAAAGCGACAGCCGTCCCTGCTGGGCGGCGACAGCTGCCGTGTAATCACGCGGCCGCATATTCCGAGTGACGAATCGCGGATCAAGGCCCTGATTGAGCAGGTCATGGTGCTTGGCGAGGATGAGGTACTTTATGTGCTCGATGAAGTAATGGAAGGATTCGCGGCACGTCATCGAAACTTTCGGGCGATTCTTGAGAGAAATTTTGAGCGTATCGCAGAATACGTGCCGCAACAGGCCACTTTGTCATCGGACCAGCGTCTTTTGCTTGGTGCCTACTTTACGCAGGAATACTCCGTCGAGTCAGCTGCATTTTTTAATCCCGCGATCGTTCCCCATCCCGACCAGGAAGATGTTGAAGACGGATCACAGCGATTCATCATGAGCATCAGGGCAACGGGGGAAGGTCATGTTTCTTCGATTGAATTTCGCAGTGGCATTATCGATGCCAGCAACGACATGTATTTTGATCCTGTCAGTCGATATATAGCCACGCCGGAGATACACACGGACCCTGTCTATGACCGGCTTCATTTTCGACGCAAGCTCGAAGAGATAGGTGCACGTGATCGTGTCATGAATCACCTCCTGGAGGGCCTCGGGGAATCGTTCACTTTTGATGAGTTGGAACTGCAGATCAAGAAACTCCGCTCTACCAAGTTTCGCCTGGTCGATAAGCAGCATGCGATTGATACGGCGCTATGGCTGGCACGTTCCAACTACGAAGTCATATTTCGCCGCGAGGAACCCATCTCCGAGAGGGTGCTCTTTCCTGTGACCGAAAACGAAAGTTCAGGAATCGAAGATGCACGATTTGTGCGCTTCGTCGATGACGATGGCTCAGTCACTTACTATGCGACTTACACCGCATACAATGGGTCTGACATACTGCCGCAGATTCTTGAAACTCGCGACTTCCTGACATTCAAGTTTCACACGCTGAGCGGCGATTCTGTACACAACAAGGGTATGGCGTTGTTTCCGAGGAAGGTCAACGGCCAATACGTCATGTTGTCACGCCAGGATGGCGTCAATAATTACATCATGTTCTCGGATAGCCTGCTCTTCTGGAACGAGGCGCAGCTTTTGCAAAAGCCGATGCATCCGTTTGAGTTTGTCCAGGTAGGTAACTGTGGATCGCCGGTGGAAACATCCACGGGGTGGCTTGCACTCTTTCACGGAGTCGGACCGATGCGCCGCTACAGCATCTGGGCCGAACTATTGGACCTTGATGATCCGTCCAGAGTCATCGGTCGGATGCAGGAACCGATATTGATTCCCGATGAGCAGGAACGGGACGGTTACGTGCCTAACGTGGTCTATTCCTGCGGCAACATGATTCACGGCGACACCTTGATCATTCCTTATGGCATTGCAGATCAGAGATGCCGAGTTGCCACCGCCTCAATTCCCGATCTGTTGTCCCGGCTCAAGGCGTCTCCGCAACTGCAACTGCATCTCGGGAGGCTCAGATAATTCGTCTCACAACCGCGGTTTCGCGGGGCCCAGGTTTGCGCCGGTCAGTCCACGTACATTGTAAATGGCAATCAGGGACATCAGGTATGACAACGTCGACTCCGCACCCTGATTTTCATTGACGCCATCGCGCATGAGTCCGTCGCGACAGCCGCCGCTCGCGTGATCGTAAAGACTAATATGCTGGTCGTTTTTGCCGAGAAACCAGTTGAAACAGGCCAATGCCAACTGCAGCCAATCCTCTTGCTGGGTGCATTCGTAGGCTTCGATACAGGCGCCAATCATGGCGGCCGCCTCGAGAGGTTGTTGATCATATTGTGCTTTGCTGCCGGTTTCGGGATACCAACCCTGGTTGCCTACCGGTGCGAACCAACCGCCGGATGCATCAATCTGGATGTCTCGTAACCATTCGAGCACACGCAGACCGGTCGCCACCATCTGCTCGTCATGGCTGACGCGACCACAGGCCAGCAGCGCTTCGGGCAGCCGTGCATTGTCGTAGGTCAACATCGTCTCGTGCCATTGCCAGTCTTTGCTGGCGTTTTGCCTGAATCGATGCAGAAGTCTGTGACCCAACGACACAAGTAGCTCACGAACCTCATGGTCGTTGTCGTATCGGCGCAAGTAGGCCTGCAATCCGAGTATAGGGAATGCGATAGCGCGGGAATCTGAAAATGACGCAAGCGCTGGCAGTGCATTGTGGAAGAGTTTCACAGCGAGGGAGACTTGACCAGAGTTCCGCCCCCAGCCAGCCATGACGCCCAAGGCCCACAGTGCACGCCCATGAGAATCTTCGGAGCCAAAGGACTCCAGCCATTTACGCTCATAAGACATAAAATTGCGAAATCGTCCGGTCTCTGAATCGAATGCATCATCCAGAAAACTGAGATAGATCGACGACATTTCCGTCAGCGAGGTATCGGTCCTGTCCAGATCATGCGCTCGCGCAGAAACGATAAGCGCCCGGGCATTATCGTCAACACAATAACCGTACGAGCGGTTGGGAACCGTAAATTTTGCGTGCTGAAATACTCCGGTGTAGTCGGTCATCCGGCGTAGATGCGCCAATTCAATCTGCGGCAATCGCTGCTCACGCTGATTCAGCGTAGCCAGTGCCGGTAGCTTGCCTGTAAGCGCTGATTGCGCTTTAGATTCGGCAAACAAGCTAAGATAACGGCGGCCCATTGCCTTCATAACCATGGGCCGGCCGTATTCATAGGCAGCGCGGCGCATCTCGAGGCGCTCGCGCGGGAAGTCCAGGAGTCTGTTTATCTCCTGCGATAAAGCTGCGGAATCTTTGAAGGGCACAAGCCTGCCGCGTCCATCAGCCAGCATTTCCTGTGCATGCCAGTAAGGAGTGGATACGATGGCTTTGCCAGCGCCCACTGCGTAGGCCAGTGTGCCGGATACGGCCTGGGCCTCATTGAGATAGGGTGTAACGTAGATATCGGCGGCGCGGATGATCTCGATTAATTCATCGCGCTCCAGGAACCGATCGTGGAACACAACATTGTCGCCGACGCCCAATTCTTTTGCCCGGTGATGCAGGCTCAGGCGGTAATCCTCGCCACTTTCGGCTTTGCAATGAGGATGTGTGGCGCCAACCACGAAATAAAGTACTTCCGGATGTGATCTGATGATATCGGGTAAAGCATCGATCATGAATTCGATGCCTTTGCCCGGTGAGAGCAAACCGAACGTCAGGATGACTGTTTTGTCTGCTGCGGCAACCTTGTTCTTGCACGGATCCGGATCCAGAAAAGGCACATCAGGAACGCCATGGTGGATCAGAGCTATCTTGCTCGCCGGGACCTGATAAATGTTTCTGAGAAAATCGACACTGCGCTCACTCATCACAACCAGGCGGTTGGATAATTCCGATAGCTGGTCGATTATCTTGCGCTCCTCCGGCTGAGGGTCTTTCAGTACCGTGTGTAGTGTAGTAATGAGGGGGCTTTTCAGATTCTTTGCAAGTTCGGCGATGAAGCTACCGCGTTGACCGCCGAATATTCCATATTCGTGCTGTAGACAGACGACATCCGGGTTCCTCAGGTTCAGGAAAGCGGCGGCGAGATGGTATTCATTCAGTTTTTCCTGGCTGATTTGAAATTTCACAGCGCTCGGATAGACGTAACCCTCACGCCGATCGTTCATGGCGGTGATTATGCAGTCAATATCCGGATCGTTGTCGACAATAGTGGCAGCAAGATCAGACGTGAACGTGGCGATACCGCACTGTCTCGGCGGGTACGAGCCGATCAGAGCGACTGATTTGATAGAGGTCGGCATGCTAAGTAATGTCCCGATAGCCTGTTCTCGTCCAGGCAGGAGTAATTGTAGAGCCCTAATTACTTCGTTGCATGCGTTTTTGCGATGTTCTTTACTGTGGCCTGTGCGCAGCCGGATCCAGGCGGTAAACTTAAGCGCCAGTTCGATGCCGGAGATCGGCCATTAACAGCCAGAAATACGCCATAGCGTTACACGGCGGTGCCGGCCCTGTAGCCGGACGTGATTATTCGCTTACCGAAGCTCATTTGCGTGAGCTGGTGGAGGATTGTCAATCCCGCCTGGCCTCAGGCAGCACCGCATTGGATGTTGTCGAACACGCGGTTGCCAAAATGGAGACCTGTGGTTTGTATGTAGCTGGGCGGGGTTCGGCGCCGAACTCGGCTGGATATGTCGAGCTTGATGCATCGATCATGGACGGGTCGACGCGTGCGGCGGGGGCCGTAGCCGCAATTCGCGATGTCGTCAACCCGGTGCAGGTAGCGCGCGGCGTGATGGAGTCGACGGTCCATATCATGCTTGCAGGTAACGGTGCGCTGGCATTTGCGCGGCAACATAAATTCGAGGAAGTTGCCGATACTGAGCATTACTACATGCTTCCTGTCGGCGTGACGGCGGATGAAATCAAGAAACAAAAACATGGCACTGTCGGTGCCGTCGCTCTCGATCAGTCGGGCCAGGTCGCGGCGGCCACATCAACCGGAGGAACCTTCGCAAAACTTGAAGGCCGAGTGGGTGACACGCCGCTAGTCGGTGCAGGTACGTGGGCTGACGATGGTGTTGCAATTTCCTGCACCGGTACGGGCGAGCACATTATCCGCGCAGGCGGCGCAATTTCGATTGCGTGCAAAGTTCGATCCGGTACGTCACTGCATGCAGCGATTGACCAAATGCTTGCCGAAGTCAAAGGTCTGGGCGGTGAAGCAGGTGTCATCGCTGTCACTAAAAACGGCGACATTGCCATGATCTACAACTCGCAGGGCATGAAACGTGCGGCGGTGAGTGCGAGCAAGCCGTTAGTTGTTGCCACTTTCGAAGATTAAACCCCCCAGAAGCGTTTGTCGGGCAGGGATACCATGCCGCAGTCGTAGTCGAACCCGCCCAAGCGATCATGCTTCAGCAGCAGTGGACCATCGATGTCGACAAAATCGGCCAGTTGCGCGAGGACATGGATGGGTGCCATGCACAGTGACGTTCCGCCCATGCAGCCGACCATCAATCCGAGACCTTTTGTTCTTGCCGCCTGTGCGAGTTCGAGACCGTGTGTCAATCCTCCGGTCTTATCGAGTTTGATGTTGATCATCTGGTAGCGAGGTACAAGGTCGTCGAGATCAGTAGTGTCCTGACAGGACTCGTCGGCACACAGCGGTAACGGTGATGCGTAATCCTCGAGTTCGGAATCCTTACCGCGTGGCAACGGTTGTTCGATCATCTTGACATCGAGCGCGGCCAGTTCGGGAGCCACTTCTTTGAGTCGCTCGAAGTTCCAGGCTTCGTTGACGTCGACGACGAGTCGTGAGTCAGGACGCGCATCGCGAATGGCAGCAACGCGTTCAACGGGCCGGTCGTTATTCAGTTTGATCTTGAACAACGTCAGGTCGGCGGCGGCCGCGGCGCGTGCGCCCATTTCTTCGGGCTCGGCTTCGAGACCGATCGTGAAGACGGTCTCGATGGGGTCCGGGGCAACGCCGGCCGTGTTCCAGGCAGAGGTTCCTGAAAGTTGCGCTTCAAGATCCCAGAGCGCCGCATCGGCGGCGCATCGTGCGCCGCCAGGCGGCAACAATTCGAGCAATTCCTGGCGGCCCGCACCGCCGGCAAGATCGCCGGCTATTGAATCGAGCTGCGCCAACATTGATTTCTCGGTCTCGCCAAGATAGTAAACGCCGAGCGCTTCGCCGCGGCCGATGCGACCATCCTGGCCTATCTCGCAGACCACGCACGGAAAGTCGTCCGAGGTCTGCCGGGCAATCCGAAATGGGATCAATGCCATCCAGTTCTCGAGATGAGCCGATACCTGACGCTTCACTTGACGTTCTCCAACAGGAAATCGGCAATCTTCGCCATGCCCGTGGCGACCGGGTCGACACAGGGAAGGCCGTATTTGCTTTCCAGGTCTCCGAGATACGATTGACGTTGCGTGTCATCGAGACTCGATGTATTGACGCTGATTCCGGCCCAGATGCAATTCGGATTCGTGATCCTGGCGGATGTCAGAACGATGTCGATAACCTGCTTCAGTGGTGGCACGACGAAGATGCCTTCGAGGCCAAGCAGATAGGCGCGACCCACTTCGTGACAGAGCACGACGGCGTCAGGTTGTGAGCCATGCAAAAGGCCGAGGCTCACGCCGGCATAACTTGGGTGTAGCAGCGCACCCTGTCCTTCAATCACATCCCAGTGATCGGCGTCATTGTCAGGCGACAGCACATCGGCTGCGCCGGAGACAAAGTCAGCCACGACGGCATCGATCGGTATGCCTTCGCCTGCGATCATGATGCCGGTTTGTCCCGTGGCTCGAAAATCCACTTTGATGCCGCGATTTTTGAACTCCTGGTGTAATGCAAGCGCGGTGTATTTCTTGCCAATTGCGCAATCCGTGCCGACGGTCAATACACGCTTGCCGCTGCGTTTGCGGCCACGACTGACGGGCAGGTCCTGGGGCGGCACGCGAATATCAATCAGCGTGGCATTACCTGCTTTGGCCGCGGCAACGAGATCTGTCGTGTCGTTCAATTTACTGTGCATGCCCGAAGCGATGTCGATTCCGGCGCGGGCGAGCGCGATCAGTTGTGGCATCCATGCAGTCTCCAGCTGACCACCGGTTGACGCGATGCCGATAATTGCGGTGCGAACGCCGGCCGTGACCGCCTCTTCGACGCTGAGCTCAGGCAGGCCAGTATCGACCGGGCAGCCGGGCAGGCGCATCTGTCCTGCGCACAGTTCAGGTCGCCAATAAGCGATACCATGGCCCGTTTTGGCATGGCCATCGTCGGGGACGTCACCCAGAAACAGCAGATACGGCGGCTGCAGTTGTATTTTTTTCAGCGACATTCTTGTTCTTATCACCTTGACGGAGTACCAGTTCTCCATGGCACACTGAATTATGCGGCAATCTTACCGATCATGAGCAAGATTATAGAGAAACTGAAGGACGTCGTCGGTGCTGGCCGGATCATGACCGGGGACTCGGTCGCCGAGCGGCCAACCAGTTTCTGGAATCACGACCCGACGCGAGCGAAAGCCATTGTCTTGCCAATTTCTACGGACGAAGTATCGGCTATTCTGCATTGCTGTCACGACCATGAACAATCCGTCGTAGTACAAGGCGGACTCACGAATTGTGTTGCCGCTGCGGAGTCGACTCCGGACGATGTCGTTTTGTCGCTCGAGAAAATGACTCGAATTGACGAGATCGACGTCATTGGTTGTACGGCTGTTGTCGAGGCGGGGGCAATACTGCAGATCGTTCAGGAAACTGTCGCAGAACAGGGATTGTATTTTCCACTGGACCTTGGTGCGCGCGGCAGCTGCACGATCGGCGGCAATATTGCGACCAACGCGGGCGGCATCAACGTGCTGCGTTACGGGATGATGCGCAATCTCGTGCTGGGGCTCGAAGCGGTACTCGCCGACGGTACCGTAATCTCGTCCATGAATCGCATGTTGAAAAACAATGCGGGCTACGATCTCAAACAACTGTTCATCGGCACTGAAGGAACACTCGGTGTGGTTACGCGGGCGGTACTGCGTTTGTTTCCGCAACCGGCCAGCCGGCAAGATGCGATCGTCGCGATGCGTGACTTCGATGCAGTTTCGGCGTTCCTTAATCACGTGCAGCAACAACTCGCCGGCACGCTGAGTGCATTCGAGATCATGTGGGGCGACTATTTCGCAGCCGTGACCGGAAAAGGCGGTCATCGTGCGCCGATGTCACGCGACCACCCTTATTACGTGGTCTTGCAGTCAGAAGGAGGGGATCCGGATGCTGGGGCAGAGCGCTTCGAAGCTGTATTGGCCAGCGCCCTGGACGAGCAGTTGATCGTCGACGCTGTCATTCCGAAATCGGCAGCCGAAGCTCGTGCAATCTGGGAGATTCGCGAAAACTTCGAAGCCATCCTCGAACCCGAACCCGTTTACCTCTATGACGTTAGTTTGCCGATACGTGACATGGATGATTACGTCGCGGATGTAAAAAGCAACGTCTCGCGGCGCTGGCCCAACGGTGAGTGCTATACGATTGGTCACGTCGCCGATGGCAATCTGCATTTCTTTGTGCAACCCAATGAGACGGGCGATTTCCACGACGCGAGTGATGAGTGTGTTTATGCGCCACTCACCGCCATTGGCGGGTCGGTTTCAGCCGAGCACGGCATCGGCACCGAAAAACTAAACTGGTTGTCACACAGCCGCTCCGCCACCGAGATCGAGTTGATGCGAACCTTGAAAAAAAACCTCGATCCCAAAAATCTGCTGAATCCGGGTCGGGTCTTCACAAGGACGCATTAACAGGAATTTTGCGGAAAAGCTTGCCACTGAAAATGTCAGGCTCGATTCCTTATGCCCGGTGCAGGGATTTCTTGCAGGTCGTGCGGCAACTGTAGCTAGGGTAGAAAGATCGTCGCCGGATGCTCAAGCAACTCCTTGATGCGTTGAATCATAGCGGCCGCATCGTAGCCATCGACGAAGCGATGATCGAAAGAAGACGACAGGTTCATCATCAGGCGCACGACGACTTGACCCTTTAAGACGACCGGACGTTCTGTAGCGCGATTGACACCAATGATGCCGACTTCAGGCATGTTGATGATCGGCGTCGATGCGATGCCGCCGAGTTTACCGAGACTCGTTATCGTGATCGTCGATCCGGTCAGCTCATCTTTAGCGATGCTGTTGTTTCGTGCGGCCGCGGATACGCGGCGCATTTCGTTGGCAAGATCATCGATGGAACGCGTCTGGGCATGACGAACAACGGGCACCTTCAGCCCGTCCGGCGTCTGCGTCGCAATGCCAAGGTGTACGTCTGCGTGTTGCAAGAGTACATTGCGTTCCTTGTCATAGGTCGCGTTGCATTGCGGGAAATCTTTCAGAACTCGAATTAACGCCAGCCCGAGAAATGGCAACAGCGTCAGTTTTTCGGCACTGCCCGCGTTTTTCTCGTTCAGGTGCTTGCGCAGTGCGTCGAGTTCGGTGATGTCGATTTCCTCGACGTAAGTAAAGTGGGGTATTTCGCGTGTTGCCGCAGACATGCGCTCGGCGATGATGCGCCGCAGGCCGATGATCTTGATCTCGGTCGTTCCGGATGCCGGCTCAGTTCGTGGGGGCGCCGTGTGATCACGATTGCGCTCATGGACGTCATCGCCCGCATGTCTCGATCCCGCCTGACGGGAGCGGGCTGCAACAGTCTCGTTGATGTACTGATCAAAATCTTTGCGGGAAATGCGCCCGCCGGGGCCGGTACCGGGTATCAACGCCAGGTCGATACCGGCGTCAGCAGCTCTACGCCGTATGGCCGGCGAGGTCAGGACACGGGTCTGTCTATTTGACTTCGCAGGCATGGTGTTGGTCTGAGCCTCGCCCGGTAGGAGCCCGTCAATCGGGCGATCATTATCACGCGGCGCTCCTGCAGCTTCTGCTGCCGCTTCAATTTCGAACACGACCAGCGCAGCACCCACCGCGACCATATCACCGGGCTCGCCCGCCAGTTTAATGACCTTACCCGAGACAGGTGATGAGAGCTCAATGGCAGCCTTGTCGGTCATCATCGTGCCGACGATATCCTCTTCATTAACCTGATCGCCGACACTGATAAACCATTCGGCTATCTCAGATTCGACGGTACCTTCACCGAGGTCCGGCAGCTTGAAGACGAACTCGCTCATGCCGCTGCCATCATCTTGTTAATGGCGTTGATCAGCCGCTTCTTGCCTGGAAAATACTGCCACTCGAACGCGTGTGGGTAGGGCGTGTCCCACCCTGCGACGCGTCCGATCGGTGCCTGGAGACTGTAAAAACACTCTTTCTGTATTCGCGCGACAAGCTCGCCACCGTAGCCGCCAAAGCGGGTTGCTTCGTGTGCGACCAGGCAGCGACCTGTTTTGTTAACGGAATCGACGAGAGTTTTTACGTCAAGTGGTGCCAGGCTGCGCACGTCAATTATTTCCGCATCGACGCCGACCGCATCGGCAGCGGCTTGCGCGACATGCACGAGCGTACCGTATGTGACAATCGTAAGTTCTTCACCGGTTTTGATAATCTCCGCCGTGTCCAGAGGTACCGTGTAATAGCCTTCGGGCACCTCGCCCTTCGGATGCGATACCCAGGATATTGCGGGTTTATCGGGATCCCCATCGAACGGTCCGTTGTAAAGGCGTTTGGGCTCGAAGAACACGACCGGATCATCTGATTCGATTGCGCTGATGAGCAGACCCTTCGCATCGTAGGGGTTCGACGGCATGACGGTCCTGATGCCACTGATATGCGCGAAGATGGCTTCGGGACTCTGCGAATGCGTTTGTCCGCCACGAATGCCGCCGCCACAAGGTGTGCGGATCGTAACCGGCGAAAAGAATTCACCGCAGGTTCGGTAGCGCAGGCGCGCCAGTTCGCTCACAATCTGGTCGAAGCCCGGATAGATGTAGTCGGCGAACTGGATTTCAGCCACGGGTCGAAGGCCGTTGACGCCCATGCCAATAGCGGCGCCGATAATGCCGCCCTCGGAGATTGGCGCATCGATGACTCGATGCTCGCCATACTTGCGCTGCAGACCATCGGTGCAACGGAACACGCCGCCGAAATAACCGACGTCCTGACCGAGAATCACAACATTGGGGTCCTTGTCCATCAGGACGTCGAGCGCCGAGCGGATGGCTTCAATCATGTTCATCTTTGCCATGCTAGGAACCTTCAATTTCGAGCATGTAGCGGCGCTGGGATTCGAGGTTTGAGGGCGTTTCAGCGAAGACGTCGTCGAACATCGTGGCCGGATCGAGGAACGGTTCCTCGGTCATCGTGCCGTACTGCTGTGCTTCCTTCCAGGCGGCAAGAACCTCGACTTTAAGTTCTTCTTCGAGCTTTTCGTGCTGATCTTCCGACCAGTGTCCTAGCGCAATAAGGTGTTGCTTCAGGCGCTCGATTGGATCGCCGAGCGGGAAAGAAGCCCACTCGTCCTTGGGCCGATATTTCGTCGGGTCGTCACTGGTTGAATGCGCGCCGCCGCGGTAGGTAACGAGTTCAATCAGAGTGGGTCCGCCGCCGCGTCGTGCCCGAGCCGCAGCCCAGAGTGTTGTTGAATAGATAGCAAGCAGGTCGTTGCCATCGACGCGGAGGCCGGGGATACCCAGGCCCAACCCGCGCGCGGCAAACGGACGGCGTTCGCCCCCGGCAAACCCCTGGAACGTCGAGATCGCCCACTGGTTGTTAACGACGTTGAGAATCACCGGTGCCTGGTAGATTGCGGCAAATGTCAGTGCATGATGGAAGTCCGCCTCGGCCGTACTGCCGTCGCCTACCCATGACGCCGCAATATGGTCCTCGCCCTTGATAGCGGACGCCATCGCCCAGCCGACAGCATGCGGATATTGCGTGCCGAGATTTCCGGAGATGGAGAACACGTTGGCTTTGCGACTGTGATACATGATCGGCAATTGCCGGCCCTTGCACATGTCGCGCGTGTTCGACAGGCATTGGCACATCATGTCGACTAGTTTCACGCCGCGATACATGTACAAGCCCTGGTTTCGGTAGGAGGGAAAGCACATGTCGCCGGGGCGCAAAGCCATCGCCTGGGCGATCGAAATGGCCTCTTCACCGGTTGCTTCGATGTAAAAGGAAATTCGTCCCTGTCGCTGTATTTTCCACATGCGCTGGTCGAATACGCGATTCAGAAGCATCCAGCGCAGCGCGGTCTGCAATTCGGCGGGATCGATGTCCGGGTTCCACGGTCCCTGCGCCTGATGGTCATCATCGAGAACGCGTACCAGCCCGGTGCTCAGGTGTTCTATGTCGCGCGTGCGTGAGTCGATCGGCGGTTTATCGACACTGCCGGCCGGGGACAGATTCAGGTATTCAAAATCTGGTTTTTCGCCTGGGCGTGCCGATGACGATGGGATATGCAGACGCGATTTTTTACGCATATTATTTCGAGTCCTTATGCCGTCAGGCAGGTTGTAGGGTTGTGGCCGAATCCACAACCGCACGATTTGCCGCGCCAGCCGACACGATCTTGCGCGCCAGTTCGTCAGCGATGATATTGGTCGGTCGTGATGTAGTTTGCGCCTCGGCGAAAATCGAATCGAGGCGCACTGGAATCTTCTCGACGTCGGCGCGCACATGTGCTGCGGAGCTGTCGCCGAAATACTCGTGCGCGACATTGATGATGCCTCCCGCGTTAATGACATAGTCCGGCGCATACAGAATATCCATATCGGCGAGTCGCGCACCGTCTGCTTCGGTCGCGAGCTGGTTGTTGGCTGCGCCTGCGATGACTTTGGCTTTCAGTTCCGGAATCGTCTGGGAAGACAGGATATTACCAAGGGCACATGGCGCCAGCACATCGACGTCGCTGGACAGCAACTCGACTGGTGAAATCGCGGTCAACGGCAGTTCGTCGCAGGCCATTTGTAAATTGTCGTTATTGACGTCGGCGACGATCAGTGTTGCGCCCGCCTCGTGCAACAGCCGACAGAGGTTCAGGCCTACGCTGCCAACGCCTTGCACAGCGATGCGCAGGCCGCGTACGGAATCGGCGCCGAGCCTGAATTTAACCGCAGACTGCATGCCCAGAAAAACGCCAAGGGCCGTCATTGGTGAAGGGTCACCACCGGCACCTTCGCCGTCTTGTGGCAACCCGGAGACGAAATTCGTTTCCATGTTTACATGGCGCATGTCGGCAACGCTGCAGCCGACATCTTCGGCCGTAACGTATCTTCCGCCAAGAGAATCGACTGCGCGGCCGAACGCTCTGAACAATTCTACCGATTTCGACTTTGCGTCATTGGCGAGGATCACCGACTTGCCACCACCAAAACGCAAGCCGGCAACAGCGTTCTTGTAGGTCATACCACGCGCCAGTCGCAACACGTCGGTCAGTGCCGCGTCGTCATTGGCGTATTGCCAGTGGCGACAACCACCAGCGGCGGGTCCGAGTGCGGTCGAGTGAATGGCGATGATTGCGCGCAGGCCGCTCGCATCGTCATGGAAGTAATGCAGCGATTCATGCTGATCGAATTCGGAGTGATCGAACACGCTCATCACCTGATCTGATACACCTTAGAAGAGGCGTACAATAATATCCGGCCAAACCGGCACAGACATTGCTTTTTCATTTGCAATGTGTGTAATATCTGCATGATCTATGCGTAATTATAGTAATAAACGCCGATAATCATGCAACCCGTTCATCTTGACCCTATCGACCGCAAAATTCTCGAACTGCTGCAGAAAACGGCAGGAATTAATGCCTCAGGCATCGGTGACAAGATCGGCCTGTCGCAGTCAGCTTGCTGGCGTCGCATACAGCGTCTGCGCGACGAAGGCGTCATTGTAGAGCAGCCCGTCAAACTCGATCGCGAGAAGGTCGGTCTCAACACGATGGTATTCGCACACGTAAAACTGACCTCGCACGGGCGCGGCAATCTTGCGGCTTTCTCCGCCGCCGTTAGCCAGTATCCGGAAGTTCTGGACTGTTACGTTTTGCTCGGCAACGTCGATTTTCTGTTACGCATCGTGACCGAGGACATCAAGGCCTACGAGCGATTCTTCTTTGAGAAGCTCTCGCAGTTACCGGGCATCCAGGAAGTGAACTCCAGTATCGTATTATCTGATATCAAGCACACGACAGTCCTGCCAATTTGACCGTTACCGTTACCGTGATCGTTCTTGTGCTGGCTCGCATGTCATCAAGGAGATTGAAATGAGAAACGCGCTGCCACTGGTAGCCCTTTTTCTGTCAACAGGGTTGGTGGCCGAGCCGCTGTCAATAGTTGCGCCTGAGGAGGTTGGCTTTTCGAGTGAACGCCTGCAGCTGGTCAGCGAATTCACGCGGCGTCATGTCGACGAGGGCAAGCATGTTGGTTTCGTCACCATGATTGCGCGACACGGTAAGATTGTGCACTTCGAGTCGGTTGGTAATATGGGCGTGGAAAATAATCAGCCCATGCAAAAAGACACACTGTTTCGCATCTACTCGATGACCAAACCCATCGTGTCTGTTGCGATGATGATGTTGTACGAGGAAGGCAGGTTTCAGTTGACCGACCGGGTATCGAAATATCTGCCCTCGCTCGGCAATTTCGGTTTGTATAAGGATGGCGAGACCGTCGATGCAGGCTTGGAAATCACGATCGAACAGTTGCTCACGAACACGGCCGGTCTGAGTGACAGAGTGGACCGCTCAAATGCGATTTATCAGTTGTATCAGGAATCTGGATTGCTGGACAGTCATGACCTGGATCATTTCATAGAAACACTGTCCACGTTGCCACTACGCTATGAACCGGGCACTCGTTACCATTACAGCACCGTGGGATTCGACGTGCTTGGTGCGTTGGTAGAAGAATTGAGCAGGCAGACTCTGGAGACTTTTTTTGAAGCACGGATTTTCGCTCCGCTGAATATGAGAGACACGTTCTTCTCCGTGCCGGACGACAAATTACACCGCTTTGCCGACAGCCATATCTGGAATCGCGAAGAGCAGCGCATCGATCTGCTGGCGGAACCGGCCAGGGGCGCCATGTGGTCGTTCCGAGATGTTACCTATTTCTCCGCTGGTGCCGGACTGGTATCAACGGCCATGGACTACATGATTTTTTGCGAGATGTTGCGCCAGGGTGGCCGCTACGATGGTGTGCGGATTCTCGGGCCAAAAACGGTGCAGTTCATGATGTTGAACCACCTGACGGACGAGGTCCGAAACAATGGCGCGCACGAGTTTCCGGCACTGCATCTGTATCCCGGGCAGTCCTACGGACTCGGATTTGGAGTCATCACGAACCCGGGCATAAGCCGCGTTATTTCGTCGCGAGGCGAGTACCACTGGGGCGGCGTCGCCGACACCAAGTTCTGGATCGACCCGCAGGAAGACCTCGTCGTCGTGCTGATGACGCAGCTAATCCTGGCACCGACAAATACGCGCTATGAAATGAAAGTTGCGACCTACCAGGCCCTGACCGAGCTGCAGTGAGACGAAGTGTGGGCTGTTTACGCTATGCCCGACAGTTGCTGGCGACGCGTAAACACAAGGTAATAAACCGCCGCGTACAGGGCCACAACAACCAGGCCGATCCATTCGATTTTCAGTGGCGTAAACTGATACAACAATACCAGTGCGCATATAGCCAGCCAGTTGCCGGCGATATAAGGCAGGCGCCCCAGGCGCTCGACCGTAAACTTCAGGTTGTCGGTATACAGCCGGATCAATGAGTCCAGCGAATTGATGACGAAGATGACGCCAACAATGACCATCGCCAGTTGCAAGATGCCGCCAACTTCAATGCCGGTGCTGAAGTAGTAATACAACACGGAAAACCAGATTGCGATCGGAATGGATGGAACGACCAGCAGCGCCAGCATCAGCTGCCAGGCCTTTAGTCCGCCAACGAAGCGCGACACGAACTGACCGATCATGATGCTCCACGCGAACCACCAGTACAGGTAGAACTGGTGATAGTCGGTGATCGGGGAGACAAAGCGATCGATGTTCGTGAAATAGCCGCCGATTCCGGTCATTGATTCAAGCAGGCCGCCGAAGCCCATGCCTGCCGCAAGCCAGGCGCCGACAATCAATACAAAGAACAGTATCGTGGAGGAGACGCTTAAGACCTTCACAAATTTGATGTCGGTGCTGGACGCCGCTGCCAGCAAGACAACGAGGGCAACCAGGCCGAAGCGTGCCACATCACTAATGCCGTCAACATAGGATGGCAGGTAAACAAGAAACAGGTACGCCGTAAACGCACAGGTACCGATAATGACGATGTTGTTGGTGATCCGAACTGCTGGAATTTCAAACAGTTTGAGACGTGGCTCGACGATGCAAAAATAAAAGGTCGTCAAGAAATAGAACGCCCATACCAGGAATCCCCAGAAACCGAACTCGATGGCCAGCGGATTTGTGAATGCATACAACTCCTCGGTACGGTATACCTCAAAGTCCACCAATGGAAACATGATCAATCCGACATCAAGGCCCGATGTAAACAGTATGGCCATGAACGTGAAGAGTGACACCGGCATCGGTCCGGTACAGCGAACATTGCGCCACTTCGTAACCAATACCGCCGAAGTCAGCAGCGTTATGATGATGGCGATGGTCAGAATCAAGGTCATCGTATTTACTTCTCCACCTGCACCCATATCGGGTTCGAGAAAGCCTGGCGGCCATCGGCATCTTCTACGATGACGCTATACCAGGTGTCCGTCGCAGGTTGAACCGTAAACGTCACCTGCTTGACGGTGGTTTCGTGGTCGAACTCGCGCCGCTTCACTTCAACCCCTCTCTCGATTACACGTACCGAGTGGAGCCCTGCCGCTGCCTGCAGCTTATAGGTCAACGTAAGGTCCGTGGCGCGTGGATGCGAAAGTTCCTCACCAAAGATAATTTCCGGAAACACCAGTGGGCCCTGGCTGGCGAAAGCGCGGCCGCGCTGCAGCTCTGCCACGAAGCTGTCCACGTTCAGATCACCGTCGATGTAGACATAGGTGCGCGACGTTCCGGATTCTTCGTTCCAGACGTCGTGAACATCGGATCCGCCCACCAGGTACGCTCTCTTGCCGTTGTTCCACAACTGCCAGGTTCGTTGCAGCGTCAAGCTGTTGTCGCCCGACGTAATTTCTATGACGTCGAAACTCTCGTCCAGCCCACCCGGCACCGCTGAATCGATCTTGCCGTCGTGTTCGACTTCCAGCTCGAGACTCCGAAAATACCCATACTCGCTATAGGGGTGATTCACATGCACGACATCGGCTCCCATGCGACGTGCCTCTGCAAAAATCTGTTGCACGGTCGACGCGCCTATATCGATCTCGATGATTGCACCGTCGTCCAGTGGATAGGCGTTGAAGTGCGCCCAGGATGGCGACAGTTCCGTGCCAGGAATAAACTCGAAGCCACGCGAACGGGACAATCGATTCAATTCGGCGTTATTGATGACGGAATCGTGGTCGCTGAGGAACGTAATGTCGACACCTGATGCAAGCTCGGATCGCAACACGTCAAGGGGTTCCGAAAAACCGTCCAGAACGTCCGAATGGTGGTGTAAATCAGCACTGAACCAGCCATGGTCCTGCGGTCTTGCCGTAACTTCAATTTCGGCTTGCAGATCAATAGATTGTCCGGTCTTGACTGTTACATCGTAATATACCGGCATGGACGAAAAACCGGCGCCAGCCGAGATGCGCAGCTGGTAATCTCCGGGCGCCATGGTCATCTTGGCATGACCGGGCGTGTCGAGCTCTGTGAAAAAAGTGTTCTTGCCAAAAAATTTGATGGTCGCCTCGTTGCCAGTTTCGATACTGATTCGCGCGTCCAGTGGCTCGTGCGTTTGCTTCGTGATCACGTCGACATTTATCGAGCCGGGCGGTTGCAAGCCGGAAAAATTCAGCCTGGAATCCGCGTCGTGCTCGACCCAAAAATTAACGGCGGCAGAACGTGAGTAACCGCTGGCTGTTGCATAGATTTCGTATTTCCCAACAGGCAGTTGTAAGTCGTAGTGCCCGTTGTCGCCAATCGTCCAGGCAATCACCTTGCCGTGTCGCGACACGATGACGGCCGGTGCAGCAACTCTGCGACCGTCAGCGTCGGTCACCAGACCCGCAATCTTGCCGGAATCAAGACCGGCCGCGCGGATCTCCTCTTTTACGAGCAAAGCAAGGTCGCCACGGTTTTCGATTTGCAACACCGCCTCGAAGACCTTGCTTTCGCCTGCTGCCAGCGTGTGCGGAAGATAGCGATCGCGGCCGCCGTAGCTGACGAATTCGGAGAACGGTGCATGCAGGCCGAGCACCCATTGCTCATCATAGGCCGCAGACCAGTCACCGAATGCCTGCGCCTCGCTGCTGGAAGTGACTCCGGAGAGTCCCGGAACACCGAACAGGTGACCACCATCGGGCCATACGACGTAGCCAGTCAACAAGTTCGTCAGCGGCTGTTTGCCGTGATTGACCATGGTCGTGACGATGTTGATTCTTGGGTCGTTGTCACGCAGTCGGTAGAAAGTCACGAGCTCGACCTCACCCCAGTCACGCTCCGTTCTAATGACCACTTCGTCGGGCGATTGACGGTCGATAGTGACGCGCTGGTAGGTCGTGGGCCAGCTCGACCAGCTGTTCGGCATGAAGTCCGCCAACGAGGCAATATCATAGCCAACGACGCCGTCTCTTATCAACGCAATGTCCAGGATGCCACCGCGGGCCACGCCCCAGGGCGGCGCCGTCTCGACGGCAAAGGCAACCGCAAATAATCCATTGTTGATCGTAATGTCATTGTCGCCTTGGGCGTCACCGCGCAGTATCGGTGTCGGGCCACGCTGCACCGTCAGCTCGGCAAAAACGACAGGCGGCAGAAGCATCGTCAAGCCGATGAGCAACGCCATTTTTCTCAGTACGCCTGGTCCTGATGACATTCGATCCCTCCGTCGTGCTGCGTGGTCCTAATTGATTTCCCGCCGCGCGATGATAATTTTCAATCGCCAGGCTGATAGCGCGCCCAACACGCCCATTGTTGCAATGCCAGCAAAGTAGATGCCATAACCAAGTCGGCCAGGATAGCGTTGCACAAGTGCTCCACTGATCAACGGCAAGTAGATGTCCGGTGAATAGCCGAGCAACGAGATCGCCCCGATCGCCAGACCCTTGATACGATTGTCGATGTTGCAACTTTCGAGCGTTGCCCAGAAAATTCCGCGTACAGCATACGTCAGAATGCCGATCGACAGCACCACCGCCAGCAGCATTGGGATTCCCGCAGTCATTGGCAGGATAACCAGACCGCCAAGCGATATCGACGCGAGCAGCAGCAATATCGCCAGGACCTTTTCCCGGTCGAGAAAGTCGCCGGCGAATCCGGCGGTCGCTGCGCCGATTGGGCGCATCCACAGCTTGGCAACGGTAATCGAGCCGACAGTAACCGCAGTCAGGCCATAGTTCTGTTGCATATACGCCGAAAAGGAATAGGTCGCCCAGAACAGCTGGTATCCGCACAAGATACAAAAGGCCGCCAGCCAGATTTCGACTTTGCTCAAGATGACACGGACGTCTTCAGCAAAATTGACGTCTGCCCCGCCCGAATCCCCAGGCAGCACCGACGTGCGGCTGTCTTTTATGAGGAACAGCACGGCCGGAGACAGCAACAGCATGAATACGATGTAAAACCAGATGACTTTTCGCAGCGCGATGTCTGCGGGCTGGCCCAGGCCTTCAAGCCAGTAAGCGAACAGTGCAACAGCGATGGTCGCGAGTATGGCCTCTACCAGGCCCCGACCACCGTCCAGTATGCCAAAAAAACGACCCTGCTCCTCCGGGCGCGCCAGTACGGTCACGGCCTTGATCAGGGCAGACCAGAACGTCAGGCCGGTCGCAATGCCCCAGCCGGCAAAGATTATCTGCAGCTCGAGGAATGATGGTGCGGCGGAAAACCAAATGCCTAAAAGGCCCGCCGCGGCCAGCGAAAACGACATCAGGATGCGTGGCGCGACGTGGTCGGCAAGCCAGCCGCTGGGAATATAGGTCAGCACGAAAATGACGCCGAGCATTGCGTAACACTGGCCGAGTTGCGTGGCAGTGATCGAAAATGACTCGAGGATCGTGACTTCGAAATTCTGTCGTAAATAGATCAGCGGGTATATTGCGCCTGCGGCAACGACGAGAACGGCCAGCTGGATATACCGCTGCAATAATGTGTCTGATAAGCCGTCGATTTTTGCAACGGCTGTCATTGTCGACCTGTAAACACGGCAGGATCAAAACGCGCATCGATGGGTGCTGCATCGGGCCAGTTCGATTGCCACACGGCTCTCGATACATCGCCTACGTGTATGTCAACTCTCTCAAAACCCGGTACAGGCGGGCGCAGTGGCGTAACAATGGTATCGAATCGCGGCACGGCGAAGTACGGAAAACTGTATCGCTCAGCACTGCCGGCGTTGACCACTTTATGCGGCGTAGACACAAAATACCCACCAGACCATAACTCAAGCAAGTCACCAATATTCACTATCAATGCATCGTCTGGCGGATCCGCTTTTAGCCACTCGTCGTCGTCGCGGCACTTGACGAACAAGCCGCCAACCGGATCAGGAGCAAGAATGGTGAGCGCGTCAGTATCCTTATGCGGATGAATACCGTATGCGGATGAGTCCGCAGTCTGTGGCGGGTAGTGCAACAGGGTCATGTTGGTCAGTGGCGTTGCGAATAACTGCAGAAACGGGCCTCTGGCCGTGCCGAGAATCTCGGCCAATGCGCCTAGCAGCACAGTCGCAACCCGGTCGCATTCGTGCCAGTAGTTCAGCAGGTGCCGTTTGAAGTGCCGAGGATTTTCAGGCCACTTGTTCGGCCCATACAAATCGCAGGCCGAACAGACCGGGTGATCCGACGGCACCTCGAAGTGAAGCTTGTAGCCTTCGTAATTATCCGCGACTGCATCACCACTGTTCGCGTTGAAAAAGTTCGTCGGAATGTATCCGCGATAGTTATCCGGACTTATGCGATCACCGAGCTTTATATCCATGGGCAGTTCGAAATAATTGATAACAGCGGTGCGCGCTTGTGCAATGGTTGTCGCTGCAATGCCATGGCCGACAATATTCATGAAGCCGATATCACGGCAAGCTGTCTCAATCTTCTGAACCCTGCCCGCAGTTACAGAGAGATTAATGAGCGGAAGGCTGCGCATTCTCAAATCTTCGAATGGTCAGTCGACAAAACTCTGACCATCCAGTTGAGCCTGAATATCGGCAGGAATTTTCAATCGCAGGTGCCTGGCAATGGACGGCAGGATGTCGACAATGGCGGGCAACTCATAAAAGCGAGAATTCAAATTATCGCTGTTGGTCACGATCCAGATCAATCGCTCTCTTTCTGTCTGCCCACCGTGCCCTCTGCCGGTATCCGCGTCCCGACCGTGATCGGTTGTAATCAATAACATCCAGTCTTCATTGTGCGTTTGCTGCCTGGATCGCACGGCGCTCCAGATTTTGCCGATCTGGGCATCCATGAATTGCACAGCCGCAATCATTTCCCGGCCGTCACCATATCTATGCCCGACATCATCGCTATATTCCAGGTATACCCAGGATAAATCAGGACCTTCGATTTCGACATACCGCGCCGCTTCGTCAGCGACGATCTCATCAATGTCCCTGATGTAATAGGCCATCAGGTCATGCGGAAACCGTTCGGTATCGAGTTCAAAGCCGTCAAAATGGTAGTCGAGCTTGAGACCTCCGGCGGCTTCCAAGCCATCGCCCAGGAGCTTTGTCCTGTTGTCCAACCAGGTAGAGAAAACTGCGGTCTGCAGCGACGGATCGTGGGATTTGGCGATTCTAAAAATATCCCAGTAGCCATAGTTTGGATGACTGACGTCGTTGTCCCAGACGTTGTGCTTGTTTGACCATGTTCCGGTGAGCAAACTGTTGTAACCGACCGCCGAAACCGTAGGGCTCTCTGACGGCTCTCCCGGCATACCTCCAACATATGCCCTCGTATAGCCACGCTGCCCGCTTATTGCATCCAGGTTTGGTGTGGCCACGCTCTCAATAACATCCGCCGGGATACCATCGATGATTATGAAAATTACTTTTGGTACTGGTGCCGGCGGTCGCGTCGTTTCGCTGCCGGCTGGCGACAACATGACCGCCAGGAAAATAAAAACGGGTAGCTTCAATGCAAGCGCACTCCCTGACGCAGTAGTTCAGTCTGCAACAAATCGATATTGACTTCGGCAAGGCTCCGCTCATGTTTCACTGAGATCGCCGCTGCCACTCCTGCGCCCTGGCCCGTCACTGTGCAACACATCATGTTGCGCGTAGCGGCGTGGCTGTCTTTGTCGCCGCCGGTAATTCGCCCTGCCGTAATCAGGTTTTCGACGCCTTGCGGCAACAATGTTCGATAGGGCAAATGAAAATAGCGGCCAGTTGTGGGCAGTATCAGGATGCCGTAGCCGTCGATGAATTCGGGAAAGATGCCGATGCTGTCATCGAACCGTGCCTGCTCGCGTACATCATGTGCCGTCATGTTATAAACCGCGTCAATTTTCCGCGTGTCCCTGATGCCGATCGTCATACCGAAGTTGCGCAGTTTCGCGTTCTCGCAACCTGGATGAAATTTGCGCATGGCCTCAATTGCGAGCATGGCTTGCCGGCGCCCTTCCATTTCGCCACGTGTGAGATCGTTGGGATCCGTGCCATCGTAGCCCATCAAATGTACGAGGTTCAGATAGGTCAGGTCACCGGAGTCATATAGCGCGCCCCAGGTGCCAGCAATCGTATCCAGGTTTTCTGGAATGAGGCCTGCTTCGCGTGCCTTCTCGAATGGCTTTCTTAAGAAAGGCGAAAACATGTCGTCCTCTTTGCCGCTTGTCTCAACCGACCATTCGCCATAGGCCCAGTCGGCGTATGTTTTTGGATCCGCTTTGACATGTTCAATGAATTTCTTCTTGTTGACGCCTGACATCGAAAACATAACCGATGCGCCGATCATTTCTTTTTTCGGGTGCTTCTTCGTAATTGCGCCGGCGCGATGGGCAACATCTGCGTCGCCAGTAGCGTCGATCACTCGCTTCGCCAGAATCGCCTCGCGACCGGCCTTGCTCTCGGTAATGACGCCGGTAATCGTATCGCCGTCCATAATCGGTGCAACAAACAGCCGGTGCAGCATTGGTGTAATTCCGGCGTCCTCAACGAACGTGTCGGCAACCCGTTTGAACGCCTCGCCGTCGAGTGCGAAGCTATCCGATTGCGGTTCGGCGGTTCCTGCGCCCATTTCTTTGGCGCGCTGTTCGAATTCGATGCCGACGCCTTCGGTGTCGACTGTCTGCTCGTGCCGGTACCATGCGAAGCCTTCGACGCCGACTGCCGTGATGTTGCCGCCGAAGCAACCGAAGCGTTCAAGCAGCGTTACCGATACTCCGGCACGGGCAGCACCAATTGCTGCGGCCAGACCACCGGGTCCGGAGCCGACGACAAGCACATCGGTATTGTGAATAACATCAATTTCCCGAGATGGTTCTGTAATTCTCAATGCCTGCACCGTGTTACCGTAGTCTTGTTGTAAGAAGGTGGCCGGGGCGCCACCCGAAGTTCTGGAATCTCGATGGCCGAATCCAATATCGACTATATCATCGTGGGTGCTGGGAGCGCCGGTTGCGTGTTGGCGAATCGTCTGAGTGAAGACAGCGATGTATCCGTCCTGTTACTGGAGGCGGGCGGTAGCGACAGACATCTTTTCCTGCAGATGCCCAGCGCACTTTCCTATCCCATGCATATGCAGCGTTACAACTGGGGTTTCGAGTCGCAACCGGAACCGTTTCTTGACGATCGGCGAATTCACTGCCCGCGGGGCCGTGGCCTCGGCGGGTCGTCCAGTATCAACGGCATGGTATTCGTTCGCGGACATGCGGCTGATTTCGATGCTTGGGAATCGTCAGGCGCCAGCGGCTGGAACTACCAGAATTGCTTGCCGTATTTTCGCAAAGCAGAAACCTGGGAAGGTGGTGCGGATGAATACCGCGGTGGCACTGGCCCACTTGGCGTTACGAACGGCAATGGCATGAAGAATCCGCTGTACCAGGCGTTTATCGACGCAGGTGTGGAAGCGGGTTATGCCGCGACCGATGACTACAACGGATTTCGCCAGGAAGGCTTCGGCCCGATGCACATGACGATCGCCCGCGGCGTTCGCGCATCCACGGCCAATGCTTATTTGCGCCCGGTGCAGAAGCGCCCAAACCTGCAGGTGATGACCCACGCGCAGGTACTCAATCTTGCAATGGACGGCCGCGTTGTCAACGGAGTTAATATTCTGCGTAAAGGCAAAGAAGAGACTTTGCTGGCGCGGCGCGAAGTCATTCTATCGGCAGGTGCCGTAGGTTCACCCACGATTCTCCAGCAGTCCGGAATAGGCCCTGCCGACGTACTGAACAGCGCGGGCGTAGCAGTACGCCACGAATTGCCCGGGGTTGGCTCGAACATGCAAGACCATCTCGAAGTATTCTTTCAGCTTCGCTGCAATAAACCGATTACATTAAACGGACAACTCGGCCTGATTTCGAAGGGCCTGATTGGTGTGCAGTGGCTACTGTTTCGTACCGGACTCGGCGCTACCAATCACTTCGAATCCTGTGCCTTCATTCGCTCCAGGCCCGGTATCCAATGGCCCGATATCCAGTACCATTTTCTGCCCGGCGCCATCAGCTATGACGGCAAGCTGGCAGTTAAAGGCCATGGCTTTCAAGTCCATGTCGGACCGAACAAGCCCAAGAGTCGCGGTTCGTTAAGCATTACAAGTAATGACCCAATGGCGAAACCAAAGCTCGAATTCAACTACATGCAGCACCCGGACGATCGCGAGGCATTTCGCGCCTGCATCCGCCTGACTCGTGAAATCATGGCCCAGCCGGCGATACAGCAATATGTGGAAAACGAAATTCAACCTGGCGAGGAAGTGCAGTCGGACGATGAGATCGATGCATGGATTCGTGTCAATGCGGAGACGGCCTATCACGTGTCTTGTACCGCGAAAATGGGCGCGCAAGATGACGCGATGGCCGTCGTGGATAACGAATGCCGGGTGCTTGGCGTATCGGGCGTGCGAGTCGTCGACTCGTCAGTGTTTCCGGAAATTACGAACGGTAATCTCAATGCGCCGACAATCATGCTCGCCGAACGAGCGGCAGATATGATTCGCGGCCGACCGCTTTTGGCTACCGAGAACGTGCCTGTGTTCGAGCATCCCGACTGGCGGAGCCAGCAACGTTGAATCAGTGATCGAATACGATAACGCTGCGAGCAAATTCACCGCGTTTCATTTCCTCGAAAGCATCATTTATTTGCTCTATTGGAATACGTTTCGCGATCATCTGGTCAAGGTGTAAATCTCCGTTTAGATAGAAATCAACGAAGCGCGGCATATCGACCCTGAACGCGTTAGATCCCATATTCGAACCCTGTAATTTACGGTCGTCCAACAAATCGACAGCATCAACCTCGATCATCTGTCCTTCGGGCACCATGCCAATGATGGTGGCAACACCTGAGGGACGCAGCATGCGAAACGCCTGCTCTGCTGTTGCCTTTAATCCCAAAGCCTCGAAAGAGTATTCAACACCGCCCGCGGTAAGCGCCTTGATTTGCACGACAGGATCCCCTTCAGAGGCGTTAATTACATCGGTCGCGCCTAACTGCCTGGCAAGCTCGAGTTTGGACTCCTTGATGTCCACCGCAATGATGCGTCCGGCGCCCGCGATAGCGGCGCCGTTAATAGCTGCAAGTCCGATTCCCCCGCAGCCGATAATGGCGACGGTGCTGCCCACCTCGATTTGTGCCGTGTGGATTACTGCACCAAAACCCGTAACCACTGCGCAACCGATCAGTGCAGCTCGGTCCAGGGGCATGTCTTCACGAATCTTTACCAGGGCGTGTTCGTGAATGAGCATTTGCTCCGCAAATGCAGAAAGGTTGTAGTACTGGTTGATATTTTTACCCGACTGCGTAATACGCGAAGGCTCATTTTCTTCACGAGCAGTTTCCGAGCTTTTACAGATGTAAGGCCTGCCCGTAACACAGTAATCGCAATGACCGCAGAAAACGGATAAACAGGTAATCACATGGTCTCCGGGTTGCACGTAGCGCACCTGTTCGCCAACGAGTTCCACGATGCCGGCAGATTCGTGACCCAGGATCACTGGCATTGGATGGCTTTAGTTTCCATCGATGTAGTGCAAGTCGGATCGGCAGACTCCACAAGCAGCGGTTCTTACGAGTACTTCATGTCCCTTCGGTTTATCTATTTGCACTGCTTCGATACTGAGTGGCTTGCCGATTTCCCGGAGTACGGCTGCTTGCATCGTTTTCTCCAACGAGTCATAAATCGAGAGCAGATAAAGAGGGACTGTCTCTCACTGATAGTCGTTTATCATTGCGCGCAGTCTAGTTATCAATGCGCGGTGACGCCAGAAATCCGTGATAGTCAGATATAATTCGGGGCAATCCTCGACAGACAGCGCTGGGTGCAATGGGAAACACTTTGAAAATAAATCCGATTACCACCGTTATCGGCGCCGAAATCAGTGGCATCGACTTGTCGCAGACATTGGATGCGGAGATTCAGGATCAGATCTATAACGCCCTGATGCAACATCTCGTGTTGTTCTTCCGAGATCAGGACCTGTCGCCACAGGCGCAGTTCGATTTTGCGACTACGTTCGGAACGCCGGTGGAACCTCATCCAATTTACCCACACCTGCCTGGATATGATCGTGTCGTCTTGCTGGAGAACGATGGCGATCGACCACCCGATACGGATGACTGGCACACGGACCTGACTTTTCAGCCGCAGCCGCCATTTCTATCTGTATTGCACGCCATCGACGTCCCGGAGATCGGCGGCGATACCTTGTGGG
>JACZSM010000004.1 GCA_022574185.1 Pseudomonadota bacterium
AAGGTATGAATCCTGATCGAAAGCCACCGGGCCATCAGCCAGCGCGCTGGTGTCGGGAATCAGGCCCTTGGACAAAAAAAGCAGGGTCAGAACGATAAGGAAGACGGAAACGAATGAGCCTTTGATAGTCCCAGTCATGTGAGCGTCTCCAGGGTTCGGCGGGACTGCCGTGTTTGAAGCGCCTGCTTCAGGGCATGGCAAGCGTATCCGTGCGCGGCGAAGCTGTCAAGCCCGCGATTACATTATCGCCGCCGCGCAATTGAAGTATGAGCGTCGCCGCGCGCGCAATGAAGACGCAGCCTCATGGAACCGTCGATTTAGTCCGGCTCTACCTCATCGTATAAATCGGTCACGTGAGTGGCAGCCAGCAGGGGGTAGACTTGCTCGAATAGTTGCGTGATTGATTGGGTTTGCCGCACCATGTCCCTGGACTTCTCGTAATCCGCCGCCGACTGCCATTTCTGCTCAGTGACCAGCGTGCCATGCGCGCCGTGCGACTGCCTGTAGACGGTGAGCGGAGGAAATCCCGCTTCAACTGTCGCAGGTTGTATCTGCTTTATGACACGCAAGAGCTTGCCACCTTCGCCCGGCTTGGGCGTATAAACACGGCGAACCATTATCATCCTTATCTCCTATTCAAAGCAATTTTAGAATTTAAGCCATCAGTATCTACCCGCGCGATAGGGCTTGGCATTAAAGCCCTGACAGGGTTAGGTGGAGTAATTACATGCGCAAAGGATGACCTTGTTGGACGTGGACACCATGTCCCTGGCGATGCGGCCCTGGATGTCGGCAACTTCCTGGCTCACCTACAGTTTCGCGGCAAACAGATGCCTGAACTCGCAGACAACTTGAAGGACGGGCTTCGGTCATTTGTTGAAACGTACAGCTCTCAGTCCTCGTCCTTCTGGAAGCGAGCCAACTGGTGGCAGACGGCGGCCCTTCTGCGCCTGTACTGCCTGTATTGCCTACGTCCTCCCTGGCATGAGCTTATGGTTGGATGCGCGCCACCGCTAGAAATCGTGGCAGGAGCGGCAGGGATCGAACCCGCGACCCTCGGTTTTGGAGTTGTATGAACATCGTCACACGCTATCATGTTTTATCCCACGTAGGCGCGTGTAGCGCGCTAAACGGGAGTTTGCTTTTTCCTTTGGTGATGTTCTGTTGCATTCTATCACATGTGGTTAGTGGACAGATAATGGACAAGATTAGTTTCGACTAGCAAGCCGTTCGTCCAGTATGGAAATTGCTTCTCTCTGCACACCATTTATCAGGTGGCCGTACACGTCCATAGTGATTGATATGCTGCTATGGCCTAGAATGTCAGCTATGGTTCGAGGATGTACGCCGCCTGCTATCAACAGCGACGCCGCCGTGTGGCGCAGGCCATGTAGAGTAAGGTGCGGCAGTCCGTTGGTGCGAACTATCTTGGCGAAGTCTTTGCTCACCCTCTCGCCACTGATAGGCGCGCCGTCGTCCTTCGTGAAAACGAATCCCCTACTCTGCCATAGTTCCCCAATCTTTAGTCGTTGCTCCGCTTGCTCTGCTCTGACTCTGAGTAGCAAATCCACTGCTGAGTTACCGAGCGCCAAGGTACGTCGGGAACGCTGAGTCTTAGGCTGGCCCTCCACCAAGCCCTGGCCGTCGATACGCTGTAGTGTCCTTACGATTCGTAACTCGGCGTTATCAAGGTTCACATCGGCCCACTTCAGGCCGCACAGTTCGCTGCGCCTCATTCCGGTTAGGGCTGCAAGGTGATACATGTCTCTAAACGGGCTGTCCTTTGCTACCTCTAGGAACGCCTGGAACGTGTCAGCGTCGAGTACCTCTGACCAGATATAGCTGTAATAGCCGGCAGAATATCCGCCCGCAAAGATGTGCGCGAAATAGCCGCTGCGATAACGCGGGATGATTTCGTCAATCAGATCGATGTCGGCCATTATCTTGCTTTCGAATGCGTCCGGTTCAATCATTTCAGTCGTATCGAGCACGTGGTAAGCCATATCGAGATAGACAGCTGCCATGTACTCAATCGTGCTGAATCCCTGGTTAAACTTCGCGGACGCCGTGATCTTGTCGATGATCTCTTGTGGGATCGGTGCGCCTGTTTCGTAATGGTTCGCAAACAGTCGCAATACCTCGGGCTCGCGCATCCAGTTTTCCATGACCTGCGATGGGAACTCGACGAAATCTCGCGGCGTGCTGGTTCCGGCAAGCGAGGCATAAGTTACGTCCGAAAACATGCCGTGCAATGCGTGGCCGAATTCGTGAAAAAACGTTTCGGCTTCGGTCAGGCTCAGCAGTGACGGGGACGACTCTGTCGGTGCCGGAAAGTTGAAGTTATTCGTGATGATCGGCGTCACTTCGCCATCCAGCCTCGTTTGTGTACGCAATTCGTTCATCCATGCGCCGCCTCGCTTCGATTCTCTCGCAAAATAGTCCATGTACAGGATTGCGAGGTGTGTACCATCGGCTTCCTTGACCTCGAATACCTGCTGGTCCGGATGCCACTTTGGTAAATCATTGCGCTCGACGAATTGTAGTCCGAAGAGCTTTGTCGATAACGCAAACACGCCATCGCGCACAGCATTGACTTCGAAATATGGCCGCAACGCGTCTTCGTCTAAGTCGTACCGTGCCTTGCGCACCTTTTCAGTGTAATAGCGCCAATCCCAACTGCGTAGCCGATCGTCTATGCCGTCGGCGCGCATCATTGCCTCGAGGGCCGCACGCTCTACTTTCGCTATGCGCAACGCCGGCTGCCAGATCTGATCGAGGAATTCGTAAACTTTTTCAGGTGTTTCGGCCATATTGTCGGACAATACGAAATGCGCATGGCTGTCGTATCCCATCAAAGCAGCGCGCTCAGCGCGAAGCTGCACCATCATTGAGAGCGTTGCCTTATTGTCGGACTCGTTATCGTTGTCGCCGCGCGCAGCATAGGCGTCGAAAAGCGTCTTGCGCATGTCGCGATTCGGTGAGTACTGCAGGAACGGGTTTATACTGGGTCGTTGCAGAGTAATCATCCAGCAATCACATTCGTGACCACGCTTCGTCGCCTCTTCTGCAGCAAGTGCGACGAGGCTCGCGGGCAGAGCCGAGATCGGCCTTGTCGGTTACCAGCAATTCGAAGTTGTTGGTTTCGTCGAGCAGGTTTTCCTGGAATGTTTGCGACAGAGACGCGAGCTCGGAATTTATCTCCCGCAATCGGATTTGTGATTCATCATCGAGATTGGCGCCGGATCGAACAAACTCTTTGTGCGTTTCCTCGAGCAGTCGTAGCTGTTCTGCGGTCAAATCCAAATCGCTACGCTGTTCATAGACGGCACTAATTCGATCGAATAGCGTCGAGTTCAGCGATATGTCATCGTTGTGCGCGGACAATTCCGGAGCGATCGTGCTCGCCGTTTCCCGTATAACATCGTCGGCGTGGGCTCCCTCGATCGCATAGAAAACTCTTCTGACTCGTGACAGCGTGCTACCGCTGCGCTCATAGGCCTCAATGGTATTGGCAAATGTCGCGGCGTCAGAGTTCGCGATGATGTCATCTATTTCCTGGCGATGTTCATCCATGCCGATGCGCAATGCCGGAAGATAGTCCTCGGAAGCGATGCGGTCGAACGGCGGTACACCAAAGGGTGTGTCCCATTCCCCTAGCAATGCGCTCTCGTTTGTCATGGACTCGTCTGCAGCTGGTGCGTCTTCGACGTCCGGCGTCGACACGTCACCGCACGCGGCTATGGCCAGCGACACCGTGGCGATGAGTAGGATGTTCTGCTTCATGATGCTTCCTCATTTTCTTTATTGCCGTTATTTTCGTGAGGCCGTTCGATTCGGGAGCGACTAAGAGTACGGTTTTCACAAACCCGATTACTCGAGTGTGAGAATCAGGTCCCAGTGTTCGTCGCTGACGGGCATGATTGAAAGCCGGTTGCCCCGTCGCATCAAAATCATACCGTCGAGCCCAGGCTGTTCTCTGAGTTCGGTCAATGTAATTGCTCGGTCGAATTTGCGCACAAATTCGACGTCGACCAGTATCCAGCGCGGACTGTCCTTGCTGCTTTTCGGGTCAAAGTATCTTGAAGTTTTGTCGAACTGGACGGGGTCCGGATACGGTTCGCTGCAAACTCTCGAAATACCGACGATGGCCGGTACCTTGCAGCTCGAATGATAGAAAAATATCTCGTCGCCTATGCGCATGTCATCGCGCATCATATTGCGCGCCTGGTAATTACGAATGCTGTCCCACATTTCGCGGCCGTCGCGATGGAGATCGTCGATGCTGTAGACGTCGGGTTCCGACTTCATTAGCCAGTGAGCCATGGTTAATTGAACGCAGTCGCGCCGCGGCGAAAATGGCTGCGGAGTGTACCATGTGGCGGTTGACACATAAGCTCAGTGGCTGCGACTAATGCGCTGATTGCGGACGTGGAAATCCGCTGTGCTGTGGTAGGATTGCGCCGCAAACGGGGCCAAACCCAGGGTTGGCCGCTCAATAGAGTCTGCCATTGGGGCAGCAGAGAGGATCTTTTCGCATGGGAATTATGCTGGCCAACATTTTTGGCTCGTCACCCGTAGTCCCGCTCGAGAAGCACATTGAGATCGCCTATCGTTGCGCAAAACGGTTACAGCCCTTCTTCGCCGCCGCGGTCAACGGTAACTGGACCAAGGCAGCCAAGGTTCGCGGCGATATCGAAATGCTCGAGCACAAAGCGGACGATCTCAAGAAAGAAATCCGGCTGCATTTGCCCAAGAGTCTATTCATGCCCGTGCCGCGCGAGGATCTCCTCGAGTTGCTGCTGGTGCAGGACAAAATTGCAAATCGTACGAAAGATGTGTCCGGCATTGTGATGGGACGCAAGATGCAGTTTCCTGCGTCGATCGCCGATCAGTTTCTCGAATTTGTAGATCGCAACGTCGACGCGGCGAAACAGGCGAGAAAAAGCGTGCGCGAACTCGATGAGTTGTTTTCGACAGGTTTTCGCGGCGCCGAGGTAGATCTCGTTGTGGCGATGATTGAGGAGCTTGATAAGATCGAAACCGATACCGACAACAAGCAGGCAGCGCTGCGTGGGGAATTGTTCAAAATTGAAGCGTCACTCAATCCGATCGATGCATTTTTCATGTACAAGGTCATTGAATTGACGGGAGAGATTGCCGACATGGCAGAACGTGTTGGCCGTCGTCTCGAGCTGTTGCTCTCACACTAATCACCAATAAACCAGAGCGATCCATACCCCTGGGAGTAGTTCCATGGAACACCAGTACGTCTATATTGGTCTTGCCGCGCTGTTTGGCCTTTTCATGGCGTGGGGCATTGGCGCCAATGACGTTGCCAATGCGATGGCGACGTCAGTTGGCTCCAAGGCGCTGACGATCAAGCAGGCGATCATGGTCGCCGCGGTCTTCGAGTTTCTCGGTGCTGTACTGGCTGGTGGTGCAGTGACGGAAACAGTGCGCAAAGGCATCGTTGATACGGATCTTCTGGCGGCAACGCCGGAATTACTGGTCTACGGCATGCTTGCGGCTTTGCTCGCTGCCGGCACCTGGCTGTTCATTGCCTCGAAGCATGGCTGGCCGGTGTCGACGACACACTCGATCGTAGGCGCGATCGTTGGCTTCGCCGCCGTAGGCATTGGCATTGATGCGGTGCAGTGGGGCAAGGTCGGGAAGATCGTCATGAGTTGGATCGCGTCGCCACTGGTTGCCGGTTTTATCGCCTACCTGATTTATCAAAGCGTGCAGCGCCTGATTCTTCGTCAGGACGATCCGCTGGAACAGGCCAAACGATACGTTCCCGTTTACATATTTTTTGCTGCGTTTACACTCACCCTGGTTACCATACTCAAGGGTCTGAAGCACGTCGGCCTGACCATCAGTCTGCGCGACAGCTACATACTTGCGATTGCTATTGCAACCGTTATTGCACTCATTGGCGCATTCTTCATTCGACGCATCAAGCCCGATAAGAAAGCCGAGAAACGCCAGCATTTTTACACGGTCGAACGCGTATTCGGTGTCTTGATGATTGTAACGGCTTGCGGCATGGCTTTTGCGCATGGCTCGAACGATGTTGCGAACGCGATTGGGCCGCTGGCGGCCGTCATAAGCGTTGCACAAAATGGTTATATTGCGGCCGAGTCGAAGTTGCCGATCTGGGTAATGATTCTGGGCGGCGGTGGCATCGTCATCGGCCTGGCAACTTATGGACGTCACGTCATTGCTACCGTTGGCGAAAAGATCACGCGGCTCACGCCCAGCCGTGGATTTTCTGCCGAACTTGCGGCAGCCACGACCGTCGTCATAGCGACCGGAACCGGAATGCCGATTTCGACGACGCATACGCTGGTCGGTGCCGTACTTGGCGTCGGACTCGCCAGGGGTATCGAGGCTATCGATCTTCGCGTTGTTGGGCGTATATTCGCGTCGTGGGTCATTACGATACCGGCGGGTGCGTTCCTTGCAATTATTTTCTTCTACATCTTCAAGACGATATTGCCTTAGCCGCAGGGATTCATAGTCAATGCGTCGCTTAATAATCATGGTTGCCACGCTACAGGCATCGTGCGCTATTGCGCAGGTGCCTGCGGACACGGCCGTGAGCTTCGGACCCGTGCGCCACCCGGTGTACAGCACTACCGGGATTGTTACGGCAAGTAACGACATTGCTGCCGAAGTAGGAGCGCAGGTACTTGCCGATGGTGGCAACGCCGTCGATGCTGCTGTTGCTGTCGGATTTTCGCTCGCTGTTACGTTGCCACGAGCCGGGAATATTGGTGGTGGTGGATTCATGCTCGTGTATGACAGCCAGTCGGATCAGACCATAGTCATTGACTATCGCGAGCAGGCGCCGCGAACTGCGCATCGCGACATGTTTCTGGACGCCAACGGCGACGCTGATCCGCAATCGTCACGGTACAGCCATAAAGCAGCCGGCGTTCCTGGCACTGTGGCTGGTTTGTATCTTGCGCATCAGAAATTTGGAAGCTTGCCATGGGATCGACTGCTGCAACCTGCGATTAGTCTCGCCCGTGACGGCATTGCCGTAACACACGATCTGCAAACGTTGCTCACACGTCGACGTGATCGGATGTGTCAGGACGAGGCGACTTGTGGCTACTTTTACAAACCGGGCGGTGTTCCATATTCGATGAGCGAGCGACTCGTACAGTCGGACCTGGCCGACACGTTGCAGCTTATTGCCGAGCAGGGCCCCGACGCCTTTTATCGTGGCGCGATCGCCGAGATGATCGTGGCTGAGATGGAGGCTGGCGGCGGCTTGATCGATATGGAATCACTGGCCGCCTACAAGCCGGTGGTGCGCGCACCCTTGCGTGGCAGCTATCGAGGATTCGAAATCGTAACGATGCCGCCACCGAGTTCAGGTGGGGTGCACCTCATTCAAATGCTCAATGTGCTCGAGCACTTTCCGGTTGCTTCACTGGGTTGGGGCAGTGCGGACGGAATCCACTTGCTGGCCGAGGTGATGCGGCTCGCGTACGCTGATCGCAGCAAACATCTGGCTGACCCGGATTTCTATCCCGTGCCGGTCGAGTGGCTGACAAGCGCGGACTACGGTGTCGAACTCGCTGCATCAATCGACATGACGCAGGCGAGGTTGTCGTCCGACGTCGCGCCAGGAGTCGCACCGCCCCACGAGAGTGAAGACACCACGCATTTCTCCGTGATGGACCGCGACGGTAACGTAGTGGCCAATACCTATACGCTGAACCTGTCATACGGTTCAGGTATATCAGTCAGCGGCGCCGGATTCCTGCTCAACAATGAGATGGATGATTTTGTGTCGAAGCCCGGCGTACCGAATGCTTACGGCCTTCTCGGTGGCAAAGCGAATGCTATCGAACCTGGCAAGCGCCCGCTCAGTTCAATGACACCGACGATAGTCTTTGCAGACGGCAAACCCTGGTTCGCAACGGGTAGCCCGGGAGGGAGTCGCATTATTTCGACCGTATTGCAGATGCTCGTCAACGTCATTGACCATGGGATGAACATCGCGGATGCGTCAAGCCAGCCGCGTATGCATCATCAGTGGTACCCGGACCGGCTGTTGCTCGAATCAGGGTTCAGTCCTGATACGATCGATATTCTCAGGGCGCGTGGTCACGCAGTGCGACTGTCAACCCGGTCGATGGGCAGCTTGCAAACTGTCGCCATTAAAGACGGCACATATCGTGGCGCTGCCGACCCACGCACGCCTCATTCTGGCGCCGCCGCGCCTGTGGCCATAGATGCCGCAACTAACTGAACCGATCGCCTCCAGCATCACGCCAGGAGTACGGCGCTATGCGCTGGTCGTGCTCGCCGTCGTCTACATGTTCAATTTCGTTGATCGGCAGATCATGGCGATATTGTTGCCGGCGATTCGTGAAGAATTTCAATTAGGTGACGCGGCCCTCGGTTTGCTCGCAGGAACGGCGTTCGCACTCTTCTACGTGACGCTTGGCGTGCCGATTGGACGACTCGCGGATCGCGTCAATCGACGTAATCTCATCGCCGTGGCAGTCGCCGTCTGGAGCGTGATGACAGCATTGTCCGGACTTGCGGCAAATATCTGGCAATTGACGCTGGCGCGAGTCGGTGTCGGTATCGGCGAAGCCGGTTGCAGCCCACCGGCGCATTCAATGATCGCGGACTATTATCCGCCCGAGCGTCGCTCAGCCGCTATGGGTATTTATACGCTGGGAATTTCTGCGGGCATCATGCTGGCCTACCTGGCCGGTGGCTGGGTCGTGCAAAACATTGGTTGGCGCGAGGCGTTTTTTATCGTCGGCGTGCCGGGTCTGTTATTAGCATTAATCGTTAGATTCACGATACCGGAACCGCAACGTGGTGCGTCGGAACAACGCCTTGACAGTGGCAGTCAGCCGACGTTGCGTGTCGTAACTAAATTCCTGCTCGCCCGCCGGTCTTTTCTCTACATGGCCATTGCTGCCGGGCTCAGTGCGTTTGTGGGCTACGCGGTTATTACTTTCATGCCGAGCTTTATCGATCGTAGCTTCGGCATCGGAATCGCCGTGGTCGGATTCTGGCTTGGCTTGATCTATGGCATTGCCGGTGGCTTCGGATTTTATTTTGGTGGTTATCTTGCCGATCGCATTGGTCGGAATGGTCACCGCAAGGCGATGTCCTTCATAGCCTTTGCGACCATTGCGGCCGTGCCATTTTTCCTGGGCGTGTTTCTTTCATCGTCACTAGTCGCATGCATGGCATTACTAATCATCCCGAGCGTTATCTCGAATTTCTACCTGGCTCCGGTATTGAGTCAGACGCAGAGCCTGGTGTCATTGCGCATGCGGGCTGTTGCGTCGTCCCTCGTGCTGCTCATCATCAACGTCATTGGACTTGCAATGGGGTCGCCGGTGACGGGGTTCATCAGTGACAAGCTGCAGCCCTACTATGGACCTGAGTCGATGCGTTACGCATTGTTGATCGTGAGTGTCGTAATGCTGCCGATAGCGGCCTGGTGCTACTTCCAGGCCGGCAAGTCCATTGAACAGGACTTGCAACGCGCCAACGAACACGACTGATCACACTGAGCGCAGGTACCAGTCGAAATCGAGCGGGCTGATCGTGTTGTGAAATGCCCGGCATTCGGTGCGGCGATTGATTGCGTAGTACTTACAATATCTCTCACCCAGGTACTCGGGTAAGACTTTGCTACGCGAAAATTTGTCGATCGCGGCATCCCAGCGGTCAGGAATGCGTGTCTTGAGTAATACTCGTTCGCCTTCCTCAATCATGCGACCAGGGTCACACTTGTTTTTCAAACCGTAATGGATGCCAGCCGCGATGGCGGCAGTTACCAGGTAAGGGTTGGCGTCTGCGCCCGCGACCCGATGTTCGATTCTCAGGTTTTTTGAGTCTGACAGCGGGACGCGAACCGCAACCGAACGATGGTTGACGCCCCAGTTAGTATCAACCGGCGCGAAATTCTCGGGCAGCAAGCGCCGATAGGAATTGGCGTTCGGTGCAAACAACGCTGTGGCTTCGGCCATTGTCTTCAGCAACCCGCCAACCGCGTAGCGCAGTCTGGCCGAGAAGGGCGGGCTCGCCATGCTGTCTTTCCCATGTGAAAAATAGTTCTTGCCGTGTTTGTCGACCAGGCTCATGTGAATGTGCAGTCCGCTACCGGAATCTTCGGCAAAGGGTTTCGCCATAAAACATGCGACGAAGCCGTGTTTTCTTGCCGCGGCCTTGACTACCCTCTTCAACAATACCGCGTGATCGCAGGCGAGGACGGGGTCATCAACATGCAGTAAATTGATTTCAAATTGACCGGGGGCATACTCAGAGATTGTTGCGTCTGCCGGTATATTTTGCACTTCGCAAATATCGTAAACGTCATTGAGGAAGGGCTGGACGTCGTCAAGATCCTCGAGGCGATAGACCTGCGGCCCCGGTTGCGGCCGGCCAATTCCGGCAATACGGGCTGTACGCGCGGTTGGCTTGTCGGCCTTTGCGTCCAGTAAATAAAACTCAAGCTCGGTCGCCATTACAATCTTGAGGCCCATTGTTCGAAGCGGCGCGGTTGCGCGTTCGACAACTGCTCGCGGGTCGGCGAAAAACGGGCTGCCGTCCTTTTCAAACATCCTGAACAGAGCCTGTGCTGCGGGACGATTTGACCACGGTACGGGTGCGAGGCTTCCGGGCACTATGGTGCATGGAACGTCGGGGTCACCATCACCGCCACCATAGGGAATGCCCGACACGACTTCACCGAGCGATGTGAGCATTACCGCTCCGGCGCAAAAACAGAACGGTTCATTGCATACCTTGTCGAAATCGCGTGCGCGAATGCGTTTGCCTTTGAGAAAGCCGAGCATATCGGGAATGAGCACGTCCATTGATGCGGTATCGGGATAACGACGCAGCAATTGACGTAATTCGGTTTTCAGCGGAATTTTCTTGATCGTCATCGAGGACCATTGGCTTTTGCAAACCACGAGCTTCGATGATTTTCGCGGGGGCCGCAAGGCCCTGCGGCAACAGGCACATGGTCGTAGCCTGTCTGAACGTACCCCTCAAGCAAGGCGTGCTAACATATTGCCCAGCCAAGCGTCGGGAATTAGAACATCAATAAGCGCAAGCCAGTCTCCCTGATCCGGGGGTGCAGCCTCATTTTGATTGCTACGACCGCCATAATGTGGGCGTCGGCTGCGCATGCTATCGATATCGAAACAATGCGTATCGGTCTTGCTGGTGTGCCAATGGAGATCGTCGTCGTTGGTGCCGGTAGCGGCAATGTTGTGACGATTACAGTCGATGGTGAAGACTACTGGGCAACGGCCGATACTGAAGGCCGCGCCACCATTAGCGGTGTCGAGTTCGATTTCCTGGGCGTCGTGCATCTGTCTGCATCGGTCAATGGCGAAATGGTGTCGAAAGATCTTCGAATATTACCCGGCTGGATGTCACTCATGCCGGCGTTCATTGCCATTGGCGTCGCATTGATGTTACGCAATGTCGTGCCGGCGTTATTGCTCGGCCTGTGGCTTGGCGCGACGGCCTTGCAGTCTTTCTCGCCGTTGGGCGCATTGCAGGGCTTGATGGATACGTTTGCTGTATTCATCGTCAATGCGCTCGCCGATCCGGATCATGCGGCGATCATTGCTTTCTCAATGATGATCGGTGGCATGGTCGGCATCATCACGCGCAATGGCGGTATGGCCAGTGTCGTGCGCCTGGTCGTAAGCCGCGCCAAGACGGCGGTTGGCGGACAGGTCGCTGTCTGGTTCATGGGCCTGATGATTTTCTTCGATGATTATGCGAATACTCTGGTCGTTGGCAACACGGCGCGGCCGATTACAGATCACCTGAAGATATCCCGGGAAAAACTCGCGTACATCGTCGATTCGACCGCGGCGCCCGTTGTCTGTATCGCGCTTATTACAACCTGGATCGGCTATGAAGTCAGTCTGATCGACGAGGCCCTGCAGGGAATCGATGAACTCGCGGGCGTTTCCGCCTACTCAGTATTTCTGCATTCGATTCCATACAGTTTTTATCCGATATTGGCCGTGATGTTTGTCCTGGCCGTAGCAACGACCGGCCGCGACATGGGCCCGATGTACGCGGCCGAGGTTCGTGCAAGAAAAGGGCAGGTCAAACCCGACCAGTCCGGCGAAGATATGCCAGCGCTGGCAGGCGACACACTGGAGCCAAAAGCGAACGTCCCGTTGCGTGCTGCGAATGCCTTCGTGCCGATCATGGTTCTGGTCGTGGGTCTGGGTGTTGGCCTGTACATCACCGGTGAAGGCGAGACGATCATGGATATCATCGGCAGTTCTGACCCTTACAAAGCGATGATGTGGGCGTCATTTGCGGGCGCGCTCGCTGCGGCCGGTATGTCGATCAGTCAGCGTATTTTGAGTACACACGAGACGGTAGACGCCTGGTACGGTGGCGCTCGCGCAACACTATTCGGCATGATCGTGCTCATACTTGCCTGGTCAATGTCGGCGGTCACGATGGACCTGAACGCGAAAGGCTACCTGATAACCGTTCTAGGAGATTCGTTGCCCTTGGTGCTCGTGCCGGCGATCGTATTCGTGCTGGCCGCAATCACCGCATTTGCGACCGGTACCAGCTGGGGCACGATGGGCATTTTGATGCCACTGATAATTCCACTTGCCTGGGCCGTCATGACGGTCAACGGCATGGCCAATCCGGACGGCATGCACATCCTGTACTCGTCGGTTGCGTGTTCGCTTGCAGGTGCTGTGTGGGGCGACCATTGTTCGCCAATATCGGACACGACAGTACTGTCATCAATCGCGAGTGGCTGCGATCATATCGAGCACGTGCGTACGCAAATGCCCTATGCATTGCTCGTGGGTGCTATCGCAATCCTGTTTGGCACTATCCCCAGTGGTTTCGGGGTGTCACCCTGGGTTTCATTGATCGTCGGAGCCGCGATATTATACGGGCTGCTACGTTACTTCGGACGCAACGCCGACGACGCTGTATGAACCGCAGGCCAATAATTGGTGTGCCGGCTGACCGGCGCATTCTCGACCCGCATCCGTTTCATGTGGTGGGAGAGAAATATCTGCAGGCCTTGATAGATGGCGCGGATGCGCTGCCTGTGATCATTCCGGCACTTGCTGATCATCTTGAGGCTGATGAGATACTCAAGGGCGTCGATGGCGTTCTGCTGACGGGCAGTCCGTCTAACGTCGAGCCACATCACTATGCAGGTGAGCCAAGCGAACCTGGCACCTTGCATGATTCACATCGGGATGCGGTGACGCTGCCGCTTGCGCGCCGGGCACTGGATACCGGTGTACCGTTACTTGCGGTGTGTCGCGGTTTCCAGGAACTCAACGTCGTGTTGGGAGGAACCCTGCACCAGAAAGTCCACGAGGTGCCGGGCTACCACAATCACAGGGAAAATCCCGATGACCCGCTTGATGTGCAATACGGGCCGTCGCACGACGTAAATCTCGTCGAGGGCGGCCTGCTGCATGGTCTTGCGGGCGCATCGCGTGTCAGTGTCAACTCATTGCATTCTCAGGGCGTGGCGAAATTGGCCGATGGTGTATCGATCGAGGCCGTGGCCGACGATGGGCTTATCGAAGCGTTCAACGTCGATACTGCGCGAGGTTTTGCGCTGGCCATTCAATGGCACCCGGAATGGAAAATGGGGCAAGATGATTTTTCGACCGCTATCTTCAGAACATTTGGTAATGCGTGCAGGAAGTACGCAGACACGCGGCAGGTGTAACGTGAGTACAGATGAAGTTTTTCAATCCTGGCTGAAAGAAAGAAAAATCGAGGACGTTGAGGCGTTCGTGCCAGATATGGCCGGATCTGCGCGAGGCAAAATTGTGTCTGCCGATAAATTCGGCGCCGGGCCGTTAAAAATGCCCGAAGCAATTTTTGCTCAGACGATTACGGGTGACTACGTTCACAATGCGCTAAACGTCGAAGACCGCGACATGCAGCTGATTCCGGACGCGAACACATTGCGGCTTGTGCCCTGGGCAACAGATCCAGCTGCTTCGGTGTTTCTCGATTGTTATAAGAGTGATGGATCGCCCATCGATACGTCACCACGAGGCTTGTTGAAGAGCGTCCTCAAGAAATTTGAAGACAGGGGATGGAGCCCTGTCGTGGCACCCGAAGTAGAGTTTTACTTGCTGAGCGCACACTCGGATCCGAATGCCGAGCCAGTGCCGCCGCAAGGCCGGTTGGGCCGTACCGAAGGCGCGCGCCAACCTTACGGCATCGACACGATGAATGATTTCGATTCATACATTAACGACCTCTATTCTTTTTGCGAGGTGCAAGGCATTCGTATCGACACACTGTCACAGGAAATGGGGCCAGCACAATTCGAAATAAATTTCCTGCACGGAAACGCCATCGATCTTGCCGACCAGGTGTTCTTATTCAAACGAACTGTTCGGGAAGTTTCGATCAAGCACGAAATACATGCGACATTTCTTGCCAAGCCGATGGCCGCCGACGCCGGCAGCGCGCTGCATATTCACCAAAGCATTCTCGACAAAAATGGCGATAACATTTTTTCAACAAAGGAAGGTGAGGCGAGCGAGCTTTTCTATGGATTCCTCGGTGGTTTGCAGACGTACATGCCCGACGTGTTGTTGATGTTCGCGCCCTATGTAAATTCGTACCGGCGCTTCCTGAGCCCGTGGTCATCGCCCGTCAATCTTTCTTGGGCGATCGACAATCGTACGGTCGGTTTACGCGTGCCGGACTCGGACCCGGAAAACCGGCGCATCGAAAATCGCCTGGCCGGTTCGGATGTCAACCCCTATCTGGCAATTGCGGCATCACTGGCTTGCGGCTATCTTGGCATGATTGAAAATCTGAAGCCGACGGACCCGATCGAGGGCAGCGCCTACAGTTCGGAGTTTGGATTGCACCGGCACATCTTTATGGCCATAGAGGCGCTGCAGAGTTCCACGGCAATGCGTAACATGTTGGGTGATAATTTCATAAATCTGTACTGCGCCCTCAAAGATGCGGAGTACCGGGAATTCCAGGGGATCATCACGCCCTGGGAGCGTGAGATACTGATGTTTAACGTTTGATCGCCGACGAGAGGTAAATGATGGCAGCAATAGAGAAACGCTCCGGTGCGGACTGGCAGAAACTGGACAAAGACCACCACCTGCATCCGTTTACTGACCACAAGGAATTGCATCAGAAGAAATCACGCATCATCACGCGAGGCGAAGGTGTGTACATCTATGACGCCGACGGCAATAAGTTACTGGACGGTATGTCCGGCCTGTGGTGCGTTAATATTGGCTACGGTCGCGATGAACTGGTCGACGCGGCAGCGGCGCAGATGCGTGTGCTGCCCTACTACAACAGTTTCTTTCAATGTGCGAATCCGCCGTCGATCGAACTGGCAAGGATGCTGCAAGAGGTCAGTCAGCCGCAGCTGAATCGCGTGTTTTTCGCCGGGTCCGGTTCTGAGTCGAACGACACGATCGTGCGCATGGTGCGCCGCTACTGGGACCTGATGGACCAGCCCGAGCGCCATACGATCATCAGCCGCAAGAATGCCTACCACGGCTCTACGGTTGCAGCTGCCAGCCTTTCCGGCATGAAGGCAATGCACCGGCAAAGTGGTCTGCCGATACCGGGTATCGTGCATGTTGATCAGCCGTACTGGTTCGGCAGCGATCGCAGCTTGTCTCCGGACGAATTCGGCATCGTTGCGGCAGGCTCGATCGAGGACAAAATCAATGAGCTCGGCGTTAACAAAATCGCTGCGTTTATTGGCGAACCGGTACAGGGTGCGGGCGGCGTCATCATGCCGCCGGACAGCTACTGGCCCGAAGTGCAGCGCATTTGCGACGAATACGGAATTTTGTTGATATCCGATGAAGTTATCACCGGGTTTGGCCGGCTTGGTACATGGTTTGGCGCCGACTACTACGATATCAGTCCGGATTTCACGCCCTTCGCAAAAGGCGTGACGTCCGGCTACCTGCCACTCGGGGGCGTGATGATCAGCGATCGCGTTGCCGATGTATTGATTGACAAGGGGGGTGAGTTTTTTCATGGCTATACTTACTCAGGCCATCCCGCCGCCTGCGCCGTCGCTATCGCCAACCTGAAGATCCTGCAGGATGAACAGTTAGTTGAGCGCATCAAAGATGACATCGGCCCATACCTGCAGGCGGGCTGGAAAAAACTTGCCCAGCATCCAATCGTTGGGGAGACCCGCATGATTGGTCTGATGGGTGCGATCGAGATCGTCAAGAATAAAAAATCGCTGCAGCGCTATGAGGAAAAACAGGGAGTAGGCACAATTTGTCGCGATCACCTGATCAATAACGGACTCGTCCTGCGCGCAGTGGGTGACACGATTGTTGCAGCGCCGCCGTTTAGCCTGTCGCACGACGAGGCGGACGAGATGCTTGAGAAGATCTGGAAGTGCCTGGACCTGACGCAGGCAACACTGTCGGCCTGAAAGTTAAGGAACCGAAAACCTTGGATACCAATGGATAAGCACCACGACGACAAGGTGGTCACGCGCAAGCAAGGCGGCGATAACGCGATTACGCGCGACAACCTTTACGGCACCAGGCCGGAGCCGACCTACGCCGGCGTTACGTCCTTCATGCGGCGCAAATACACGCAAGACCTCGATGGCGTCGATGTCGTCGTAACCGGCGTACCGTTAGACACAGCGACGACCAATCGGCCAGGCGCGCGTTTCGGACCGCGGGCGATTCGCGCGGCTTCAACGATCATGGCATGGGAGAAGCCCTATGGCATGGAGTTTGATCCTTTCGACAAACTTGCAGTCATCGACTACGGCGACTGCTATTTCGACTTTGGCCGTCCACAAACCGTGCCTGACGCAATCGAAAAGCATGCTTACGCAATCATCAACCAGGGTCCGGGCCTGCTGGCGCTCGGCGGTGACCACTTCATCGCCTACCCTTTGCTCAAGGCGCATGTGCGAAAACACGGTGGGCCGCTTTCCTTACTGCATTTTGATGCACACAGCGACACTTGGGCCGACGAGGAGGGCAGGATCGATCACGGCACGATGTTTCACTTTGCGGCCAAAGACGGCCTCGTCGATCCAGCGTCGTCGGTGCAGATTGGCCTGCGAACGACGAACCCGGACACGATGGGATTCAATGTGCTCGACGCCCCCTGGGTGCACGAAAACGGCATTGCGGCTACGATTCTCGAGGCACGCAAGGCAGTAGGCGACAATCCTGTTTACCTTACCTTTGATATTGACTGCCTGGATCCGAGTTATGCGCCGGGAACGGGTACGCCGGTTTGCGGCGGCTTGACCACCCACCAGGCGATCGAAATCATGCGCGGCCTTGCCGGTATCAATATCGTCGGCATGGACATTGTCGAAGTTGCCCCGGCATACGACGTCGGTGAAATTACCGCGTTAGCCGCCGCGCATCTGGCGATGGAGATGCTCTACCTGTACGCTACTCGGCCGACTCAGTAAGCGAACGGAATGTAGTCATGCATGATACGCGCGAACATGCAGCGTCTTATTACGCCGCCACACGCGATATGGACGTATCGTATCCAGGCTTCAGCGGCGAGCTGCGCTGCGACATTGCTGTCGTCGGCGGTGGATTCACGGGCGTATCGGCAGCGCTGTACCTTGCAGAGCGCGGCTATGATGTCGTGCTGGTTGAGGCGAATCGCATCGGCTGGGGCGCGACCGGACGTAATGGCGGGCAACTAATCGACGGCTTCACTAACGTGGAGAACATTCGCAAACGAATAGGCAGTGCAGAGGCCGACATTGTGCGTGCCATGGGTCTCGAATGTCGTGACATTGTAGTAGATCGGATCAAACAGTATTCGATTGACTGTGACTTGAAGTTTGGATTTCTTGATGTAGCAGCGCGCCCTGCGGAAATGCGCGATCTCGAAGACTGCCTCGAGAACAACCAACAACATGATTACCCGCACGAGATGCGCATGGTAGGCCAGGCCGAAATGCGCGACTATGTCGAGACCGACCACTACATCGGCGGCCTCGTTAATATGGGGAACGGTCATTTGCACCCTCTCAATCTCTGTTTGGGTGAGGCACGGGCAGCGAGTGACTTGGGTGTGAAGATCTTCGAGCAAACCAAAGTCACACGCGTGCGACACGGCGCCAAGCCCGTCATCGAAACAGAAACCGGCAAGATTTTCGCGAACAAAATTATACTCGCAGGTAATGCCTACCTGCGCGACACAGTGCCGAAACTCAAGCGCACTGTCATTCCTGTCGGCAGCTATATCATTGCAACAGAGCCGCTTGGAGACGAGCGCGCTCGTGCATTGCTGCCTCCCGATATGGCCTACTGCGAGCAGTGCACCGCTCTTAATTATTTTCGACTCTCGACAGACGGTCGCATGCTGTTCGGGGGATTGTGCAATTACTCGGGGCGCGATCCCAAGAGTATTACGGCATCACTGTTGCCAAAGTTGCTCAAAATATTCCCACAACTCGAAGGTGTGCGCGTCGACTACGAATGGGGCGGCTACATCGGCATCAGCGTCAAGCGCATTCCGCAGTTCGGCCGTATTGAAGGCAACACATACTACGCGCAAGGCTATTCGGGTCATGGCATCGCGCCGACACACCTGGGTGGCAAAATACTCGCTGATGTTGTCGCTGGCGATACTGAACAATTCGACATTTTTTCGAAGGTTTTCCATTTTCCGATGCCAGGCGGCAAGTGGTTTGCCAATCCGGCACTTGCGCTCGGCATGATGTACTACCGGATAAAGGAATTGTTGTAGCAGGGTCTTGATGGTTTTGTCATTCGGATTAATGAAAATGGCAGCAACGTGAATTCGGCGAATCTGTTGCAGTTTTTTGACGATCACAGGAGTCGGTCGGATCCGCTTGTGCTGGCCACGGTATATGAGACGGAAGGGTCGACATACAGCAAAGCGGGAGCACTGATGCTGATCAACCAGAACGGTGTCTTCCGCGGCATGTTGTCCGGCGGCTGCCTCGAGGGCGATGTCGCGGTGCGTGCCCAGATGGTGCTGGAATCAGGCCGCGCGCAGGCGGTGACGTATGACCTTGCGACCGATGACGATGAGCTCTGGGGACTCGGAGTGGGATGCAATGGCCTGATGCGTATTTTCTTGCAGCCCGTGCTGCCGAAAAGTCATTACGCGCCATTTGCGGCGATCGCGGAAGTTCTGCGCGGCACCGCACGCGCGGTAGTAGCAACCATCATCGAGGCGTCATCGTCGACCACCCTGCTGGGAGCCACCGTCGTTGTCGCCGAGGATGAGACGCAGGCATTCGGTGTAAGCGGAGACCTTGCCGGCCAGCTCGAAATTGCGGCACAGGCCGTGCTCGCCGCCGGTGGGTCGCAGAGCTCGCGCATTGTCGATGGTGACAATGATGTTCTGGTGCTGTGTACAACGGTCGAACCGCCCCCACAAATCCTTGTGCTTGGTGCCGGCCTCGACGCAGAACCGCTCGTGAAATTTGCGGATGCGCTGGGCTGGCGTTGTACGATTGTCGATCATCGGCCCGCCTATATCGACGCGGGTGATTTCTCGCGCGCGCAGGCTGCGCACTGCATTGCGGTCGACGAGCTCAGCACGACGATCGATCTGTCGCCGTTCGATTTCGCGATCGTCATGAGCCATCACTTCATCAGCGACCGCAGTTACTTGCGGCAACTCGCTGACACAGACATCCGTTATGTCGGTCTACTCGGTCCGGCCAGTCGCTGTGAACGTTTGCTGTCGGAACTGGGATCCGCCGCAGAAAAAATTCGGGGTCGACTGCACGGCCCGGCTGGACTTGATATCGGCGGCCGCGGGCCGGAGCCGATCGCCTTGTCCATCATCGCGCAAATGCAGGAAGTCCTGGCGTCAGGTTAGCCCGGGAGAAATACGCGAACGATCATATCGGCGAGTTCGTCGAGTTCACGCTGATCCTCGAGATCGATATCGCTCGTCCCCTTGATTTCCAGGCCGAGAGCCAGTAATCCGCCAGCCGAAACGCGAATCATGTTGTACAGGAGTGCAGGATTACCGGCGGGCGCAATACCGAGTTCTTGCAGAACTTTTAGCTGGTCTACGACCAGTTCGAACAATGGTTTTAAATATGTTGCGATGAGCCAGTCAAGCCGGTCACTCGGATAGCTCGACTCCTGCAAAATGATCTTGTGCATCGCGGGTTGGCTGTGTGCACAACGGACGTAGGTCCGAATAAAAACTTCAGCGCGAGCTTTCGGATCCATTTCCGGTACCTCGGACATGGCCTTAATCAGCGATACATTGAATTCCTTGAAGATACGATCAGCGGCCGCACGCCAAAGCAGATCCTTATTCTTGAAATGATAGGTAATCAGCGGATGATGCACGCCGGCACGCTCGGCAATGCCACGCGTGGACGTACCTTTGAAGCCGTTTTCGGAAAATGCCTGGATCGCGGCATCGAGCAGCTTCTGCTGCGTCACGATGCTTCGTTGTTGTTGTTTGCGCGCCGGTTTTGGCGCGACAGGGGATTGAACAGCAATCAAGGGTGGTTCCCTTTCGGCGTACTGATTGGCTCAGATTAACGTGATCGTCTTAATTAGTCCAGATTGGACGATTTTACTGGGCTAGGAATACTTTCTACCGTGCAGACTCCTGGCAGCCCTCATTCCAGCGCAAACATCATGCGTACAGCTGCGCGCTTTTGAATGGTGACGCCACCCTCAGTAACCGGTTCAAACTTCCAGTTTTCGACGGCGTTCACGGCCGCGCTGACGAACGTGGTGCCCGGGTTGGATTCGCGAATGTATACATCTTTTACGGAGCCATCGATATCGACCGTAAATACGACATCCACCCATCCCGAGACATTGCGTCGCTGCGCCGCGCGTGGATATTTCGGCGCAACATACTTGATTCGGTTCAAAGCGCTGATGCCAACCGGCGTCGTCGTGCTGTTAACGACCGGGATAATTGCTCCTGAATCGTTGACCTGCAATACCTGGCCATCGTCTTGAGCAGCCACGGTCGCTGCCGTCGTAACGTCGGTGCCGGCAGCCTGGTCGGCTGCAGCAAGCTGTTCATACGCGGCAAGCTTTTCTGCGGCGCGTTGGTTCGCGGCCAGCTCTTCGGCGCGCTGGTTCGCGGCCAGCTCTGCGGCGGCACGTTGGTTTGCAGCCAGCTCTGCGGCGGCGCGTTGGTTTGCGGCCAGCTCTGCGGCGGCGCGTTCGTTTGCGGCAAGTACTTCGGCCGCGCGATCGTCCTCTGCTTGCTGGGCAACAGCGCGACGCTCCCGTTCCAGGCGCTCGCGGGCGGCACTCAGCGTCGTTGTCGACACCGCCAATTCGCTGCTCGACGGGTCGAGCCTGCGGGCATCGGCAAGCAGTATATCGGCCGTATCGAAATCACCATTGTCGATATACGCGCGTGCCTGCAGTACAAGTTTACTGGCGACCGCCGTCAGTCCCTGGCGAGCCGCCACGTTCTGGCGGTCGTTGCTTAATGCAAGTTCGTAATAATAGCGGGCGTTATCATTCGAGGGTGCGATCAAATTGCCTTCTTCAAGTCGCGCTTTCGCCCGCGCCAGTACGCCGTCGGCGCGTTGTTCATTAACCGCACTGCTGAGCTCCCGGGTTACGGTGTCGATCTCGGCCGCGCCACTGATACGTAGAGCTCGCGCGGCATCAAGTGCAACGGTCGCATCCTCGAAGCGAGACTCACGAATCGCGAGTCGCGAATCGCTGAGGAAATGTCGCAGTTGCATCTGTGCGAGTTGGGCATTCAGGAATGGGAGCCGGGGATTGTCCGGATCAATCAGGCCAACTCGTTGCAATGCCGCGCTGGCGTCTTCGGCGCGACTCGCTAGCAAGGACGACTCAGCCTCGCTAAGCAACTCATTAACAATTACTTCGGCTTTGGCCGGCGCTGGTGCAAGGGATTCCAACACCGGATCTGCCTCTGTTATCAAAGGCGTGCCAGCAATTGCATGCTCAACCGTGACCGGCTTATCCGAACCACCAAAAACCCACCAGCCCAGTGCAACAACAACCACGAGACCCGCCGCACCCATGCCAAGAATTCTCGGGCTGGAGAACGAGGACTCAGCAGAACTGCCTGTGGCAGACCTTCTCGAATCCTGGACGTCAGTTTTCCTTCTATCCGAAAATGCAGCGCCTACTGATTTGATGATGCGTGTCACCGTATCAATGAGACTTTTGTCTTCGTCGCCAAACGCGCTCGATAAGCGGTCACTCATCGGTGATGCCAGGTTCGCTGACTTTGATGCGCGAATGGCCCTTGGTTCCACTTTCACTGTCGGAATCGATCCGGATGTTGCCTCTGCTGGCGGCGTCGTGGTACGCATCGGTCTTGCGACTGACTTGGACCGCATGGCTCCTCGACGTTTTGCTTTGGCGATCGGCGCCTTAGCCGCAGACTTGAAGGCCGAGTCAGGCGCTTCGAGGTGGTGTTTGACAGACGCTTCGATCGCAAGCCGCGCACGACCCGGTGACACCGGCTTCAACAAAAACCGGTACACTTTGCCGCGGTTGATCAAGTCCATGAGCATTTCGCCGTCGTCGCGACGACCGGCAACGATCGCAACCAGGCGCGGCACAGTCGTGCGCAGATGCATGGTGACTTTCTCGACGTTGCCACTAACCACTGCAGCGTCTACGACGGCGACGCCGACCTTGCCCTTGCGAACTGCGGCGTCTGCTTGCGCTATTGTACTGGCGTGAAGAATATTGTGCATACCCCGCGCGGATTCGCGAACCGTTGACAGAAACTCATCGTCTTTAGTGAGAACAAGTACGTCAACTGCTCTGGAACCAATGTTCGCTGCTGCTGCAATTTTATTTGGATTGAGTACGGGCAGCCGTCCGGTGCCGTCGCTGATGATGGACGCACCGCTTTCCGACGTCTCCATGACGATATTTTCGGTGACAGGTGAATCAACGTTGGCCGTTGTATCGTTTGCCGATCTGGAAATCGCAAGCAGTCGCGCCTGTTTTGTCGCATTGTCAATCAACTTGCGCAGGGACTCAGGTGTGACCCCGCCGTGCACGATCTGAAAAACTTCCTGATCGCCAACGAGGGCCGCAACGCTTTCGCCAGAAGCTCCGGCAAGCAGAATACCGATAGTATCGGGCGATCGCCTTTTCGCTTCGCGCAATGCATCGAGGCCACTCATCCCTGGCAGGTCCTGGGCTGATACAAGAACGTGGATCGAAATCTCTCCGAGTGTACTCAGCGCTTCGCTGCCGCTGGTCGCACAGTGCACGGTATAGCGCTCGTTGAATCCGGTACTTAGATTGTCGAGGGTGCTTTGCTCGCTATGCAGTAGCAATACCTGTGTTCTGAATTTTTCCAGCGACACTCAATATTCCTCCGATGAATTATGTCGAATTACGCGCATGCTCCTTGGCGTGGGGCAGTATATCCTTGTACATCAGGCGAATAGTGGCCTGCGGTCGATCGGTATTCGAATCTGTGACGCGCCGCACAGTCGAAGTGCTAGTACGATCACAATTGGACTTCAGCGATTACCAGGAGTTGGAAAATCTGCGTTGGGAAGGAGAATCTTAGCGGCTCTGTCCGCGACTGCGAACCTCATCCGACAGCTCTGCGAGAGCATCATTGAGCGGCAGGACCTGTTGTTTTTTGGAGCCGAGACGGCGGATTGCGACAGTCTGATCGTCGACCTCGCGTTGGCCGATGGCGAGTAATACCGGGACCTTCTGCACGCTGTGTTCGCGAACCTTGTAAGAGATTTTCTCGTTACGCAAGTCGGTCTCGGTACGAAAACCGGCATTCCTGAATTCGCTTGCAACCATCTTCGCGTAGTCATCGGCGTCAGAGGTGATCGTCAAAACACTGATCTGGGTCGGTGCGAGCCATAACGGCAGATGGCCGGCGTGGTGCTCGATAAGAATGGCAATAAATCGTTCGAGTGATCCAAATATCGCACGGTGCAAAAGCACTGGAGTGTGCTTGTTACCGTCTTCGCCGATGTACGTGGCGTTTAATCGCCCCGGCAAATTCAGATCGACTTGCAGAGTACCGCATTGCCAATCGCGGCCGATCGCGTCCCGCAATACAAATTCAAGTTTTGGTCCGTAGAATGCGCCTTCACCCGGGTTGTGTGTGTAGTCAAGTCCCGACGCATCAAGAGCCTCCTTCAATGCCGCTTCTGCCTGGTCCCAGACATCATCGTCGCCAACGCGTATATCGGGACGATCGGCATACTTGATGCGTACGTCGTCGAAACCGAAATCACGGTAAATACTGAGTATCAGGTCGCAAACTGCAATCGTCTCTGCCGTTATTTGCTCAGGAGTACAGAAAATGTGTGCGTCGTCTTGTGTAAATGCGCGCACGCGCAGCATGCCGTGCAATGCGCCCGACGGTTCGTAGCGGTGCACCTTGCCAAACTCGGCGATTCGACAAGGCAAATCGCGGTAACTGGTAATGCCCTGCTTGAAAATCTGCACGTGACCCGGGCAGTTCATTGGTTTTATAGCGTATTTACGCCCGTCTTCGGTTTCGGTGATAAACATATGCTCGCCAAACGACTCCCAATGACCCGATTTTTCCCACAGTTTACGATCCATCAGTTCAGGAGTATTAACTTCCATATAGCCTGCTTCGTTCTGGCGTTGTCGCATGTAATCGACGAGGGTCAGAAACAATGCCCAGCCTTTCGCATGCCAGAATACGGCACCGGGCGCTTCTTCTTGAAAATGAAACAGATCCATTACTCGCCCAAGTCGTCGGTGGTCGCGTTTTTCGGCTTCCTCGAGCATGTGCAGGTGTTTTCGCAATTGCTTTTCGTTGGACCAGGCCGTGCCGTACACACGTTGCAGCATTTCATTGCTCGAATCGCCGCGCCAGTAGGCGCCAGAAACACGAGTAAGCTTGAAGGCCTTGCCGAGTTTGCCCGTGGACGGCAGATGAGGGCCGCGACAGAGGTCAACAAATTCACCCTGTCGGTACAGGCTCAACGCTTCGTCTGATGGGATGCCTTCGATAATTTCAGCCTTATACTCTTCGCCGATACTGCGAAAAAATTCGATGGCTTTACTGCGTTCCCAGACTTCTCGTGAAATCGGCTCGTCACGGTCGACGATCTGCTTCATTCGTGCTTCGATCACATCGAGGTCTTCGTCGGTAAACGGTTCCTTGCGAGCGAAGTCGTAATAAAAACCGTTTTCAATGGCTGGCCCGATCGTAACCTGGGTGTCCGGCCAAAGTTCCTTGACGGCCTCAGCGAGTACATGTGCGGCGTCATGTCGTAGCAGCTCCAAACCGTCGTCGGAATCTCGTGTAACGATCGCAACCACGGCATCGGTGTCAATGTCGCGAGTCAGGTCAATGAGTTCGCCGTCGACCCGAACGGCCACGGCGTCGCGCGCCAGGCTCTTGCCGATGCTGGCGGCGATTTCGGCACCCGAGGTGGTGGCGTCGTACTGCCGGATGGATCCGTCAGGTAGAGTAATTTTTGGCATGGTATGGTCTTGCTAATAAACTGATTGAGAGCCTGCGTGCACGGCGCGCTATTGTACAGAAGTTAAGCGCGCTAAACTCAAAGGCTTAACCGACTGCTAATATGAACGGACTCGAGCAACACAAGCCACTCACCGAGCACGACCACGCTGGCTGTATCAAAGACGCTATGGCGACGGCCGAGCTGCTCTGCCGGGACTCGGGATTGAGATTCACAGTGTTGCGGCGTCACGTGCTCGCGCTGGTCTGGGAGAGTCACAAGCCGATCGGCGCCTATGACATCCTCGCCGGGCTCCGCGGCGAAGGCAGGCGCGCCGCCCCACCCACCGTTTATCGTGCACTCGAATTCCTGATCGAAGCCGGCCTCGTGCATCGGCTCGATTCGCTCAATGCTTTTATCGGTTGCCCGGATCCCGCGCGAATGCACACGGGCCAGTTCCTGATCTGCCGCGATTGCCGAACGGTCACCGAATTTGCCGATAGCGATATTGAGGGGCTTGTCGCAGAGAAAGCCAGACAGCGCGGATTCACCGCTGTACGGCAGATTCTCGAAATCGAAGGACTTTGTAAACGTTGCAGTTCATGCTCCTAACGTGCGTAAAATAGCGTTCCTTTGACTCGGTCCATCGGCAACACATGAGCGCAGCACTACCGCGGGACTTTATCCGTCAGATCATTCACGAAGACCTTGAGTCGGGCAAGCACAGTGAAATTGTGACCCGGTTTCCACCGGAGCCCAATGGCTACCTGCATGTCGGTCACGTCAGTTCGATTTGCCTGAATTTCGGTGCCGCCGGGGAGACTGGTGGCAAGACGTATTTGCGATTTGATGACACGAACCCGGGCAAGGAGAGCGAAGAATTCATGCGGGCGATCGAACGCGACGTCCACTGGCTTGGGTTCAGCTGGGATGATCGCCTGACGCATGCCTCGGACTACTTCGATCAACTCTACGATGCCGCCGAAAAACTGATTGAATTGGGTGTTGCCTATGTCGACAGTCTCAGTGCCGACGAAATACGTGAATATCGCGGGACGCTGACCGAGCCAGGCAGGGACAGTCCACATCGAGCTCGAAGCGTCGAAGAAAACCTCGAGTTGTTTCGACGCATGCGCAACGGAGATTTTGCCGATGGCGAACATGTTCTGCGCGCGAAGATCGATATGGCGTCGCCGAATATCAATTTGCGTGATCCTGCCTTGTACCGCATTCGACATGTCCACCATCAACGCACCGGAGACAAGTGGTGTATCTATCCGATGTACGATTTTGCGCACACTCTGTCCGACGCATTCGAAGGCGTTACCCACTCCTTGTGCACACTCGAGTTTGAAGATCATCGGCCACTCTATGATTGGTTTCTCGACCAGCTGCAACCGACCAGTCGGCCGCGCCAAATCGAATTCTCGCGGCTGAATCTTGCCTACACGATTACGAGCAAGCGCAAGCTCAGCACGTTGATCGAAGCTGGCGTCGTGACAGGCTGGGACGATCCGCGCATGCCGACGATAGCGGGCATGCGTCGGCGCGGCTATCCGGCGGCAGCGTTGCGTAATTTCGTCATGCGTGGAGGGGTTACCAAGAAAGATAAACTCATCGAAATGGCAGTTCTCGAAAACAGTATCCGAGAAGAGCTCGGAGAGAATGCCGAACGTCGCATGGCGGTATTGCGCCCATTAAAAGTCGTGTTGACGAATTACCCGGATGGCCAGGTCGAGATGATGCAGGCACTGAATCACCCGAATCGACCGGAGCTGGGCACGCGGGAAATGCCATTCTCGCGCACTATCTGGATCGAGCGTGACGACTTTCTCGAGGAAGCTCCGCGCAAATTCTTTCGCCTCAAGCCAGGTGGGGAAGTGCGCCTGCGCTTCGGCTACATCATTCGCTGCGATGAGGTCATCAAAAACGATGCCGGCGATGTCATCGAGCTGCGCTGTTCTTACGACCCGGACACCAGGAGCGGCACGCAGACGAGCAACCGCAAAGTTAAAGGCACGATTCACTGGGTGTCAGTGCAACACGCTGTTGCGGCGGATGTACGTCTCTATGATCGTCTGTTCACGATTCCCGATCCGGCGTCGGCTGCGGATCTGATGGATGTCGTCAACCCGGAGTCGCTGCAGGAAGTAACGGCGATGCTCGAGCCATCCCTGCAGAATTTCGAGAAAGGTCAGGCGGTACAATTCGAACGCCTGGGTTACTTCTGTGCGGACGCCAGGGACCACTCACCCGATGCGCCTGTCATCAATCGCATTGTCACGCTCCGCGACTCCTGGGCCAAGATCGAACGCCAGGCAATGGCGTCGTAGTCCGCCATGCGGGCGATACCCACCGGACAATGTAGACATCGCCCGCATGGCGGGCTCCTACAGTGAGAACATCCCTCTTGCCGGCCGTGCGTTAAAGCAATCGGACGTCGGGAGCTACGACGCTGGCACGTCTGCCAGCTTGTCGAGGTGCCAGTCAGCGTTGCCGAACATCTGGCAGATCGCAGTCAATCGTTTGAAGTAATGGGCGACGTCCATTTCCCAGGTAACACCCATGCCGCCGTGTAATTGCACGGCTTCCTGACCGACTTTTTGCCCGGCCGTACCGATCATATATTTGATTGCGCTGACAGCGCGTTTCGCTTCGGCGGTTTCGTCCGCATTCACCATCGTGGCCCACAGCAATAAAGAATAGCTTTGCTCACAGTCGGTTAGCATGTCGACCATTCGGTGTTGCAGCGCCTGGAAGCTGCTTATTGGTACGCCGAACTGAACGCGGTTTTTCGTGTACTCGACAGTTTTTTCTTTCAGAATCTGCATGATGCCAACTGCCTCGGCACAGACGGCCAGCGTTGCTTCGTCGATAACGACATCGAGAGTCGGAAATCCTTCGCCGACGGCGCCAAGGATCGTGTCGCTGTTAACTCGCACATCGGTCAGAGTAATTTCGGCCGCCTGCAGTCCATCAATCGTCGCATACGACTTGATCGAAATTCCATCGCAATCCGCCTCGACTGCAAACAACGTGATGCCGTCTTCGTCCGATTGTTCGCCGGCCGTGCGAGCCGGCATTATGATCAGCCCGGAGTTACCACCATTGAAGACCACACCTTTGGAGCCGTTGAGGATCCAGTCATCGCCGTCAATCACCGCCGTCGTCAGGATGTTTGCGATGTCGTAGCGACTTTGTGGTTCGACGAACGCAAGCGTCGCTTGCAATTCACCACTGATGATCGGGTGTAGCCATCGGGCCTTCTGGCTGGTATTGGCGGCGCGACGCAAAATACCCCCGGCCAATACGACATTGGCGAGGTATGGTTCGACCAACAGGCCACGGCCAAACCGCTGCATCATTAGCATTATCTCGATCGGGCCGCCCGCAAATCCACCGTCGTCCTCGGCAAATGGCACGGCGGTCCATCCCAGGTCTGCAAATGTCTGCCAGACATCGGCGCTATATCCGAGTTCACTGCCTGCATATTTTTGCCGTGTGTCAAAATCGTAGTCGTTGGTGATGAACTTGTCGACGCTTTCGGCGAGCATCGATTGAACTTCATTCAATGTTAAGTCCATGCGGGTAGTCCCTATAGTCCGAGTACGTGCTTGGCGATAATATTTTTCTGAATCTCATTCGAGCCGCCATAGATCGATGCTTTGCGATTGTTGAAATAATGCAACGATGATTTGGTTTCGGCGCCTTCGCCGATGCGATCAATTTCGGGAAAATCGAGCACGTATTGATCGCGTACGTAGGGCAGCGCGTAGTACGCGGCGGCTTCCATGGTAAGAAGGTCAATCATCTGCTGTATTTCCGTTCCCTTGACCTTCAGAATCGAGGACTCGGGTCCTGGTGCCTGTCCGGACGCGACTGCGGCCAGCGTTCGCAGATCGGTAAATTCAAGCGCCTTGAGGTCGACTTCGATGGCGGCGAGCTTGCGCATGAAATTACGATCTTCGGTTAACGGATTCGCACCACGAATGGATTTGGACGCTTGCACGCGAAGCCGCCGCAGCCGATAAGCTGACCGAGCGGCGCCCGTGATATTAGTGCGTTCGTGCTGCAGCAAGACTTTGCCGTAAGTCCAGCCTTTGCCCTCCTCACCGACGAGATTCTCGATCGGTACCTCAACATCCTCGAAATGAACTTCGTTGACCTCGTGATCACCGTCGAGCGTAATAATCGGTTTGATCGAAACGCCAGGCGTGCTCATATCGACGAGAAGAAAACTGATACCGTCCTGGCGGCGCGCGACATCCGTGCTGGTCCGCACCAGGCAAAAAATCCAGTCGGCAAACTGACCAAGCGTTGTCCAGGTTTTTGTGCCGTTGATGACGTAATGATCGTCGACCTTGTCGGCACGCATTTTCAGTGACGCGAGATCAGAGCCCGAACCAGGCTCCGAATAGCCCTGGCACCACCAGATATTGCTTTCGAGTATGTCAGGCAGAAAGCGTCGCTTTTGCTCTTCGTTGCCGAAGGTGTATACGATTGGGCCGACCATATTCAGGCCAAACGCCACGATGCCGGGCGCGTTGGCCGCCGCCATTTCGGTAGCGAATATATATTGCTGAACCGCGGACCATCCAGTGCCACCGTACTCAACAGGCCAGTTGACCCCCGCCCAGCCTTTTTTAAACAGGCATTTCTGGAATCGAATCTGATCCTCAGGATCGAGGACGACGTCCTGCATGCGTTTGTTGCGAATGTCATCGGGCAATTCATCGAGAAAAAAACTTCTGACTTCGTCGCGAAATGCGAGTTCTTCATCGGTGAATGTGACGTGCATCGGGAAACCTGCAAGAAGTCCAGTACGGCGCAAAATCATGCAGTAAAAAAGCACTAAAATAAAGAAATTTCACCGCGATTTCGGGCAGAATGACGCTATGACATCAGATTTGATTGCCAATAACCTGTCGATGCCCAAAGCTGTCGAGACGCGCGATGCGCTCGGTCGGCCTCTGCACGACTTGCGAATCTCGCTTCTCGACCGGTGCAATTTTCGCTGCCCGTACTGCATGCCCGAAACGGAGTTTCATGCCGATTTTGAATTCCTGAAGAAATCGGAATGCCTGACGCATGCTGAGATTCTCAAGGTTGTGCGCGTGGCGACCAAGCTGGGCGTCTCAAAAATTCGCCTCACCGGCGGTGAGCCACTGCTGGACAAGAAATTGCCTGGCCTCGTTGTGGCCCTTGCTGAAATTCCGGGTATCGACGATCTTGCGCTGACAACAAATGCGATGCTGCTGGCGCCGGTCGCGCAGACACTGGCCGACGCGGGTTTGCACCGGGTCACGATCAGCCTCGACAGTCTCGACGAGCGGATCTTCAAGACCATGAGTGGCGGGCGTGGCGACTTGAAGAGAGTCCTCGCCGGAGTCGATGCAGCTGCGCGTGCGGGGTTGTCACCTATCAAGATCAATGTTGTCGTGCAGCGCGGTGTCAACGACCATACGGTTGTCGATCTGCTTGACTACTTTCGCGGTAGTGGCCATATCGTGCGCCTGATCGAATTCATGGACGTTGGCAATCGCAATGGCTGGCAAATGGATCAGGTTGTGCCATCGAAGGAGTTGCTGACTACGATTCAGGCGCGTTGGCCGTTGCGTCCGGTAGACAAAAATTATCCCGGTGAGGTTGCGCGACGCTACGAATACATCGACGGTGACGGCGAGATCGGATTTATTTCATCGGTGACGGAACCCTTCTGTGGCAGTTGCAGTCGCGCCCGATTATCGGCCGACGGGGTGCTATATACTTGCCTGTTCGCAACCCACGGTACCGATCTGCGCGAGCCAATCAGGAATGGCGTGAGCGATGATGAACTCACCGACATTCTGTCGCGCATCTGGTTGCAGCGCGCGGATCGATACAGTGAATTGCGGCAACCCGATGTTGCGGAGGCGCATGTGTTGCGCAAGATCGAGATGTACAGAATGGGTGGTTGAGTTGGGCAAGTTGAGTCATATCGATGATCGCAATCGACCGAAGATGGTAGATATTGGCGATAAAATTGCGACGGATCGTGAAGCGCACGCACGAACCATCGTAATCCTGCCGCAAGCTGTTGTTGCCGAAATTGATGGCGATGATATTTCAAGCAAGAAGGGCCCGGTCTTTGCGACGGCGATCATCGCCGGTGTCATGGCAGCAAAGAGAACGCATGAGCTGATTCCATTCTGTCATCCGCTCGGTCTTGAGAACTGCAGCATCTCGATCGAAATTGACGGCAACCGGGCAATTATTGATTGCATTTGCCGCGTACACCACAAGACTGGCGTGGAAATGGAGGCTCTGACGGGCGCCACAATCGCGGCACTGACTGTTTATGACATGTGCAAAGCAATGTCTCACGATATCGTCATCGGTGAGACGCGCCTGATATCCAAGACAGGTGGCAAGCAGGATTTCCGGCATGTCGAGCAGTGAAATCTACGGGCTGGTGCTCGCAGGTGGTCAGAGCCGTCGCATGGGCCGCGATAAGGCATTGCTGCAACGCGACGGTAAGAGTCAGCTTGCGCATATTGTCGAATTACTCGGTCGGGTAACAGAGCGCGTGTTCGTGTCGGCCCGCAGCGAACAACGGCACGAAGCAGAACGTAGTCGATTTGCACAGATCATCGATCGTTACGATGATATCGGGCCAATCGCCGGGATCCTGTCAGCGATGCATGAGCATCCACAGGTCGACTGGCTTGTCGTCGCCTGTGACTTGCCAAATATTGACGAGGCAACGCTAAGGTTCCTGCTCGACAACCGCTCGGCCGGGCAGCCTTTCACGGCTTTCAAGAGCAGTCACGATAAGCTGCCAGAGCCTATGTGCGCACTCTATCGGTCCGGTAGCGAATCCATCGTGCGTCGCTTTGTGGATGATGGCGTCAACTGCCCGCGCAAAATTCTGATGCGTTCGGATACGCTGCTCCTCGAGCAGCCAAATCCGCAGTCACTCGACAACATCAACACTCCCGACGACCTTGCGGGCAGTATTTTAGGGGCCGCATCATGAAATCGATCAAAGTCTGTTATTTCGCGATGTTTCGAGAACACGCGGGCGTGAACGAGGAGACACTGACAATCGATGCAACGACGGCCGCCGATGTGTTTCGCGCGACGCGTGAACGCCACGGTTCGGCGGAGCCGACCGGGCATTGCAAGGTTGCGATCAATGATGTCATGGCCGACTGGGATTCGCCGGTCAGCGATGGCGATACGGTATTGCTGTTTCCGCCTGTTGCCGGGGGTTGAATTGATCAGCGTTGCAGCGAGCCCAATCGACCCAGACGAGTTGCGCAAGCAACTCTTCGATCCCGCAGCGGGGGCGTACTGTAGCTTCGAAGGTTGGGTGCGCAACGAAAATGACGGACAAACGGTCTTGCGGCTCGAGTACGAGGCATACGAGCCGCTCGCTCTGACCGAAGGCGAGGAAATTCTTGCCGAAGCCAAGCGGCAGTTCTTGTGTCAGACCGCACATTGCGCACACCGCACCGGCATGCTCGAGATCGGTGACTGTGCGGTCTGGGTCGGCGTAGCAGCCCCGCATCGTGACGAAGCCTTTCGTGCCTGCCGCTACATCATCGATCAACTCAAGGTGCGGTTGCCAATCTGGAAGAAAGAGCACTACGTCGATGGCCACTCGGGCTGGGTCAATTGCGAGCGCTGCGCGTCGGCTTTGTAGGAGCAGCGCGGGCGGGCTAAGCCACCCGACCTGTAGGAGCCCGCTCCCGTCAAGCGGGATCGAGACATGCGGGCGATATCACCAAACATCGTGGAAATCGCGGGATCCTGGTAGCACCACTGCTGCCAGTCGATTAATTCGGCGCACTGTTAGTACGGCCCGCTCCTACAATCTATTTAGATCCTCGCGTGTGTCGATGTCGAGCGCCGCATGTTCGAATAATACGTGCTTGACCGTGAATCGATCGTCATCGAAAAGATGTCGGCCGCCGCTGTCGCCGGCAAGCGCCGTGAGGTCGCCGTAGCAGGCACGCGGGAACAGAACCGGTGGACCAAGCGTGCCGGCATACGCCGTCGCGATGATTTCGTTATCAGCGCCGGACCAGGTCTCGACCAGCGAGCGCACATGCTCCGCGGTGATCAACGGTTGGTCGGCGAGCATAACGATGCAGGCACGGGCCACATGTCGCAGCGCGCGCACGGCCAGGGAGATTGAGGAACCGATGCCGGTTTGGTGCTGGTCGTTGACGAGCAGGAATCCGCGGATTGGCTCACAGGCCGCGATGACGGCTTGCCAATCATGGCCGACGACAAGTGCTGTGTTGTCTGCGCAGGCGGCAAAGGCTGTCTCGGTCGCGAGTCGTACCAGTGCGACGTTTTTGAACTCAGCCAATTGTTTGGTGCAGCCAAACCGGGACGCCGACCCTGCTGCCAGGACCACGGCGAATACGCGATTGCTTGTTGCATCAGTCACAATCCCGCCATTCTAACGATAAATAGACAAAGAACACTTGCGGCCAGCTTTGCTTGTGTGGTTTTCTAGCACACCGGTGGTGCCCATTGCCGGCCACTGCAACCGCGAATAAGAAGGACAGCATAATGCGGGTTATCAGTTCCGTTGAAGATGCAAAAGCGCTGGAGGGCGAAGAGGTCGGTCTATCGGACTGGGTCGTCATCGACCAAACCCGTATTGACCAGTTCGCAGAAGCAACTGCTGACTACCAGTGGATCCACGTGGACACCGAACGTGCAGCCAGGGAGTTGCCGGACGGCAAGACGATCGCTCACGGCTACCTGACGCTGGCACTGATCCCGGCGTTGACTGCAAAATTCGTCCGGGTCGATAATCTGGCCCGTGCGATCAACTTCGGCATGAACAAAGTTCGTTTTTACACGCCTGTGCCTGCGGGCGCACGCGTTCGTGCACGCGCAAAGGTGCTACAGGCACGTCGGCGTGCGGGTGCATTGCTATTGACGTCCGAGGTTAGAATCGAAGTTGAGGGAGACCGCAAGCCGGCATGCGTCGCCGAGACGCTCGGCATGTATTTCTTCGACGATCTGTAGGAGCCCGTCATACGGGCGAAATCCACCGGACATTGTGTTAATCGCCCGTATGACGGGCTCCTACAGAATCTTTATTATCGCGCGTGCAGCCAGCCTGGCAGGAACGTATACGGATCGGTGTCCGCTGACCGATTCCAGCTGACACCGTTTTCCTCAAGCATTTTTGCAAGGCTGCCATCCTTGCAGGCGTCGAACATCTCCGTTGCGCCGCCCAGGTGAATACCGCCAATGTATATCTGTGGAATGGTTTTGGCGCCGGTGCGCTGTTCGATGGCTTTCCTGATTTTTCCGCCCTTGTTATCGACCTGGTACTCGACGGAATCGAGTTCGATCGCGCGATAGGGTATTTCGTACTCGGCGAACATCTTGCGCACGGACAAGCAGAATTCACACCATTCGGTCGAAAAAATGACGACAGGGTTATCGGCATCATGGGTCGCGCTTTCCAGGAACTCCAGTGCCTCGGGTAACGCCTCGACCGCTTTGGGTTCGCCATCCTTAGGCGGCGGTGGTGGCGCAGAGTCGAAGCGGTAATTTGGCGTGGATCGGGAAATTTCCTGCTCATCCTCGGTCATGTCTGCGGGGATGTCATCGAACAATATCGTGCTCAAATAGCGTTCCCCCGTGTCAGGCAGCATGCAGAGTATGTTTGCACCCGGTTCGGCTTTTGCAGCGATTGCCAGGCCACCCGCAAGCGTTGCGCCGGCCGATATGCCGACAAAAATTCCTTCATCGCGTGCGAGCGACCGAGTCAGTCGCAAGGCGTCATCGCCATGAATCGGCATGATTTCGTCGATCAACTTCGCCTCGACAGCATCTTCAGTCAGCTTCGGAATGAAGTCAGGGGTCCAGCCCTGCATCAGGTGCGGGCGAAACAATGGATGACTGGCCGCTGGCGAACCGTCTTGCGCACGCTCCTGTGGTATGCCGCTGCCGAGTATCGGTGAGTTATCCGGTTCGCAGACGATGATTTTCGTTTTTGGACTTTTTTCCCGCAGGACGCGGGACACGCCTTTGAGCGTCCCTCCGGTGCCAAATCCTGTAACGAAATAGTCGAGCCCGTCATCCGCAAACGCCGCGAGGATTTCCGGCGCTGTCGTACGTGAATGCGCATCTGCATTGGCCTCGTTCTCGAACTGGCGAACGAGAAACCAGCCATGTTTTTCGGCAAGCTCAACAGCCTTGGCGAGCATGCCACTGCCTTTGAGGTGAGCCGGCGTCAATACGACCTTTACGCCCATGAAGCGCATCATCTTGCGTCGTTCAATGCTGAAACTTTCAGCCATCGTGACGACGAGTGGGTAGCCTTTTTGCGCGCAGACCATCGCCAGGCCGATGCCGGTGTTACCGCTGGTTGCCTCGATTACGGTCTGGCCTGGTTTGATCGCGCCGGTTTTTTCAGCATCTTCAATAACGCCGAGCGCAAGCCGGTCCTTGACCGAACCCATCGGATTGAATGATTCAATTTTGACGAATATGTTGGCGTTGTCGGAGCCGATATTGTTGAGGCGTACGACGGGTGTATTACCGATGGTTTCGAGAATGCTGTCGTATCTGGCGTTCATCTTTCTTATTCCTGGTAGCGGACACTATTCAGTAGCTAGTGCACGATAACGCACCATGGTTCGCCGGTAGCTGCCGGAGTTACGCAGGCGCTCTGCTAATTCGCCATGCAGCTTTTCTTCCCAGTAATTCCAGCGTTCCACAAATTGGTTCGCGAGCTCGTAGTCGCCTGAGTATTGTACCTGTAAAACCTGCCGCAGCATTTGCTCAATGACTTCGTGGTAACGGTCGTAATTGATCGTCAGCAAGCCGGACTCAGCGTCGGGTTCGAGCAGGCCGAATTCCATGTAGAAATTGAACTGCATGAGTTGCATGGTCTGGTATGGCTGCTCTGCACGAGGCTGCACGATCTGCAACGTACGCCGGATGCCATCAGCGTAATGTGCGCGCAGCGTCGTCTCGTCATGGTAACCGGCTCGTTCGAGCGCCGGTGCTACGAACAGCGATACGAGATCAGACTTCAATTCTTCAAACAGGTCAGCCCGGGCAGCGAGCGCGCTGCCGAGGTCACGACCGTCGGCGGTTTTGCTGACGCCCAGATAGTGACCAATCTCATGCCATAGCGTGCGGTCAAAGCCGCCATTGCTGGTCAGGTCATCGCGGTTATCCGCGCCGATAACGGCATCAAATCGTGTTTTGCGATTGTTGAATATGTCGACATTGTTCAGAATGTTGTTGCGAATAAGAATAGTTCTGCCGTACTTGCGCGCGAAGTCGGCATCGTTTGGAAGGATCGTGGCCGTATTCGCGCCGCGTGCTTGACCAAAATCCGCAATAACATTGTAAACACCGACCGGAATTCGAGTGTTCAAGGTCTTATGGTGATCATAGGGTAAGGAGTTCTCAATCGACTGTAGCCCGGCAATCGCTTCCTGCAGAGCGCGGCTTTTCTCCTCGTCCCGGGCCAGGATACTGGTGCTGTAGAAGGCCTTAACACCGAGCAAGTTGTCGTTGTAGGTCTCATAGCTGCCAATCTGGATATTCAGGCCCGCAAAGGTGCCGCTTACCCAGGAAGCGTCGCCCGATTCGTAGTCGCCGGTCAGTAGATCGCGGCCCCGATTACGCAAGTAGGCGGCAAAATCGGGGGTCTCTTCAGCCAGCAAATTGGCGGCCGCAATCAGGTGTTTTCTGATCTCGCGCAATTGCGGGGCGTAGGCGAGGGCGTAGGGAACTGCGTAGAAAGCGTCGGAATTATTCGCAGTGGATTCGAGCCGCTGTCGTAACCCAGGATGCAAGGCGTCGATTTCCGGGAATTGCCCGAGTCGATCGAGATCAGCTGCAACATTTTCAGTTGTTGCTCTGCGCACGATGGCGCGCAGTCCAAGAATGCTCTCAGCGTCGGCCGGGTTTTCCGCGAGAAACGCGTCAATTTCGGCGCGCTCCAGATCCGCAGGGTAGACATTCTTGCCCAGTGTCTCCGCTGTCACCGGGAGCATGGCGAGACGGTCGTTTTCGAGGGTTGTAACGATTGGGCCCTTGAAAATGTAGTACAAGTCGAGCAGGTTCTGTGTTGCCGTGGATTGTCCGGAGGCATCGTGCAACGCGTCGAGGGCGGCTTTTGCTGTCAATGCTTGCGGGTGCAGTTGTTGCTCGTACAGCGCCTGCATGATGTTGCCCGCGGCGAGCAGTTCGCCGAGGGCTTGCGATTCCGCGGCGCTCAGGTGACTCAGATCGGGAGCAAGCGTTACCTTGAGCGTCGCGTCAAGAATTGGCTGCGTCTGATCCACGGACCAGTAGCCTTCCGGCAATTCTGCGGCCGCAGGTGCGGCGATCATCGCGACGGTAGCAGCGGCTAAAAGCAGAGTTCTCATGCCTGTCCTTCAGTCAATAAATTCAGTCGTAGTCTGGCGCTTGCGATTGACGATAAGCCTGGTGACGTCGGGGCGCGAATAGTGCCCGGCGACATCGAGGCTGTGTCGCGCGGCTTTTTCGATCCAGATGGTGACTTTGGCTATGGTTGCGTCACGTTGCAGCCAGATCGGGGTAATCTGCGCCAAGCCTACGGCAATCCTGGATGCTGACATCGTGTGCTCCAGATAACAAAGTCAAACAAGGGCGGCAGGTAGACCCTGCTGCCCTTGTTCGTGTCGACCGTCGCAGCTAGTCCCGGCTTGTCACGAAGACTTGCCGATTAATTGAAGCTCTTGCGCAGCGTCAGACCGTACGTGCGCGGCTGATTCGGGTAACCCGAATAACTGCCGGCCTGAGCTACCGACGGGAACGCGCTGGTCAGGTATTCGTCGTTATTGAGATTTCGACCCCAAAGCATGAGTTCAAAACCGTTCTCCCAGGCTAGTCCGGCGCTCGCATTGATCGTACTGACTTCGCGCGTCGCGATGTTTCCCGGCACATTGGAAATTACCGGTACCTTGTCTTCGTAGAGATAATCGGCACGAACGAAGCCATCGGCGTTCCCCATCGTGAAACGGTAGGTGCCACTTGCCAGGATACTGACCTCGTGAATTCCGTCCGGCGTGGTTCCGCTCAAGTCAGTTACCCCGCCGACGCCTGCACCGTCGACGAACGAATCGAACAAGGGATCCATGAATGTCGCGCCAAGCGACGCTTGAAACGATTCGGTGGGCTGCCAGCGAATATCAACTTCCAATCCCTTCGCCGATCGCTTGCCGGCGTTCGCCAGCTTGAAGCCCGTACCCGTGAAAGTGTTCGATTGAAAGCCCTCGATATCCTGATCGAAAATGGCAAGATTGAGAGCAACGGTGTCCCAGCGAGCCTTCAAGCCGATTTCATACACAGTTGAGTATTCAGGTGCTGCGTATCGAGTCGTGTATATCAGGTTCGGCACAGTCAGACCCGCGGCTTCGATCGCGGCCTGGTCTTGTGGAAACGGACGCGAATCGCGTGACAGGTTCCATGAAGTCGCCTTGAATCCAGTGCCAGCGCTAAAGTAGGCGTTCACGCTGTCCGTCAGGTCAAAAGCAAGCCGTACTGTCCACGTTGTATCGTCATCCTTCGTGTTTCCTGTCTCCACGGAGTTCGGGTAATTGACAGTGGGTGCTAGGAACTGCAGACCTTGCAGACCGGTGATGGCTGCTGCAACACCGGCAGCGATAGCTGCTGAGGTGCCTGGTGCGACAGTTTCGATGAACGCAATGTTTTCCGGAGTAGGGTCCAACATCGTTGCATCTGTAAATGCCTGGCCGAAAAACACCGTGGGTAACGTTATACCGAGAATCGTCAAATCATTGAATAGATCAGTGTTTGAATAAACGTCGGTCCCGATCGAATTGAACGTCACGTCCTTTTCGTCTTCGGTGTAGTTGGCTCCCAATGTCAACGTTACCCGGTCACTCAAGTCAATATCGATCTGACCGAAAATCGAGAACGCCGTATCATCCATAGTCGAAACATCGATGAGACCCTGGCCAGCCCCCTGGAATGTGCCCGGCGCATGACCAAAAAGAAACTCGATCGTGTTCAAGATTGAGTTGCCAGGTACACCTCCGGTCAAGATATCCGCGTAGGCCCGAAATGCATCACCGTAAAGAACGCCAGTTGTTTGATCGACTTCTTCGTCGAAGAAGTAGGCACCAACCATCCAGTTCATGGTGTCGGTCGCGCCACTCAAACGAAACTCTTGAGTAAAGGTGTCGATTTCGGTCTCGGTACGGTTAGCCGTCATCGGATCGAGTAATTCCGCGCTCGTGAAATCGATGTCGACGTTGTCGAAGCGCGACAGACTGCGTTGTGCCGTGATAGAGGTCAGCGTCATAGAATCATTGAGATCCCAGTCGATCTGCATCGACACGCCATCGGTCTGAAACTGGTTAACAGGCGTGAAATCGTAATAGCCCTGATAGGCGAACGGCTCATTTGGCACAAGGTTGCCGCCAATGGCCACGACGGCACCACCGGTCGGGCCATTTAGAAGATTGGCAACACCGCAGCATGCCTCGTCGAAGTCGTCGTAATCAGCGATAAAACGTATTTCGAGTGCGTCCGAGGGAGCAAACAACAACTGCCCTCTCACACCATAACGATTGAGTTCGCCCAAGGCTTTGCCACCAGCCAGATTGTCGTAATAGCCGTCGCGCTGGTTGTAATAGCCGGACAGGCTGAAACCCACGCTGTCGGAAAACGGCCCGTTGACGTCTGCCTTGACTATCGTCTGGCTGTACTCGCCAACGGTAAGCGACACGTTCCCAGTTGTTTCAACCAGACTGGGTTTGGCTGTTATGACACTGATGACACCCGCCGACGCGTTCTTGCCGAATAGCGTGCTCTGTGGTCCGCGAAGAACCTCGACTCGCTCCAAATTCGGGAGATCCCCCAATGCGGAGGCCGTCCGCGATCGATATACGCCATCGATAAATACGCCTACCGAAGGCTCAATACCGGCGTTGTTGGCGCCGTTGCCAAAGCCGCGAATCCGGAAATTGGTATTTCCGGACGATTGCAATGTATCGACACGCAAGGATGGAATCAGGAACTGCAAATCCTTTATATCGAGAATCTGCGTCTGCTTCAGGTCATCAGCGGTAACAACAGATACCGCAACGGGGATTTCCTGCAACGTCTGGGGTCGTTTCGATGCCGTCACGATGATTTCTTCAAGCACCTGTGCGACTGCCGGAGCGCCAATGAGCAAACTCACGGCGATGATGCTGAGTACCTTGCCGATGCTCGAGGAACAGTTCTCGACGGCCTTGCTGGAATAATTCATTTTCTCCCCCCCTCGGGATAGCGCTTCGAAGATCATGCGCCTATTTTTGATGACTTCACTTCAGAGGGGTCGGCCAATGCCGGTCAGGCGAAAAAATGCCAAAGGAAACAGCCGCTTTGGCCAACTATCTGAAGTGCCGTTTATGGCGCCAAGCATACCACGAATTATCGATGCCGCAGAGTAGAACAGCGCCATAAACCCGTGCAGAACAAGGGTTTTCTGTTAAATTGCCGGTGGCTACTCACCGATCAGGATAGACATATATGCAAGGAATGATGATGGACGCGCCGCTGCTGATCTCGTCGATTGCGGAGCATGCCGCGAAAAATCACGGCGATCGCGAGATTATGTCGATAACGGCGGACAATCCGGAGCATCGATATACCTACCGCGAATGTTTTGCGCGGTCAAAGCAGCTGGCGAACGCGCTTGACAGACTCGGTATGAATCGCGGCGACCGGGTGGCAACACTGGCCTGGAACGACTACCGGCACCTGGAGATGTACTACGGCGTCAGTGGGGCCGGGTATGTCTGCCACACGATCAACCCGCGGCTGTTCCCTGAGCAACTGGTGTTTATCATCAATCACGCCGAGGACCGATGGATTTTCACCGACCTCATGTTCGTGCCGCTGCTTGAATCGATTGCCGACAAGATCAGCCGTGTCGAGGGTTTCGTCGTGATGACCGACGCAGCACACATGCCCGAGTCGTCGCTCAGCAACATGCTTTGCTATGAGACGCTCTTGGCCGCCGAATCAAGCGACTACACATGGCCGGACCTCGATGAACGTTGCGCGTCATCACTTTGTTATACGTCCGGAACGACCGGCGATCCCAAGGGAGTTCTCTATGATCACCGGTCGACTATTTTGCATGCCTATGCTGGCGTTGCGCCGGACGTCCTGGGCCTTTCGAGTCTCGACTGCATCATGCCGGTCGTGCCGTTGTTTCATGTCAATGCGTGGGGCACGCCGTACTCGGCCGTGATGGTCGGTGCCAAGATCGTTTTCCCCGGACCGAAAATGGGCGATGGTGAGACGCTCTGCAAGCTGATTCAGGCCGAAGGCGTCAGCGTGACACTGGGCGTGCCGACCGTATGGCTCGCGGTCCTGCAATACGCCGAGAAGGCGGGTAAGCGACTGGATCACCTGCAACGAGCGATCGTTGGCGGCGCGGCCGTGCCGCAGTCAATGATCAAGGAATTTCGTGACAAGCACGGCGTTGAGGTTCGCCAGGGCTGGGGCATGACCGAGATGAGTCCGCTTGGCGCGGTCAACTCAATCAAGGCGGGCCTCGACGGGCTGTCCGATCAGCAAAGCCTGGATCTGGCGACCAGAGCAGGTCGCGGCATTTTCGGCGTCGAGCTGCGCATTGTTGATGACGATGGCAACGAACTGCCGTGGGACGGTGAGGCCTATGGCGCCTTGCAGGTGCGCGGACCCTGGGTCTGCAGCGACTACTTCAGGCTCGGCGGCAGCGCGGGCGCGCATACCGATGACGGCTGGTTTGATACGGGCGATGTCGCGACAATCGACGCGGAAGGCTATATGGCGATCACGGACCGCACCAAGGACGTCATCAAGTCGGGTGGCGAATGGATCAGCTCTATCGAACTTGAAAATGTCGCGATGGACCATCCGGCTGTCGCCGAAGCGGCTGTCATCGGTCTGGCCCATCCGAAATGGACAGAACGCCCTTTACTCGTTGTCGTCAAAGCCGAAGGTCAGGACGTCGGCAAGGAAGAGATGCTGGCGTGGTATAAAGGCAAAGTTGCGACCTGGTGCGTGCCAAATGACGTCGTGTACATCGATGAATTGCCGCACACGGCGACGGGTAAAGTAAAGAAGATTGAATTGCGAAGACAATTCGCTGACTATCAGTTTCCCAACTAACGGCCGCAGGTCGGCAATCAACAGACGCGAGGAGCAAGAATGGGCGATCCCCTGCGCCTTTACGGCCTGAAGGCACTGGTCACAAATGCCGCCGGCGGCATCGGCGAAGCTGTATCACGGACGCTCGTCAAGCATGGCGCGATCGTACTCGCCATCGACACCGCCAACAGCGGCGTTGAGCGGTATTTTGTGTCGGTCAAAGGAATCGATGGATATGCGGCGAATCTGACCGATGCGACGCGCATGCCCGCGCTCGTCGAGGATGCTGTCGAACGCCTTGGCGGCATTGACATTCTGATCAATGATTTTCCCTTGCAGGCTGGTGCGCCGCTTAGCGATGGTGATGCGCAGCTCGATGACTTGCTCGAGACCCGGGCCGATCTCGTCATGTCAATCTGTCGTTCATCGCTGCCGCATCTCAGGAAAAGCCCGGCGGGCCGCGTTATCAATATTGGATTTCTACGCAGCGTATTCGCTGCCGACGGCGCAGAAGCTTTTGCGAAATCGGAGCATGGCCTCGCCGCACTGACGCGCGCGCTGGCGGCCGAAACCGGTGAATTCGGCATCACGGTCAACTATGTGCAGCCCGGCGCAATCATGACGCCAACCAGTCGCGAAGTTTTCAAGAACGACAGGGAATTTCGAGATTTTTGCATTGCGAATTCGGCGGCGCAGCGGCTTGGCGAACCCATCGATGTTGCCAGGGTTGTTTTATTTCTTGCCAGTGATGATGCTGTATTCGTCAGCGGCACGGGCATCGTCGTCGACGGTGGGCGTAGCAGTTCCTGATTGGGTATGCATCCGGTACTCGACGATCTGATCACACTGCTCGAATTAGAGCGCATCGAGGACAATATTTTCCGCGGTGATAGCCGTGATATCGGTAGCGCGCAGGTATTTGGCGGGCAGGTAGTCGGCCAGGCGCTGTCGGCGGCCCAGCACACGGTCGACGGTCGTGTTGCGCATTCATTGCATGCGTATTTTCTGCGCCGCGGCGACATGACTGCACCGATCATTTACGAAGTCGATCGTGCCAGAGACGGCGGCAGCTTTTCCAATCGCCGCGTCGTTGCAATCCAGCACGGCAGGCCGATTTTCAACCTGACCGCGTCATTTCAGAATCCTGAAGCAGGCATCGAGCACCAGGCTGTCATGCCGGATGTCCCTGATCCAGAAGACTTGCGGGACATCATCGACGTCGAAGGGGAGTTGCTTGAAAAAATGCCGGCAAAGCTGCGTCGCCATATGACCGACAAGCGGCCATTCGTGGTTCGTCCGGTTCCGCAACCGGACACTGCGGACAGCATGCCGCCCGTCAGATGCGTCTGGCTTCGGACTGTCGACGCATTGCCTGAGGAGCTGGCGCTGCACCAAAATCTGCTCGCCTATGTGTCCGACTATGAATTGCTGGGCGTCAGCACCTTGCCGCATGATCTGCCGTTCGGGCAGGGCGCTATCATCATGGCGAGCCTTGATCATGCGTTGTGGTTCCATCGCGAATTCCGGATCGACCGCTGGTTGCTTTATTCGATGGACAGTCCAAATGCCTCCGGCGCGCGGGGATTCTCTCGAGGTCAACTGTTTAGCGAGGACGGCAGTCTTGTTGCATCGACGGCGCAGGAGGGTCTCGTTCGAGTCGTGGAGCCGGGGAGCAAGTGGCATCGTTCGGACCCACGTATGCAGGCCTAGTCCGGGCTAGCGTTCAGGGTTGCGCGTTGCCCTGGGCCGCAACAGCGGCGGTTGCTTTTGCTATTGCTTCCGGATCGCCCAGGAATTCATGCGTTACAGCGTTCAGGTCGGCATCAAGAGTGTAGGCCAGCGGGATGCCTGTCGGAATATTGAAACCCGTGATTGCCTTCTCCGACATATTGTCGAGCATCTTCACCAACGCGCGCAGGCTATTGCCATGTGCAGCAATCAGCACGTTCTTGCCGGCGCGCAATTCGGGAGCGATCCTGTCAAACCAGCACGGCAGTACGCGCTCGAGCGTCGTCGCGAGCGATTCCGTTGACGGCAGGTTTTCAATTCCTGCATAGCGTGCGTCGTGAGACGGATGTCGATCATCATCATCATCAAGGTCGGGCGGCGGAATGTCGTAGCTGCGGCGCCATATGTGCACCTGCTCTTCACCGTATTTTGCCGCGGTCTCGGCCTTGTTCAGGCCTTGCAGAGCACCGTAGTGGCGTTCGTTCAGACGCCAGTCACGGACGACCGGAATCCACACGCGGTCCAGTTCGTCGAGCATCAACCAGAGCGTACGAATCGCGCGCTTAAGAACTGACGTAAACGCGATATCAAAATCATAGTCGAGTTCTTTCAGCAGGCGCCCGGCGTCCACCGCTTCCCGAATACCCTGCTCGGTCAGGTCGACATCGGTCCAACCCGTAAACAGGTTCTTGCGATTCCAGTCACTCTGGCCGTGGCGAACGAGTAAGAGCTTACCCGTCATGGGTTCTCCACATGTCTATGGCTGTAAAGGAAAACGATGGATCAGCCCGATATTAAATTACGCAGTTCCTGCGCGGCGACCGACAGAGTAGCAAAATCAATCGGGCCTCGTAGCTGCATGTCGTCGACCATGCTCTTGAAGTGCTCAACTTCCATGTCGTGTTGCTGCAGCCATTTCTCGACGGCCTTGTGCAGGTCCCGGTTGCCACGCTTGCGCAGAAATTTCGAGGCAAGATCACGCCGGATTCCGTAAAACTCCTCGCGGAGATTGCTACGCGCGATAGCCTGCCAGCGGCCCTTCACCTTCAGTTCCTCGGCACCGACGTGTAGCCAGAACAGGCCAAGCTGGTCATTGAACGCTGAATAGAGTGTTGCGGTCTCGATAACATCGCGTTTGTGTATAGCGGCAAGATCCGCAATGTCGAGCGCCGCACGCGTCAACAGCAATGCAGACATTCGGTTTGCGAGTTTCTCGTCCACTCCCATTTGGATGAATTCAGCGGCGGCTTTTTGATGCCGCAATCGGGCATTGGTCGACATCATGGCGGCAGTGCGCTTGTAGACCGCTGTCATACCTTGCTGCAGGTGATCGACAGTGGGCTCAATTTCGAGATTGTCGCCATACCGCTCAATAAGCCAATAGCAGACATGGCGCAATGTGCGGCTGACTTCAAACATCATCGACATCTGCGCTGATGCCGGGATCTTGTTATCCAGTGACTCGATCGTTTTATACAGCCCTCTGGCACGACAAATTTGCCGCGCGACCATGTATGCCCGCGCAACCGTTACAACATCTGCGCTCGTGTCGTCCTGAACTCGCTTGACGAATGCGGGCCCCATGCGATTGACAAGATCGTTCGCGATAAGTGTTGCCAGAATCTGCCGACTCAGACGGTGGCCCGGCAGCTGCTCGCTAAAGCGTCGACGCAATACAGCCGGGAAATAGCGCAGCGGGTCGACCACCAGAAAGTCCACAAGCGAATCGCCCGAGGCGATCAAGCCGTTGTACAAATCGATTTTTGCGTAGCTCAGGACGACGGCAAGTTCGGGTCGCGTAAATCCTTGTTTGTGAGCACGACGGTCCTCAATCTCCGTTTCATCGGGAAGGTACTCGAGGGCACGATTCAGGAGTCCGGTTCTCTCAAGATTACTAATGAGTTGCGCAATTTCATCAATGCGCTCGACCGAGCGGATCTCACTCATGCTGATGGATTGTGTTTGCCGATAGTTGTTGCGCAGAACCAGTTCGGCAACATCGTCTGTCATTGTGGCCAGCAGCTCGTTGCGTTTTTTGCGGGACATGCCTTTTTGCTTGGCGACATCGCTCAACAGGATCTTGATATTGACTTCACGGTCCGAACTGTCAACGCCGCCGGAGTTGTCAATGAAGTCGGTATTGATTCGTCCGCCGGCCAGGCTGAACTCGATGCGCGCGAGTTGTGTGAGGCCCAGGTTGCCGCCTTCGCCGACCACCTTGCAACGCAGATCGCATGCATCGACACGAACAGTGTCATTGCTGCGATCGCCAACGTCCGCATGGCTTTCATCGCTCGCTTTGACATAGGTGCCGATGCCACCGTTCCACATCAGATCAACACGCATCTTCAAAATCGCGCGAATCAATTCGTTCGGCTGCATCGCTGTTGCGTCGGTATCCAAAAGTTTGCGAACTTCGGTACTCAGACGAATCGTCTTGGCCTGTCGCAAAAAGACTCCACCGCCCTTGGAGATCAGGCTGTCGTCATAGTCGGACCAACCCGAGCGTGGCAATTTGAACAGTCGTTGACGTTCCCGAAAACTCGATGGCATGTGCGGATCCGGGTCGAGAAAGATGTGTTGATGATTAAATGCTGCGACGAGCTTGATCTTGCGTGACAGCAACATGCCGTTGCCGAACACATCGCCGCTCATGTCGCCGATGCCGGCAACCGTGAACGGATCTTTTTGCACATTCAGGCCTTGCTCGCGGAAGTGCCGTTTTACCGCCTCCCATGCACCACGCGCCGTGATGCCCATTTTCTTGTGGTCATAGCCGGCCGATCCACCCGATGCGAACGCATCATCGAGCCAGAAGTTATAGCTGGCGGCGATTTCATTCGCGAGGTCCGAGAATGCCGCGGTGCCCTTATCCGCCGCGACCACGAGATACGGATCATCGCCATCGCGCCGCACGATACCGGCTGGTGTTACGACTTTGCCGTCCACGACATTGTCCGTGATATCGAGAAGACCCGAGATAAACGTCTTGTAGCACTCGATACCATTGGCGAGAATCGCGTCGCGGTCGCCATGCGGCGCCCGCTTCGGGAAAAATCCTCCCTTCGCCCCGGTTGGCACGATGACCGTGTTCTTCACGACTTGCGCCTTCATCAGGCCAAGGACTTCGGTACGGAAGTCCTCGCGGCGGTCCGACCATCGCAGTCCGCCCCTCGCAACGTCGCCGGCACGCAGGTGTATGCCTTCAACTTCGGGCGAGTACACAAAAATCTCGAACTTCGGTTTAGGCAACGGTGCCTCGCGGAGTTGCGTGGGATCGAGTTTGATCGAGATGTATGGCTTCGGCTTACCATCTTCGCCGGTCAAGAAATAGTTGCTTCTGAGCGTTGCGTTAACGGCGCCCGAGAACGCTGTCAGGATTCGGTCTTCGTCTACATTTTTAGCTTTTTCGACGGCACGCTGGATGATTGGCAGCAGTGCTTTGAGCTCGCGTCTGCGCTTCGCCTGCGTGAGTTTGGGGTCGAATTGCAATTCGAACTGTTGCACCAGCAAGCGTGTAAATTTTGCATGATTTATGAGCACCTCTTCCATATACGCCTGGCTGAATGGAATGCCCAACTGCTGCAAATATTTTGCGTAGCAGCGCAACAGCGCTGTCTGGCGCCAATCCAGTCTCGCGCTGAGAATGAGCCGATTCAGGCCGTCGTTTTCAACTCGACCGGCGAGCATCTCACTGAAGCAGTCTTCAAAGCATGTTGCTACTTCTGCCATCTCAAATTCGACACCGCTCTCATGACGCAGATGAAAATCCTGAATCCAGAACGTCTCACCAGTCTGCAAGTGCAGCTCATAAGGACGTTCCGTGTAGACTTCGACACCCATGTTCTCGAGCAGAGGCAGCGCCTCGGAAAGGGTAAGCGGTTCGTCGATGCTGTAAATCGTGAAATACATGTGGCCGGGCAAGCTGCCTTCGCGTTTGTACAAGTCGACAGACCGGGCGCTCTGGTTCGCCACCATTTCTTCAATGCGTTCGATGTCGCTACAGGCCTCTCGCGGGCTGACGTCGCCCTGGTAGCCGAGCGGAAACACATCGCGATACTTGCGAAACAACTTGGGCCCGTCCTCGATGCCGAACGTTTCATCCAGCTGATCGCGCAATTTGTCAGCCCAGGTGATGACGACGTCAGCGATTGACTCTTCAATTTTTTGAATGCTGATATGCGGACGAGCGCCGGCCGGTGTGCGTATGACGATATGCACGCGGGCAAGTGCGGAATCCGATATTTGTACGCTTGAATCAACCGATGATCCGCCAAAGGCCTCCTTAAGGATGCCTTCTATCTTGCGCCGCACAACTGTCGTGTATTTTTCCCTTGGTACGTAGACGAGGCAAGAGAAAAATCGGCGAAATGCGTCGCGTCGCAGGAAGAACGCGACTCGTTGTCGGTCCTGAAGATTCAAAATGCCGATCGTCGTTCGAGTGAGGTCCTGCACGCTACTGTGAAACAGCTCATCGCGTGGGTACGTGTTGAGAATGTGCATTAACGCTTTGCCACTGTGGCCGAGAGGTTCGATGTGGGCACGTTCGAATATTCTGTCGATTTTGTGACGAAGCAATGGAATATTGCGTGGCGCTTCGCTGTACGCGGCGGATGCGAACAAGCCGATGAATCGTCGTTCGCCACTTACATTGCCGTCTTCGTCGTAGACCTTAATGCCGACGTAGTCCAGATAGGCGTTGCGGTGAATCGTCGAACGCGAGTTGGCCTTGGTGAGAATGAGCCAGTCTTTTGAGCGAGCGAGCCGACGCATCGTCACGGTGAGTTCGATCGTGGATACGCCGCGCTCCTTGCGCGATAGCAGTCCCAACCCGCTATTTTCGACAGACTTCAGATAAACTTTTTTACCGCGCCGGGAGACCTTGTATTCGCGATAGCCGAGGAAGGTGAAGTGATCGTCGGCGAGCCAGCGCAGAAATGCTCTGCTTTCGCTGCGCAGTTCCTCGTCGACACCAATTGGCCCGCGGTCCAGCAATTTATCCGTCGCGATCATTTCTGCGCGCATTTTTCCCCAGTCACGCACAGCAACCTTGACGTCAGACAACACCTTTCGAATTTCCTGCTCAAGCAGGTTTAACTGTTTCGAATCGGTCTCCCGGTCGATCGCAAGTCGAATGAACGATTCCCGCTGCCCCTTGGCGGAATTCAGCTCGGTGATGCCCTCAATGCGCCCGCGACCGTCGCGAAGGATGCGAATAATAGGGTGGACCGTGATGTGTACGGCCAGATCGTGTCGATTGATAGCCGCCGTAATCGAATTGACGAGAAACGGCATGTCATCGTTGATCAGTTCAATGAAAGTGAACGCAGACGTATAGCCGTGTTTTTCCTCGAGCGGATTGAAAATTCGGATCCTGAGCTGGCCTTTGCGACGCTGCGCGCCGAATTCCAGATGGCTCAGCGCAACTTGCGCCATGATCTGCGGTGATCTGCCGAGGAGGTCTCCGACGGGCACGTCGGCGAAGTATTGCTTGAGGAAGCGCCGGGTTTGTGCGGCCGTGGGCAGAATCGAGGACGAGATCCGGGCCGAGACAATGGCATGAACGATTTTGCCCTTGCGATCGTAACCGCGGCGTTTTTCTTTCTGTGTCATTGCTCGTGTCTCTGGGGCAAATCGCTGCGGATTACTACTTTGGGTCGCGGCGGCATTATACAATCATTGCTTTGCAACGATCACTCCAAAATGAACAAACGCGAACTCGAAAAAGCGATTCACACAAAGCTGTCACGCGATGACGATTATACGGCGTATTTGCAGCTCGACGCGCTCCTTGATGCGCAAAAGCCACTTGGCGATCCACCACACCATGACGAGATGCTGTTCATCATTCAGCACCAGGTGGCCGAACTCTGGATCAAACTGCTGATACACGAAGTTGCCCGCGCGATCGATTATTTGCGCGATGATCGCCTGTCGCAGGCAGTGAAAAATCTCTCCAGAGTGCGCCATATTCAGAGCCAGCTATACGGGCAGTGGAAGGTGCTGGACACGCTGACGCCCAGCGAATACTCGGAGTTTCGACACGTATTCGGCAAAGCATCGGGTCTGCAGTCGCCGCAGTACCGCATTCTCGAATTCATGCTCGGTAACAAGAGCCGCTCGACACTCGCCGTTTATGAGCACCAGACTGAATGGTACGCCCGGCTCATCACCGTGCTCGAAGCCCCTAGTCTTTACGAGGAGTTCCTCAGGTATCTGGCGCGCATGGCATTGCCAGTGCCGGCAGCGGTGCTCGAGCGGGATTTCAGTTGTATGCGGGATGAGGATAGCGACGTAATTGCCGTGCTACGGATAATCTATGAGGACCGGGACAAGTACTGGGTAGAGTATGAGATGTGCGAGGCGCTCATGGATATCGCGAATAATTTCCAATTCTGGCGATTCCATCACATGAAGACCGTGGAACGCATCATTGGCCACAAACGCGGTACAGGCGGTTCGTCGGGCGTCTCGTTTCTCAAGAAGGCGATCGAGATCGAGTTTTTCCCTGAATTGATCACGGTGCGCACCGAACTCGGCGAATAGCCGGGCGTTGCTTTTACTTGGGGCCGCCAAGCAGACGCGATTTGGCGAGCAGGCGCTCCACGACGATGCTGAATGTCTCGCAATCTTCCTTGCTGATTCCATGCAGGAGATCGCGTTCAAACTGCAGCGCGAGCGGCGCGATATCATCGTGTACCTTCCGGCCTTCATCAGACAGGTTCAAAATCGAACGGCGACGGTCGGCGTCCGCAAACTGACGGTCGATGCGACCATTCTTGACGAGTTTCGTAACGGCGCGGCTGACGGCCACCTTGTCCATCATTGTTCGTTCCGCAACCTCAACCGCGGACAGCCCGGGAAACCGCCCAAGAATGGCGATTACGCGCCATTCCGGAATCGACAGGTTAAATCGCTTGTCGTAAACGCGAGCGATGGTCGTGCTGATTGTGTGTGACAGGACGGACATCCGGTACGGCAGGAAGTCTTCGAGAATCAATTCATCTTTCATGGCGATCATGCTCTTCTTGTATTCTGTTGGAACCCGCCATGCGGGCGATTTCCACCCGGCATCGCGGATATCGCTCGCATGTCCCGCTCCCGCTTGACGGGAGCGGGCTCCAACAGCGGCCATTCAACAGTATCGACAATGCATAGCGCATACAAGGCTAAGCCAGATGCGGCGCGGCGAGATAGTGGGTGGACTGCATTTCGACGAGACGGCTGATGGTGCGATCGAATTCGATGGCGAGTTTATTGCCCGCATATAGTGAGTCGACATCCACGGCAGCAGACACGATCAGTTTGACGCGGCGGTCGTAAAATTCATCCACGAGCGCGACGAATCGGCGCGCCTGATTTTCGAGTGCATGATCGAACCTGGGGATGCCTGACACAATGACGGTCGGATACCATCGGGCAATCTCTATATAGTCATTCTGACTGCGAGGGCCAGCGCAAAGTTCGGTAAAGTTGAACCAGGCAATGCCTTTGGCGCACAAATGAGTACGAATTTCGCGGCCGTTGATTTCGAGCATGCGGTCACTGGCAATCTGGCTCGAGGCAGACTCATCAAAGAAATGCTGCAACTTGGCGCATGCAATGTCGTCATCAGGAGTCAGATAGGTTCCGGCCTGTTGCAGCAAACGCAAACGGTAGTCAACATCGCCGCCGATATGGACGACCTGAGTAAACGTCTTTAACAGCTCAATTGCAGGCAGAAAGCGCTGTCGTTGCAGGCCGTCATTGTATAGCTCATCCGGCGGCGTATTGGACGTTGTGACGAGCGTCACTCCGCGCCTGAAAAGGCCGTCGAGCAATCTCGCTAATATCATCGCATCGCCGATGTCACTGACATAAAATTCATCGAAGCACAGCACACGTGTCTCGGCCGCAATGTCCTGTGCAACCTGCTCGAGAGGATCTTCGATGTCATCGAGCCGGTTCAGGCGTGCGTGCACATCCTGCATCATGCGGTGAAAGTGAACTCGTTTTTTTGCATCGATCTCGAGAGTTTCAAAAAACAAATCCATCAGGAATGTCTTGCCGCGACCAACGCCTCCCCAGACATACAGGCCCTTCTCGCCAAATGTGTCTTTTTTCGCGGCACGATTGAAGAAGCCGAAGCAACGCTTTCGACGCGGTCGACGTCTGAGCAAGCGACGTTGCAAGTTCTCTAGTAAAGCAACGATCGTATCCTGGGCGGCATCACGCTCGTGGCCCTCGCGTTGGAGGCTGTCTTCGTAGGCCTCGCGAATATTCAAATTTCTGGTTATCCTCTGTGGCGTCGCAGCATCCTGCGGGCGGAGTGACAATACTATGACAGCAGAACGTGAGTCGATGGAATTCGATGTGGTCATTGTGGGTGGTGGCCCGTCGGGACTCGCTGCTGCGTGTCGCCTGATGCAACTCGATGCTGATTTGTCCGTCGTCGTGCTTGAGAAAGGTTCCGAAATCGGGGCGCACATTTTATCCGGCAATGTGTTCGAGCCAACAGGGCTCAACGAGTTGTTTCCCGATTGGCAGGACAAGGGCGCGCCCGTCACGATTTCCATCACAGGCGATCACGTCCACTTTCTGCTCAGCGAGTCGAAGTCGATCCGTGTTCCCGCGCTGTTCGTGCCACGTCCCATGCATAACAAGGGTAACTACATCATCAGCCTGGGCGGGCTGTGCCAGTGGCTCGGCGAGCAGGCCGAGGCAATGGGAGTCAACGTATTTCCGGGATTCGCGGCAGCAGAAGTTCTCTATGACGACGAGGGCCGGGTGACAGGTGTTGCGACAAGCGACATGGGCATTGCCAAAGATGGACAGCAGAAGGCGGGCTACCAGCCTGGATATGAGTTGCTGGGCAAGTACACGATTTTTGCCGAAGGCTGCCACGGCAATCTTGGGCAACAGTTGATGGAGCGTTTTGATCTGCGACAGAATGCGGACCCGCAGCACTACGGCATTGGCCTCAAGGAAATCTGGGAGATCGATGCAGACAAACACGACGCAGGGCTGGTCGTGCACACGGCCGGCTGGCCGCTCGACAATCACACCGAGGGCGGTGGATTTCTTTATCACGCGGCAGACAACCGGGTGTTCCTGGGGCTCATCATTGCGCTCAATTACCAGAATCCACACCTGTCGGTGTTCGAGGAATTTCAACGCTGGAAGCAACATCCGAAAATTCGACAATACCTCGAGGGCGGCAAACGCATCTCCTATGGTGCGCGAGCCGTTAACAAGGGTGGCTTGCAGTCCTTACCGAAGCTCGCGTTTCCAGGCGGCATGCTGGTCGGCTGCGATGCAGGATTTCTCAATGGTGTGAAAATCAAAGGTGCACATACGGCCATCAAAACGGGGATGCTGGCGGCCGAAAGCGTGCAGCGGGCTTTATCTTCAGGCGATGCCGGTCAATCGGAGCTCGAAGACTACGAGGAAAATGTCAAAGCGTCCTGGGTCTACAAGGAACTCCACAGCGGGCGTAATTTCGGGCCCGGACTCGCCAAATTCGGTACGTTTCTTGGCGCGGCATTCACGTTCATCGACCAGAATATTTTCTTCGGCAAGCTGCCATTTACGTGGCACAACAAGATGCCCGATCACGAAATGCTTACTAAAGCGAGCGATGCCGCTGTGATCGAATATCCAAAACCCGATGGTGTCATCAGTTTCGATCTGAATTCGTCGTTGTTCCTGTCAAGCACAAACCACGAAGAAGACCAGCCCGTGCACCTGACGCTCAGGGATGATTCTGTGCCGGTCGCTTACAACCTGCCCATGTTTGACGAACCGGCGCAACGATACTGTCCGGCTGGCGTGTACGAGATTGTTGAAGAGAGCGGTCAGAAAGTCTTTCGCATCAATGCGCAAAATTGCGTGCACTGCAAGACCTGCGACATCAAGGACCCGACGCAAAATATCGTCTGGACCGTGCCCGAGGGCGGCGGCGGCCCGAACTACAGCGGTATGTAATAGCAGCTGTTGGAGCCCGCCATGCGGGCGAATTTCACCGGACGTCGTGGTAATCGCACGGTCCGATCGTTAGCATTTCACCAAACGGTTGGTCCACTATTCTATTTGTACGGCGGACTCCAACAGGCGCACTCCTCGCAACCCGGTGCGCAGGTCTATTTTGGCTGCATTCGTATGGCGCCGTCGACGCGGATCGTTTCGCCATTGACCATGGTGGTGCTGTAGATGAACGCGGCCGTGTCCGCGTATTCTTCGGGCCTGCCGAGTCGCGGCGGAAACGGTATCTGCCGGGCCAGCGACTCCTGCACTGCATCTGGCATGCTGGCGACCATCGGCGTCAGGAATATTCCGGGGGCGATCGTGTTGACTCGAATGCCGAATTGGGCGAATTCTCTTGCGATCGGCAACATCATGCCAACGATGCCGCCTTTGGATGCTGAGTACGCAGCCTGGCCGATCTGGCCTTCAAATGCGGCAATTGATGCCGTGCTGATAATGACACCGCGTTCGCCGTCTTCGGTCGGATCGTTGTGTTGCATGAATGCAGCGGCTTCCTTGGTCACATTGAAGCTGCCAACCAGGTTGACCTGAATCACCTTGTTGAAGTTCTCGCTTGGCCATGGACCATCGCGTCCCAGCGTGCGTCCCGCCGTTGCGATGCCAGCACAATTAACGGCAAACGTGATGCCGCCCATGATTTCGTTGGCTTGCTTCATGACGGTCTTTACAGAAATTTCATCGGCCACATCAGTCTTTTGAAATGCAGCGCGTTCACCCAGCGTGGCTGCGCTGGCTGCGCCTTGTTCGTCATTGATATCGAGCAGTACGACCTGCCCTCCCGCGTCGATGACCCGTTGCGCGGTGGCAAATCCGAGTCCCGATGCACCGCCCGTAATGACGGCCTTCGCAATTGCTAGGTCCATTACTTTCTGCCTTTAGATAATTTCGATTCCGATTGCAACAGCCTCGCCGCCGCCGATGCAGAGCGTTGCCACTCCGCGTCTTAACTTACGCGCTATCAATGCTTGCAATAAAGTCGTTGTGATGCGAGCACCGGACGCACCGATCGGATGCCCCAATGCGCATGCGCCGCCATTCACGTTGACCTTCGCGTGATCGATGCCGACATCGACCATGGCAGCCATTGTCACGACGGCGAAAGCCTCGTTGATCTCATACAGGTCAACGTTGTCAGGATTCCAGCCGAGCATCGTGTGCAGGATCCTGATCGCCGATACCGGCGCCGTCGTGAACCAGGCAGGCTCTTGCGCGAAGCTCGAGTGTCCCAGGATCCGTGCGATCGGTTCGAGGCGACGTTTTTCTGCCTCTGATGCCGCCATCAGGACCAAGGCAGAGGCGCCGTCGGCAATCGACGATGAACTCGCGGCAGTGACCGTACCGTCGGATCGAAACGCGGCACGCAAGGTCGGAATTTTGTCGATGTCGACGGTTCCGGGAATTTCATCCTGTGTAACGATTAGCTCGCCCTTGCGGGTCTTTACGGTAACGGGCACGATCTCGGCGGCAAACGCGCCGTCTGCGTCTGCGTTCTTCGCGCGTGTGACCGACTCGATCGCGAACGCGTCCTGCTGTTCGCGGGAAAAGCCGTACTTATCCGCCGTGTTCTCCGCAAAATGTCCCATCATCTCGCCTTCGTACGGGTCCTGCAGGCCGTCGTAAAACATGTGGTCAATGACTTCCTGGTGTCCCATGCGATAGCCGCTGCGTGCTTTGGGTAACAGGTAGGGGGCATTACTCATCGATTCGAAGCCCCCGGCGACCACGATCGATGTGCTCTTGGCCAGCAGAAGATCGTGGCCGAGCATGATCGCTTGCATGCCGGAGCCGCACATCTTGTTAACGGTCGTGCAGGGTGTGCCGACCGGGATGCCTGCGGCGAGCGCCGCCTGCCGCGCAGGTGCCTGGCCAAGACCGGCCGACAATACACAACCCATCAACACCTGGCCGACATCGGCGGCGTCGATTCCCGACGCCGCGATCGCGCCGGCGATTGCTGCAGCGCCGAGTGCCGGGGCAGTCGTGCCGGCCAGTGCGCCCTGGAATGTGCCGATTGGCGTGCGATTTGCGGCAACGATAACGATGCGGTCAGTACTCATGACTGATCTTCGCCTCTGGTTGCTGAGCCCGACGTGCCGTGTGCACATAGATCGGGCTCGTCAAGGACGTCGAGAATTTGTTGTCGGGCCATTTCTGCTAACACCTTGTGATCTTCGAACGCAGGATCGTCGGGCATGATAGGGGGCAGTATATCGATTCGCAGCGGTACCGGCCGTGGCAGATGTTGCTCGGACGGCAGCATGGCGCGCGTTCCCGATATTGCGATCGGCACCACCGGCATTGCACCCTTGATCGCAGAAACGAACGCGCCCGCCCGAAATCGGCCGACGCCCGGTTCTTTGATAAACGTCCCCTCGGGAAAAAAGGTAAGCGATTCGCCGTCCTTTGCGGCCATGATTATTTTTCTCGCATCTCGCGTACTGCCGCCGGTTTCAAATCGTTCAACAAATCGTGATCCGGCGCGCCGCAGAAGAAAGTGCACGAACCAGATGTTTCGCATTTCGCCCTTGATGACGAATGAGTAGCGGGCCGGCAAGTATCCCTTGAGCAAAAATCCGTCGACATAGCTCGCGTGATTCGCAACGACGACGCTGTGCCCCTCGGGAACGTTGTCGAGGCCCCGTACGTCGATCGGGACCCTCGACAGCACGAATATTGATCGTGCAATCGCGGCCAGATAACGGTAACGACGCCCGGGACCCGGGACCAGGAGCGCGACGAGCAGCCCAAGCAGAATGCATCCACCGAATACGATCCATGCGTAGACGCCGAACAAAGCGTCACGAAACCGTATTCGTGTTCCGGGTGATTGGCGATTCATCTCTCAATAATGTCCGAAGTGGGCGCGGTGAATGTTGCGCAGTGTGACGTAGATCACTTTATGTTAATGCCTTATAGAATTTGTGACAGCGATCACGCCGATTGCAGGGTATCGTAATCATACTCAAAACCTTGAAAAATCCGTCGCTTGGGCGTCCATTGTGCTGATTGTGAGGCTGACGCGGGGTTCACGCGCGAGATCAAAAACCGGCGTATGCAACCAGTCTGACGATATGAATGTACAGATCGGCTCTGAGCGCTACACATGCAAAGGATTGCGAGGCCGACAAGATGGAAATTATGGCTAGTACAGAGCAACACACTACGGAAGCCCAGACCGTTGCACGCTCCGAGGAGTTTGTTGATCGGTTTCTTGACGCGATCTGGATGGAGCGCGGCCTGTCGAAGAATACGCTCGGAGCTTATCGGGCCGATTTGATGACACTCGGCCGTGGCCTTTCAAAACTAGACAAGTCGATTGATATGGCCGATAAGGCGGACTTGCTGAAATTCATTGCAGGTCGTGTCGAAGGTGGCGCCAAGCCACGCTCAACGGCGCGACAATTGTCGAGCTTTCGCCGCTTCTTCCGCTACATCATGCGTGAGGGACTGCGTGACAATGATCCAACTGCCGATATAGAGATGCCACGCATTGGCCGCTCGTTGCCCAAAACGCTCAGCGAGGACGAAGTGGAATCGCTGCTCAATGCACCGAATACCGATGAGCCGCTCGGCCATCGCGATCGTGCGATGCTCGAGCTGTTGTATGCGACCGGACTACGCGTCTCTGAATTGATCAATCTTACGCAGTCGCAGGTCAACTTCAATCAGGGTGTGTTGCGAATTATTGGCAAGGGCGATCGTGAGCGGCTGATACCGCTAGGCGATGAATCTCTACGTTGGCTCAGGGATTTCATCGATGGACCGCGCATGGAAATTCTGCTTGAACGCCAAACCGATTACCTGTTCCCAACACGCCGCGGCGATCGCATGACGCGTCAGGCGTTCTGGCACATCATCAAGCGCTACGCCGCGAAAGCCAATATTCGCAAGAAGATGTCACCGCACAGCCTGCGCCACGCCTTTGCGACGCACCTGCTCAATCGTGGCGCTGACTTGCGCGTTGTGCAGCTGTTGCTGGGCCACAGTGATCTTTCGACGACACAGATTTACACGCATGTTGCCAGAGAGCGTTTGAAGGAACTGCATAGCGAGCACCACCCACGAGGCTAGGGGCCCGTGTCAATCAAAAAAATCCGGGCCAGTGCTACAATCCTGCGCCGGGAACCCTGCTGAGCCTGGAGGGTCCATAGAAAAAGGGCCTGAAGCCAGGATTATCAATGCATAGCCGTCTTTTCATCAACACAAACATGCGTCTGTTAGCAACTCTTGCGGCAGCGCTCGTCGTAGCGCCGGCCATGGCCGACGAAGTCAGTGCCGAGCTTGAGCAGGTGCGGCAGAAAGTCGCCGATATGTTCGACTTGATCGGCCCCGAGGACGTTAGTACGAGCCCGGTCGAGGGCTGGTACATGATTCACAAGGGATCCGTCGTCGTCTATATCTCGGCAGACGGTCGCTACCTGCTGCAAGGCGACATGATCGATCTCGATCAAGATGTCAATCTGAGCGATGCCGCACGCAATGCCGGCCGGCGCGAACTGATGGCATCATTGCGAGACGATCAGGTCATTCTTTTCTCGCCGGCCGAAGTGAAATATTCGGTGTCGATATTTACCGACGTCGAGTGCACTTATTGCCGGCGCCTGCATAGCCAGATAAATGATTACATGGCGCATGGTATCGAAGTCCGCTACCTGTTGTATCCGCGCAATGGCCCAACGTCACGATCGTGGACTACGTCCAAGCAGGTCTGGTGCTCCGAGGATCGCCGCAATGCGCTGACAATGGCAAAACTGGATCGCGACTTCTCGTCAGCCAGCTGCGAAACGTCGATGGTTCAGGACCACTATTCTCTGGGTCACGACATCGGCCTGAGCGGCACGCCCGCCATCGTGCTCGATGATGGCACGTTGATCAGCGGCTACCTGTCTCCCAATCAGCTCAAGGCCCGACTCGATCAGAACGCCTCAGCTAAACTCTAGAATTTCGTTAATGAGAGTGCAATAGCAGATCGGCCTAGAATCGCTTGCTGCGCAACTCGTGAACATGCACGCCGTTATTCTGGCCGTCGTCCTCGAAATATTTCTCCAGCGCATAGCGGCCGCTGCGGAATGCGATATCGTCCCAGGGGATCTCGTCAGCACTGAACATCGCGACCTCCAGGCTTTCCTCGCCAACGCGGAAATCACCGAGTAGTTTCGCTGTGAAGAAGATGTGTACCTGGCCGGCGTCAACGACGTCGACGGCTGCGAACATGTGCCCGATCTGCACCTCGGCGCAGGCTTCTTCGAGCGTTTCGCGCGCGGCTCCCTGAGCCAGTGATTCGCCAAGTTCCATGAACCCGGCTGGCACGGTCCAGTATCCGTAGCGAGGTTGAATTGCGCGCTTACAGAGCAGGATCTTGCCGTCTTTTTCGGGAATGCAGCCGACGACGAGTTTCGGATTCTGATAGTGGACGATGCCGCAGGAATCGCAAACCCAACGCTCCTGGTTGTCATTATCTGGCACTTTGCGGGATACATGTTTGCCGCAACTGGAGCAATATTTCATCGTCGGAAAAGTCTGCCTGTGTAATGCATGGTGCCGGGAGAGAGAATCGAACTCTCACTCTGTTTCCAGAACCGGATTTTGAGTCCGGCGCGTCTACCAGTTCCGCCACCCCGGCATGCCTGTGCGGACAGGGCGAAAACGAGTCACCCCGACCGAAAGGCGCACAGTATATGCGGGGTTTCGCGCCGTCGCCATAGGCATGTGCTGCAGGTGATTGCCAGCGCCAGGGTCGATCCGTCTGGTAAGTCGATGCAACCATGAGTCCGCCCGGCGATCAAAGTTTTGCCCCAAGATGCGACCTTTCAGAGCGTCAGGGCATCTATGCTGACGAGATATGAGTAAATTTGCTGACATCCAGATCGATCCTGGGATTATCAAGCGGGCGGCACGCGGCGATGCGCGCGCCCACGAGATCATCTATCGGGCATTCGCGACGCCCGTGTACTCGCTGTGTCTGCGATTCACACGCGTACCAGCGCATGCCGAAGATCTCGTGCAAGAGACATTTATCGAGATCATGCGGTCGGTTGCGAAATTTCGCGGTGAAGCCGCGCTGGGTAGCTGGATTCGCCGCATCGCCGTGTCCAAGGCATTGATGTTCTTGCGCTCTGCCTGGACCAGCCGGAGCCAATCTTTAGCCGATGATTGGGATGATGTGACGCCAGGCAATGCGGCAAGTCATGGCATTTCAAGCCACCCGGACGAGGCGATCGATCTCGATGCGGCGCTGGCGAAATTGCCGTCGGTCAGCCGCACCGTGGTTTGGCTACACGATGTTGAAGGATTTACTCACAAAGAGATTGCGAAGTTGATGGGTCGTAGCGAAAGTTTTTCGAAGTCGCAGTTGTCGAGGGCTTATCGACGATTGCGGCCGTTTCTCGCGGCGAGCAGCGATAGCGCTGAGGAAGGCGCAGCGCTCAGGAGTTACTGAGAATGACGAATGAAGAAAAGGACGAAGAGATGATTTGCGGAATGACGGCCGGCGAACACGATACGCTACGGCGAGGCCTCAACGAGCTGGTCGATACGATGCCGCCACGAATTGTCTGGCGGCGCATTCGTGATCAGGCAGAGGCTGAGGGTCTGCTGCGACGACCTGCATCGCAACGGCCTTCGACATGGTACGGCGGTATAGGGCTTGCAGCCGCGGTCGTGCTTGCTGTGATTGTCGTGCCCAAAATAATGAACACGTCAGAGCCTGAGTTCCCCACAGAACCACCGTTGACAGCATTGACCAACCAGGTAGTTGAGGTGACGGCACTGCAAGCGCTCATGGTGCAGTCGCAGCAGCTCGAGAGCGATCTTCGCGCACTTCCGGAGGAGCCGCGTGTGCAGCGGGCCAGCATGATCGCGACCATTGCCGATATTGAGGATCGTGTTGCGGCGATCGATTACCAGCTCAATGATCCGAGCTTCGAAATGAAGCCGGAAGAGAGAGAGATTTTCTGGCGCGAACGCGTCAGGTTGATGAAATCGCTGCTTCGTTTGCGCTATGCGCAGGCGCAACGATCAGCATTTTGATTAGGAGATTGAGAACATGAAGATCTGGAAGCTTGTGTTACCGGTCGCTGCCGTTTTGATGTTGGTGGGCCAGGCGGCTGCGCAGAGCAAAGACGAGAGGCGTGCCGAAGCCCTCGAAACTCGAGAGGCAGAGATTACGCGGCGTATGTTTGAAGCTGAGAAGGCAATGGCCCAGGCGGCGCGACAGATCGCTGAATTGACGTCGGCACGACTGCCGCAATTGCAGCGGATAGAACGTCGCTTTGAGCTGTTTGGCAATGCGCGGCCGCGGCTCGGGGTTACGATCGGCGGCGATGATGATGGCCCCGTCGAAGGTGTGCGCGTCCTTGGCGTAACACCAGGTAGCGCGGCCAGCGACGCGGGACTTCGTGCTGGCGACATTATTACGTCGATTAACGACGAATCATTGAGCGCCAGTGAGGCGGAGGAAGCGACACGCAGGCTGCTTGATTTCATGGACGGCGTCGAAGCAGGCGATAAGCTGGATATCGAGTACCTTCGGGATGGCAAGGTCGGCAGAGTTGAAGTCGAGCCGAGACCTGTGGACGGGCTGGTTTTCGCGTTTAGCGGTGACGGTAGAGGATTCAGGATACCGGATGTGCCAGACATTCACGTCGCGCCCGGAATCGTTGCAGGTCTCCACAATCGATTTGTTTTTAACTGGACGAGCGGTGGCTGGGGCGACATGGAACTCGTCGAACTCAATGCAGGACTGGGCCGCTATTTCGGCACGGATACAGGATTACTCGTTGTCAGCGCGCCGGAATCGAACTCTCTCAAGTTACAAGATGGCGATGTCATTCAAAAAATCGACGGTCGAGTGCCGGGCTCCGTGCGCCATGCGATGCGCATCCTGAGTTCATACCGGGCTGGCGAGATGCTCAAGCTCGAGATCATGCGTGACAAGAAGCGCCGAACGCTCGATGTCGAGATGCCGGATGATCACAGTAGCAGCGTGTACCCGTCAATGGCGCCCTCGCTGCATCCCACGGCTGTTCCTCTCGTGCCACGATCTGACGCTCCTATCGAAAGTACATAGGCCGGGCTAGGGACATACGAACCAAACAAACGGGCGCGCATGGCTTTGTTACCATGCGCGCCCATGCGTATTTCCGATTTTGATTACGCGCTTCCCGATGCGCTGATCGCACAGTATCCAGCGGCAAGACGCAGTGACAGCCGGTTACTCGAAGTCAGCGCTGGCATCACTGATTGGCGTTTCACCGATCTTGTAGCGCTATTACGTGCCGGCGATCTGCTCGTCTTCAACGATACGCGAGTCATACCTGCGCGCCTGCACGGTCGTAAAGACACGGGCGGGCGTGTGGAGATACTGATTGAACGCGTCACCAGCGACCGCAAAGCACTTGCCCTTGTACGTGCGAGCAAGGCGCCGAAACGCGGCAGCAGGATATTGTTCGACGATCAGGTCGAAGCAACGGTTGAACACCGCAACGGGGATATGTTCACGCTCAGGTTCTCGCGTGCGGTCATGCCATTTCTGCAACGTTGCGGCGAAGTCCCTTTGCCGCCTTATCTCAATCGACCGACGGAGTCAGCCGATGCTGAACGCTATCAAACCGTCTATGCAAAAGATCCAGGTGCCGTCGCCGCACCCACAGCGGGATTGCATTTCGATCTTGAGATGCTGGAGGCAACTCTCGCCGCCGGAGTTGAGCATGCCTGGGTGACCCTGCACGTCGGAGCCGGCACGTTTCAGCCACTGCGCCATGAAAATATCGCCGAGAATCGACTGCACAGCGAGCGTGTGCAGGTGGACGAACCCTGTTGCGATGCCGTCAACCGGACCAGGGCGGCCGGTGGTCGCATCATCGCGGTGGGTACGACGTCCGTGCGGGCACTCGAATGCGCAACCGCAGATGGTGCGCTAGCGCCCTTCAGCGGGGATACCGATCTTTTTATCCTGCCGGGCTACAGGTTCCGAACCGTAGACGCGATGATCACCAATTTTCACCTGCCACAGTCGTCACTGCTGATGCTCGTTGCCGCCTTCGTGGGCACCAATCGCATTCTGCATGCGTACAATCATGCCGTGCGCGAAAAATATCGGTTTTTCAGCTATGGCGATGCGATGTTTCTGACACCGGAAAATTCAGAGTGAAGTTCGACATTCATAGCCGATGTGGCCTGGCACGCCACGGCACAATGACGTTTCGGCGCGGCACCGTGCAAACGCCCGCGTTCATGCCGGTCGGGACCTATGGCACGGTAAAAGGTGTCACACCTGAAGAAATTGCTGCCAATGGTGCCGAAATGATTCTCGGCAACACTTTTCACCTGATGTTGCGACCGGGTACTGACACGATCAGAAAACACGGTGGCTTACACGAATTCATGAACTGGCATGGCCCCATCCTGACCGATTCGGGTGGCTTCCAGGTTTTTTCTCTCGCCGCAATGCGCAAACTTTCCGAAGCGGGCGTGCACTTTCAATCACCCGTTAACGGCGATGACGTATTCCTGACACCCGAGAAGTCGATGCAAGTGCAGCACGACCTCAACGCCGACGTGACGATGATATTTGATGAGTGTACGCCGTACCCGGCCACCGAAATCGTCGCACGCGAGTCAATGGAATTATCGCTGCGGTGGGCCGGGCGTAGCAGGCAGCGTTTCGATGCGCTGAGAAATGATGATCCGGATCGGGGCGAATCATTATTTGGCATCGTGCAGGGTGGCATTCATGCTGATCTGCGCGAGGAATCGCTGTCCGGACTGACTGACATCGGCTTCGATGGCTATGCGATAGGCGGACTGGCCGTCGGTGAGCCCGAGGATGAACGGTTAGCCGTACTCGAACAACTGTTGCCGAGCATGCCCGATAGCCAGCCAAGATATCTGATGGGCGTCGGCACACCCGTCGATATCGTCGCGTCAGTCTTGCATGGTGTTGATATGTTCGATTGCGTTATTCCGACGCGCCACGCACGCAATGGTCAGCTGTTTACGACCGCGGGAAGGATCAAATTCCGCCACGCTCGCTACGCAGATGACACGTCACCGCCGGATGCTGATTGCGATTGCTACACCTGCAAAAACTACAGCCTGGCTTACCTGAGGCACCTGGTGAAATGCGGCGAGATGCTCGGACCACGTCTTGCAACGATCCATAATCTTCATTATTATCAAAAACTTATGACCGGACTGCGTGAGTCCATCGACGCCGATAGACTGTTGGATTTTATCGGCGACGTGCGCGCTGCGTACGCCGGATAGCACAGCCAGGTGTGTTTATTGGGGCAAAGACCTTGCGATTGCCGAAGCTGCCCTAATTCCGGTTGCTCTATGCCATAATACCGCGCTGAATTTTCAGGGCACTCCCCAACCACCCAACATCAAGATTGAGACGCATGGATTTCTTCATTCAAAACGCTTACGCACAGGACGCGCAGCAAACGGACCCGTTCGGTTTCCTGCTGCCGATGGTAATAATCTTTGCCGCATTTTACTTTCTGCTTATTCGTCCGCAGCAGAAAAAACAGAAAGCGCACAAGGCACTCATTGCCAGCCTGTCAGTCGACGATGAAATACTCACGGCTGGCGGCATACTCGGCAAGATCACGGCAGTCAGTGACCATTATGTTGTCGTGCAGATCAGCGACAACACCGAGGTCAAAATGCAAAAATCCAGCGTCTCGCAAGTCGTACCGAAAGATACGTACGACAACGCCTGATCCTGTCCAGATACGAGGCGATGAACAAGTACCCTACCTGGCTCAATGCGCTCGTCATCATCATCATGTTGTCGGGCCTGTTGTTCGCGATGCCGAATATTTACGGTAGTGCGCCGGCTGTGCAGCTGGCTGATGTCGACGGTAATGCCATGACTGAGGCGCGGCTGGACAAGTACGTTCGATCTCTGCAAAACGATGGTGTTGTCCCCGAGGCGGCATACCTCAAGAATGGTCGAGTCGTCATTCGATTTAATTCGGTCGAGGACCAGCAGCGATCAGGCGAGCGACTCAGAAGTCGCTTTGAGCGAGAAGCCAACGTAGCGTTGACACTCGCGCCGAAGTTGCCGGAGTGGGTTCGATCGATGGGCCTGACGCCGATGAGTCTTGGGCTCGACTTGCGTGGTGGAGTGTACGTACTGCTCGAGGTCGATATGGCAACGGCGATCGAGAATCGCATGAGAGGCTACGAACAGGACATCGACGAGCGATTGCGTGCGGCGAGAATCCGACATCGAGTCGATCTGGCCAACGGCACGATCACGGTGCGGCTGACGAGCAGTGAGGATTTGGAGCAGGCACGGCAGATCATCAACGCTGCGGATCCTGATGTGCTTGTCGGCGAGGGTGCCGATGGCAAGTCGTTGACGATGCGGATGACCGAGACTCAGATTAAGGAGCGGCAGGATTTCGCAATCGAGCAGAACATGACGACGCTGAGGAATCGTGTCGATCAACTCGGTGTTGCTGAACCGCTCGTGCAGCGCCAGGGCGTCGACCGCATTGTTGTGCAATTGCCGGGTGTGCAGGATCCGACAGAGCTCGAAAAAATCCTGACGGCAACTGCGACGCTGGAATTCCGGCTTGTTGATGAGTCCGGTAATTTGCCGGGCTCACGCCGGTATGTCGGGCGCGACCAGGAAGCCGCGCAGATACTGAAGCGTGAGGTCATCGCCTCGGGTGATGAAATCGTCGACGCAGGATTCACTTATACACCTGAAGGCCAGCCCGCTGTCAGCATCACGCTCGACTCAGCGGGTGGTGAACGCATGCTGGCAACGACGCGCGACAATGTCGGCAAGTTGATGTCGACCGTGTTCATTGAATGGCGCGAAGAGACTGTCAGGCGCGGCAGCACTACCGAGACGCGCAAGGTCAAGACCGAAGAAATCATCAACTCGGCAACGATCCGCGGAGTTTTCAAAAATCGATTCCAGATCACCGGCATGACGCCAGCCGAAGCACAGGTTCTTGCGGTTCTGCTAAGAGCTGGCGCTCTTGCCGCGCCGGTTTACAAAATTGATGAACGAACCATCGGCCCGAGCCTTGGACAAGACAATATCGATCGCGGATTCAAGGCGATTCAGATTGGTTTCCTTGCCGTCATCGTGTTCATGGCGGTGTACTACCGCTGGTTCGGCATGATCGCCAATATCGCATTATTTTCGAATCTCGTGTTTATCGTTGCTGTGTTGTCGCTTCTCGGGGCTTCACTGACATTGCCCGGTATTGCTGGAATCGTCCTGACTGTGGGCATGGCTGTTGATGCGAACGTCCTCATATTCGAACGCATACGCGAAGAGATATCGGCTGGATCGCCGCCGCAGGCGGCGATCCATACGGGTTATGAGAAAGCGTTGTCGTCGATTGTAGATGCGAACATCACGACACTGATCGCAGCGATTGTATTACTTGCTTTTGGCACCGGAGCCATTAAAGGATTTGCGACGACGCTGATGATCGGCATCGTGACATCGATGTTTACGGCAATCATAGGCACCCGAGCGATCGTCAATTCCGTGTTTGGCGGGCGCAAGATTTCTGAGTTGCCGGTATAGGACATCGACGATGCGGCTGATCAAGGAAAAAACAAACATCAATTTTCTTGGCGCCAAGCGGCGCAAGGCCGCATTGGCGCTTTCTGCGCTCATCGTGATTGTGTCAATTGTGTCGTTATTCACGCGCGGCCTTGAATTCGGCATTGATTTTACGGGCGGTATTCTGCTCGAGGTTGGGTATCCGCAGACAGCCGATCTTGAGAAAATACGCAGCAACCTGGCTGCAGCCGGTTTCGACGATGCTCAGGTGCAGCGTTTCGGCGCCGATACCGATGTCCTGGTTCGTTTGCCGCCGCAGATCGGCACTGATCCGGCTGAGCTTCGCGAAAATCTGCGCGCTACAGTGGCAGCGGGCACGTCGGGCGTCGAATTGCGCCGCGTCGAGTTTGTCAGTCCGCAGGTTGGCGGCGAACTGGCTGAGAGCGGTGCGCTCGCGATGATCATCGCATTGCTGTTGATTTTCGTGTATGTGATGGTGCGTTTCCAATGGAAGTTCGCGGCCGGAGCCGTTGTGGCCCTCGCACACGATGTCATCATCACGGTCGGAGCCTTTTCATTATTTGGTTTGCCCTTCGATCTGACCGTCGTCGCTGCAGTACTCGCGGTTATTGGCTATTCGCTCAACGATACGGTCGTTGCATTTGATCGCATACGTGAGAATTTTTTCAAGTTGCGCGGTATCGAGGCAGATGAGTCAATGAATATCTCGATCAATCAAATGCTCGCACGCACATTGATCACGGGATTTACGACTTTGTTCGTCCTGGTTTCGTTGTACGTGTTCGGTGGTGAGGCGATCGCGCCGTTTTCGATTGCACTGATCATAGGCATCATCGTCGGCACGTATTCATCGATCTATACGGCGAGTACAATGGCACTATTGCTTGGCGTAAACGCACAAGATTTGATCGAGCCCGTCAAAGACCCCGACCTGATCGACGACCTGCCGTAATACCGACTCTTGCGGGAGTTCGCTGACGATCGGTGTAGCATGGTTTCGTGACGGCCCACCCAATAAGTTAGAGACGCGTTATAAATACGTGATTAAGTTAACAACCACTGTATGTTGAGTCACGCGGTGTATAAAGGAGACACAATAAATTAATAATAAATGCGCAACCTGCCGATAGATTCAGACAGGACTCTCAAGTTCTCGCTTCTACTGGCAAGCCATGGATGACGCCATTGGCATAGGAGGAAACTCAGTGAAAAACCGAAAAAACAGTGTCGATGCACGCGGTCGAGCTAAAACCTGCGAGCCGTGGGAAATTGCTCTTAATGCCAGCCGGTATGCTGATGAGGACACGATTATCCAGCCAATCGTATTGAGTCTCGTTACCACTGAGCAAACCGAATGCGATCCTTACAATTCGAGCGGTCTCGATGACTCCAGTATCGAATCGTCCAATCTCGACACGTCGAAAGCCTGGGATTTACATTCGCGATATAAGCGTAATTTCTAAATAAAGGCTACGCCGACTTTTCAGACTACTTTACGTCCGATTTCGATATTCTGATTACAAGTCTGTAGAGAAACTCCTGACCTTCGAAAAACGACTCGATGAGTATTCGTTCATTCTGTCCATGCGCCCGATTGTCGTTGATGTCGGAAAAAACACCTGACACACCGTAGGTCGGTGTGCCGGCATTTCGCAGGTAGAGTCCGTCCGTCGCACCCGTACTCATTATTGGTATGACTGGCACACCGGGCCACAGCTCCTCAGTGACAGCTTCGATCGCACTGAGAAGTTCTGGATTTAGCGGCGACGGAGACGATGGTGTGGCATCCCAGATAGACGTGATTGTCACCTCCGCATCCCCGATAACCGTGTGCAGCGTATTCAGAACAGCATCCACCGATTCGCCGGGAAGCATGCGGCAATTGACGGTAGCCTGTGCTCGTTGCGGCAGCGCATTTTCCGCGTGCCCTGCGGTTAATAGTGTCGCAACACAGGTAGTGCGCAAACGCGCGTTATAAAAAGGCACTTGGGACAGGAAAGCGATAGCGGCCGGATCTGGCGGATGTTGAGAGACGCCCCGCATGGCGGCAGCGAGCTCACCTTCTTCAATGTCTGCAGATCGTTCGAAAAATAACCGCGTACCGTCATTAAGTACGACCGGAAAATCGTAGGCGCGGATGCGAATCAGCGCGTCGGCCAACCGGTAGATCGCATTGTCTTTTACGGGCCTTGAACTGTGTCCACCCGGATTAGTGACTTCAAGCGTGTAGGTCAGATAGACTTTCTCGCTTAACTGCACACCGTTCGAAATATGAACACCATCTCTGGTAGAGCCGCCCCCGCCTTCATTCAGTGCGTACTCGGCGTCGATCAGTTCGGGGTGATTCGCCAGCAGCCAGATCACGCCATTGTCAGTGCCAGCTTCTTCATCGGCGGTCAACGCCACGATGATGTCGCGATCCGGCTGAAATCCTTCGCGTTTGAGGCGAATAAGATTGGCAATATGAATCGCTGCTTCATCCTTGTCATCAATCGTGCCTCTGCCGTAGTAATACCCGTCTTGCTCTGTAAACGTGAACGGATCGAGTGTCCAGTCCGCCGGGTCTGCATCAACGACATCGAGATGTGCGAGTAGAAGTACCGGTTTACGGCCGATATCGCGTCCTCGATAGCGAACCACCAGATTGCCCCTGTTATCCGAGGGCCCAAGCACTTGCACATCTTCCGCTGCAAATCCTGCTGCGATCAGGTGCGCGGCCATCGCTTCAGCGGCAACCGTCGTATTGCCAGTAGCTTGTGTAGTGTCGATCTCAATGAGTTCGCGCAAGAAATCTTTGGCCATCTGCTGATGCGGTAAGAGCGCGGAATCTTGCGTATCAGCTGACAGGTCCGTCGTCGTTTCTGTTGATGTAGAAGCTGTTTCTTCGCTGCTGCACGACGCTACCAGAATAGTCAGCAATACGAGCGGCATTGAAGTGCGGCATGTTGATTGATCGGCTTTCATTTTAAGTCTCGCTGATATCAAAAAGCATAGGGCGTAATCAAGGCTGATGTCAGCATACGTGATCTCCCCTTGGCGGGCTCCTACTTCTTGATGATCGCCTTGATTTCCGTCGCGCAGAGTTTGGCGAGGGCGCGGTAGATTCTTGGGGTACCACACAGGATGTGGCCGGTATCGAGGAAATTCTCGCTGCCATCGAGGCCACTGACCATGCCACCGGCCTCGCGGATAATCAGGGTACCGGCGGCAAGGTCCCACGGCGCCAGTCCAGTTTCCCAAAAGGCATCGAGACGTCCGGCAGCAACGTAGCACAGGTCGAGCGCGGCTGCGCCGGGGCGTCGCACGCCCGATGAGTTGCGAATAACCTTGACGAGCATGTCCATGTACGGGCTGAGCTCAGCGCCGCCCTCGCGAAACGGAAAGCCGGTACCGATCAACGCACGCTCGAGAATCTTCTGGCCGCTGACGCGGATTCGCCGCGAATCAAGATGCGCACCTGTGCCGCGTGTGGCCGTGAACAACTCCTGTCGCAGCGGATCATAAACCACCGCATGCTCAACCCGGCCCTTGACCTGAACGGCGATCGAAACGCAAAAGACCGGAAAACCGTGCAGGTAATTGGTCGTTCCATCCAATGGATCTATGATCCACACCGTGTCGGATTCGCCCTGGGCGCCACTTTCCTCGGCGAGGATGGCATGATCCGGATAATGTCTTTGAATGGTCTTGATGATGGCGCGCTCGGCGGCAATATCGGCATCACTGACGAAATCGTTCGGGCCTTTCTGCTCGACCTTGAGCTTGGCCAGGTTAACCATTTTTCTGATGAGTATATTACCGGCACTGCGTGCCGCCATCACCGCTACATTAAGTAGTGCGTGCATCGAACGATTCCGTCATTGTCAAAGAACTCGGCCAGCGTTGGCCGTGGCGGTAGAATAGCAGACATGTCGATACGTATTGTTCTTGTTGGAACGACACACCCGGGTAATATCGGGGGTGTCGCGCGCGCCATGAAAAACATGGGCGTGCATGATCTTACGCTGGTCGAGCCGCGTCATTTCCCGCACGAGGAGGCGACAGCGCGTGCGTCGGGAGCTGAAGATGTGCTTGATGCTGCAACGGTCGTGGCCACTCTCGAGGATGCGATCAGCGACTGTGTTTACGTCGCGGGAGCGAGCGCGCGGCCGCGTACCATCAACTGGCCGTGCATGGAACCACGCGAATGTGCCGCCAAGCTCATCGACCGGAACCACGGTGGCCCGGTGGCCGCAGTCTTCGGTCCTGAGCACTCGGGCCTCTCGAACGCCGACCTCGATCACTGCGACACGTTGCTGACGATCCCGACCAATCCCGATTTCAGCTCGCTGAACATCGCGATGGCGGTGCAGGTTCTGACCTACGAGTTATGCGTCGCTAAACTGGCTGACAAGACACCCGACACTGTCACCGATACTCGTGCCGCGACGGCCGAGGAGCTTGAGCATTTTTTTACGCATCTGCAGCAGGTGCTGACCGATGTCAGTTTTCTCGATCCGAAAAATCCGCGTCACCTGATGCGGCGCCTGCGGCGCCTGCTCATTCGCGCGGCGCCAGACAAAAATGAAGTGAATATCCTGCGCGGTATTTTGGCCGCCGTTGACAAGCAGCAGCGGCCTGACGGATGACGGACAAACCTGACCTGATCTACCTCGATTACGCCGCGACAACACCCGTGGATCCACGTGTCGTGGCGGCGATGTCGAGATTGCTGGAAATGGATGGCGACTTCGCGAATCCGTCGGCCGACCATCTCGCCGGACGACGCAGCAGCGTGCATGTCGCTAACGCCGCAGAGCAACTGGCGGCGCTATTGCATGTACATCCGGATCGACTCATCTGGACATCAGGCGCAACGGAATCGAACAACCTGGCGATCATAGGTGCCGCTCGTGCGCGGCAGCACCGCGGCCAGCACCTGATAACGATGCCAACTGAGCACAAGGCCGTGACCGACGTTTTCCGTGCACTCGAGCGGCAAGGATTCGATGTCACCTGGCTGCTCCCCGACGAATGTGGTGCACTCGATATTGATGCGCTGGAGGCCGCATTCCGGGACGACACCCAACTGGTGTCGATCATGCACGTAAACAACGAGACGGGGCTGTTACAGGACATTGCCCGCATCGGCGAGAGTTGTCGTCGTCGTGATGTTCTGTTGCATGTTGACGCCGCACAATCGGTCGGCAAGCTGCCCGTCGATCTTGGTCAATTGCCGGTTGATCTTGCGTCGATGACGGCACACAAAATGTATGGACCCAAAGGCATCGGCGGCCTGTACATCGCCGATCGGCCTGGCTGTCATATCGAGCCGCTGATGTTCGGTGGTGGCCAGCAACGACGACTGCGGCCCGGCACGCTTGCGGTACACCTGATCGCGGGCTTTGGATGTGCCGCGGAGATCGCCGCGACAAGCCTGGCAGAAGATCTCGAACACCTGACAACACTTCGCGATCAACTTTGGGCCGGGATTCGAGATGTTCCGGGTATACGCCTGAACGGCGATATCGATAACAGTTTCCCGGGCATTCTCAATGCCAGCATCGCCGATATCGAAGGCGAGAGCCTGCTACTGGCGCTCGAGCCCCTGTGTGTTGCGACCGGGTCGGCCTGCAATTCACAAAGCCAGGAACCGTCGTACGTTTTGCGCGCACTTGGTCGCAGCGATGCCGAGGCGCAAAGCGCCATTCGATTCAGTCTCGGCAGGCAGACGCGGAGTGAGGATATCGTCGTCGCAGTTCGTCGCTATCGCAGTGCCGTGAGCAAACTTCGCGATCTGGCCCCGGTTCTGGCCGCGTGAGCATCGAACCCTACAGTACCCGGGTGCGCGCGCTATTCGACACTCCCGCGCACGCGGGAGGCCTGGACGATGCTGCGAGCTCCAGCATCGACGATCAGGGTGTGCGTATTCAGTTGTTTGCGCAGGTGGAAGCAGGCAGCATTCGTGGCTTGAGATTTCGGGCCTGGGGCTGTCCGCACGTGATTGCAGCTGCCGAAGCCTTCTGTGAATGCTACGAGGGTCGACAAGCTTCGGACCTCAGCGACTTCACAGCTTCGGAACTTATGCAAAGTCTCCCTGTACCCATAGAGAAGAGCGGACGTATACTCGTCATTGAGGACGCAGTGCGATCGCTTGGCAAGGTGCTCTGCGGGACCTCGGAACCACATGACTAAAGAAGACAGAACATGGCAATTTCGTTGACAGAATCGGCGGCCGAGCGCGTGCACCAGTATCTCGAGGCGCGCGGCGAGGGCATTGGACTGCGTTTGGGTATCACGGCGACCGGCTGCTCGGGCTATTCGTACCTGATTAATTTCGCCGACGAGATCAAGACGGACGATGTCGTGTTCGAAGACAGGGGAATCAAGATCATAGTCGACGCCGAGGCCCTGAAGCTCATTGATGGCACCGAGGTCGATTTCGTCAAGAATGGCCTTAACGAGGCTTTTAGCTTCAAGAATCCGAACATCACAGGCGAATGCGGCTGTGGCGAAAGCTTCACGATCTAAAGTAAAATTGACCGTCTAATAAGGAATAATCAATGGCCGTTGAGCAAACGCTCTCAATCATCAAGCCAGACGGTGTGCAAAAAAACCTGGTCGGCGAGATTTACGGCCGATTCGAGAAGTCAGGGTTGCAACTCGTCGCTGCAAGAATGATGCACCTCACGAGCGAACAGGCACAAAGCTTCTACGCTGTGCATGCGGAGCGCGCGTTCTTCAATGACCTTGTCAGTTACATGACATCCGGCCCTGTGATGGTCCAGGTACTCGAAGGAGACGACGCCATCGCCAGGAATCGGGAAATAATGGGAGCCACCAATCCTGCTGACGCGGACCCGGCGACGATTCGTGCGGACTTTGGCGAAAGTATTGAGGAAAATATCGTGCATGGCTCGGATGGCGTGGAGTCGGCGATCGCGGAAATTGCGTTCTTTTTCCGCGACGACGGCGTCTGTCCGAGAACCCGATAGGAATTCAATTGCACCAAGTTGCTGACAGGGAAAATCTTTTAGGACTGCCGCAAAGCGGTCTTGAGGCTTACTTCGCCGCAATGGGCGAGAAGCCGTATCACGCGCGCCAGGTAATGCGGTGGATGTATCAGCGAGGAGTAACGGACTTCGAGCAGATGAGCGATCTGTCGAAATCATTGCGACAACGTCTTTCCGGGTCCGCTGTCATCGAGTTGCCGAAGGTTCTGTCACAGCATGATTCGGTCGATGGGACGGTCAAGTGGCTATTCGCCAGCGGCATGGGTCAGGCCGTTGAAGCCGTGTTCATTCCCGAGCCAGGTCGTGGCACTCTGTGTATCTCGTCGCAGGTCGGTTGCGCGCTCGATTGCGTGTTTTGTGCGACCGGCGCGCAGGGCTTTAATAAAAACCTCACGGCCGCAGAGATCATCGGCCAGGTTTGGCACGCGACTCAGACACTGCCGCGGCGCAGCAATGGCGGATTCGCTGTGACCAACGTCGTGTTCATGGGCATGGGCGAACCGCTGGCGAACTACCGTTGTCTTGTACCAGCCCTGGATTTGCTGCTGTCCGATCTCGCCTACGGGCTGTCGCGACGACGAGTGACTGTCAGCACAGTGGGCATCGTGGCGCACATCGATCGGCTGGGCGACGAGTGCAATGTGGCGCTGGCCGTGTCCTTGCATGCACCCAACAATGCATTGCGTGATCGGCTCGTGCCCATTAACAGGGTGCATCCGATCGAGGAATTGCTTGAGACCTGTTGGCGCTACGCGGCCAAACATGCCAATCGGTTCATCACTTTTGAGTACGTCATGCTGCGCGGCGTCAACGACTCGCTCAAGCATGCCGATGAGCTCGTGGACTTGCTCAAGGGCAAGCCGGCCAAGGTCAATCTGATTCCGTTCAACGCGTTCGCCGGCACGGAGTTTTCGCGTTCGGCGGCGGACACGATTCGGCAATTCCAGGACAGACTCCGGTATCGTGGGCTGGTTGCCACCACACGCAAGACCCGCGGTGACGATATCAATGCGGCGTGCGGCCAATTGGCTGGTAAAGTGAGAGACCGGGTACGTAGTCGTTTAAGCGAGAAACACATGAGGATGGCGTCGGCGTGAGCAAGAGCGATCGATTTTGGCTGGGAGGGGCAGTATTCCTGCTGATGGCAGGTTGTATTTCGACGACGACCGGACGAACGGGGCCAAATGCGGACCGGAGCGATGCCGCGCAACTCAATTACGAGCTTGGCGCGCGCTACTACAAGATGGGCAACTATGAGCGGTCGCGGGATCGACTGCTGTATTCTATCGAGCTCGAACCCAAGCGCGCCATCGCTCACTCAACCTTGGCATTGGCCTATGAGCAACTGGGAAAATTGCGCCTGGCCGGTCTGTCCTACGAGAAAGCCATTCGAGTTGCGCCTCGAAACTTCGACGTTCTCAATATCTATGCCGTGTTTCTGTGTCGGCAAAGTCGCTTTAGCGACGCAGAAGGTTATTTCGATCGCGCCTTGCGCGCGCCGGAGAACGACAATACCGAGATCATGCTGACGAATGCTGGCGTTTGTATGACACAGAAACCCGATCTCGCCAAAGCCGAATCGTTTTTTCGCCGTGCGCTTGATATAAGGCCGAATTATGGCGAAGCGCTCTTGCAAATGTGTCTGCTAAAGCACTCGCAGGGTGACGATCTTAACGCTCGCGCATTTCTACAGCGCTACCTGAACCGAAATCCGCCGTCGGCACCCGTGTTGTATCTGGGATTGCAGATTGAGGCGAACCTCGGCGACGAGCGTGCGAGAACAGACTATTCGAACCGCATCTTGCGCGAGTACCCGGCGTCTGCGGAAGCCCGGCACATACTGGGATCCGGATAGACATGAGCGACGATCAGGACAATCCTGTCGATGCGCGGCCGCAAGACGAGCGGGCCGGACCGGTTGGCGGCGAACGTCTTGCAGAGGCGCGGCGCGAACAACAGATAAGTGTCCTTGAGATTGCCAAGGAACTGCATCTCGATGAGCCGAAAGTTCGCGCGCTCGAGCAGAATGATTTCGACGTACTCGGCGCACCCGTATTCGCCAAGGGCCACCTGCGCAAATACGCACAACTTGTTGGTGTCGATGCCGACGACGTATTTGCCGACTACTATCGCCTGACCCGATCGACTGCACTGCCGCCAATTGTTACCGGTCGAACCAAACCCCGGCGGGAGATACCGCCTGGCCCGTGGATCGCCGTAATCATCGTCGTGCTGGCTGCAGCGCTTGCCTATTGGTTGTTTTCGCTGCGAGGTCAAGTTGCCCCACCCGATATGCAACCCTCGCAGGACGCCGAACCGGCGACAAACATTTTGTCTGACTATCGCGACACGGTTCTGCTCGCCGCCGCATTGCCTGTCGACGAACCAGCCACCACCCAAGCGCTGCCCGCGCGAGTCGAGCAGACATTGGCCGCTGGCGAGCTGCGTTTATCCGTGAGTTTCTCAGGCGATTGCTGGACTGAAATCACTGACGCCGACGGCAATCGGCTGTTTTTCAATATGGGGCGACGCGGACAGACGATTGATGTGAGTGGCAGAGCGCCATTGACGGTGTTGTTTGGTAATGTCGACAACGTCGAAGCCCGCGTCAACGATAGTCCCTATACAATTTCGACGGCCGATCAATCCGATCGGACCGTACGCCTGACGATTCTCATTCCATAAAAAAAACTGTGAAGCTCAAAGCTATACGGGGAATGAACGATATCCTGCCGGATGCGACTGGCACCTGGCGATATCTTGAGTCGGTCGTAAGCAACATCGTACAGTCGTATGGTTACGCCGAGATTCGCTTGCCATTGCTCGAGCAAACCGAGTTGTTTCGACGCTCGATCGGCGAAGTCACTGACATCGTCGAGAAAGAAATGTATACGTTTCTCGATCGCAACGGTGAAAGCCTGACTTTACGTCCGGAGGCGACGGCAGGCATTGTACGAGCCGGCATCACGAACGGTCTCTTGTACAACCAAAAACAAAAACTCTGGACGGCAGGGCCGATGTTCCGTTACGAGAAACCGCAAAAAGGCCGCTACCGCCAGTTCAATCAGTTCGACGTCGAGGCATTGGGTTACACAGGTCCGGACGCTGACGCTGAGCTCATTATCATGAGTGCGAGGATCTGGCAGCGGCTGGGAATTTCCCGACTGGTGCTCGAAATCAACTCGCTCGGGTCGCCCGAGTCCCGGGGCCATTATCGCGAAGCTCTCGTCAAATATTTTTCGGGCGTGAAAAATCAGCTTGATAAGGATAGTATTCGCCGCCTTGAGCAGAATCCGTTACGGATTCTTGATAGTAAGAATCCTGATATGCAGGCCATCGTTGCGGCGGCACCCGTAATGCTGGATTTTCTCGATGCCGAATCTGATGAGCATTTTCAGCAACTTAAGGCACTACTTGACGTTGCTGGCGTGGATTTCACGATCAATCCACGGCTCGTTCGAGGACTCGATTATTACAATCGCACGGTATTCGAATGGGTCACCGATGCGCTGGGATCGCAGGGAGCGGTCTGTTCGGGAGGGCGATATGACGGGCTCGTCGAGAAACTCGGCGGGCAGGCGACGCCGGCGGTCGGTTGGGCCATGGGATTCGAGCGCCTGGTGGCGCTCTTTGCAGCAAGTGGCGGCAGTGCGCCGATTGAGAACGTCGATGTCTACCTCGTCGCAGTAGGCGACCAGGCAATAACGCGGGCTTTCGCCATAGCGGAGCAGTTGCGCGACAGTATTGCGGGCATCAGGGTCGAGCTGAACCTCGGTGGCGGCAGCTTCAAGTCGCAGCTGAAACGGGCCGACAAGAGCAATGCAGACTATGCGCTGATACTCGGCGAGCAGGAAGTCGCGGCTGCGCGAATTGGATTGAAACCATTACGCAGTAATGAGGATCAAAGCAGCATCGCATTGAATGAGCTGGCGGCAACGCTGGCGGAAAAATTGGGAAAAGTGGCTGATTTGTAAGCCGCGCAGAGTCAGGAAAGGCGTTATTTGTGGACGATTTATTGTCAGAGAAAGAACAAATTGAGGAAATGCGGGCGTGGTGGTCCGAAAACGGCCGTTATGTGATCGCGGGCGTCGTACTAGCCGCCGGTCTGCTGGTCGGAATAAGCCAGTACCGAAGCAGCAAACTGGAGGCGCAGATAGTGGCTTCGGCGCTCTATGAGTCGCTCGCAGAACACGTAGCGGATGGCGATCTCGACGATGCGGAGGCGGTTGCAGATGACCTGGCGACCAACTACGCCAACACGACCTATGTGGCGCAGTCCAAGCTGGCGATGGCGCGGCTGTACATGGACAAGAATCGTGATCAGGACGCCGCCGACGTCCTGAACGAAATGCTTGTTTTAAGTCGCGACGACGAACTCAAGAATATCGGTCGGGTTCGGCTTGCTCGCATCCTGTTGTATCAAGACCGGGCTCAAGCTGTCGTAGATTTGCTCTCGAATCAAAATATTCCGGCATTTGCGTCGATCTATGACGAGATTCTCGGCGACGCGTATACATTGCTGGGGCGCGTCGAGGATGCAGGCGACGCCTATCGAAGTGCTTTGGCTGGCACATCGCAAACCGCAACGGTCAGTCGCGGATTGATACAGATGAAGCTCGTTGACCTGCCCGAAGTGCTAGCAACCCCGGCGGAGCCTGCACAGTCAGACGATGCCGCGGAGCCGATAAGCGCAAGCGCGGCAGAGGCACTCGTCGAAGAGGTCGAAGAGGCCGGAGAAGCCGAGTGAGAAACCTTATGCGCACGATCGGCGTGATCAGTGCTGCGACCTTACTGTCATCTTGCGGTATTTTTGGCGGCAGCGATGACGACGAGGAGACCACTCCAAAAGAACTCGTGGACATCGTCACGACAGTGACGGTCAAGCGGCTTTGGAGCGCCAAGATTGGTGATGAGGCAGAATTTCTTCGCGTCGCACTGCGACCAGCCGGCGACGGCAACCGTATTTACGCGGCAAGCCGGGACGGCAATGTCGTCGCATTTGATCCCGAAACGGGCAAGCAGGTTTGGCGCACTGAGCTAGGCATTGAGCTGTCGGCTGGTCCGGGAGTCGGCGAGAATCTGGTTGTTGTCGCAGCGGGCGACGGCATCCTGATCGCGCTCGATGCGAAGTCGGGCACTGAAAAGTGGCGTGCGAATGTTTCGGGCGAGGCTCTGTCGCAACCCGTCATCAAGAACGATATGGTCGTTGTCATTACCGTCGACAGTCGCCTGCGTGGCATATCGGCGTTTGATGGTAGCGAGCGCTGGATCATTGAGCAATCGCCACCGCGACTGACAATACGTGGTTCCGCGACCCCCGCCGTGGTGGGCAATACTGTCATTGCAGGGTTCGATAACGGTCGTCTTGTGGCCGTTGATCTTGCAAGCGGCGACATCCAGTGGGAATCAGTTTTGTCGCCGCCGACCGGTCGCTCGGACCTGGAGCGCCTGGCGGATATCGATGGCCTGATCAGTGTGGTCGGCCAGGACATTTATGCGTCGGGGTATCAGGGTCGCGTTGCGGCGCTCGCATCAGAGTCAGGGCAAATTCTGTGGTCTCGCGAGATTTCCTCATTTGAAGGCGTATCTGCAGACTGGAATAATGTCTATACGGTAGAGGAAAGCGGCGAAATTGTTGCACTGTTACGGCGCAATGGCACCGAGATATGGCGGCAAGACTCATTGCTTCGCCGCGAACCGACATTGCCGATATCGTTTCACACGACCGTCGTCGTTGGCGATCTTGAGGGCTACCTGCATTTCTTCAACAATGCAGACGGAGAACCGGTGGCACGATTGCGCATGGGCAGACAGGCAATTTCGAGCGAACCGGTCGTTGTTGCGGATCGTCTGTATGTGCAGAGTGATTCGGGCAAAATTGCAGCTTACGCGGTTCAAGAACCGCAACGGCCACGTAACACGCCCGACATCGCAGACGAAGGCGTCTGACGGACCGGCTGAAGGGTTCCAATGCTTCCCGTTATTGCGCTCATCGGTCGACCAAACGTCGGCAAATCGACGCTTTTCAATCGTCTGACGCGATCGCGTGACGCACTCGTCGCCGACTTTCCTGGACTGACCCGGGATCGACAGTACGGTTACGGCAAGCTCGGGCCGATTCCGTACCTCGTCATCGATACTGGCGGCGTCGCTGGAGGAGAGGTCGGTATCAAAGAACTCATGGTCGAGCAAACGATGCGCGCCTTTGAGGAGGCGGATGTCTCGATCATCATGGTCGACGGGCGCAGCGGATTAACCGCTGCCGACGAGCATGTCGCCGACCTTGCGCGCAGACATGCGTCGAAAACCTGGCTTGTCGTCAACAAGGCTGAGGGCATGGATAGCGACATCGCCGCGATCGAGTTTCACGGTCTGGGACTGGGCGAACCGATCGCGATATCTGCAGCACACGGCGATCGAATCGCTGCGCTGATGGATGCAGTACTCGGCGATTTCGAGCCCGGCACCGCTGATGAACCCGACCATCCCGACGATGATGACCACGAGTTGCGTATCGCCGTTATCGGCCGGCCCAATGTTGGCAAGTCCACGCTGATCAACCGGATGATTGGCGAAGACCGGCTCGTCGTGTTCGATGAGCCGGGCACAACACGTGACAGTGTTTCCGTACCGTTCGTGCGCAACGATCGCAAGTACGAGTTGATCGACACAGCAGGTATTCGGCGACGCGCCAGGGTTCACGAGACAATCGAGAAATTCAGCATCATTAAAGCGTTGCAGGCCATCGAGCGTGCGGAAGTCATCATTGCCGTACTTGACGCCCAAGAAGGCATCACGGAACAGGACGTCAGTTTGCTCGGTCTCGTGCTTGAACGCGGGCGGGCACTCGTCATTGTGACCAACAAGTGGGACGGCCTGACGGCCGCCGAGCGCAAACATATCCGTGACGAACTCGATCGCCGCCTGCCATTTCTCGACTTCGCCGAACGCATCACGATCTCCGCCTTGCATGGCACGGCGGTTGGCGACCTGTTACCTGCTGTCGAACGCGCTTATCGTGCCGCGACGCGCGACCTGTCGACGTCCGATCTGACTCGTGAGCTTGAGAGTGCAGTGACGGCACATCCGCCGCCACTGGTACGCGGACGACGTATCCGATTGCGTTATGCGCATCAGGGCGGGCGCAATCCGCCCGTCATCGTCATTCATGGCAACCAGACCGAACGCGTACCCGAGGCGTATCGACGCTATCTGATTAATCGCTTTCGCAAAGTATTCAAACTCAAGGGCACGCCTGTGCGCTTGTCGTTGAAGACGGGCAAGAATCCCTACAAAGGAAAACGTAACAAGCTAACGTCGCGCCAGGAGCAGAAACGCAAGCGACTGATGCGGCACGCCAAACGCTGATCGGTCTGCTATAAGGGACGTCGGGGTTCAGGGAGTCAGAGAATGAGCGCAGCATTCAAGACCGTCACGATCGAAGGCCGGTTCGCCATGTACCGTGGCGGGTACCTCGAGTCGCCGACGCTGGCTTATGAAACATGGGGTGTTCTCAACGTCGCGCGCGACAATGGCATACTGATTTTCAGTGGCCTTTCTCCTTCGGCTCACGCCGCAGCGTCGGAGCAAGATCCCTCGGCCGGTTGGTGGGAGGAGATGATTGGACCGGGATCGCCGCTGGATACCGATCAGTTTTTCGTTATTGCCGTTAATTCACTCGGCAGTTGCTTTGGCTCAACAGGACCGGCTTCGGTAAATCCGGAGACCGGTCAGATCTACCGCCTGAAATTCCCGGTGCTGACAATGGAAGACATTGCCGAGTCGACGCACAGGGTTGTTCTGCACCTCGGCATCGAGCGATTGCATGCGGTCATCGGTTGTTCCATGGGCGGCATGAGCGGACTCGCCTATTGCGTGAACCATCCGCAAGCCTGTTCGTCCTTTGTTTCGATTTCGTCGTGTACCAGCGCATTGCCATTTTCCATTGCCGTGCGCTCGCTGCAGCGCGAAATGATCCGTCGCGACCCCAAATGGCTGGACGGGGAATATGATCCGTCCGAGCCGCCGCTCATGGGTCAGCGACTCGCCCGCAAGCTCGGCATGATGACCTATCGCTCGGCGCGAGAATGGGAACAGCGTTTTGGTCGCGAGCGAGTGGCCGATAAAAGTGAGACGGGCGATCAGTTCGGCATTGAGTTCTCGGTTGAATCCTATCTGCAGAATCATGCCGAAAAATTCAGCGGCGCGTTCGACGCCAACTGCTACCTGTACCTGTCGCGTGCGTCGGATCTATTCGATTTCGCTGAACACGGTAGCTCCCTGGAGGGTGCGTTCGCGCGCCTGCAGTTTGATCGTGCTCTTGTCATCAGTGTCGAGACCGACATCCTGTTTCCGCCGCATCAGCAGCGTGAGTTCGCGAAAAGTCTGGCGGCGGTGGGCAGTGATACGAAACTCATCGAGCTCGATTGCATCAGGGGCCATGACTCATTCCTTGTCGACATGGACGCCTTCCAGCCGGTCATCCGCGATTTCTTCGCATCGTAACCCGCCGCGCGGGCGAGCCTGTCGTCCACTGTGCCGCATTGTTCGATAATCGCCCGCACGTCTCGATCCCGCTTGACGGGAGCAGGCTTCTACGGGAGCAGTAGCGCCGGATCGACGGCGTTGCCGTTCAGGTAGGTACCGAAATGCAGGTGTGGTCCGGTGACACGTCCGGTTGCACCGACCGCACCCAAAGTTTCTCCAACTGAGACCATCTGACCTTCCATTACGCCGATATTGCTCAGGTGACAGTACATCGTGACGAAGCCCTGCCCATGGTCGATGATCACGGTATTGCCATTGAAATAGTAGTTCCCGGTTGCGGTCACAACGCCGTCGCGAGGAGCGCGGACGAGGTCACCGCTACGCGCCGCGATATCCATGCCCTTGTGTGGTGCGCGCGGCTCATCATTGAAGAAACGGCGCGTGCCGAAGCTCGAACTGTGTGGTCCGGCTACAGGCGCGCGCAGGCTGATGTCGTCGAATGCCACCGTGCGCCAATTTGTCAGTGCTGCATCGATGATCTTGCGCTCCCGCCCAACACGCGCGAGATCGTCCTCACTGAGCGAGACGAAGCTTGGGTTAACCTTGAGGCGTTGCTCGCGATACGTATGTTCATCAATACGGAAAGACAGCGTCGCACCGTCAGCCAGACCGACTGTTGTGGTGCCGACCGATGCGTCCAGCGATACGCCGACAACCGCCCGCCAGCGGCCGTCGCGATGCATGACAAGCACGCGTTTACCGTCATATTTGACGACCGGCGCCAGCCCTTCGGCAGCGCCGAGATCAATCAATGCAATGCCACCGGGCCAGGCCGGCTGATCCGCGGCTGCGGGCGCGGCAATCAGGCAGAGTAGCAAGGCGAGCGTTCGCCTAATCATCATCCACGTGAATCGATTTCACGGTCGCAAGCACTTCGCCTTTTGACAGGCGTGCCCGGATATCGTCACCGGGGCCAACAGCGTCTGCCCGCAAAAGTACGGTACCCGTCCCGGCATCCTCAACAATCGCGTAGCCACGTTCGAGTGTTGCCAGCGGACTGACGGCATGCAATTCGCGCATGGCCAATTCGAGACGATGGCTGATACGCGCAATCGAGTTCTGTGCGCTGACGCTAAGCCGCTTCCGCAGACTCGCCAGTTGCACTACCGAGCGCTGTACCACGGCCGATGGCGATGCCTGCGCGAGGCGACGGCATAACCAATCCAGTGATTGCGACTTGTCCTCGAGCGCCCTTTGCCCGAGGCGCGCAAACCGTGCAGCAAACGTTTGTACCGCGCGAATCCACTCGTCGCGATCGGGCACGACGAGCTCAGCCGCACCCGACGGCGTTGGCGCCCGCAGGTCGGCGACAAAGTCGGCGATCGTATAGTCGACTTCGTGGCCGATGGCGCTGATGATCGGTATGGGTGAGGCCGCAATCGCACGGGCGAGTTTTTCGTCGTTGAAAGCCCAAAGATCTTCCAGCGATCCGCCGCCGCGCGCGATAATCAGTACGTCACACTCATCGCGACGAACCGCAGTTTCAAGTGCGCCAATGAGCTCGGACGGCGCAGCATCCCCCTGCACCGCAGCTGGATAGATGACGATCGGCACGGCGGGAAATCGTCGTCTCAGAACACTTACGATGTCGCGTATGGCGGCACCGCTGGGCGACGTAATAACACCGATTCGGTCGGGCAGCGTAGGCAGTTCCTGCTTGCGATCCTCGTCAAACAGGCCTTCAGCCGCGAGTTTCTTCTTCAAGACCTCGAACTGGCGACGCAATGCACCTTCACCGGCCGGCTCGATCTGCTCGACAATCAACTGGTAGTCACCGCGCGTTTCGTAGATGCTGACTTTGCCGAAAACCAGCACCTGGTCGCCGTTTTTCAGGCCTATTGTCGGGCCACGCTGGCGCTGACGAAAAAACGCGGCACGAACCTGCGCCGATTTGTCTTTGAGGCTGAAGTAGAGATGGCCCGAGGCCGGCCGGGCGATGTTTGAGATTTCGCCTTCAACCCAGAGCCGAGCGAGCCCGGACTCGAGCAGGGCCTTTGCCTGGCGGTTGAGCTGACTGACAGTGATCGCGGCCGCGATGGCGTTCGCTTGGCCCAAATTTTCCATGCTCGCCAGTATATACAACGGTGCACAGCTTATGCCGAAAAAATCATCGGCGTACAATTGACCGTTTAACCCCATTACAGGATCCGAAGACTCCATGCGTATCGCCAAGGAAGCCCTGACATTCGACGACGTTCTGCTGCAACCGGGCTACTCCGACATACTGCCCCGGGAGGTCGATCTGAGTACGCAGCTGACACGGGAAATCAGGCTCAATATTCCACTTTTGTCCGCCGCGATGGACACGGTGACTGAGGCGCCTCTGGCGATTGCGCTGGCCCAGGAAGGGGGCATCGGCATCATTCACAAGAACATGCCCATCGAGCAGCAGGCGCGCGAAGTCCTGCAGGTCAAGAAGTTCGAAAGTGGCATCGTACGCAATCCCATCACGGTTTCGCCGGAGATGACGATTCGCGAGGTGATCGAACTGACGCGCTCAATGGGAATTTCCGGTGTTCCTGTTGTCGATGGCAGGGAGACTGTCGGCATTGTCACGGGTCGTGATTTGCGTTTTGAGATGCACCTCGACGCGCCGGTGTCGAGCGTAATGACGCCCAAGGACCGACTCGTCACGGTCGGTGAAGACGCAGACAACGACGAAGTTCTATCGCTGCTGCACGAACACCGTATCGAAAAAGTCCTCGTCGTCGATGACAATTTTGAGCTCAAGGGCATGATTACGGCGAAGGACTTTCAAAAAGCGAAGGATTACCCGAAGGCTTGCAAGGATGACAGCGGAGCGCTGCGCGTCGGCGCCGCGGTTGGCACGGGATACGATACCGACGATCGCGTCGAGGCGCTCGTCAATGCAGGCGTTGATGTGCTCGTCGTCGATACCTCGCACGGTTTTTCGAAGGGAGTGATCGAACGGATTCGCAGAACCAAGGAAAAGTTTCCGGATATCCAGGTAATCGGCGGCAACATCGTTACCGGCGAGGCAGCGACAGCGCTGGTCGAGGCCGGTGCGGACTGCGTCAAAGTGGGTATCGGTCCTGGATCGATATGCACGACACGTGTCGTGGCGGGAGTGGGTGTACCGCAGATATCAGCCGTCGGCGAAGTTGCAGACGCACTCAAAAAGAAAGATGTACCGTTCATCGCTGACGGCGGCATTCGTTATTCCGGTGACATCGCTAAAGCGATTGTCGCGGGCGCCTATTCGGTAATGATAGGCGGACTTTTTGCGGGCACCGAGGAATCGCCAGGCGAAGTTGAGCTCTACCAGGGGCGCTCTTACAAATCCTACCGCGGTATGGGTTCTCTAGGGGCCATGGGTCAGTCGTATGGCTCGTCCGATCGCTATTTTCAGGACGCGACAGAAGAACTCGAGAAACTTATCCCCGAAGGTATCGAAGGTCGAGTGGCCTATAAAGGCAGTCTTGTTGCCATCGTGCATCAGCTTATGGGTGGCGTTCGCGCCGCGATGGGATACACGGGGTGTGGCACGATCGACGAGATGCGAACGAAGCCGGAATTTGTGCAGATTACGGGCGCCGGCATGAGAGAAAGTCATGTGCATGATGTGACTGTGACCAAGGAACCGCCGAATTACCGTTCGAGTTCATGAATAAATCAGAAGTCTCCTAGACATGAGCCAGGCCGCCACTGTGCCAAACGACCAGCATTCCGAAATTCATACGCACCGTCTGCTGGTACTCGATTTCGGCGGCCAATACACGCAGCTGATTGCGCGAAGGGTACGCGAGTGTGGTGTGTATTCGGAGATTCACCCATGGGATATGTCGGACGATGACATCGCCGCGTTCGGGGCATCGGGTGTGGTGCTCTCCGGAGGTCCGGAATCTGTAAATCTCGATGATCCACCGCGTGTCTCGCACAGCATTTTCGAACTCGGGGTGCCCGTGCTGGGTATTTGTTACGGCATGCAAACGATGGCGGCGGAGCTGGGTGGCAAAGTCGAAGCTTCGGCGCATCGTGAATTTGGCTACGCGGAGATAGTGCCCAGTGGCTCCGCACTCCTTGACGGGCTCAGTGACAGCGAAGGCGAGGAGCCAAGGCTCAAGGTGTGGATGAGCCATGGTGACCGTGTTGAAGCGGTGCCGCCGGGATTCAAAATAACGGCCCACAGTCAGAATTCGCCCATGGCCGCCATGGAGGATCGCTCCCGGCATTTCTATGGCGTGCAATTTCACCCTGAAGTCACGCATACGCTGCAGGGCGAGCGCATCATGCGACGATTCGTACGCGATATTTGCGGTTGTCCGGGTGACTGGACGCCTGGAAATATCGTGGCTGATGCGATCGCGAACGTTCGGGAATGCGTTGGTAATGGCAAAGTCTTACTCGGTCTGTCGGGTGGTGTTGATTCATCGGTTGTCGCGGCGCTGTTGCATCGGGCAATCGGTGATCAACTGATCTGTGTCTTCGTCGACCATGGCCTGTTGCGTTATCACGAAGGTGACCAGGTCATGAAGACCTTTGCCGAGCACCTCGGTGTCAACGTAATTCGGGTTAATGCGGCCGATCGCTTTTTCGCAGCGCTGGCAGGTGAGTCCGATCCCGAAGCAAAGCGCAAGATTATCGGCGCGTCATTTATCGACGTCTTCGAAGAGGAAGCGGACAAGCTCGAAGACATCGAATGGCTTGCGCAAGGGACGATCTATCCCGACGTGATCGAATCGGCAGGTTCGTCGACAGGTAAGGCGCATGTCATTAAATCGCATCACAACGTCGGTGGACTTCCCGAGCACATGCGCTTAAAACTCGTCGAGCCATTGCGCGAATTATTCAAAGACGAAGTTCGAAAAATCGGGCTGGAGCTCGGCTTGCCGCGCGAAATAGTGATGCGTCACCCGTTTCCGGGTCCGGGTCTGGGTGTCCGAGTGCTTGGTGAGGTCAAGCGCGATTATGTCGAAATACTGCAGCTTGCCGATGACATTTTTATCGATGAACTCAGAAAGAACGACTTGTACGATCAAGTCAGCCAGGCATTTGCAGTGTTTCTGCCCGTCAAATCGGTCGGTGTCATGGGCGACGGTCGTCGCTACGATTACGTCATCGCGTTGCGCGCAGTCGAAACGATCGACTTCATGACGGCGCGATGGGCCCGGTTACCTTATGATTTTTTAGAGCACGTATCGCTGCGGATCATTAACGAAGTCGACGGAATCTCACGCGTGACCTACGACATTTCAGGCAAACCGCCGGCCACGATCGAGTGGGAATAAGTGCACGACCGTGACGCGGCGTTCATGCAGTTGGCGCTGGAACAGGCGCGACAAGCGTCAGCAAGCGCAGAGACGCCGGTTGGTGCTGTAGTTACGGTTGGTGGTGAACTGATTGCGACAGGCCATAATCGCTCGATTACAGATTGCGATCCCAGTGCTCATGCCGAAATTGTCGTGCTGCGAAACGCTGCACAAGTGCGCGAAAACTATCGGCTAACAAATGCGACCCTGTACGTCACGCTTGAACCTTGTGCGATGTGCGTCGGCGCATTGGTGCAGGCACGAATCATGCGCCTCGTGTTCGGCGCATATGACCCGAAGGCGGGCGCCCTGGGCAGTGCGATCGACCTGAGCGACAGCGTGGCCTTCAATCATCGCTTCGAAGTTCAAGGTGGGCTGATGGCCGACGAATGCGCTGCGATGTTGCGAGAGTTCTTCAAGCAACGCCGATTGTAGGAGCCCGCCACGCGGGCGATTTCCACCCGACATAAATAGCACCACGGATATCGCCCGCATGTCTCGATCCCGCTTGACGGGAGCGGGCTCCAACAGCGGCTCCTTACGACGACGTGACGTCGACGGTGTCGGGCGCAGCAATCTCGGCTTGCGCTTCCAGTTCGACGTCTGGCTTCTCTTCATTCGCCGTCAGCCACTTGAGAATATTGTAGTAGCTGCGAATGTTGTTGACGTAGAGCACGGGCTCCCAGCCACGCGCATAGCCGAACGGCACTTGCGTGTACCATTTGCGTTGCGCCAGCAGCGGCAAGACTTTGCTGATATCGATCCAGGTATCGGGATTGCCATTTTGCCATTCAACAATTCGGCGCGCATCCTTGATGTGATTGAATCCAACGTTGTACGCGGCAAGCGCCATCCAGGTGCGATCCGGTTCGTCGACGGTGTCGGCTACGCGCTCGGTTTGTCTCGCGTAATACTGTGCGCCACCAAAAATACTGTTCTTTGGGTTTACGCGATCTTTGAGGCCCAGGTACCTTGCAGTGTCTTTAGTGAGCATCATGATGCCGCGCACCCCTGTCGGTGACACGGCCTGTGAACGCCAGTGCGATTCCTGGTAGCCGATTGCCGCGAGTAACCGCCAGTCCACGTCCCACTCTCTGCCGGCCTGCTCAAAATGCTCGCGATAGCGCGGTAAACGGCTCTCGTAGTGGCGAATAAAGTTGCGCGTACCGACGTAGTCGAATTTATCGGTGTGCCCGTAGTAGCGATCCTTGACTTGCGCGAGCATGCCGTTGCGGTCTGCCGCAATCAGAAAGTCGTCGGCGCGACCCAGCAGACTGTCGCCAATATCCCTGGGAAAAGCCCAGGCCAGCGGATCGCCGATTTCCAGGTCGAGTGCGACACGCAGATCCGGATAGAAATGTCGTTGGATGCTGAATTCGGTGCTGTCCGCCACCGTGAAGTCGACTTCACCGGCTGCAACCTTGGCCAGCAAATCGGCCACTTCGACATCGGCATTTTCGGTCCACGCAAGTTCCGGATAATCGTTTTGAAGTGACGCAAGCATGTCCACATGGCTCGTGCCTGCGATCACCTCGATCGAACGACCGATGACATCGTCGATCGATCGCGGTCTGCCCGTCCCCAGTTTGTAGATCAGGTGCATATCGACCATCTCGTAGGGGTGGCCGAAATTCACAAACTCACGACGGGACGGTGTAATGGACAATCCGGCCGCCGCCAGGTGAGCATGACCGGACATCAGGTAGGGCAGCACTTCGGAAACACTCTGCACGGTGTCGATCACAAGTGTGACACCGAGCTCTTCGGCGAACGCCCGCACAAGATCGTATTCGGGCCCGGATGGACCCTCGGGACCGATAATGTAGGCTGTCGGGCTGTTACGTGTGACGACGCGCAGCTGGCCGATTTCCAAGATCTGTTCTAGCAGTGGTGGCTGCGACGAACAGGTGCCCAGCAATGCTGCCACCGCAGTAAAGAGCAATAGGCGCAAGACCCTTCTCCGTGCTCCAATGCGAGCGAATTCTGCCACAAAGTGCGGCTTCGCGGAAGCGCGGGCCAATTGCGTCAGAACTGTGCGTACAAAATAAGCGATAAGCCGTCTGCCATGAAAAAGCTGTAAATCATGTTATAGCAAGCACCACTGAGAATGCGTACAATCCGGGCCCCGCGGAGAGGTGTCTGAGTGGTCGAAAGAGCTTGATTCGAAATCAAGTGTACGGTTTTCCCGTACCGTGGGTTCGAATCCCACCCTCTCCGCCAGAAAAACAAAAAAGGCCCCTTTGTGGGGTCTTTTTATTTTTCTCGGCGAGTGTGGTTGAGGATGAGGACCCTGTTCGACCAACGCAGCAGCGCAGCCGCCAGTTGGCGGGGAACTCGCGTAGCGAGTGAGCCAATCCCACTCTCTCCGCCAAAATTAAATGGGCCCCTCTGGGGCCGATTTTATTTGGAATTCTGCAAACGACAAATTGGAGGCGATTCGGTTTAGGTATTCGCTGCAATGAACGGCCGCTTCAAGGACCTGCCTGGGTTTGATGGACACTTCTAAATGTGCGCTGGACTGCCCCGGATCCGACATTCGCGGGAACGAGTATCTTCTATAATAAGACACGTTGACGACGTCATTAACGATGTTCGTATCCAGTGAAATGAAGCTATTATCCATCGCATATCCGATCCGGGAAGGAGGAATGATGTGAGCGATAAATTCGTCCCAGTCACCGGTGGCTGTTTGTGTCGCGCCGTGCGATACGAGGCCGAGGTGAATTTAGATGAAGCGTACTACTGTCATTGTGTAACCTGCCAGAAAACTACAGGTGCGCCGGCTGAAATAGGCATACTGGTGAAGCCGGGGACATTAAAATTTACGAAAGAAGACCCGAAATTCTTTCAGACTTCTCCTATCGCGAGACGGGGTTTTTGTCGACATTGTGGATCGCGACTTATTTATGTGTCGCAATGCAGAGAGGATTGGACAAATGTTTCGGCTGGCAGTCTCGACCATCCAGAGCGCGTCGTACCAACCGAACATATTTGTGTAGAAAGCCAATTACCTTGGTATGAGGTGGCCGATAATCTTCCTCGTATACGAAGCGAAGATTACCCTGATCTAGAAGAAGCGTGGGCCAGCGCTGGATTGACACACGAAGGGAAGCCTCTTTGAGCGATAAGGTGAAGATTTCAGGCGGTTGCCTATGTGGAGCAGTCAGGTGTGAGGTAACCCAAAGCCCCGACGATGATACCTACTACTGTCACTGCCGTAAGTGTCAAAAAGCTCTTGGCGGGTTATTCGGGTGCTTCGTGATTTTTACCGGGCCGAACATTTGGGACACATTCACGTTCATTCGAGGAGAACCGAAATTCTACAGATCATCAAAATGGGCAGAGCGCGGCTTTTGCCGCACATGCGGCACACCGTTGGAAATGCGTGACTCGGAGGGTTTTGCCGTAATGATCGGTAGCCTTGACCATCCAGAAGACTTCCCGCCTACAGTTCATGCAGGCGTCGAGAGCCAAGTGCCATGGCTCATATTGATGACGGTCTACCCCGTCAGAGAACAGAGGACACTCCGTATTATATTGCCATGAGCAAAGCCACGGGCGAGAAGGAGAATTAGGTCAACGCTGTACCTACGAAAACTGTCTTATGAAGCTCGATTTCGTATTGCATCGACCGGTTGAAATCGCAGAGAAAAGCAATGGTATGGACTCCTCCTCCCCTCAACGGCATCAAAGTGCCAGACTGGTAATTG
>JACZSM010000120.1 GCA_022574185.1 Pseudomonadota bacterium
TACAATGTTCGCAACGAGTGGTCTTTGGGATCGCGGGGGACGGATAGAAGCTACGACTTACGTGTCCGACCGCACATCGATATGCATAAAGCGGCACTTCAGTTCCCCCTCTTAGACCGCTCTTCTAGCCGGGCAATTTGCTTATCGTGAATGCGCAAGATTGAGGTTATCTCACTCATCATTTCTATTTTTGTCTCAATGCGCACAAGCCTCGATTGCAAGTTGAGAGCAAAGGGGATGGCCGAAAGCAGAATCGAGACGATTATCGCGAGAAGGCCGATGGTGATCTTCGTTAGAGTATTGTTTTGATTCATGCGACTGCGGCTTTCTTTCTCTTGCGCGGAGGGCGTCGATTATTTGCTTGTTGTTTCGGGGTAGCCCAGCGCACATTTCCCGGTTCATAATCACCGTCATTGTTGATGCGATCTATAGTCCTAGATTCTGGTCGTTCACCCATATCCTCAAGGAAGTTCTCAAAACTACTGATCCACCGAGAACAAACAGATATTCCGCGACCACCGTAGTACTTATAGTTGTCGTTAGCTGGCCTAGTGCACCGCTGAATCATGCTGCACCAAGAAACAAATGTTGGTGTTATTTTGCCGACCTTTGCGTGACCATGTTTTGTGTTGGCTAGTCCGGTAGCGGCACGGTATTTGCGCCCATTATTTCTACGGGCCTTGTCCTGAAGGCATCCACATGACCGTGTGTGGCCTGATCGTAGATTTCCTGCGGTAACTCGAAATAGACCACGATCCGATCCACAAGAGCAAACACACAACCACATCGCTTGTCTGTCTTTCGATGATCCGTCTCTGCGGATCGTCGTTAGTAAGCCAAACTCCCTTCCAGTTAAATCAATAAGGGAAGACATTTGTAGTTCTCCATGTAAACGTGTTCCGATCTGCTGCCGTTTTTATTATCCTAGATGTCACGGTCGCCTTGAGCGGAATCTGGAGTGAGAGTTTTATGTGCTAGTACTACCATCTCGCTGATGAGAGTTGCCAGTTTGAACCCTGGATACTCGTTGTGACATTGCTTTCGCAATTGCTCCCATTCCTTCAGAGTCATTGTAATGGTCATTGTAAATTCCATTTCTTGCGGTGCAGTTACTTCAAATCTTGCTTTCATGTTTTTCTATCCTTTAAGCCTAGGTTTCAATTACTACTTACTCACGTCAGAAGAACCCCTCGAAAAGCATATGTGTTCGGCCACACTTTGAGCATGTCGCGTTCTCGCCCGGATGCAGCCCGTTATCACTGAATTTCACCGTGTCGTCTGCTTTCACGAAGCGTCCACAAGTCTCGCAAACCGGAACAAATATGGCTTGGCCTTCGGGAGAATGGTCAGAGATCACTTCCAGGGCAACTTCGTTGGGATTGGATCTTGAGCTCCTCGCCGCTGAAGGCCCAATACGCGAAGTCGACTTTTCGGAATTGGCTCATGTAACCCGATTTATCGGAGATGTGCTGCCAGATATTCTTGACTCGGCCATCAATCGAGTGGCCACTGAGAAAATAAGGGAAGCGTTCTCTCGTTCCGATGCGGCGTTAGCTCCATTTGATTCCGGTCTCCAGCTCAGCGACGCGATTCCCGCCATTCGGCGAGCCCTGAGCGAAAATGACATCAGCGCCTATCGGCAAGCATACGAAGACCTCGTGGCGTTGTTGTCAGAGATACAAGCCGCTAATGATCGGACACGATATTTAGAAGCAATTGAGCGAGTCGCACCATCATGGGCAGAATCGATACGGCGAAGAGAAGGCGCGCACGGAAAAGTTGAACCACCTGGTGATGTCACGCAGGCTTGGCGCTGGAGCGTTCTCGAAGATCTGCTCGCTGATAAAGAATCCAAGTCATTTGATGAATTGATGGATGAGTTGAAGCGGCTCGAGGACGATCTAATCTATGTCACTGCCCGTCTGGTATCTGATATGGCATGGGCATCTCAAATCGAGCGAACGACGTTGCCACAACGGCAGGCGCTCATCGGCTGGATGCAGACGATAAAGAAGATCGGGAGAGGAACGGGCAAAAGAGTCCCAAGACTCGTCGCCGCGGCACAGCAACTCATGAGTCAGAGTCGTACCGCCGTTCCAGTGTGGATCATGCCGGTATCGCGGGTTGTCGAATCGTTTGATTTTAGTACGCCGTTATTTGACGTTCTCATAATCGACGAAGCTAGCCAGAGCGACGTTTTAGCGATGACGACGCTTTTCCTAGCGGATCAAGT
>JACZSM010000078.1 GCA_022574185.1 Pseudomonadota bacterium
CCGGGGCACTATCGGGTTCGGATCAATATCAACGGCACCGAATTGGCAGGTCCGTCCATGCACCTGATACGGTCATGAATGACCACCAGTAAACTGCCCCGCGATTAGTCACCGGCCGCCGGGTGTTCCAGCGTGGCGATGTAGGCGGCAACGGCACGTACCCGCTCATCCGATTCGAGCATCTGCGACATGATGCGCATCTGGGCGCCGTAAATATCGTTCTGATGGCTACCGCGAATTCCTTTCTTGAAGTTCTCAAGTTGTCGGACGATATACCAGTCATGTTGCCTGGACAGGCGCGGTGCATCGAGGGCCTGTGCCCCCTGACCGAATTCTCCGTGGCAGGGAATGCAGGTTTCATACGCCTGCTTACCCAATTCGATATCGCCGTCGATTGTCGGCGGGGGGTCGGGCAATTCCAGGCTCGAAATGTATGCGACGACGTCCGCGATGGCCTGATCATCGGCTAACACCATCGCCATAGGCCGCATTTGTGCGCCAAACGTGTCGTCCGGATGGGCGCCACGAATGCCGGCCTTGAAGTTTTTCAATTGGCGGGTCATGTACCAGGGATCCTGGCCGGCGTTAGCCGGGGCGTTAAGTGCGGCCGTACCCTCGGCATTTGCGCCGTGACAGGCAGCGCAAATGGCATACAGTGTTTTGCCTTTCTCGGCGTCGCCAGCCGCTTCGACAACAGATCCATAGCCAAGAGCAACAAACAACAATAGTAACGAAGGGATGAGTGTCTTCATGATTCGTTTCGGTGCGCCTCAGGGCGATTTAAGCGAGACCAAACCTACCGAAGTCACCGCCGCGGTGCAATTGAAATTTGTAGTTTGCCCGGCTTCCGGGCAAACTCTTGCCCCAAATAGAGGGATCGAAATTTGTCTATCTCTGTTCTTGATGCGCTACAGCCCGCGAAGAAGCCAGCCTTGATTGTGCTTGTGCTTGTGTTTGGACTGTTTGTCGGCGCATGGGTACACGGCAAATATTTTTCCGATCGCAGTCCGATTCAGCCGATCGATTTCAGTCACAGAATACATGTCACGGATAATGAGATTCCGTGCCAGCACTGCCACATCTATGCCGAGCGGACGCCGGTGGCGGGCGTACCCAGCGTCAGCAAATGTATGGGGTGTCACAATTCCGTGCCGAGCGTTCGCGAAAGTCCGGAGATCCTGAAACTGGCCACTTATTGGGAAAATCGTGAACCGATACCGTGGATTAAAGTTTACGATCTTCCTGACTATGTTCACTTTACGCATAAGCGGCACATCAAGGCAGGTCTCGCGTGCCAGGAATGTCACGGTCCCGTAGAGACGATGGATCGTATTACCCGTGTAGCGACGATGAAAATGCCGTGGTGCGTCGATTGCCACACGGAAAGAGAAGTAGAACATGGTCGCGATTGCTGGACTTGCCATAAATAGCCATGTCAAAAATTAGCCGTAGAGACTTGTTGCAATATATAGGTGCCGGAGGCATCGGCGTCGCTGGTGGCGTTCTTTATGGCGAGGGAGTGCAGCGAAAAGTTGAGTTGCTGATCCCACAGGTGATTCCGCCGGAAGATTATTCGCCGGGAGTCGCGACCTGGTACAACACAGTCTGCAATCAGTGTTCGGCCGGTTGCGGAATCTCCGTGCGTATACGCGAAGGCAAGGCAAAAAAGATCGAGGGTAATCCTGTGCATCCGGTCAGTCGGGGTCGACTGTGCGCAAGGGGGCAGGCCGGATTGAATGTTTTATACAATCCCGATCGCATCAGAACGCCGTTGCAGAGAGCGGATCGAGGCTCCGAAAACACCGCAGAGATAAGCTGGGACGACGCGCTTACGACGATAGGCAGTCGCATCGGCAGACTTAAAATCGAGGGCAATGCCGGTCGCATCAGGCTGCTGACGGGTCGAACCAGGGGCCATCTCGACGAACTGTTTGCACAGTTTATGAACTTACTGGGATCAGAACATTACCAGCAATACGATTTTACGTATCCGTCGGCGCTTGCGGCCGCCAACAAGACATCGTTCGGTACGGACGTCTTGCCGTACTACGATATAGAAAATGCTGATTTTCTGCTGTCGTTCGGAGCTGACTATTTAGGTACCTGGCTCTCTCCGGTTCACTACAGCCGCGCGTACGGAAATCTACGCCAGGGCCGACAGGGCCAACGCGGCAAGACGGTGCAGGTCGAGCCGCGAATGTCGCTAAGTGGCGCCGCCGCCGATGAATGGATTGCGGCGCGACCGGGCACGGAGGGCTTGCTCGCCTTGGGGATAGCCCATGTGCTGGTAAGTTCAGGCAGCTATACCGGTAATGACAGGGACGAGTGGTCCAGTGCATTGCAGGCGTATTCGCCGTCTATGGTGTCTGCCGAGACCGAAGTCAGCGAAGATACGATCGTGCGCATCGCTGAGGAATTCGGCGCGAGTACGGCTAGTCTCGCAATCGCCGGTGGTGCGACTGCAGCGGGTACAAATGCCGTGGCCAGTATCGTCGCAGTCAACGCACTAAATCATCTCGCCGGCAATCTGGGCAAACCGGGCGGGGTAATTTTAAATTCCGCACAGACGTTCCCAGCTGCGGCGGGTTCCAGTCCGGCGGGGCTGCAGGGAGCACTCGACCTCGTCGCGGCCATGCAAGCTGGCGACGTAGAAGTATTGCTCGTGCACGATACCAATCCCGTATTTTCTCTGCCGGATAACGTCGGCTTCCGGCAGGCGATGGAAAATGTTCCGCTTATCATCGCATTGTCGAGCTTCCACGATGAGACGACGGTGATGGCAGATTTCATCCTGCCCACCAACACATACCTGGAATCCTGGGGCGACGATGTACCGGACCCCGGTGTGGGCTTCCCGGTAACCTCGTTATCCCAGCCAGTCGTGGCGCCGTTGTATGACACGCTCCCCGTTGGCGACATCATACTGTCACTGGCGCGGCAAATTGGCGGCGAACTGCCGATACACATGCCCTGGGCCTCGATGGAAGAGTTCATCAAGGATCGCTGGCGTGAAGAATTTGATGAGCGCATGTCTGAGGGGCAAGACCAGAATTTTGAGGCCTTTTGGCAAGCAGTACTCGAAGCCGGAGTGTGGGGGCAGCCTGGTGCGGCCGCTGGCGGGCAACCCGAGTCTTCGAGTTCACCGACGATTGCTGCAATCGCGGACCCGGTATCGAAGTTTGCCGGCGACGAGACGGACTATCCGTTTGTGCTGCATCCGTATCTGACCGCAACTTTCCTGGACGGCCGGGGCGCCAATCTGCCGTGGTTGCAGGAACTGCCCGACCCGATGACCAGCGTCGTGTATGGATCCTGGGCCGAGCTAAACCCGGTCACGGCCGACGAGTTGGGCATCGAAGAGGGAGACGTGCTGGAGATAGAGTCACCGGCCGGCTCAATTCGTGTTCCAGCATTCATTTTCCCGGCAATCAGGCCTGGCGTAGTCGCCGTACCGATCGGCCAGGGACATACGTCTTATGGTCGTTACGCCAGCGACCGGGGCGTCAATCCGATTCACATAGTCGCGACGCTCATGGACAAGCAGTCCGGCGATCTGGCATGGGCGGCGACGCGCGTGAAAATTACTAACACCGGCGAACGTCTGCGGATCGTCAAGACCGACGGTGTAACCCGTACCCTGGGCCGCCAGATCCTCGGGCCCGGTAACGATCATGGGTGATATGGAGTAGAGATGAGCACATTCGTTGAAAAACTAAGGCAATACAGTAAACCCGGTTATTATGACGAATTCGATTATCACTGGACGATGACGATCGACCTGGATCGCTGCACGGGTTGTGAGGCTTGTGTCGTTGCCTGCCAGGCCGAAAACAATCTGCCCATCGTCGGTGAAGAGCGCTTCGCCCAGAGCCGCGAGATCAAGTGGATCCGTATCGAGCGCTACTGGGAGGGCGAGTACCCCAACATCAAGATGGGATTTATCCCGATGCTTTGCCAACATTGCGACGATGCGCCTTGTGAGACCGCGTGCCCGGTGTATGCGACATATCATAATCAGGACGGACTGAACACACAGATTTATAACCGTTGCATCGGTACTCGAACCTGTGCTGTTTACTGCCCTTACGAGGTTCGTTATTTCAACTGGTTCACCTACACCTGGGATGAGCCGCTGGAGCAACAATTAAACCCGGATGTCAGCGTGCGCGAAAAGGGTGTCATGGAGAAATGCACTTTCTGTATTCAGCGTATTCGCATTGCCAAAGACAACGCTAAGGATGACGACCGACGCCGGGTTCGCGACGGCGAGGTCGTTCCCGCCTGCGTTCAGAGTTGCCCGACTGAGGCCATGTTGTTTGGCAATAGCAAAGATCCGGAAGCCAAGGTGTCGAAGATGATGAAAAACACCAGGGGCTATACCGTTCTAAAAGATCTCAATACAACACCGTCGATCGTTTACTTGAAAAAAGTGCACGCCTGATTCGATAACAGTTTCAAGTTTACCCAGCGGAGAAGAACCACAAACGATGTTTGATCACGGACAGCCAAGTTACGCGGAAGTCAACAAGGACATCCTCTCCACGATGCTGGAGACCGGTCCCAAGTACTGGATGTTGTTGGGTATGACTATGAGTGTGGCGGGGATCTGCTTCTTCATGCCGTGGATCTATCAGCTGTTCGTGGGTGTAGGTGCCGCGGGCATGAATCACAATGCAGTCTGGGGCAGCTATCTGTCCAACTTCATTTTCTGGATCGGCTTGAGCCACTCCGGCACGTTGCTGTCCGCGGTGCTGCATATCACCAACAGTCCCTGGCGCAAGTCGATTTATCGCAGTGCAGAGGCCATGACGCTGTTCTCGCTGATGACGGCAGCATTATTTGTCATGGTGCATGTCGGCCGCGTGTGGTTCGTCCACTGGAGCTTCCCGATTCCCAACGAAATGGGCTTGTGGCCGAACTTCCGCTCGCCCTTGATGTTCGACGTCATGGCTATCACGACTTACCTGACCGCCAGTTCGATTTTCATCTACATGGGATCGGTGCCTGATTTTGCCGCGGTTCGCGACGCGAGCACGGGATTGAGACGCCGTCTTTACACCATCTTTTCCTTCGGCTGGCGCGGCACGGCCAGGGAGTGGCACACGCTTGGATGGGCCTATACCTTCTTTGCCGTCTTTGTCATTCCGCTCGCGGTGTCAGTGCACAGCATCGTGTCCTGGGATTTCGCGCTGTCAGCCGTCCCCGGATTTCACCACACGATCTTCGCTCCGTATTTCGTCTGCGGTGCCATTTATTCTGGCACGGCGGGCATTGTGACCGTGATGTATTGCCTGCGGAAGTTTCTCGGATTCGAGCGCTACATCGGCCAGGTGCATCTCGACAGTCTCGGCAAACTTCTGATCACCTTGTCGCTGATATGGAGTTACATCAACATTCTTGAGCTCTTCACCACCTGGTTCGGTGGGACATCGTATGAACTCGAGGCCTTGAGCTTCAGGCTGACCGGATTCTATGCGCCGCTCTACTGGGAGATGCTTATATTCTGCGCGTTCGTGCCATTGTTGATGCTATTCAAGAAGATTCGCTTGTCCTGGAACAAGATGTTATTGATTTCCGTACTGATCAACATCGGCATGCTCACCGAGAGATTCATCATCGTAGCCACGTCGCAGCCACGCAAATTCCTGCCGGGCGCGTTTGGATTTTACGTCCCGAGCTGGATTGAAATTTCGATCTCGGTCGGCTCGTTCGCGATCTTCGTAACCTTATTCCTGATCTTCATAAAATGGGTACCGGCCATATCGATTTATGAGGTCAAGGAAACGCTCAAGCCCCTGCGGAGGAATGTCTGATGGCCATTCTGGGGTCCTTTGCTTTCGAGGAAGATTTTCTCGACGCCGCAAGGAAATTGAAGTCATCGGGTTTCGATAAACTATCGCTGCTGTCACCGCTTCCCCTCGAAGAGGCTCAGGAGTTAATGGGACTCGAAAAGTCGCCTGTCAGGCATTTTTCCCTGGCTGGCGCCATCTTCGGGGCCATAGCCGGATTTGCGATGGCGGTCGCTACTTCCCTGGTGTTCATACTGCCGACCGGCGGCAGGGCCATCATCACTATACCGCCGTTTCTCATTATCACTTATGAGATGACGATACTGTTCGGCGTTCTGTTCACGCTGCTGGGATTTCACTTCGTCTCCGGTCTGCCAGCATGGCGGGACAGACCGTACCTGATATCGGCAGGTATCGATCGATTCGTCGTCATCGTGGAAGGCGCTGCGGCAGATCAGGTGGCCAGGGCTGAAGCCATCATCAGAGACGCCGGGGCAGACGAAGTCAGGCATGTGGAGGAAGATCAATGAAAAGCTCGCAATTTCGTGACCTGGCGTGCGTCATATTTCTTATGACAATACCGGGTTCTGCTTTGACGCTGCCCTGGGACAAGGACATGCAGGACCAGCCATCGCTGAAGCCCCAGGATTCGGTGTTCTCAGTAAACCGCTCGTCGGTACCCGTCGGTGGCAAAGACCGCTTTTCGCCGCCGGAAAACGTCATCGAGCTGGTGCTGGCACGGTTGGAGGCAGGACGAACCCTGATCAACCCAGTCCCGAAATCGCCCGAGTCGCTGGGTCGTGGACGGCAAATGTATCAACTGCACTGTCAGGTCTGTCACGGTGAGCAAGGCCGGGGCGACGGGCCGGTGGGTCTGAAGTTCGTGCCCCAGCCCATGGAGCTAAACCTCGACTATGTGCAACTGCAGCCTGATGGGCAACTTTTTTATACGATCAGTCACGGCAGTATTGCGATGCCGTTTTATCGCAACGCAATGTCGCAGCAAGATCGATGGCACCTGGTCAATTACATCACAGAAGTTTTTGGTGAATCATGATCGATGTAAGCAAAACATGAACACGATTTTCGAAATTACAAATGGCGATTAATCCGCAGTCACAACGGGGCAGTATCGCGTTAAATGTGTTGATCGCGATATTTCTTGTGGGCGTCGCCACCCTGGTTATGACTGTGTCTAGTGCAGACGCTGGGCCGAATTTTCCGTTGTTCACGGTCTCGTTTCTGTTCCTGCTTGGCATCAGCCAGGCCGGCGTCGTGTTTACGGCGATGCTCCGCATCGTTGAGGCCGATTGGGGCAAACCCTGGTATCGATTGGCCGAACTTTCGACGTTGGCCTATTTTCCATTCGCGATCGTCGGCTTTATACTGATCATTTACTTTGCAAGAGACGAACTTTTTTACTGGCTGCATGCGGCGCCCGAAGAACACCTGAATCCCTGGTTGAACATTAACTGGCTTGTGATCAGAAACCTCGGCGGATTATTCTTGTTTTATGGCCTGGCGGCATTCTATGCCAGGAAAAGTCTGCAAGTCGACATGGCCAGCGGCGATGCAGCATTGGCTATTGATCACGACAAGGTCGAGGCTCAACTGTACAAGCTCTCACCGATCATGATAATTGCGTTTATTGCGTGCAATACTTTCATCGCCTGGGATTTCGCAATGATGATAATCCCGCACTGGCACAGCAGCGTGTTCCCGATTCATTACTGGTTCGGCAATATGTTCGCGGGATTTGCCGCCGTGATTGCGATCACCGTTGTCATGCGGCGGGTAGATGGCGGCGCGCATTTCGGGCCGCATCAGATCAAGAGCCTGGGAATGCTGGTTACCGCATTCACCCTGCTGTGGCTGTATTTCTTTTGGGCACAATTCTTTGTAATCTGGTTCGGTAACCTGCCGCACGAAACCGAGCCCCTGTGGCGACAGATGTACGGTCATTACGCTCCTTATTTCTGGACCATGATCATAGCTTGCTTTTTACTGCCATTAATCGCATTCGTGTTTGCCATCGTCAAGCGATCGGTGTTCGCTATGAGCGTCATCGCCGTCTCCATCAATTTAGGAATCTGGGTCAACAAGTACCTGATGATCATGCCGGTCATGTCGCCCGACAATCGACCATTTGATCATTGGGTCGACATCGCGTTGGCGCTTGGACTCCTGGCGGGCTTTCTGGCAACGATAGTGATCCTGGCAAGGCGTTTGCCCTTGTACTCAAAATGGGAGATGAGTCGCGAGTCGTAGTGATAAAGGCGATTCTGTCATCTCCTAGTTAACAAAGCCGAAGCAATATGGCTTGGGGATCTCGCAAATCAACGAACCTGCGGAGCCGAGCGAACCTTTACCGACCGGTAATGCCCTGGTTAATACCGGCGCAGTTATTGCTGTGCTCATGGGGGTTCCGTGTTTTTTCATCGGTGTTTATGGCGTTGCCGGCGTTGTTACCGGAGAGCAGTTAGTTGCAGGATTTTTTGGTGCCATCTGGAGCTACATGGCAGTAGTCGGCGCTTACGAGTTGAACCGACGCAGATTCAACTGGTCTCGCGGCAGCAATCACAGCGACCAACACCTGCTTGCAGGGACAATCGCGGTAGCGATTGGCCTCGCCATCAGTGGCGCAATACATGAAACGATGCCCGTGCTCGCGATGATTCCAGCGCTCGCGGCCATGAAGCAGGCTAGCGACGGGCACGACACCAAAACCCTGTCGTGGATCCACGGTGGCTTGCTGGCCGCCGGTCTCGGTGTTGGCATCTGGTTTTATAGAGATGGAATAATCGGCCAAACCTTATTGCAGATAGTCGTGGAACTGCCATAAGTCTCTATACGTCACCTGGGTCACGCCAATACGGCGGGGGACATCGTGATGTGGCTGCCCGGCGAACGCATTGTTGCGACGGGCGACATCGTGGTGTTGCCATCACCCTATGCGTTTAATGTACCGCCGCGAGCCTGGGCGGCAACACTCCGTGCCGTGAACGACCTTGACTACTCAATACTCGTGCCGGGGCATGGCGACATTCAAACCGATACAGCGTACGTAGACCTGGTCATTGAAGTGGCTGAGTCAATTGCCGATCAGTGCGATGGCAGTTCATTGCGGCTAAAGCCAAGGTTGTTGAGTATCTCGGTCAGCAAGCGCTATTGCTGCAAGGCGGTATCGCAATACTCCCGGAGCTGGAGATGCAGAATGGTATCGTTGAAGATGCGAATCAATACACACCGGTTTTCAATGGAGTTAGTGCATGGCAGCTATACAACGGGGCCGGTTACGCTGCGCCGGTCGAGTATCGATTCGATGTATGGATGCACGCCAAGATCATATTTGCAGGCACAAAGGCCGAGATCTACATAGATTCAGATGCGCCGGTACTGCACGGCCACGATCTAAAAAGAGACATTACGCCGGGGCGGGTTGGCGTCAATGTGGCGAACTTCGCACCCGCGTATTTTGCTAATTTCAAAGTGTCGGCATTGGCCGATGCTTACGAGTTACCACATCGCATCGCTGACGATGAGCAAACACCAGCAGGTCTTGTTACTTCGTGGTTGGTGTCGGATGCGTTTGATGGCGACCTGTTGGCGAGGTCCTCTACGCTCGACAGAAAGCTGCAAAGTGAACGTACATGGACTGAGCTCTGGACAAAAAACAACGGCGTTGCCAACCTGGCTCGTGTTCAGGGTTTAGTGAAGGGCAAGGACACGGTCTTTGCTGAGTTAGTGCTTACTTCGGACAGGGACCAATTGAAGGAACTGGTGTTTGGTTACAGTGATGCGGCCAGCGTCTATTTGAACGGTACTCTTATATATATAGGGTAACAACGCGTATCAATCGCGGGATTATCGCTACCTGGGCACGATCGGCCTGTTTGATGCCATCATGTTGCCACTTGCGGCCGGTGACAACGAACTCTGGATCGCTGTGTCCGAGGCCTTCGGTGGATGGGGAGTGATGGCAGAAATACCGGATCGTGATGGGCTCACTATGCGCGAAGCCCACAGATAGCGTTGATTGCCAAGATTCACCTTGACTCCCCCTCTGCCTCCCGGTTAAATTCCCCGCTCTTCGGAGAGCCTGATATCAGGGCCAGCGCAGCGCGGCCAGAGTAGCGGGGTCGCGTAGCGACAGGGTAGGCTAGGACTGAAAATCCGCGTCCAGAATAGTTAGCTAAGTTGAGGGCCAGGTAGCTCAGTTGGTAGAGCAGCGGACTGAAAATCCGCGTGTCGGTGGTTCGATTCCGCCCCTGGCCACCATTCTAACCTATTGAAAACCCTCGCCATTACGAGCTACCCCGTCATTGCGAGCGCAGCGAAGCAATCTCTTTGCGTGAGTTTTGCGTAAGTTTGCGTGACCCCTAACTCACACTAATTCGTCGCAAAACCACTAACTCGGGCCTGTTACCGTTTCTTTCACACACAGCATTGGCAACATCAATGAGTTTCGTCAATTCCGCTGCCGA
>JACZSM010000028.1 GCA_022574185.1 Pseudomonadota bacterium
GCGTATCGAGCTGGCTCTCGTACTCGTAAAGCAACGGCGCCTTGCCGTCGACAAGTCGCGGATCGAAGTACTCATTGATCTTCAAGCCAAATCGAAGCTGATCGTTGTACTTGTCGATCAGCGCGAAATTGTCTTCGTGCCATATCACGTTATGATCGTACGCATTCGGTTTAATCTGTTTGAACAACACTTCATCGGTGTTATACGCATTCTCAACCGCGTTGAGCACAACTTTCATCGCGCCGCTGCCCATATTGTGATTGCCGCTTGTATTCCATCCGTACTTGATCAGTAAACGCATTGTGTTCCAGTCGGTTTGCAGTTTCTGTTCGTCGCTGAAGTCCTCCCACGACAAACCGGTAACCGATTCTCCGGTCCACTTATTCCAGCCGTAAGGCGTGCCACCGAGCTCCGGCATGATGCGGTCTTTGGGATCAATGGTGAGTATTCCTGATGGGCTGTTCGGGCCATCGTCGAGTGAGGCAAGCGCGGCGCCGACGATTTTAACCATTGGCCCCCGCTCCGGGTCGTACAGTGCAAAGTCGACGATGTTGCCGACACGCTTGAGGTACTGCTCTGGGTACGGGTTTTGCCGTGTCATGTCGTGACCCGGAAATACCCGCATCGATAATTCACCGCTGTGAAAAATTTCATTAAGCATGCTGATCGTTAACCCGCTCATGTGCCCCGTTGTCATCGTTACACCGACACTCAGGTATCCGAGAAAAGAGGCTTTCGCATCCCGCATGGCCTTTTCGATGTACGCGCGGCTCGGATACGGACGTGCTTGCCAGCCAATGAATCCAGACGCCTGGTGAACAAGTGCGCCGGTGGGCTCGCCGCTCGCATCCTTGATGACGCCAAAATGGTCTCGCCGCAGTCCCATCGCAAACGCCCTGTCGAGCATTGCGTGATTCGCACGCACGTCGCTGCTCGTATAAAACAGCGCGATCGGGTTATCGGGCGCAATTTTATCGAGATCGTCAGCGGTCCAGTCGAACGCTTCGGCCGGGAAGTTTTTCGGCATGTTGACAAACACGGGTTCGTCGGGTACCGCTTGGTCGAGCACATCGTCGAGAGAGCTCAACAATACCTCCATGTCGTCACCGGGAATGCGCCCCGACAGCCAACCGCCGACCATTGTGTCTTTGTAAATATCGCCACCCGGAACCGCGTTATCGCCGTCGTTGTATATGTAGCCAGGCGTCAGCGTGCGTCCAGCGAGATCGACGCGTTCCGTGTCCGGCCCCGCAAGCTCAAGCATGTCGGTTGACGTGCCAACCGCGAGAACTCTCCCATCCCGAACTGCAAGCGCTTGTGCCACCGAAAAACCTGCGTCAACCGTGAGTACCTGGCCGTTGATCAGAACCAGGTCCGCATAACGAATCAGCTGTGTAGGTAATTCATGTTCGGCGGCTGTTGCCGGTCGTTCGAACAACAGCATCACGGCCAACAATGTCACCAGTAGTGCACCGAATCGGTTCTTACTTTTCAGTTTCATCACCACTCTTCCGCGTCTTTTTCCGAGTATAGAACACAGCGGCTGCGGCACGCACTTTCTGATGTCACGCGAAATCAATTATCAGGTGTGTGCGAAGTCACGCGCCACGCGCGCCACGGTATCCATCATCATGCGTAGTGTCAGCGACGGATCCGTATCCGCCCTGATCGTCAGGCCAACAGGGCCCTGGGTATCGCTGGTATCGACTTTTAATATGCTCAGCGTGCCATCGTCGATATCGTGCTGCACAACACCCCGGGAAATCATCCAGATAGCATCGGAGTCGCGAACATATTGCCGGCAAAAATCTGGCGAGCGCGCTTCAATACTGTTCGACAAGGTGCCCAGTCCATGTGAGATCAGGTAGCGATCGATAATCGGTCGCATGACACCATCGGCAGCCGGCACCAGTAACGTCAGTTGCTCCAGCATCGAGAAGTCGAATAGGTCGCGGCCGGCCAACGGATGTCCCGGACGGACGACGAAAACGAGCGGCTCTGAATACAGATACGTAAAGGACAGACCCTGCATTTCTTCCGGCCGCGCCAGTCGGCCAACGACGAGGTCAAGCTCCCCCACGCGTAGCTGATTGAGCATGACGGAGTTCGCGGCCGTAATGATACTGACGATGGTCAAATGGCTTTCACGGAACTCTTGGACGGCGCGCGGCAAGAATTGCGCCGCTACACCGGCCAGCGCGCCAACCATCAAGACTCGCGATCCGTGCGTACGTGCCTCAGCAAGTCCGTCGAGTCCCTCCTTCAGAGCCGCTATGCTTGCCCCCGCGTAACGAAGAAACACCCTGCCGGATGTCGTCAGCGTCAACCCTCTCTTGCCGCCACGATCGAAGAGCCGTGTTTCAAGAATGCGCTCGAGTTCGGACAGCGTTTTGGATGCGGCGGGTTGACTGACGCTGAGCGCATACGCGGCCGCACTAATCTTGCCCGCGCGTGCCGTTTCGAGAAAACAATTGAGGTGCCGGTGGCGAATCCGCGCAAGTTGCTGTTTTGTCTGGTTCAGGTTGGTTTCAATAACCATTTGGTTATGATAAACCGACTAAAATTCAATTTCCATAACCTTGACGTAGCTGTATCTTGTTTTCTGAGAATTATCGCGTTTGCCAGGCACCAGTGGTTCTGGGGCACGCTTTCACGGATGAATGGCCGATTGCCGCGCCGGAGCAGCGCACTGCGTTCGAGAGGCATCGCTATGACAGAAACGTTGAAAAAATTCGACCTGAACGACTACATCCCGTGCCAATTGGCAACACTTACTCAATCCATCATGCGTTCGGTAGCCGCATTGTTTGAGGAGCGCTATCGCATCACTTTGCCTGAGTGGAAAGTACTTGCGATCATCCAGGGCAAACCAGGTCTGTCGGCCGTAGCCGTCGCCCGTCTCGCGCAGATGGATACGGTGGCCGTCAGCCGGGCCGTAACCAAGCTGCTTGACCGAGGCCTGGTTATACGTGAGATTGACAGCGAGGATCGGCGTCGTTCCGTCCTCGATGTGTCGGCCGAGGGCCGGGAATTGCACGACCAGATTACGCCGCTCGCTTCCAAGCTCGAGGCAAGTCTGCTCGAAGAGCTAACGGAAGAAGAACAACGCGTATTCGTAAAGGCCATTCGCGTCCTGCGTTCGAAAGCCAAAGTATTTACGGACGCCTACAGCGCGCCAACAAGACGCATGAACTTGAATGTTCAGAGTAGCAATCGCCACGTCGTCGCAAATCAATTCCGGCCGCTGCATCTTGGGCCACTGGTCGTAGGCAGGCCACTGCATAGGTCGACAAACAGGGCCCAGTAGGGCGCAATGCGCTTGAGTCCTGTTTTGGCGGGATTGCTCCTGGCCTTGCTCTGGGCATCGCAGAGCACTGCGGCCGAGCACGTCGATATCCGTGAGTGGCAAGTTCCCTGGAGCGAATCCGGACCGCGCGACCCGTTCGTCGAGCCGTCCGGCCGTGTTTGGTTCGTCGGCCAGCGAGGGAATTACGTCGCCAGCCTGAATCCTGACAGCGGAGAATTTGAACGCTACGAGCTCGATCCTGGAACCGGACCGCATAACCTGATTGTCGACGGCGATGGCGCGGACGCCATCGTATGGTACGCGGGTAACCTGATGTCACATATCGGCCGTCTCGATCCGCGGACAGGTGCTATCAAAAAATTTCCGATGCCCGATGAGCGTGCGCGTGATCCACACACACTGGTTTTCGATGCCGACGGTAATATCTGGTTCACGGTACAGGGTGGCAATTTCGTTGGGTATCTGGAAACGCAAACCGGCACGGTAACGCTGCTTGAGGTACCGACTCCACGTGCCCGGCCGTACGGCATTGCTCTGAATTCGGTCGGCGAACCGTGGGTCGTCGCATTTGGCAGTAACAAGCTGATTCGTGTCGACCGTGACTCGATGACGCTCGAAGAGATCGAGTTACCGAACGCCGGGTCGCGGCCGCGTCGATTGGCAATTACGTCGGACGACAATGTCTGGTATGTCGACTATGCCCTCGGGCGCCTCGGTCGTTATACCCCCACAGACGGATCTTTCGCCGAATGGGACATGCCGTCCGGCGGCGAAAGCCGGCCCTACGGCATGGCCATCGACCGCAACGACCGACTGTGGCTTGTAGAGACGGGGGTTGCACCCAATCGTTTCGTCGGCTTCGACACGGCAGCTGAGAAATTCGTCTCGGGCACCGATATCCCGAGTGGCGGCGGCAGCATACGTCATATGTACTATCACGGGCCGACCGGCCAAATCTGGTTCGGCACGGATACTAATAATGTCGGCCGTGCAAACGTTCATTAGGCTCCCGCTCGCCGACGAACTGCGACTGATCTACGAGCGCGTACGCACCATTCCAGAACCACCGTCACTCGAAGACATTCCGGCATTACAGGATGACTAGCCGAGAGACGGCTATACTTACATTATGGGGAGGACGAGAACATGATCGAACTCAGGGTCAATGGGAAGTCCGTCGTCGTGGCAGCAGAGCCCGATACGCCGCTGTTGTGGGCCATTCGTGAGCATCTGGAACTCACGGGTACCAAGTACGGCTGTGGTGCAGGACACTGTGGCGCCTGCATCGTGCATGTCGACGGTAGGGCCGTCAAATCGTGTCAGTTATCCTTGTCTCGCGCGGCCGGTTCCAACGTTACGACGATTGAAGGCCTCTCGCCCGACGCCAGCCATCCGCTACAAAAAGCCTGGATCGCAGAGCAGGTGCCACAATGCGGTTATTGCCAGTCTGGTCAAATTATGAAAGCGGCCGAACTGCTCGAGAAGAACCCGCATCCGTCCCGGGACCAGATCGTCAGGCACATGGACAGTGTCATCTGCCGTTGCGGCACGTACACGCGCATCGTGTCCGCAATACAACGCGCAGCCGGGGAGGTGTAGTCATGGGGAATATCAAACTGGATACAGCACAGATCTCTCGACGCCACTTCCTGGGCGGTGCGGCCGGCCTGACGTTTGTAATCAGTATTGGCCCGAACGGTTCGTGGCTCGTTGCGGATGCGGCAGCGAAAGCGACTGAATACGCCATTGGTGCCTGGGTCCGCATCACGCCCGACAATCAACTCACAATCATCACGCCAGCGGCCGAGATGGGCCAGGGCTCGATGACGGGAGTGCCGATAGCCCTTGCCGAAGAACTCGATGCTGATTGGTCGACCGTGACGCTCGAAATGGCGCCGGCTGATCCCGCGACTTTCGGTTACAACCGCCGTGGCGGAAAGGTAATGCGCATCACCGGCAGCCGTGCAATTCGGTCCTATTTCGAGCAGATGCGGCTGGCAGGAGCCCAAGTGCGCAAAGTATTGCTGCAGGCAGCGGCAGAAGAATGGGGCGTCGACGCCAGCACCCTCGTAACCGAGCCCAACACGGTTGTCGACCGCCTGAACAAGCGCAAACTCAGTTACGGCGAAATCGCATCGTTTGCCACGGTGCCCGCAGCAATGCCGGCCGTGTCGACGGACGAACTCAAGAAAGTTAGCGAGTTCCGGCTGATTGGGAATCCCGTGCCACGGGCGGACATTCCCGCAAAAGTCGACGGCTCTGCGCAGTTTTCTATCGACGTGCAGCTTCCCGGCATGGCATATGCGAGTACTGTGCATGCGCCCGTGCATCTCGCAGAACCTGAGCGCTGGAACGATAGTGAAGTGCGCAAAATTCCGGGGGTCATCGATATCGTTCGCCTCGAGCAAGGTGTCGCAGTCGTAGGGGACACGTTTGAACACGTATTGGCCGCGCGCCGCGCGTTAGTTGTCGAGTGGAAAAAAGGTGCGATGGCCGAGGGCTATGACTCCGAGAAGGCCCTGGAGCAGGACTACATGGCGATGGCCAGGGACCGCCAGTCGCCGCCACGACCCGTAGCGGAAACAGGTGATATAGCGAGTGCGTTTGCCGAGGCAGCCACGGTGTACAAAGCCGACTTTCGCAGTGACTACTGTTACCACGCGCAGATGGAACCGCTGAACGCAGTTGCACGATTCAACGCAGCGGGTGACAAGGTCGAGATCTGGGAAGGTACACAAGCGCCGGGTGCTTCGCGTGCCGCGATCGCTGCGGCGCTAGGATTCGAATTCGAACAGGTCATCCACCACCAGATGTACATGGGCGGCGCATTCGGCCGGCGCTCGATCACCGATTACACAATTGAAGCGGCACTGATCGCGCGCGCCACGAAGCGACCGGTCAAGATGATCTGGACACGCGAAGAGGATCTCGCGTTTGCAATGTTTCGCCCGCAGAATCTGCAGTGTCTCGAGGCGGCGCTTGACGATGACGGAAAGATTGCGGGCTGGCGCCACTGCGTTATCGGTGACGGCGACCGGTTAATTACGTCCGGCATCAATATCGAAGAATACTATACGATTCCAAACCGCCTGATCGAACAGCTCGATACATCGCATGGCATCCGTCTGAAACATTGGCGCGCAGTCGCACACCCGTTCAATATCTTTGCGATTGAGTCACTCGTCGACGAGATAGCAGCCGATCAAGGTCTCGACCCTCTCGAGTTTCGGCGCAAGCGCCTCGCGATGACGCCAAAAGCCGAGGCTGTGTTCGATGCGGTGGAAAAGCTGTCCGACTGGCATGCGCCACGACCCGATGGTCGCGCGCTAGGACTCTCTGTCACGGAGCGCTCGGGTTCGCTCGGCGCAGGAGTCGTCGAAATTTCGCTCGATCGCGAACGCGGTCGCATCCGGGTTCACAAGGTCTGGGCCGCCATCGACGGTGGCATCATTGTCCAGCCCGATATGGCCAGGGCCAATGTGGAAAGTGGCATCGTTTACGGACTCTCAAGCGTACTCAAGGAGCGCGCGACAATTAAAAACGGCGCAGTCGTACAGTCGAACTTCCACGACTACCAGGTTCTGAAGATGTCCGAGGCGCCCGAGGAAATTCACGTCGAATTTCTCGACCGCGAGACAAGCCCTACCGGGCTTGGCGAAATCGGCAATCCGTTCATCGGCGCAGCAGTCGCCAATGCGTTTCACGCACTGACGGGCAAACGCTTGTATCACATGCCATTCACCCCCGAGCGAGTGCGAGCCGCACTGCAGACCTGATTCGGGAGAACAACGAGAACTACTTCTGCAATACTCGTCGCGGTTAATATCCTTGTGCAACGTCGACCACGTTGAGCATCTTGTCGCCATTGACGTAGCGGCGCAGGTTCTCGAGAGTAATTGTCCAACGGCGCCAGCGGCCCTGATCCGTCGTCGCTGCAACATGCGGCGTGATGATGACGTTAGGCAGGGACCACAGCTCGTGCCCCGCCGGCAGCGGTTCAGGGTCCGTCACATCCAGGCCTGCAGCCGTCAGGCGGCCGTCCTTGAGAGCTGCGATCAGGTCATCGGTGACCGTGGTTGCGCCTCTACCGACGGATATGAAATATGCGCCACGCTTTGCCACATCGAAAAACATCGTGTCGAACAAACCGCGGGTTTCGTCCGTGAGCGGCAACACATTCACAATGACATCGGCCTGGCTCGCCAGTTCATAAAGCTCATCGGATAAGCCGACATACTCGACAAAGTCCGGGCCTTCACGACTCGATCTGCGTATACCGATTACTCTCATGCCCAGGCCGTGAGCTCGCCGGGCCACCTCCGTTCCCACGCCGCCGAGGCCGACGATCAGCATGGTTTTGTCGCTCAATTCGAGCATCGGGAAGTTGATCGGCCGTTCCTTCCATGCGCCTTGCGACTGGATCCTGTAAAAGTTGTGCAGACCGCGCGTCAGCATCGTCATCATTGCAATGACGTGATCGGCCATTGGCGGGCCAGATGAGTGCTGGGCATTTGTCAGTAGGAACGGCTTATCCTGTATCTCGGGAATCATGCAACTGTTCACGCCATGTCGAGAATCCTGCAGCCAGCGCAGATTATCGGCTTCGCGAATGATTCTCGGCGTGCATCTCGCGATGAGAACCTCGGCATCCGCAATGACGTCGTCGGCAATCGGATAGGCAATCTGCACCAATTCCACGTCACCCACGGCATTCTGCGCCTCTTGCATCTGCATCGCCCGTTCCGCAGCATCAGAACCCCGCACAACGATGTAGATCCTCTCCGGTTTTCGCCAGAACGGCAGCTCTCTGACCGCCGTCGCCGACTCCTCGAGACCGAGTTCCTCAATCAGTGCCTGCGCGTCGCGGCCAACGCCCTGTGCCTGGGAGTTCGTTGCCAGAAAGAACAGCGCAATTAGTGTCGTCGGTATACGCATGAACGGTATCTCCTCGTGGTCAGGGAAGTGCAAACACGTAGATCGCATTATGGCCACGAGGCACCGTCAAACCAGCCAGCTCGACCGGATTGCGCGTAGCCGAATTACCATCGCCGGTCATCACGGCAATGTATTGCTTGCCGTCCACGGCATAGGTGATCGTACTCATCTGAATGACGCCACCCAGTATGATTTCCCATAGCACCTCGCCGTCGTCCACCGTGAATGCCCGGAAGCGGCGATCGGCATCACCCCAGAATATCAGATCACCGGCGGTCGCGAGCACCGCGCCGTTGCCGGGCACAGCGCTTTCATACAGCCGGGTGAGTACTCCGGTAGTCAGGTCGATCTTGCCGAGCGCGTGCGCCTTGTCGAGGTCCACACCAGGACGCAAGCGACCGGCGCGGTTCGTCCAGCCACTGGGGCTGGAAAGATCCGCGGTCATACCGAGGCAATAGTCATGAAACGCCACATAGATGGCATTCGTTCCCGGGTGATACGCCATCGGCCAATAGCTGCGGGTATTGTGAAAACAGCTCAGTACAGTATCCCCGTCCCTCTTGAACACGTTGTCCCAATTGATTTCTGTCATACCGGTTTCGACATCGATGTTCGCCACATTGAATTCGGCCACATCGGCTGGAAACGGCATCGCCCAGAGGAATTCCCCGTCGTTGCGGTCGAGCACCCACATGCCACCGCCCTCGCCGATATGAACGACAACATCACGCTCTTCTCCGGGACGAATATTCGGACTGATCCATTTGACCTTGTCGGCGTCGGGGTTGAGCCTGGTACGGACAAGCACGCGTTCGTGAGTGTGGTCGGCGTCCCAGTCATCGCCCGGCAGGTGCTGGTAGTACCAGGCGAGTTCGCCGGTGTCGGCTTTTAATGCCAGGGTCGAATTACTGTACAAGTCGGCAGGCGCCGTTCGCGAGGTTCCATCTGGACTACCGTGGCGGCTAAGCCGCGTATAAGGTCGAGGGTTGGCTGTGCCCCAGTAAATCAGCCCATTTGCAGGGTCATAGGAACCGGGCAAACCCCAAAGGGATGCCACGCGCTTGGCCGTCGGTACATCACCCCAGCTGTCTCCACCGGGTTCGCCTTCGCCCGGGGCAGTATAAAACCTCCATACTTCATCGCCGGTCATGGCATCGTGGGCGGAGATATAGCAATTCGCCTGATCCCTGCATGCGCGGGCCGTAATCACCTTGCCTTCGACGACAATAGGCGCCGACGTATTCTTGGCTCCCGAGTAACGGACATAGGATTCGACTTCCCAACGAACGCTGCCGTCGCGAACATCGAGCGCTACGAGATAACCGTCCGGCGACGTGTAGTAAATCATGTCGTGATAGATAGCGAGGGACTTGGAACTGATCGTCGCAAGCTGCTGCAGTGCGATCTCCGGGCCCGTTTCCCGCGCGTATTCCCAGATCAGGTCACCGGTCGTGGCGTCGAGGGCCAGCACGGAATTGATGGGTGACACAACATACAACACACCGTCGTAGACGATCGGTATGGTCGATTGAGTACCGGCCGGCAAACCGCGAGTCCACACCATTCGCAAATGCCTGACGTTCGACTTGTTAACCTGATCCAACGGACTGAAACGCTGCTCGTCATAAGTCCGGCCGAGCATCAACCAGTCAGAAGGATCCGGGCTTTCCAGCATCTCCGTCGTTACTGGTGTAAATTCCTCAGCCTGTGCATCGACCGTACTGAGTGCTGCCAGCGTCGCCATTCCAATAAGCAATAACTGCATTGGGTGCCGAAAAGAAACGCTTCGCCGGGCAATCATCATGGCACTCTCCTCGCAAATTGGCAGGGCCGCGATCAGTGTATGTGGCCGATAATCCAAAGACGAAATAAACTTACATTCTCAATATTTACACGCGTAATTAACTCAGCCGTCCAATCCTTCGTCTGCACAGTGAATCCGAGTATATTGACGGGCACGGTCGCAGCAGGTGCCATCCAATCCAGATGACCGGTTAATGAGGGGCAAGCATGCAGAAACTGATTCTTTGCGTCACTCGCACGTATCGCGGCCGATTTTTGTGCTTACTGGCTGCGCTTTTTCTTAGCAGTAACGCCGGCGCGGGCACATCGCCCTATGCTGAGACAATTATCATTAATGGCCAGGTCATCACAGCCGATAATGATGATCCCGACAAGGTCACGATTGCTGAAGCGATCGCGATTCGTGGCGATAGGATTCTCGCCGTCGGCAGCAATGCCGAGATCAAGGCATTGATTGCCGACTGGACGGAGGTGATCGATGCCAAGGGTAACTCTGTCATCCCGGGATTGATTGATACCCACAACCACCTTTATGAGCATACCCTCGACTTCGACTGGGTAGTCAAGAGCATTCCGGAAATGCTCGAAATCCGTATCCGGATGGAGCACGACCCTGAACAACTCGTTGCCGTTATCGAGAAGGCCATCAAGGCGCGGGCCCGGCAGATTCCAGCAGGCAACTGGATTCGAATAAACGCCCGCCCACCCGACGCTGTTCTGCGTGCTTTCGGCACCACCCTGTCGCGCCAGCGTCTGGACGAGCTTGCGCCCAATCATCCGACCTACGTGAAAACCCGGGGTGGTACTGTGCTCGGCACCCTCGCGATCGAAGCCTTCGAAGAATATTACGGCAACAAGATGCCCGACGATTATTGGTTGGTCGATCGGGATACAGGAACTTCTGGCGAATACAACGATTTCGACCGCTGCGTCAAGATTGACATCATTAACGCGCAGACGGGCAGCTTCGACCGCTACATCAAAGGCTACATGGAGGCGATGCAGGTCAATATCCAGTTGGGTGTCACCACGCACAAAACGCATTTGCAATGTGAGGGCGGATTCAGCGCGTCCGCGCACCTCGATCGCAACGACATGATGCCGATGCGGCTGGCCTGGGGGCATCGCTGGATGCAGCCGTTTAACCCGCACATCAAGGAAACCTACCGACGCATCGGTGACTGGACTGGTTACGGTTCGGATTATTTCTGGAGCATTGGCAGCAGCGTGGGCGGCATCGATGCCGGTGGTATTGGCTGGTGCGCGACGATGCCGGCCGCCACATCAGTAAAAAACCGCGAGCAGTGTCCGCCGCTGCCCCCGTACCTCGACATCCCCGGTATCACTGACGAGAACATTGTACCGAACCGCGGCCGACGGCTCGAGCACCTGGAAACGCTGGCCAAGCTCGCGGCTGATGGCCGGATTTCTGGCATTCCGGGCTGGCACGTCGCCGGCGACGGCGCATTGGATGTGCTCGTCAAGACTTACCAGGCGTTCATGAGCGATGACAGGATTCGGCAGTTGCGTATTCAGGCAGACCACTGCTTTGGTGTGCGCCAGGATCAGATCGAACTTGCCGCCCGGCTCGGCCAGACTTTCTCCTGCAACTTCGACACAGAGAACACCCGAATCATCGAAAAGGACTACGGTGAGGAATACCTGACTATGAATGCGCCCGTCGCTAGTATGCTCAAAGCGGGTGTCAATGTGGTGATCGGAACATTCAGCAACTACGGCCGGTTACGGGCGTCACCGTTCGAAGACGGCGTCAACTGGCTCACCAGAAAAGACGAGAATGGCGACCCCTGGGGCCTGGCCGAGGAAGCCGTCCCGGACCGGATGACCCTGCTCCTGATGATGACGCGTTATGGCGCTTATCCGTTGTGGAAGGAACATGCGATTGGATCGCTCGAGCCGGGCAAGCTGGCGGATATCGTTATCCTGAACGGCGACTATCTGGCGGTGCCGGTCGAGGATCTTGACACACTGACGTCCATCTTCACGATGACCAGTGGTCAAGTTGCTTTCGAAAGTCCAGAGCTCAGGGGAAATACGTTGCGCTTCGACATCGATACCGTGGCGTGGACGTTCGATCAGCAAACACCTACGACCGCCTGGCGCTGGGAGAAGACGCCGGTCGTGCCCCCATTCCTGGACGGTGCCAGCGGCTACTAAACAAGCAGAAATAAAGTGGTCGCTATAACCCGGAAACGTCCCGATACTCACCGGTAAAGGGCTCGGCGCCAAGCGTCAGCAGCAGTTCGGCCACTTCCATATTCTCACCGGTGCCCGGCGTGGAACCAGGCCTGCGGAAACGAAGATCGTAGCTGCCCTCACCAACCTGGCGATAGTAGCGCCCTTCCGGGTCGCCAAGCGCGATCATCAGCGGCGTCGCACCGTAGCGATCTCCGGCATCAATATCAGCGCCCTGCTCGACAAGGAATTCGATCATATCGTTCCAACCGAGATAGGCTGCAAAATGTAATGCTGTCCGGAGATCCTCCAGATCCGGGCGAGGACCGCCAGGGATCCGATCCGTCAAGTAATCGTTAACATCTCCGCCGCCCATGGCCAGCGCCAGTTTTGCCGCCGCGACTGCGTTTTCGCCGTTGCGTGCTTTCTTCTCAACACCGGCACCCGCCGTCAACAGAAACACGGTGCCGCCACCGATCGTGGTCGCCTTCGGGTCAGACACGGGCTGCAGGATGCGCATGCTCTCGACATCGCCCGACACGGCTGCCAGGTGCAGTGCTATCGCGCCAACGGGAGACACCTGTGGCGGCAAATCATTCGAACGGGCAATGAACATATGCTCCATGTACGGATAGCTGTACCTGATACGGGCGCCAGGTTCGGCGCCGCGTTCCAGCAATGCCGCGATCAGTCCCGGCATATTCTCTCGCTCCCAGCCGAGGTGTTCGCTGTCCGTGGGCTTCCAGCGATTGAGAATCATCAGCCCCTTGTACAAAGCGTAATGCAGCGGCGATACACCCCAGGCATCACTGATGTTCGGGTCGGCGCCCTGTTCGAGCAGGAACAAGGCAAAATCCTCGTGCCCACTCGCAATCGTAATGTTCAGAGCGCTGCCCCATTCCACGTGTGGCGCGTCAATTTCTGCCCCCGCCTCGAGCAGGATTTGCGCCGAGTCGATATCGCCCGCCTGTGCGGCGAAGTACAACGCCGTAAACCCTCCGGATTGCTTCTGCCACCGAGTGGTGTCCGGATAATTCGATCCCCAGATACTTTGATCGAGTGATATCTCGACGATATACGGGTCCGGCTTGGCCACCAGCCGGGATCGGGCCGCGACGTTGGCACCGTTCTTAACGAGCGCCCGAACAACCTGCGGATGCTTCTCGGCTGCCGCCCACATCAGCGCCGTCTGATCGTCCTTGCCTTCCTTCGCATTGACGTCCGCCCCGCGCTTCAACAGCGCCCGGATGCCTTCTTCGGCACCCGTATTGGCGCAAGCCATCAGCGGCGTCTCCCCGCCGCGATTTGCGATATTGGGATCGGCACCGGCCGCGAGAAGCTTGGCAACAGCGCCGGAATTCCCGTTGGCGCAGACTAAGGCCAGTGGTGTCACGGCGTGAAAATCGGTTGCCACATTGACGTCGGCGCCCGCACGAATCAACAAATCGATCGCGATCTCATCGTCTTCGTAGGCGGCCCAGCTCAACGCCGTGCTGCCGTCGCCGCGACTCCCATTGACATCGATGTCCTTGCGATCAAGTAATGAAAGCAAAGTCGCATGATCGGCGTTTTGAATCGCTTCGATAAGAAGATCGTCGCCAGCCACGACGTGGCTCGTCAGCAATAATAACGCCAGACAGGCAATGCCCGGACTGTTCAAGTGATACCTGGCAGGGTGCCCGTCGCGTCGGCGGTTTCGTTCTCGAAGTACTCGTCCGTCGGCACATCGAACATTTCCATCACGGTCATATGCAGGTTCGACAGCGGCTCACCTGGGTAGCGCACATGTCGGCCGCCGCGGATCCTGCCCTGCGCTCCGCCAATCAGCAACATGGGCACATCGTTGTGCACATGGTTATTGGCGTCGCTCAGTCCGCTGCCAACGACGAATACCGAGTTATCGAGCAGCGACGTGCCGTCGATTTCCTTCGTTGCCTGCATTCTGTTGAAGAAGTACGCGAGTAATTCACTCTGGTAATGATCGACCTTTTTTAGATGCTCGATCGCTGTCGTGTCGCCCTTGTGATGTGACAGCGAGTGATGCCCGTCATTGGCGCCGAGTTCCGTGTAATTACGGTTGGTCCCTTCGTGACCCAGCATGAAGGCAACAACGCGCGTCATGTTTGTCTGATACGCCAAGTACATCATGTCGAACATGAGACGTCCGTGTTCCGCATAATCGGACGGAATACCAGCAGGGCGCGTGATGTCCTTGTCCGCTGCCGTCGAAATCCCCGAGGCCTGCCGCGATTCGGCCACCTGGATACCACGTTCGATTTCACGCACCGCTTCCAGGTATTCATCCAGCTTGTACTGATCCTCGGGACTGACGGAAGCCTTCATCTTGTTAACACGTTCGGCCACCGAATCCAGTACGCTGCTCTTGCGCGCTATGCGGCGACGCATTGCTTCAGGATCGAGCGTGTCGGTATCACCAAACAACCGTTCGAATACCTTGCGTGGATTATTCTGAATCGGCAGCGGTGTGGTCCGAGAGCGCCAGCTAATCGTGCTCGTGTAAAAGCCACTGTAATCGCCCGCGCCTTGCCCCGCCCACTCGGGCGGATCTATGCCGAGCTCCATCGATGCGAGCGGCGTATCGCGACCGATGTGTTTGGCTGCCAGCTGGTCGAAAGAGATACCGACATGGTCCGAGAACGGATGCGCGCCCGTCAGGAAGGATGCGCACGGTCGGGCGTGCGGCCCCCCTCGTTCGCCGGGCAGCAAGTCAGCCGCTTTTACATCAAGTCCACTCACGATCAGCATCTGTTCGCGGAACGCGGCGAGTGGCTCGAGCGTCGGTGTAATTTCGAAACCGCTGCCCTCGATTTTGGGCGTCCAGTTGTCCATGATCCGGCCAACCGGCAGGTAGATGAAGCCCATCTTGAGCGGCGGATTCGCAGCAGTTGTCGAAGCGGCGAGGGCCGGAATCATGGCATCCAGAAACGGCAGGGCCAAGGATGCGCCGGCACCACGCAGGAACGTGCGGCGTGGCATGAATTTCTTAGTGATGATCATTGCTGCTAGCCCTCCGGTACTGGAATGGCGTACTTTCAATTACTCCGATTATAATCGAAGACCAACTGTAATTCTCGGCGGAACTGCGCGTCACAATCTCGCGAACGGTGGGCTGGTCATAATATTCCAGCCCCCGACCAAGCGCATAGGTAAGCACTTTCTCGGTGGCTGTGTGCACCACGCGATCCGCATGTTTCATGAACTCAACGCGAAATTCCTCGGCGGTATTGTACTCACTACCGTCAAACAGCAGACCCGAGGCATCGACGTCGGCATCGGCCTCGACGTAGCGGGTCCGGTAACTGCCGATTGCGTCAAAATTTTCAAGCGCAAATCCGATCGGGTCCATTAGCTTGTGGCAGGCAGCACATACGGGGTTAGCCCGATGTTTTTCCATGGCTTGTTTCAAGGTCAGCGCCTTACCGTCCGCGGTGACTTCCAATGCCGGCACATTCTCCGGGGGTGGGGGCGGCGGCATATTCAGCAGGTTCTCCAGAACCCACTTGCCGCGAACCACGGGCGAGGTTCGGTTGTTATAAGCGGTGGCGGTCAAAAACCCACCTTTGCCGAATATTCCGTGCCGTAGCGGATCCATTGTAAGTTCAACCGGGCGGAAGCGGCTGCCGTATATGCCCGGCAGACCATAGTGTTCTGCGAGTCGCTCGTTCACGTAGGTGTAATCGGAAGTCAGCAGCTCGATCACGCTGTCATTGTTACGCACCATACTCGCAAACCACAGCAATATTTCCTGCTTGAACGCTTCACGCAATTCGTCATCGAATTTGGGGAACAAACTCAAGTTCGGATCCGCTATGTCCACGTCGCGCACCGCCAGCCACTGTCTGCCGAAATTGCCTACGAATCGCTCAAACCGCGAGTCGGCAATCATGCGGCTGACCTGCCGCTTGAGCGTTGCCGGGTCTCGCAGTTGGCCCGCTTCAGCAATCGTGAGCAGTTCCTCATCTGGAAAGCTGCTCCAAAGAAAAAACGACAGCCGCGAGGCAAGCTCGAGGTCGCTGATTCGGTAGACCTCCCCGGGTGCAACATCCGCCGGATCCTGCTCGATGCGGAACAGGAATTCGGGGCCTGCCAGGATGCCTTGCAGGGCCAGTTCGATACCGCTCTCGAAATTACCGTCTTGCCGGCCGGCCCTGTACAGGTCGAGCAAACCATCCAGCTCGGCAGCATCGATCGGCCGCCGGTACGCCTGCCGACCAAGTTGCGCCAGAATCAACCTGGCACAAGTCTCGGCTTCCGATGAATCGGCCGTGGTCGGAGGCTTGCACGCAAAAATCTTCTGCCGGCTCGCAGTTTCACCGGGACCGCCAGCATCGAACGGACCGGTAATCGTCAAGCTCGCCAGGTTCGGGTTACCGCCTTTGTAAGACTGGAGTTCTCGCAATGTCAGGCGCGGGGTCAGGAAGCCGGTCGGTTTGGCATTTTTTGCAACGAAAGACACACCTACGACGTGTTCGCCGGCCTTGGCGAAAAATCGAACCTGGAGTGCGTTGTCCGCACTGAACTCGTAGCCTACTTGATCCGGGTCACCGGAGTACTGCACAACCTGGTTTTCCGTGAAAGTCGGCCCCGACGGACCATACAGTTCGCCGCCCACAGTCAGTGTGCCGACACGCTGATGATCAAGGCGAATATCGAGCGTATGTTCGTCACGCAGCCCGCGGATATAGCCCTCGATACTCCGGTGCAACCGGATGTCCAGCGTGTACTCGCCATCGAGTGGGAAGCGGTGCTTAACCGTCGTGCCGCCACGGGAACCAAATGGCAAGTCCTCGTTCATGCGCTGGTCCTGCCGGTACGTATCGGAAATCTCGTAGACTTCGGCGGCCGGCGCCATCGTCGCAGGCCCGACGGCCAGGCTGGCAATTCGGCCCGCGGCAAACAAATACCGCTCCATGAGCAGCGGCGATACGGCAAGTACATCGGCAATGTTGTCGAAGCCTTTACCAATATTGTCCGCTGGCAGCAGTGCCGCTACATCAATCTCGACTGCCAGCAGATCTCGTACCGCATTGGCGTACTCAGTCCGGTTGAGACGATGCACGGTCGGTCGGCCCGGATTCGGATTCTGCTTTGCGGCCTGATCCAGTTCCGTCTGCAGATAGGCAAGAAAATCCACGTAGAAAGACGCATCGGGATGCGGTACGCCGACGGGCGGCATCGCCGAAAGCGACAATTTGGTAATGACGCGCTCCCAGATCTCAGGCGCTTCGCTAACATTGCCGACGTTGACTGTCTCGAGAACCATGTCCGCGGTCCGCAAAACTCTGTTATGGCAGGAAACGCAGTATCGATTGAGCATTCCCCGGTAGTGAGTAGCAGATTGTTCCGCAGCATCGCTCAGCGGCGGCCCGGCCTGAGCGGTGTGGATTCCGGCAATCAGAAAAGCGATCGCCATAGCTGTGCGGAGCAGCGTCATCATTGCCTGGCTTGCATTTTGCGCTCGACTTCTGCGATGCGATCCTTGACGAGTTCGTTTTGCGCGATGTCCGCCTCAAGACCGCCTCGGCCCAGTACGCATTCTCCGATGGCTCTATCAGCAGGCAGGTTAGCTGCGCCCAGATCGAGTAATAGTTCGGCCGTCTCAACCTGCGGCACCGTTCGATCGAGCAGTCCTGATACACTGGTGCCGAGCGCGAGGCTCATCGGTGTCTGGCCGCAACCGGTCATTACGTTAATATCGGCACCGTTCGCTACAAGAAAATTGATCACCGATTCAGCCCCGATGTAGGCCGCCGCATGCATGGGCGTCCATCCTGTTGCCGTCGCTTCATTCACGTCGGCGCCGCGCGCTATCAGCGTCTCCGCCGCTTGTATCGCCCGCGCTTCCTCGTCGGGTGAAAAGTCGCTTTTGCGACCAAGACCAATGGCGACCATGAATGTGGTTGCATTGGCCTGAATCTCATTATCGTCGGCTTTGACTTTCATCTGTGTATAAAAGATGTCTTCATTGATTGACGTTCCAGTCAAGGTCTCGACATCTTCTCGCAACAGCATCATGTCCATTGCACCTATGTCCTGGGCGGCCGCCGCCAGAAAGAATGGTGTCGCGCCGGTCATATTGAACATTGACAGCCGCGCGAGACGCAGATGCGGTGGCGGGTACATCATAGCTGCATTCGAATCCGCGCCTGCGGCCAACAACGCGTCTGCGAGCCGGTGCATGTTGCGGCCAGGTAGTGGCTCGCGTGGATCGATTTCTTTGTCTATTAGATACAGATCCGATTTTTGATCGTTGAAGTACTCCAATTCGGTGTCACTCAATACAGCCATCGGTTTGCAGCGCGTCGGGTCGCCGCCGAAATTACACACGACCGCACCTTCGGCAATATTGTAGCCGTGCAGGACCTTGAGTCCGTCGCGCAAAGCATAGTGCAGTGCCGTAACGCCACCGGCATCGGCAGAAGTCGGATCCGCGCCAGCATCGAGTAACAGCAACGAGAGATCTTCGTGACCGGCGGCGCTTGCAATGACCAGCGCTGAACCATCCGCTCCGGATATGGCGTTGACGTCGGCGCCACGAGCGAGGAGCAGTCGCGCCGTGGCGAGATCATCCTGCCGGGCCGCAAACATGAGGGGCGTATAACCGCCTTGCGCCGTGCCCGACACGCTTTTCGTATACGCCTCGAGCTCCATCGGTCTGAAATCCTCGTTAAGCTTCTTCGTGCGTGCCGTAACATCCGCGCCAGCTTCGATAAGTACACGAGCGACATCCGGATGACCGAAGGAAATTGCCCACATCAATGCGCTTTGTCCACGGCGAGGCTCGGACACATTCACGTCGGCATCGGCATCAATCAAGGCACGTACGATGTCGGTTTCGCCGGATTTCGCGGCTACCATCAGCGGCGTGACGCCACTCCAGACCACTCTATCGGGATCGGCACCACCATCGAGCAGCGCCTTGACCATCTGGAGACTGTGATTTTGGCAGGCAAGAATGAGCGGCGTGATACCGTAGTCGTTGGCCGTATTGGCATCGGCCCCGGACAGTAACAGGCGTTTGGCCGTTTTTACGTCATCCCAGTATGCGCTCCAGGCGAGCGCCGTGGCGCCGTCAGGCTGCGCCGCGTTGACGTCGGCCTGGCCGGATTTGAGCAGGACCTGAACTTCGGCCCAGTCCTGTGTCTTGGTCGCAGCCACGAGACTGAGGTCGGTGGCCGCCTGGGCGGAGACCGTCTGTAAGCTTAAGACCAGTAAAGCCGCAACGATCTTATTCACGACTACATACTGAGGTCGAGATCAAGCTCGCCGGTCGAAAAGCCGAGTTGCCCGCCAAAGCTTTCGGTTGGAATGCCGGCTTTGTTCAGCATCGCTACATGCAGGTTTGAAAGCGGCGTGCCCTCCTCGTACACAAGGTGCCGCCCGCCCTTGATCCGACCGCCGCCGCTGCCGAGCAATGCCACAGGGACGTTCCACTGGCTGTGAATGTCGCCGTTACCGAGGCCGGCGCCGTAGACCAGAATCGAGTTGTCCAGCAGAGACGAGCCATCAATCTCGATCGTCTCCTGCATTTTTCCCACAAATTCGGCGAACAGCTGCGCATGATAGACGTCGATGTCACCCGCCTGCTGCTTGCGCACAGGATTGCCGCGATGATGTGTTAACGGATGGTACGGGTCCGTGTGGCCGAGATTCGTGTACACGATTTCCGAGTATTCGCGCGCAATCATGTAAGTGAATACGCGTGTCGTGTCCGTCTGGAACGCCAGCAACAGCAGATCGTACATGAGCCGGATGTGTTCTTCGTGCTCCGGAATGCCCACCGGCCGTTCAATCTCCGGGAGCTTCATGTCGACATTGGCTTCTGCCTTTTGTACGCGATGTTCGACATCACGCAACGCGTCTGAAAATTCATCAAGCTTCAAACTGTCGACGTGCCCGAGCTGCCTGCGTACACGGGCAAGGTCTTCTTTGACGAAATCAAGAATGCTCTTTTGCCGGCGGATGCGCCTTACCCGCGCTTCCGGATCGGTGCCGCCATCGCCAAACAGCCGCTCGAAAATTTCGCGCGGCCGATGCTCCATCGGCAATGGCGTCGTCGGACTGCTCCAGGAAACGGTGTTCGTATACGCAGAGCTGTAGCCACCCGAGGACTGGCCGGCAAGTTCTGCAGCATTTTCGATGCAAATCTGTAGCGAGCCCAGCGGTGTCTCCTGACCGAACTCGCGGGCAAACACCTGGTCCACGGAAATGTTGGCGTGGATCTCGCTCAGCGACTTGTTGGGCTCCGTACCCGTCAGGAACATCGTGCTGCCACCTACATGTCCGCTGACACTTTCCGCGTCACCATTATTCAAATGCGTGAGGACCAGGAGCTGATCGCGAAATGGCGCAAACGGTTTGAGCACATCGGTCAGCTCAAAACCATCACCGGCAATCGTGGGGCGCCACCGATCCGTGATGATGCCGTTCGGCGAATACACGTAGCCCACCCGAAGTGGCATCGCCGAACCCGGTTTTGACAGAGCGCCCAGTGCCGGAGTCATTGCGTCGAGAATTGGGAGTGATATTGACGCGCCGAGGCCGCTCAAAAACGTCCGGCGTGGCATGGGTTTCCTCAGAAGCTTCATGTACCTGCCCTCCTCATTTGAAAAGGCACACTGGTCACAGTACCGAGCACGATTGATGAAAACCGGTAATCCGTTGCCGCAGCATCGTTCACGATTTTGCGCACTGCAGGCATATCATAATACTCCACCGGACGCCCCAGCGCGTAGGTCAGGAGCTTCTGTGTAAACGCACTGGCAAAAACTCGCGGATCGTCCAGCAGCGCCGCCTGTAGCTCCGCCGGGCCCTGGAATTCAATGCCGTTTGGCAGCCGGCCAGCCGAATTTATCGGTTTGCCCACATCCATGGTGCGCCATTGACCGATCGCTCCATAATTTTCGAGGCCAAAGCCGATCGGGTCCATCTGGTTATGACAGACCGCGCAGACCGGGTTCGCAGGATGGATCTCCATTTTCTCGCGCAGCGTCAAGACCTCGCCGGCCGCAGCCTCGGTGTCCTCGAGTGGCGGAATATTGGCCGGTGGTGGTGGTGGTGGGGACGCGAGTATGTTTTCGAGCACCCATTTACCGCGCAGCACGGTCGAGTTGCGGTTTGGATACGACGTGATCGACAGGATGCCAGCGCGCGCAAGCAGGCCCCGCTGATCCACCGGTACCGTCACGCGCCGAAGTCGATTGCCGTAAACACCATCTATGCCGTAATGTTTTGCGAGGCGCTCATTCAGATACGTGTGCTCGGCGCGCAGGAAATCCAGTACCGAGCGATCCTCACGAAAAATACTCGCTACAAAAAGACGAACCTCCTCGTACATGGCGAGGCGCAGAGTCTCGTCGAATTCCGGAAAAATCTCCTGATCCTTATGGATCTGTGGCAAATTTCTAAGCAACAACCACTGCTCGGCGAAGCTGTTTACGAGCGAATCCGCGCGTTCGTCCTCGAGCATCCGCTCTACTTGCTGCTGCAAAACAGTGGGCTCTCGCAGCCGCCCGTTCCTGGCCAGCATTAACAGTTCATCGTCGGGAATGCTGCTCCAGAGAAAAAACGACAGACGCGATGCCAGTTCCGTGTCGTTGACCGCATAGACGGTTCCCGGCGCTACATCAGGATCGCGCTCAATACGAAAAAGAAACTCAGTGCTAACGAGTAGCCCTTCAACCGCCATCTGAATTCCGCCATCGAACGAGCCCTCCTGATGACGCGCGTGCCGATACAGTGCCAAGAGCGGCGCGACATCGTCGTCGTCAACCTGACGACGATAGGCAAGCCCGGCGAGTTGAGTCAGAATCTTGCTCGCGCATGGCTCTTCCTCGTCCGCAGTGGTTGGCGTACAAACGAAAATTTTCTTGCGACTCAGAGTCTCGCCCGGACCACGCACGTTATACGGACCCGTGATCGTAACGCTGCTGACGCCAGGCTCCTTCCAGGCACGTTCATATGACTCAGCGATCCGCGACTCACTATAGTTGGCATAGGAAGGCTGCGGCATTGGGTCTTCCCAGGCAAAGGACTCATCGAGGAACGCAACCTGAACTGTATGGATGCCGGCCCGCACAGGTAACCGCACGCGCAAATCGCTGTCTGCCAGCCGCTCGTACTGCGCCTGTACCGGATCGGGTGGCAAGTTGTCCGCCAGTCCCGCACCAAATGCCAGACCGATGTTCTCGCCGCCGATCGTAAACAGCTTGACGCGCTCGCCGTCGACGCGCACATCGAGGTATTTGGGCTCGTCCAGGCCAATTACAAATCCAGTGTCATTCGTGCGCAGCAGACGAACGCTGAGCTCGTAATCGCCGTCCAGTGGAAAGCGGTGACGAACGGCAAGTCCGCCACGCGAACCAAACGGCAGATCTTCACTCATGCGTTGGTTCTGTAGCAGGCGCGGATCGATCGTGTACTGTTGCACGTCGACGGGAATATCCAACGCGCCGACGGCATTCTGGCTGATCTGGCGCGCCGCCGACAGATACTTTTCCATCAGTACTTCGGACACCGAGAGCAGATCGCCAAGATTATCGAAGCCGCCCGAATTGTCGGCCGGCAGCAGTGCAACAACGTCGATCTCGACGCCTAGCAGATCCTCCACGACGTTGGCGTATTCGTAGCGATTTAAGCGATGCGCTGTCACCGTGCGTCCCGGATTCGGCATCTCGGCGGCAAGCGTATCCAGATTTGTCTTCAGATATAAGGAAAATCCGGCGTAGAAATCGTCGTCGGGTCTGGGCATGCCAACCGGCGGCATTGCCTTGAGCGACAGCTTGGTGATCACCCGTTCCCAAATTTGCGGCGCTTCACTCAGGTCACTCACGTTGGTCAGATCCAGCGTCAAACTGGCCGTGCGCAGTTTTTCATTGTGACAAGTGACGCAGTAGCGATTCAGCGTGTCACGATATCCCGCAACAGAGTTATCGTCCGTATCGTCCAGATTCTGGCCAACCGCATCTGCATAGAAGATTGACGCCAGCACCAGAAGCAGCAGCACTGTAGTCGCCGATGTCATCGCACGCATTATAGTTTGCTCAAGTACGCTGCGATCGCAGCGATGTCGTCGTCGTCAAGATTAGCGACCAGTGCACGCATTGCAACGGACGCACCGTTGTTGCGAGCGCCGCTCTTGATATCGTTCATCTGCCGGATCAGGTATTCCTTGTTCTGGCCTGCAACTTTCGGATAGGTCGGCATGATCGGTTCGTTCCCGGTCGGTCCGTGGCAGGCCCCACAGGCGTTTTCGGTATACAACTTCTCACCGTCGGCAACCGCCGCACTCGTCGCGAGCAGCAGTATCATTGTCAATAACGATCTCAACTCATAATTCCGCGAGGTATGCGGCGATCAACGCAAATTCTTCGTCGCTTATATTAAGGATGGCCGGCTGCATCATGCCTGTGTACCCGTTTTTTCGTGCTGTGCTTTTGATATCGAGCATTTGCTGCAGCAGGTATTCCATATTCTGCCCGGCAAGTTTCGGATATTCGTTCAAAACCGGCTCCTTGCCGGCTGGACCATGGCAGTACACGCAGCCTCGCTCGGTGTACTGCGTCTCTCCGTCCATCACCGCGTCATCGGCCGTACTGTTCAGCGCAATGCCCGTAATCAACAGCATCAGTGTGTGGATTGAGAAGTAGTGCTTCAGTTTCATCGCTCGTCCGGGTATGCGAAGCCAGCATCTTCGCGGGCGGCAAAATCCGGTTTCGTGGCCCGCAGGATATCGAGGATCACCTCGCGTTCTCCTGGCCGCAAGCGCGCCACTGCCGTGTCGCCTCGCTCGTCACCGAGCATCTCGGCAAAGCGACGGTATATGTAGTCTCGAGCGATCCGCGGTAATGCATCAAATGCTTCCGAGTAAACGAGGTAGCTCAGCGGGTAACGAAAGGTGCGGGTCCGAAGATCGAACTGCCGCAATGACCTGCCCATGCCGTCATAGGGCCCTCGCCTTTCGAAAAGTCTGGTGAAGTTTGTGCTCCCGGTCACCGGGTCCGTCAACTCCGCCTCGTCTGCAAATAATAGAGCATTTACCAGAGGTTCGGTCGTTTCTTCAACAAACAATTTCATTTCCTCTGATACGAACCGATCATTTCCATTGTTATCGTCTGTATTTCGATGCGCGTCCTTGGCAATCCTGGTGCGCACATCATAATTAACGCGCGTAATCAGGTTCTGCACATGCACCTGATGTTCGATTACAAGCAGCGCCACGATGTCGCTGTGACTTGTTGGATAGAATTCTGTATCGATCAAGTCATCGAGTGAATTCCGATTGTAAATACGCAGGCGTTCGAGGCCCTGCAACTCGGCCGCGTCCCTGACGACGATATTACCCAGGTGTGCCAGGTCTCCGTGGTTACCAGTAACGTACCACCCGCCCCAGCGAAACCTGAACGGCGTCTTCGGACTCGTCAGTATCCAGCCTTCGTGCGACACAAGGTTGCTTTGCGTGTCCACGTAACCGGAACCCAGTATGAAGCGTGGCACACCGCCGCCCGTCATTGTCAGCGAATCGTGGCAGCGCAGGCATTGCACAGTTTGCCGGTCGAACTGCGGTGTCGTCGAAGCGCGCTGCTCGAGTATGAAAAACACGGGACCCAGCTGTGGATCCATTGTCGCAATTTCGAGCATACCCGAACCGGGCACAATGGCGACATACGCGTCGTCATTAAAGAAGATAGCGCGTGGACGCGACGGCAGGATATGCGTTTTGTTAATGCTGGTTTTGGAGAACACGAGCAGTTGCGAGGCCGGATCGATATCCAACGCTTCGAGTACTGCCATCAGATAGCCATTCGTATCATCGAATGCAAGCGTACGAACGCCTTGATCAAGTTCCGATTGCAACTTTGCGATGCGCTCGCTCGGGCGCACAGTTCCATAACCGATGGCCGGATACTCGACCGCATAACGCGTCCCGCGCTCATTCTCCGCCGGCAGCACTGAATCGCCCTGCTCGGCTGACAACGCTTGCTTGCCCAAAGTCGACGCAAGCAGCATTGCGACACCGACTTCAGCAATTCGTAAGACAGAAACCATAACCGAAGAAACAATCGTAAATATAGACACTGACAAGCATACTCAAACGCGAAGAAGTTTGCCTTTTAACGCGCGATCAGGGAGTAACGTGATGTCTAACGCGCTGTTCTGTTTTTTCGCTTTCCGCACACTACTTCGCCGCACGATTATCACTGCGTGCCTGGGCGTTGTCTGCAACGCGGCCGTGGCACAAGTTGAACTGGTATCACCTGCCCGTGACGATCCACAACGGACCGAGCTTGCCGAGCCGTTCGAAATAATTGATGGCATCTTTTTCGTCGGCGGGCGAATTCACTTGCCGTCATACCTGTTCACGACATCGGAGGGCCATATTCTGCTGGACACGGCATTCGATGAAAACGTGTCGGAAATTGTCGCAAACATCAGGCAGCTGGGTTTCGATCCCGAGGACGTGAAGTTGTTGTTGAGCTCGCACGCACATCACGATCATGTCGGCGGCCATTCGAATATGCGTGAAATCACGGGCGCGATAACAGTTGCGTCGGCTGCCGACGCCGACGTCATCGAGTCGGGTGGAGCAACTGATTTCCGCGACACCGGTCTCTGGCCGCCAGCCACGGTAGACCGAATCATCGTGGATGGCGAGCAGGTTAAGCTCGGTGATCGGGTGTTGACCGCTCACTTTACGCCCGGTCACACCAAGGGATGCACTACCTGGACAACCGTTGTCGAGGAAGATGGCAAGCAATATGATCTCGTTGTGCTCGGCGGGCTCAATGTGAACAAAACCGAGCCGCTGATAGACAATCCAAGATATCCGGACATGCCGCAACAGTTTGCATGGTCATTCGCGCGGCTTAAAGTTCTGCCCGTCGACGTTTATCTCGGCGCGCACGGCTATTGGTACGGCCTCAATGAAAAGCGCGAGCAGATGCTGGCTGGCGGCGATACCAATCCTTTCATAGATCCCGAGGGTTATCAGAACGCTATTCGTTTTTTCGAAAACGCCTACTTAGAGCGACTGAAAAATGAGACTTATGACGATGCAGAATAAGCAACGCGCGGCGTTATTGATCCTGACGTTAGTGCTGAGTCCTGTCGCCAGCGCGCAACTGACGCAGCAGCGCCTTGATTCGACCATCCGTGTCGACAATACCAATCAGACGCGTCGCGAAGCAGTGCGCATCATTGACAACATCTGGTGGGTTGGCCACTCGGCGGTTGGCGCCATTCTGATTACCTCCTCCGAAGGGCACATCCTGATCGACACGACGTCGACTGAACTCGCTCCGTGGACAGTCGAAAGCATTGTCAATGCCGGGTTCGAGCTCGACGATATTCGCTACCTGCTCAATACGCACACGCATGAAGAGCACATGGGCGGCATGCCGATGTTTCGCAAGCTGCTACCACACGCGATACTGCTGGCGTCAAAAGAGAGCGCCGATGTGATGGCGACGGGCGGCAAGACAGATTTTCGCTACATCGTCGAACGCGACGAAACGGATCTGTTTGAACCATTCGTGGTCGACGGACTCATTCGTCACGGCGACGAAATTCGTGTGGGTGACATCAGCATTGTCGCGCACCTGACGCCGGGACACACCGAGGGCACGACAACGTGGACGACGACAGTAAGTGAGGACGGGCGCGACTACGACGTCGTTATTTTCGGCGGAATGTCTGCATCAGGTGCCTATCGGGTGCCGCTGATCGGCAACGAGTTCTACCCTGAAATCGCCGAGGATTTCGTGCGTTCGTTCGAATATTTGCGCACGCTCAAATGCGACGTGTACCTGTACCCAAGGGCGGCGACTATCGAGCTGGACAAAAAGCTTAAAAAGCGTGGGGAATCCGGCAACCGCGGCAATCCCTTCGTTGATCCCGAAGGTTGCCAGCATTACATCGACTTCTACGAAAAACGATTCCTGAAACAACTCAACGAAGAGAAAGCCGACTAGAAGCCTGACGTGTAATCCCGCATGCGGCGTTTCATCGCGTCATCAGGCAATCGCCCGAGACCCGCGCGCGCATTGTCTTCCATGTGCTGCGCTTTGGTCGTTTCGGTCAGCACGCAAGTTACGGCCGGATGGGCGAGGATGTACTTGAGGGAGTACTGCGCCCAGGATTCGCAATCGAATTCTGCAGACCAGTCGGGTAATTCGTGCCCGCCCACGTGAGCAAAAAACTCACCGTTCATGAACGGACCGTTCACAAGTATCGCAATGCCCAGATCTGCTGCGAGCGGCAACAGGCGCTCCTCCGCCGAGTACTCCATGACCGAGTAATTGAGCTGCACGAAATCGGGTGCTTCGCGTTTCATGAATGCCTCGAGCCGTTGGTAAAAACGTTCGTGCGCTACGGTCACTCCGATGTAACGCACCCTGCCCGCTTCCTTCCATGCACGCAGCGTCGGCCAGTGTGTTTCGAGGTCGGTGAGGCTTGATATTTGCAGCAGATCCAGCGGGTCGCGGCCGAACAGGCGCTGCGTCTGCTCAATCTGCGCGATGCCCTGTTCCTTGCCGAACACAGTGATCTTGGTCGCGATGAACAGTGCATCGCGAAACTCCGATTGCTGCAGGACCTGCCCAAACCGGGCATCGAGTTCAGCCGGGCGCGGCGATGTATCAACGACAGAACCACCGTAACTGATCAACTTGCGGATAACGGACTCGACCGGTGCGGTACCCGCTTCGCGAATAAATCGCACTGGCTTCGTCGAACCAAGGCCGACGATCGGCAACGTTTCCCTGCGGCCGGGAATCGCACGTTGCGGTAGCACATCGCCGGCAGTCACGGCCGCAGGCAATGTGCCCAAAACACCCAAACTCGAGAGTGCAGTCAGTAGTTCACGCCGATTAAATTTTGTATTCATCTGAGTCATTCTCCTCGCTGCGCCGGAACGGACTTCAGGTAAGTCGCAATGGCGAGCCGGTCTTCTTTCGTCAGTTTGCTTGTACTGTTGTCCACCACAGCGCTCATTACGCTGCCAGTGGAATCGCCGTCGGGCAGCATGCCGATATCGAGAAAGTACTCGATGTCGTCAACCGCCCATTTACCGATCCCGTCGAGCCGATGCGGCGAGATATTCGGAGTGGAGTCCCCGTCCGGCATATCCGAATTCCCCGCAAGCTCGCGATCGTTCTCAATTGCACCGAAGCTGTCGCGCGGCGTGTGGCATTCTCCACAATGTCCCAGGTGACGCACGAGGTAGGCGCCACGATTCCATGCTGTGGATCGATTTTCGGATGGGACAAACCTGCCCGGCTCGAAGCTGCGTAATTTCCATGCCCCAGCCGCGAGGCGCGTGGATATGAATAACGCGAGCTCATGTTCGGGTGCCTGCTTTACGACCGGATCGAGACTGAACAAATAGGCTTTCATGGCCAACAAATCCTTGCGTGAAACGCCCGTGTAGGACGTGTACGGGAACGACGGGTAATAGTGATCGCCATCCGGATTCACGCCCTCCCAAAATGCCCTCAGGAAATTTTCGTCGGTCCATTGGCCGATGCCGGTCGTGGGATCCGGCGTAATGTTGGGTGAATAGAAAGTGCCGAACGACGTTTCCAGGGGCCGACCACCGGCGAGCTGAACTGCTTGCTTCCCTGCTTCGGTGTGACAGTCGATGCAACCACCAGCGAAGACAAGATATTCGCCGCGCGAGACTGCAGTCTCCTCCGCCGACGCAAACGCTACCACAAACACAGCAGCGGTCACGACCAGGAGCCCGGGGGAACGCATACGCCGACTCAGTCTTGCTTCTTTAAACGAAAATCTTCGTGACAGCCCTTGCAGGCCTTGCCCAGTTCCCGATGCGCCGCATCAATCGCCTGCATTTCGCCACCGTTCGCTACCTCACTCAGCGCCTCGACGGCCGCCTGGAAATTCTCGATGGCGTCGGCGAACGCCTCCGGATTTTCCCAGATCGCCGGCAGTGCCCTATCATCTTCGAGATCCGAGCTTTGTTCAAACAGCGATTCGATTTCGCCCTTGAGATTCACCAACGCCTGAACGTGATTGCCCAGATTGTCCGGATCGCCTGCTTTGCCGCGCACCATCATCGAGATTGCGCCGTTATGGCCACTGAGTGCTTTCATGATGGATTGGCGGTACTTTGCAGCATCTTCGGGCGTGGGCTCGGCCACAGCAGCTAATGAGATGGCGAGCGTGATCAACAGAGTTAGTCTTTTTATTGTCTGGCGCATTCTTTTTCTCCCCTATTTCATGTCCTTGACGAATGTACATCGCGACGCAGCAGCGGTCGAATGATGCATTTGATATGAATTGTTGTAATTGGGGCCGCCGGCGAGCCACAATAAATGCATCGCACATGCGATACGCGCACAGGAGTCAGGGCGATGAAAAAAGATGAAATCGACGATCAGGTTTACGACCTCTACGACCGTTACTGCCATGGCCGAATTGACCGTCGTCAGTTCTTCGAACGTGCAGCCGCCCTGACCATTGGCGGTGTGTCTGCGCTAGCCATGGCAAAGAGTTTGTTGCCGCGCTACGCCGAGGCGCAGGTTATTTCGTTTAACGACGAACGCATGAAAGCGAAGTATGTCACCTACGCATCTCCCCGGGGAACTTCGGGCGAAATGCGCGGTTATCTCGTTGAACCGACCGGCGATGGGCCATTTCCGAGCGTACTCGTTATGCATGAAAATCGCGGCTTGAATCCCTATATCGAGGATGTCGCACGGCGCGCTGCTGTCGAAGGATTCCTGGCATTGGCTCCAGATGGTTTGTCGCCGATCGGCGGTTACCCGGGCAACGACGACGACGGCCGCGTGATGCAAAAGACACTCGACCAGGCGAAGCTCCGCGAGGACATGGTCAACAGCGCGCGGTATCTCAGGTCGCATGAAATGTCGAACGGCAAGCTTGGCGCGACGGGCTTCTGTTGGGGCGGTGGCACGACCAACTTTCTCGCGGTAACGCTGGGCGACGAACTCCACGCGGCTGTGCCGTTCTATGGCCGCGCGCCGGATACGGACGCCGTGCCGAATATCAGCGCGGCACTGCTGTGCCACTACGCTGAGGAAGATCCGCGCGTCAATGCAACGCGCGCCGATTACGAAGCCGCGCTCAAAGCCAACAAGGTCCGGTACGAGATGCACTCCTATTCCGGCACACGGCACGGCTTTCACAACAACTCGACGCCGCGATTCAACGAAGAGGCGGCGGACCTGGCGTGGCAGCGCACGATAGCGTTCTTCAAAGTACACCTTACTTAGTAGGGATATCGCCGACTCGCAACGCTACTCGAGCATCGCCCTGACAACCAGGAACAGCACCGACGGTACAGTCAGACATCCGACGCCGGTATAAAACGTCGCCGACATCGCACCAATAGGGAACGGGCTTCGGATCGGTTGCTGCGTCGTGGACGATCTTTGGTCCAGATGATTATCGGGCGACGCCTGGTCTCCCTCAGTTGCATCGTCGTCGTCCTGGCCGGCGGCCTCTCCTCTACGGCGTGGTGTGCCCTTCGGTTGCCGTTACCAGTCCAGCGTCGTCAATCGCAAACGTGAAGTCCGCCTGGATCGGCGTCATCCACTTGTCGCTGTCCGACATCGAACGAGCGAACTCTGGAACGTCGACAGTCACGGATGCCGTGTAATCGCCGGCCCCAAGCAGGCCGTGGTTGATCGCGTAGTGCAACCCGCTACCGCCCCACATGGAATGCAATTCTTCGGTGATCGATTCTCCCGTGCTGGTGTTCGTCGCGGTGAACGTGACGGTTGCGTAGGAGATCCTCGTTCCCGACCCCTCGTCGATAGGCTTTACCTCCACGTGGATCGTCTCGTCCACCGCCGGTGCCATTTCCATCCACATCCCGCCCATGTACATCCACATGGCTTTGGCCGGCTCGAGAATGAGCTGGATGCGCATGTTGTCCGTGGTCGCCTCGCCCATGAAGACTTCGTCACTGGTGGGGTCGGCCGGGAGCGTCGCTGCCTCGTGCGCCGGAACCGGCGTGGTGGGGCTCGCCGGAGCCGCACCCGACGAGACTGAGACTTCCGTGACGAGGCCGTCTTCAATCACAAAATGAAACTCCGCCTCGACGTTTCCCATCCATTTGTCCTTGTCGCCCAGCGAGCGCGCGAACCTCGGCTCCTCAAGATGGATCTCAGCGTGGTACTGGCCGTCGCCTAGAAGTCCGTGGTTGATCGCGTAGTGCAGACCGCTACCACCCCACATCGGGTGCAGTTCCTCCTCCATCTTCTCGCCCGTCGTTTCGTTTTCGGCATGGAATTCAATGGCCGAATGAGGTGGTCGGTCCTTCGAGCCCGGATCCGTGATTTTAACTTCAACGTGAATGTCCGCGCCCGCTGCGGGGGCCATCTCCATCCAATTGCCGCCCATCAGCATGAACATCGACTTGGCGGGTTCGAGGATCAGCTCCACGATCCTCCCGTCGACCTCCTTGTGGCCGATCACCGCGTGGTCTTCGGCTGTTCGAGCACCGGTCGGATCTACCGGTTCGTCGAGATGGACGAGGTCTCCGGCGTGTGCGCCTCCGTGGTCATCCGCGTGGTCGCCGCCGCCGCCTCCTCCACCGTCGACTGATGTGCAGCCCATTGTCGACATCCCAACCCACACCAGCACGGCTGCAAGCACCGGAATGATCCGCAACTGGAAAACTGAACTCTTCATGTCACTGTCTCCTTTAGTCGCCGTGAGCGCAGCGCCCGCTTCACACTTCGAGCACAAGATCTCAGGGTAAGAACTATATAGTACCTTGACCAATCATGCAACTCGTCAAAAACTAAGAGATGTTGTGACCTGAAGCCTGCTGCCGGCCAAGGCTACGGAATTGGGTACGTTGATTCAGTGTTCATGTTCTTCACCATCATCCATGTTGCCCATGTCCTTCATGTTGCTCATATCCTCCATGTTGCCCATGTCCTCCATGTGGTCGTCATCGCCGTCGTCATGGTCATCCACGGCGCCTATGTGGTCGTCATCGCCGTCGTCATGGTCATCCACGCCGTCCACGTGGTCGTCGCCCTCATCGTCATGGGCGTCCGCATCATCCATTCCTGCCATGTCGCCGTGATCGCCAACCAGATTGCGCAAGAAGAGCGTGTCGCAATTGAGGATGTCGCAGGGCTCCAATCCGAACAAGCCGTTGGTGTCGATGGTGCCACAGCCTATACTCATCGCTGCGCACAGGCCAAGGACGAGTGTCATGGCAACGCCGAACCTTGTGCTGCAAAAAGATCGTTTCATCATTCGCTACTCCCGACTACCTATGTTGTGCGAGAACACCCACCACTACTGCTTCGGGCACGAATAGCCCGAGATCAGTGGGCGTGTCCGCCGCCTTCGTCCTCGTCCTCATCCATGTCCATGACCATTCCGCCTCCCGACCCGGCGTTCCCTGCCGGTCGGGCCGACAAGGGCAGCATGTCCTCGATGAAGAAGAGTTCGTCGCAGTTGAAAACCTCACAGGCATTGCGGCTCATGTAATTCAGCGGATCGAAACTGCACGACGTCGCAAAGAGCGCGGTACAGAAGGTAGCCATGCAGGCCCCGAAAGTTTTCATGATTGGTTTGATTCGCATCTCTAACTTCTCCTGTAACTGTGGCGAACACGGGACACCTGCAATCGACATGTCCATTTGCACGGTGTCAGTTCGCCGCCTTGAGAAACTCCAGGATCAAACGATGTTCCTCGGCCGTAAGGTTTGCGCGCACGCGCATATGATGAACGATGGTTTCCCACTCCCGGTCACTTCGCTCCTGTGGATCACGAATATTGTGGCAGCGCATGCAGTTTTGAGCCCAGGCGCGGGCTCCATCCTTGCGCATTGGCGGCACTACAACGGAGGCACTTGGCTGCGAGCCGGTCGCCGCTCCCTCCATCGTCATCTCTGCGATCGTTCTATCCTTCTGGCAACCCGAGGACAGGCAGGCAGCAGTCAATGCCGTTACACCGATAAGCGTAAGTAGTAGTGGAAGCGGTTTCATTTCTTTTCTCCAGCGCGTGCACTCCAAGCGGTGCCGCTCAGAATCCGAACGCAAATTGCATGAAGAATCCATTCTCATCTTCGTCCCCACTCACGTTGTCATGCGAATAGGCGATCTTCCAAACGATGTTGGGGCGGATCCAATAATCGATTCCAAGGGTCACCCGGCTGTGATCGGCGCCGCGAGGTCCGGGTCCGGACTCACGTACTTGCTCAAAGCGAAGAACGAATTCCGTGTTCTTGAGTTCGATGCCGTCCCCAAGCGTGAAGTCCGACAGTGTCGGGCGATAGGCAGCTTGCACGAACCAACCGCTACGCTTGTTGTCGAACGTGAAGGGATCGAAAGGCCCGGTGAAGACAGCCCTGTCCGTATCAACCCAGATGGCCTCCGCGCGAAGGTCCAGACGCCCTTTGATTGCCTCGAACTCTCGAGCGTAGCTCAGATCGATGCCGTGGATGAACGTGTCGACTCCATCGAACCGCGAGCCGCTGTCACCGACCCTTCCTGTCAGAAAGGAGTATCCAAGCTCGAGCTCCGGAATAGGCAGGAAACCGATCCTACCTCCGAACGACTTGTCATTGTTGTTATCGCGGAAATTCTCAAACCCGAGATTCCCGGCGGTGCCGAAGGATGTATTCTCGAAGTCCGGCCCGTTTACATAGTAGGCGGCGTAGTTCAGCTTCATGTTTCCGATGGGGAACCCGCCGCGAACCTGGACGCCCAGCCCGGTTGGTCCTATCAGCCCTCGCTCATACATGAGCGGAATGGTGGCCGATTTGTTGATCCACGACGGATGCCAGCGCTCCCAGAAAGTGTTGAAGGGGATAAGAAACTTGCCGCCCGCGATCGTCATGTAATCGTTGAGCAAATAGCTCACTTGTGCGTAGTCCAGCTCGACGAATGTATCGTCGCTGGTCAACCCAAAAGCGACTTCCACCTCGAGGAGCAACCGATCGGTTGGCCGCCACAGAAGGGTCGGGGCAATCCCCACACCAAACGTGGAATCAACGTCTTGCCGATCTTGAAATGTGATGACCCCGGCACCGCCCAGGGTGAAGTTGGTGAGACCGGGGGAAAGAGCGTCGAGAGTCGGTCCGAATTCGTCGCGCACGCGCTCCATGATCGTGTCGCGCTGGGCAGACATGCGAGTCTCAAACTCGGCGCCCCAGTCCACCTGCCGGCGCGCCGTGTTTTCACGCTGCAGTTCTGCCACTTGTTGCTTGAGTTGGCCATTCTCTTCCTGAAGCGTGGCGACGTCGGCCTTCAACTGCTTATAGTCATTCAGGAACCTCGTGAACTCGGATCGCGTGACCGGCTTCTCTTCGGCCCTATCCGGCTGAGCGGCAGCAGGTGACGCCCACGCGGCGAATGCAGCCATCGACACGACGGCTACTGCGAGCTTGTATGTTCGTGATTCCGTCATCGAACCATTCCAATAAAGGTCAAGGCGCCACCTATCGTCGCACTCAGGATACAGTGACGGCGTCTCGTCACCGGCGAATCACTTCCTCTTCAGAACGAACTCGATCTCTGCATCGGCGCCCGGCGACACCGTCACTTCCCGCTGTTGTGTGCCGAGCTTCTCATGCCAAACCTGCAGCGTATAGGTACCCGGCGGCACGTTCTCCAGTCGGAACGATCCATCCTTTCCGGTTACGGCGTAGTAGGGATGCTTGGCTACGACAATCCAGCCGCCCATCCACTTGTGCACATCGCAGCCGACTCGGATCCGTTCCGCCCGGTCGAAAGTAACCTCGAGTTGCTTGACCCGGCCTGGCATCGAGCGGTTGAACGGTTCATTCTTCCTCGCGTAGAGATGCACATTGTGGAGGACTCCGTCGCTATTCAGGATTCTCAGGGTCCGCTCCGGGGGTACCACAACCAAGTGCGGGCGGAACCGGCAACCTTGCTGGTTGAGCACGACCGGGTTCTCCGGATCGGCCGGTGGGAAGGGCTTGCCTTTCTTGATCTTCTTGATGGATACGACCGCCCAGCGGATCTTTCCGTCCTTGGAGACGACCAAGTCGTCGTTGGGGATCGGTTTGCTGTGGCACGGTTTGTCCGCGCCGGTTACTTTCAGTCTCCTTCGCTTTGGGATCTTCCCCTCGAAGCGAACCGTGCCCACGATGGATCCACCATCCTTGACATCCGTCCCTTCGTAACCGGCTTGGCTCCGGCTCGTGCCCAGCATGCAGAGAGCCACAACGCCTACGGCAAGCCGGTTAGTATTTGAGCGTCTCATACACAGGTTCCTTTCATGGTTCGTGTTGCCCAATGGTCACGCACCGTCAACGTTTGCGTCCGGCGAGAAACCGCACGTAGCGAACGAGTTGCCAGATATCCTCATCCGAAGCCGCCGCCGAGGACATCGGCGTTCCCGGAATGCCGCACTTTATTCGTTTGAAGATCTCCTCTTCACCCGTTCCGCCGCGAAACTTCCCGGAAGTGAGGTCCCTGACCTCGATCGGTTTGCCGCGTTCGTCGAGCGGCATGTCCAGACCGTCACCCCTACCCCAGGGGCCGTGGCACGCTGCGCAGTCTTCCAGGTAGAGCTGCCGGCCGTACTCGAGATCGGCGCGAAAGCCGAGCCCGGGTCCGCGAACCGCCGCCAGTTCGCCCGGCGTCACACGTTCCCACGCGATCTCGCGAATCTCTTCGGGCGTCGTCTCGTCATCGTCGGCGAATTCCTTCGTCAAACGGTCTTCCCAACCGAGTCGAGTGATTTCGCGCACATACTCCGCGAGGATGTGCACCTCCACGTCCGTCAGGTTCGGGCGTGCGGGCATCGCGCCGAAGTGCCGTCCGGACCCGATGGTCTGCATCAAGTCCTCGAGAGTGGGAACTCCGTTCAGCGTGGAAACATACCGGCACCGCTCGTTCCAGAAGTCGCGAGGCCGCACCGTCAGTGCAATCGCTGCGGGGCCGTTGCCACGACCGTGGCCGCCGTGGCACGCTACACAATGGGCTGCAAATAGTTCGTGCCCTTCGTGGGCTGCAAGCGTCGCCAACGCCATGGCGGACGGGCCGGAGGCCGGCGTCCTACACGCCACTTGGCTCAACGAAATGGCACCGATGGCCGGAGCTAAGACTGCGAGAACGAGCGGTAGACGATATGTTGTCTTCATCGCCATCCTTCCTGTTTCGTCGACCACGATTACGCAGCGAACCTCGACACCGTTGTGGGTGAACGCCTTAGCCACGGGATAGGCGTTCTTGTTTGAAAGCTGCTGGAGCTTCTCCGGAATCAGCGTGCGGTTACGATCCGCTGCAATGGCCTCCTCGTTGGCATGGATGAGGTCCTCTTTCGTGAAGTAGAGCTGCATAGCTGTCTCCTCTCCTGTCCCGTTGTTGGGGGCTAGACGTAAACGGCCTCACGATGGTGCTTGTTGTACCGCTCAGGCCCGATCGCCTTGTGCTTGGATAGCACCGTGATGACGGTCCTGAGCGTATCGCTCTCCTCGGTGATGACTGTCGTGCCCAACGCGCGCTGGACCTCGTGAACTCCAAGCGGGTGTCGACGCTGGGCCTGCTGGGCGGCGCGTTCGGTTAGGATCCGCACGAAGCACCCGTCTCTGGTACGGGCACGGGCGCCGAATTCGGCGGCGAGTTCCACCGACCGGTGAGTGGCTCCGCGGCGCTGCGCTTGTCGGGTCGCGTGGTGAGTCAGGATGACCATCGTGCGTTCTCCTTGGGCTTCGTCGAACCGGTTCTGCTGACCCGCCCACCGTAAGGCCGGGCCTCCGATTTGCCGGACTCCGGATTCGCGGACATGCCGTGGTACAGTC
>JACZSM010000029.1 GCA_022574185.1 Pseudomonadota bacterium
CCCATCTCGTTCATGCGCGCCACCATTTTGCGCGCGTGTGCCGGATGGACTCGATCATCCCGTGTTGACGTCGTAAAAAACGGAATCGGGTAGTCCGCGTCCACGTCAAGATTCTGGTAGGGCGAGTATTTTGAGATGAACTCCCAATCGTCGGTATCCGGGTCGCCGTACTCGGCCATCCACGAAGCGCCGGCCAACAGCACGTGATAGCGCTTCATGTCGAGCAACGGCACCTGGATGACAACGCCTTTGAACAGGTCCGGACGCTGCGTCAGCATGACACCGGTCAACAACCCACCATTGGATCCGCCACGTATGCCCAGGCGCTCGGGACTCGTGACCTTGCGCTCGATGAGGTCCTCGGCGATTGCGATGAAATCGTCATAGGCTCGCTGCCGATTCTCGAGCATTGCCGCGTGATGCCAGCGCGGACCGTACTCACCGCCGCCACGAATGTTGGCCATGACATAGGCCCCTCCGCGCTCCAGCCAACTGTGCCCCACCGTTGAGCTGTAGGATGGCGGCCGGCTGATCTGAAAACCGCCGTAACCGTACAGCAACGTCGGCGTGTTGCCGTCGGCGGTGAAATCCTTTGGCAATGCGATGAAATACGGAATCTGCGTACCGTCGGCACTGGTTGCAAAATGCTGCTCCACGGTCATGCCTTCGGTATCGAAATACTCAGGCAGCGTCTGCACTTTTTCAATCGAGGAACCGCCGTCGTTGCCAACGTACAGCGTATCCGGGTTCAGAAAGCTCTCGTAATTAAAGAAAAATATATTCGAATTATCATCGGCGGTAATGAGAGCGATCTTGCCGATACCAGGTGACTCAATGTCCGTACCAACCCAGGCACCGTCAACGAACTCGAACCGAGTCAGTTCGCTGACGACATCGTCGAGCTGATTGAGAATAATGTAGTCGCGCGTACGTAATACACCGCTCCGAACGATAGCGCTGGATTCTGTCGGCACGAATAGCGCTTCGAAATCGCGATCGCCCTGCATGAATCTCTCGAAATCGATTGCCAGTAGCGAGCCCTGTAGGTAATCGTTGCCATCGACAGACCAGTCGGTCTTAACCTCAATAATCATCTGCCCCTGAACAACACCATAAAATGCCGCGTCCTCGGGGATATCGATGAGCTGCAGATCGTGACCTTTGGCGTAGAGGTACTTGATGGAAGTAAAGAATCCCGGCGCGTTCTCCGCTATGTCATAGGCGACATTTCCATCCCATTCGCGATACACATAGGCAACCACGTCGGCCTGCTCGCCTGAAAATATTTCGGTCGCCTCATCGAGCGGCTCGCCACGACGCCATACTCGTGACGTGCGCGCGTATCCTGAATCCGTCAGGCTGCCTTCGCCAAAGTCGCTGCCAATATACAGCGTATCTTCGTCCACCCATATCGCGATCGTCTTGGCTTCCTCAACCTGGAAGCCGTCGGCCACGAATTCGTGGTCTTCAACATCAAACTCACGGATGACCGTTGCGTCCGCTCCACCGCGCGAAAGATCCAACAGGCAGCGACGGTAATCGGGGCGCAAACATGTCGCACCCTTCCAGACCCAGTCTTCATCCTCTGCTTCGGCAAGCGCGTCTAGATCAAGCAGAATTTCCCAGTCCGGATCACCCGCGATGTAATCATCAAGCGTCGTACGTCGCCACAAGCCGCGTCGGTTATCGGCGTCTTTCCAGTAGTTGTAAATAAAGTCGCCGCGCAGGACGGGCGTCAGGATCTTATCGGCAGAATCGTAGTTCTCGAGATTCTGCGCACGCAGGGGCTCATAGGTCGGCAATGCTTCAAGATAAGAAAGTGAAACTTCGTTCTGCTCCTCGACCCAGGCAAGCGCCTCCTCACCGCCCACGTCTTCGAGCCAGAGATATGGGTCTTCAGCCGTGTCTTTTTGCGTACAGCCACCCAGAACTAACAGCGCCAAGGCTGCAGTAACAAATTTTCGCATCAGTCACATCACTTTCATTTTGCAGGGGCGAGAGTCTAGCATCCCCGCGAAAGCGCCAAAAACGCTATTCGTAACGACCGATTTCCGCTTCGATTAGCTGCGTCAGCTCATCGGCCGAAAAGCTGCTGTAGTGGCCGCCGAAGACCGTGGTCACCGCAAGTTCCCCAAGCCGTTTCAGGCTTGCTTCATAGTCTGCGGTGACCTGAGCAGGAAAATCCCGCTTGTCCGGATCGATAAAAAGTGTCTCGCCACCAAATAGATACCCCGTCGCTGCTTCCCACAGGGCCAGGCTCCCAGGTGTACGACCCGGAATATGCAATACCTCGAACTTACGGTTGCCCAGGTCAATAATATCTCCATCTTCCAGGAGTCGCGTCGGCGCCGCGCCGGGCAGCACGTAGTCTTCGAGTCGAAAGCCGGCCTTGGGTACGGCCAGCAAACGATTCTCGATGCCGAGATAGTCCGATAAATCACGCAACTTGGGATGTGTCAGGGCCTCGGCCTCAAGCGCATGGCAGGCGCGCTCGTCGAAGCTGTAAAAACCACTGGAATGGTCGAAGTTCGAGCAGAGCGCAACCGCGAGCACCGGTCTTGGAGTCATTTCGGCAATCAGTGGCGCGAGCGGCACGATCCCGGTGCCGCTGTCAACGACCAGGTCACGCTCTGACCCTTGAACGAGCCAGACAGATCCGGCCCAATAAGGATCAATGTGGATCTCACGCAACCGCGTTATATCGCCCGGATAAGAATCAACGCTATACCAGGATTCGGCCACCGGTAAAGCCTCGTAGTCGACCATCATGTCTGGACACCCCATTGGTCTGGCCTTTAAACTTTGAACCCGACAATATCAAAAAATCTGGCTCATATTGCCCGGGAGATACGCCGTGAAAAGATTTTCAGCTAAGGTACTGTGCGCGACAATTATATTCTGTGCAGCCGCGAATGCTGTGGCAGAGCGGGAAACGATTGCGATTATCGGCACGGGAGACATGGGCGATTCTTTCGGTCAGCGCTTTGCCGCACTTGGCTACACGGTAGTCTACGGCTCGCGAACTCCTGACAGCGATCGAGTCAAGGCAGTGGTTGCACTGACAGGACACGGTGCGACCGTCACGACTCAAAAAGAGGCAGCACGCCGGGGCGATATCATATTCCTGCCAATCGGCTGGCCTGCAATGGAAACGGCCGCGCAAAGCCTGGGCAATCTTGACGGCAAGATCGTCGTAGATCCGTCAATGCCCTGGACGCAAGGTGACGACGGTTATCCTGAGTCCATGCTGGAGACCTCCAGCGCGGAAATGATCCAGCAATGGAACCCCGGTGCGAAGGTGGTCAAGGCGCTCGGCACGATGAGCTCCCTGCTTATCGATCACCCCGATACGGTCGACGGGCCTGTGACGATTCCGATCGCCTCGGATGACCGGGCCGCCAAGGAGCGGATCGCCCAACTGATCGACGAAATGGGCCTTGATCCAGTGGATTTTGGGCCACTCAGAATGGCCAGGACGATCGAAGTCCTGCAAATGATCTACCTGATTCCGTTAATGCAGCGACGCAGCACTGAATGGGAATTCGTCTTCCGACGCAACGCAGACTGGGCTTGCAAATGGGGAGATGACTGGAGCGTGGATGTCTTCGATGCAGATGATCTCGCCCAGATGCCCGACAAGCAGAAACCGCCGATCCCCTGCCAGTAGTCCGGGTGACGTAACGAAATATGGCATCTCCGCTAAATGATCCCAAGCTTGAGGCGCTGCTGGCTCGTCTACATGCGCAAAGCGACACGCAAATCGACGCAACAGACGCATATTACGAGAGACGAGAGCGCGAAGGAACATCGGACCCCGCAGGCTACAATGATGACGAAACGCATCGCTTTCTCGCGGACAAGCTGGTAGCGCTGGACCGGGACAAGGCCGAGTTCTGCTACTTGCTCTGCCGGGCGCTGCGAGCGACGCGCATCGTCGAAGCCGGTACTTCGTTCGGTGTATCGACTATGTACCTGGCGGCCGCCGTGCGAGACAACCAGGTCGAAAACGGAGTGGTGATCGGCACCGAGTACGAACCCAGCAAAGCAAAAATTGCCCTTGCAAATTTTGCCGAGGCGGGCCTGAGCGAATTCATCGATTTGCGCGAGGGCGATCTTCGCGAGACGCTAAAGGACGTCGGCGGTCCGGTGGATTTCATGCTAGTCGACATCTGGGACGTGGCCCTGCCCGCGCTCGAGCGCGTCTCGTCGAGCCTGCGCCCCGGAGCCATCGTGGCCTGCGACAACACTACCGAGTCCGCCGCCGAGTACCGCGACTATTTTGAATTTGTAAATGACCCTGTCAATCGGTTTCGAACAATGACGATTCCGTTTCAGGGCGGTTTCGAGCTCACCGTACGAATTTAAGCTGATATGTGACTGGCACAAGTATCAGTCAGGTGCCGACAGAATCGTCAGGTTATAGTCCCACGATGTTGTAGTCGCGTCCCAAACATGAACGCCGACGTAATAGGGCAACCCGGCTTCCAACACAGCACTCACAAACTGTTCTTCCAGTACGCCACCCGTTGTGCCGGCTATTTCTTCAAGGCTCTGGTTCCTGAGTGTCAGGAACCATTTTTCGGTCTTCGTTCCACGCAGGCACACGAGTGGGTCATTGCAGAGGTAAATCTCGTAGGAACCGGTTTCAGGCGGCGTGAAGACATAGAAATCAACACTATCGTTGGCCACGCCGCTAACAGATCCGGCGCCGTCGGCGGCCGTTCGTTCAGTCGCGATTCGCATCGGAAAGGTGAGCGGATTGGCCGATTGCAGTGGCTCGTTTGGCTCAGCTTCGCCCTGTCGGTACACAGTGGCAACGCGTGAGTCACCGGCTATGTCGGCGCTAGCCGTCGTACAGCCACTGTTGGTCCACGCGTAACTGGTAGCGAATAACGGTGCCTGCAGGCACAATGCGGACGAACTCGTCGGCTCGACAAAAATATTGACGAAATCCTCGCTCGTTGCACCGTCACTTCCGATTGCACTGAGACGAAACGTCAAAGATGTGGTTTCGATAACAGCTGGTGCTACAAATCGACCGACACCGCCATAAGTCGAGTTCTGACTGATAATTGTTACGGTCGGACCACTGATTTGAGTCCAGGAATAATTCAGGGGCAAGCCAAGCGAATGAGCTGCGTCGCCCGGCAGCCCAACCGTATCCCCCTCCGTCACTGTTTTGTCCGAGCCAGCGTAAACGGCCACCGTACCAAGAAATCTTGAAACCGAAGTGCCATCGCAGACAGGATCGCAATTCGCACCGCCACCGACAGTACAGGCATTCATCAGTAGCGCGGTGACAACACCAGTTATTAATTTTGCGTATCTCACAGAAAATTCCTGCAGCCACAGCGGTATTATAGTGGCTTTCAATGAGTGCTGATGACATGACGGAAATAGAAAGCAAATACGTGGGCGGCTGCACCTGCGGCGCCGTCCGTTACCGGATGGAGGCAAAGCCCATCATTGTTCACTGCTGTCATTGTCACTGGTGCCAGAGGGAAACCGGCGCTGCCTTCGCGCTGAACGCAATGATCGAGGCCGATCGAGTAACACTGCTGCAGGGCGAACCAGAGATGGTGGCAATTCCTTCCAACAGCGGCAAAGGTCAGGATATCTGTCGTTGCCCGAATTGTCGCATTGCGCTATGGAGTAATTATGCGGCCGCGGGAGACAAGCTGCATTTTATCCGGGTTGGAACGCTGGATGAGGCGCATCGATTGCCGCCGGATATTCATATATTTACGGCATCGAAGCAGCCCTGGATCGTCATCCCGGACGGACAAGCTGCCGTCGAATCGTACTACGATCGCGAAGAGTACTGGTCGCAAAAAAGCCTGTCACGGCGGCGACAGGTACTAGGACTAACTGACTAATTTCACCGCTGTGACGCTATGCCGCCTTTTCCACGATCATACTGCCGGACACTTCACCCACCAACACTTGCGCACTGGATTGCCTTCTACAGATGATTTCGCACATGTGCTCTAGGCGACCCGGATCAAGCTGCCCCTGAGTGCTTTTCAGTGTATGCAGCATGGTTTCGACTTCGCCCAGTATGTTGTAAGCCGTTTCAAGCTTGTCTTGCGGATTTTTCATTCTCAACCCCTGGATTCGAGTAACACAAGAAAGTTTGCCAATCTCCGTTAACACATTATCGGCAGAAGCTGCTAACTCTGTAGCGATTCAGTTGTGGGTTACTGCCCAGGCACAATCTACTGGCTGCGCTTGCCGCTGCGATCTATGCATGCGGCGCGGATATTTTCGCCGGCAGCCGCACTGTAAATTCCGTACCCTGGCCCAGCTCGCTTGCAACCGTGACGTCACCGCCCATCAAGCGGCAAAATTCGCGGCTGATCGTGAGCCCCAGTCCAGTGCCCGACTGGTCCCGGCTCCTGGTGTTCTCGCCCTGAAAAAATGGCTCGAATACCTTTTCAATTTGTTCGGCACTCATACCGATGCCAGTGTCTCGCACTTCGAACTTAATGATGTCGCTGCCATTGCACGCTTCTCGCTGCACGTCCAGTTCGATGCGGCCGTTATCAGTGAATTTGGCCGCATTGCTCATGAGATTAAGCAATACTTGCTGGGTCTTACCCATATCCGATGTCATCTCACCGGATATAGTTGTGCCGTTCACTTGCAGCGCATTGCCGCTCTTTTCGATGATCGGCTTTATGGTCGCGATTACTTTGTCGACGAGATCGTCGACCTCGAACGTGGTGATACGCAGTTCGGTCTTGCCCGCTTCGATCTTGGACATGTCCAGCACATCTGAGATCAGCGACACCAGGTGAGCCCCGGCTTCTTTAATTTTCTGTAATCCGGCATTCAGCTCGGGATGCTCAGTCTCGAGTTGCTGTGTCTCGTCCAGCATCAGCTCGCTGTAACCTATGATAGTGTGCAAGGGCGTGCGCAGCTCGTGGCTCATCCTGGCCAGAAACTCCGATTTCGCACGATTGGCTGCCTCTGCGACCTCCTTGGCGACAATCAGTTCGCTCTCCGCTTGCCGGAGCTCAGTGATGTCCTGAACGACGCAGTTCACGCCCACGACTGTGCCATTCTCGTCTATGTCCGGGTAGAAGCTGGTAAGGTAAGTCTTCAACTCATTCGGATGCGCCGGTGTCGCCGTTTCGATTTCCTACGCCGCGAACGGTACCCCGGTATCGATAACCTGGTGGATGTGCGGCGCAATACCGGGCGCAGCGTCTCCAAGCACTTCCTCGAATGTTTTCCCCAGGTGTTCTTCCACCGAAATTGCGTGCAATCGGGCAAGCCACTCGTTGATATAGCGATAACGCAGTTGCGTGTCGAAATAGCATAGTCCAACCGGCGCGATAGCATAGAGACGCTCTACCTCAATCGCTCGCTCAGTGTCTGGCACGCGATTCTGCAATGGAATTCAAATTTCGTGGGTAGAAGAATTGGATCTGGCGCCGAAAAATTATAATCCTGTCCAATTGGTTAAGGGTAGTGCCTGTTGATTTGAGAACATCCGCTTCTGGTCGAAACCGAGCATTCACAGAACTGGCATGTTTATAATGAACTAAAGGCCGCTCATGGCGCACATAGGAATCCAGATGTCTGACGGGCGAGAGCCCACCATCGGCTTTGCCAGGCGACTGACAGGAGTGTTCGGTTACAGTCGCCGCGCGTTAAATCTTGTGTGGACGACGAGCCGTTCGCTGACGTTGACGCTCGCGCTTCTAACGCTGGTCGCAGGAATTTTGCCCGCCGTGGTCGCCTTCATCGGTCAACTGATTGTTGACGGCGTCGTCGCAGCAATGACTTCAACATCTCCCGACACGCAACGTGTGTTGTGGCTGGTTTTGCTGGAGGCCATCGTCGTCATCCTGGTCGCTACCAGTCAACGCGGGATATCAGCGAGCCAATCATTATTGCGCGCACTCCTCGGCCAGCGTGTCAACGTAATGATCCTCGAAAAAGCGCTGACACTACAGCTTGAAAATTTCGAAGACTCGGAGTTTTACGACAAACTGACTCAGGCGAGACGGGAGGCGTCAAGCCGGCCACTCAGCCTGGTCATTCGCACCTTCGGTCTTGTGCAAAATGGGATTTCCCTGACCAGTTACGCCGTGTTGTTGTTTGCGTTCTCTCCCTGGGCCGTTGTCATCCTTATCGGTGCCGGCCTGCCCTCGTTTTTCGCCGAAGCTAAATTTTCCGGAGATGCTTTCAAATTATTTCGCTGGCGCTCTCCGGAAACCCGCATGCAAATGTACCTCGAAACCGTCATTGCCCGAGAAGACGGTGTCAAAGAGGTCAAGCTATTCCAGCTCGGTCCGCGACTCCTGCAGCGATATCGCGATATCTTCAACAAGCTTTTCGTCGAGGACCGTCGCCTGACCCTGCGCCGGGACGGCTGGGGCCTGGCGCTCGGCCTGTTATCAACGGCTGCCTTTTATGGCGCTTATGTATGGATTGTAATAACGACCATGAATGGTGCGATCACGCTTGGCGAAATGACGATGTACCTGGTGTTGTTTCGGCAAGGACAGACGGCAGTTGCAGCAAGTTTGTCGGCGATTAGTGGCATGTATGAGGACAACCTGTACTTGTCTAACCTGTACGACTATCTCGGGCAACCCGTGCCCGTGCGTCTCGGCGAAGCACAGCGAGGGCCCGAGCCCGGGCTCGGACTCGAATTCAAAAACGTGTCATTCATTTATCCCGGCGCAAACAGCAATGCGCTCAATGACGTAAGCCTGCGGATTCGTCCCGGCGAGAGCCTCGCACTGGTCGGTGAGAACGGCTCGGGAAAGACGACACTGATCAAGTTGCTGACCCGACTTTACGATCCCACAGAGGGTTGTATCTTGCTCGACGGGCTGGACTTGCAGAAATGGGATGTCGAAGCCCTGCGACAACGCATCGGCGTTATCTTTCAGGATTTCGGTCGCTATCAATTCACTGTCGGCGAAAATATCGGTGCAGGAGACGTGCGCTATATCGATGACGCTGAGCGTTGGGCGAAGGCGGCCAAGACGGGGATGGCCGCGCCGTTTATTGAGGAAATGCCAGACGGCTATCAAACGCAACTCGGCCGCTGGTTCAAGGACGGCCGTGAATTGTCCGGCGGGCAGTGGCAGAAAATCGCGCTGTCGCGGGCGTTCATGCGCAGCGAGGCCGACATACTGGTGCTCGATGAACCGACGGCGTCAATGGATGCGGCATCGGAGGCCGCAATATTCGATCATTTTCGTTCACAGAGCCATAACAAGATGACCATTTTGATATCACATCGTTTCTCGACGGTCCGGGCTGCCAAAAAAATCATTGTCATTCACAAAGGTGAGATCATCGAACAGGGAGATCACGAAAGTTTACTTGCGGAAAACGGCCAATACGCGCACCTGTTCAAGCTGCAGGCAAGGGCTTACCAGTGAGTTGTTTATTTGCCGATCTGCCGATGCTCTGCTAAAAAGGAATGACGCAAACATTGGCAGACAAGATGACGCAATCCTGGCAAGCATCGGTATATGCGGTACTTCGTGATAATCACGTCCGCCAGATCGCCTATGTCCCCGATTCCGGCTTCAGTGAACTATTGAACCTGTGCCTCGATGACCCGGCCATGTCGAGTACAGTATTGACGACTGAAGAAGAGGGTGTGGGCTTGCTGGCAGGTGCCTGGCTTGGTGGCGACCGCGGTGTCCTGATGATGCAGTCGAGCGGCGTCGGCAACTGTGTCAACATGCTGACCTTAATCGAGAGCTGTCAGTTGCCCTTTTTATCAATCGTAACGATGCGCGGCGAGTGGAAAGAATTCAATCCCTGGCAGGAACCCATGGGCCGCAATACGCAAGCTGTTCTCGAACTCGCGGGAGTAGAGGTATTTCGCGCGAAACAAGCTGGCCGTGCAGCGGAATTAGTGCAAAAAGCGGTGCAACTGGTGTTTGAAGAATCTCGCGCGGTTGCCGTGCTGATAGCGCAACAAGTCATTGGCGAGAAACAATGGCAGGAGTAACAGCGGCCGCTGGCACAGACACGATGGATCGCCGCGACGTGGTTGAGTATTTACTGGCCAACCGCAAACGTGCGCTAGTAATCAGTGGCCTGGGCGCACCAACCTATGATGTAACCGCGGCCGGTGATGACGACCGCAACTTCTATTTGTGGGGAGCTATGGGCAGTGCGGCCACGATCGGCTTAGGTCTTGCACTTGCACAAGCTGATCTGCCAGTGCTGGTCATTACCGGAGACGGCGAGATGTTGATGGGTCTTGGTTCTCTCGCAACCATTGCTGCACGGCAACCGAGGAACCTGACCGTCATTGTCGTGGACAACGAACGATTTGGCGAAACCGGCGGACAACACAGTCATACAGCGCTGCAGACCGATCTTGAAAAGGTGGCGCATGGCTGTGGAATCGAAAATGCACGCACCATACGATCTAAAAAAGAGCTGTCAGAGTTCGCCAAGTTAACGGAGAATTTAAGTGGTCCGCTATTCGCCTGCATAAAGGTGAAATCGGCGAACAAACCTCGAGTGCTGCCAATACGCGATGGTGTGCAACTTAAGGAACGATTTCGCAAGGCGGTCCTCGACCAAGAGAGCGCTCTATGACTACGATACAACGTGAATACAGCGAGACGATTTCCCAGTTACGCGACACGATCGAAAAGCTTTGTACCGAGTACTCGGGCGAATACTGGCGTGAAAAAGATCGCAACCGCGAATACCCGACCGAATTCGTTACCGCCGTCACTGAACTCGGCCTGTTGGCCGCGCTGATCCCGGAGCAATACGGCGGCAGTGGTCTCACTATTACCGCCGGGGTCGAGATCCTCAAGGCAATTCACGAGTTCGGTGGCAACGCAGCTGCCTGCCATGCGCAGATGTACACCATGGGTACCGTACTGCAACATGGCAATGAGGAACAGAAACAGCGCTATCTGCCGCGCATAGCAAGCGGTGAAATTCGTTTGCAGGCATTTGCCGTCACAGAGCCCGGGGCCGGTTCGGACACCACCAGTATTACGACGACAGCTACTCGTGACGGTGATGTGTATCGAATCAACGGGCAGAAAATATGGACATCACGCGCCGAGCATTCGGATCTCATGTTGCTGCTTGCACGCACGACGGCGAAAGATGAGGTCAAGAAGCGTTCCGATGGACTGTCGGTGTTCCTCGTCGATATGCAATCGGCGCGCGAAAACGGCATGACCATTCAACCCATTCGCACCATGATCAATCACTCGACGACGCAAGTTTTTTTTGACGATGTGGTGGTTCCGGTCGAGAATCTGATTGGCGACGAAGGCAAGGGCTTCAAATACATCCTGTCCGGTATGAACGCTGAACGAATCCTGATCGCCGGCGAATGCGCGGGCGATGCCCGTTGGTTCATTAGCAAGGCACGCGACTATGCTTGCGAGCGCCATGTATTTGGCCGGCCCATAGGCCAGAACCAGGGCATTCAATTTCCCATTGCACGGGCATTCGTCCAGGCCGAAGCAGCCGAGGCAATACTCGACAAGGCCTGCACAATTTTCGAAAGCGGAGCTGCATCGTGTGGCACCTACGCCAACATGGCCAAACTCTTGACCTCAGAAGCATCCTGGGCGGCGGCCGAAGCGTGCATGCAGACTTTTGGTGGCTTCGCGTTCGCCGAAGACTATGATATCGAGCGAAAATTTCGTGAGGCACGCCTTTACCTGACAGCACCGATATCAACCAATTTAATTCTGTCCTACATAGGCGAGCACGAACTGGGCATGCCCCGCTCCTATTGAGCGAATATTGAAGGTGAAAGAGCGACCCGTGCAAAAATTGCCGTTCAAAGATCTGCTCGTGGTGTCGCTCGAACAAGCGGTCGCGGCACCCTATGCCAGCTGCCTGCTCGCCGAGGGCGGCGCACGAGTCATCAAGATCGAACGTACCGAAGGCGATTTCGCCCGCGACTACGATACCGTGGTGCTAGGCGAAAGCGCCTATTTCGTGTGGCTCAACGCCGGCAAGGAATCGATACAGCTGGATTTGCGGACAGAACGCGACAAAGCACTGCTGGTGTCCATGCTCGCTGGCGCTGACGTCTTTATTCAGAACCTGAAACCCGGCGCAGCAGAACGGTTGGGCTTCGGCTGGCAAGCAATTCATGAAATCAATCCGCGTCTCATCATGTGCAGCATTTCGGGCTACGGTTCGACGGGCGATTACGCACAAATGAAGGCCTACGATGCTCTCATCCAGGCGGAGAGCGGCCTTTGCTCGGTGACCGGGCCGCCGCACACTCCCTCGCGCGTCGGCATTTCCGTATGCGACATTGCCGCCGGTCTGACAGCCTACGGCGAAATACTCAAAGCACTGCTGCAGCGCCACCAATCCGATAGCGGAGATCATGTCCAGGTACCACTATTCGAGGTGATGGCTGAATGGATGTCCGTGCCGATGGCCTACTGCAAGTACGGCGGCCGCGTGCTCACCGGTACGGGAATCGATCACGCGCAAATAGCACCTTACGGAGCATTCGCAACCAAAGACGGGCAAATTTTCGTCGCCGTGCAAAATGATCGGGAATGGGTCGAGCTTTGTACCGAAGTGTTGCAACGCGAGGACCTTGTACGGCATGAACTGTTTTCTGACAATCAGCAGCGAGTACGCAACATCGACGCGCTGCGCACGGAGCTCGAAGCTGTTTTCACCCGATACGAGAGCCTCGAGTTGGCACGCATGCTCCACGCACACGGCATTGCAAATGGGCGGATCAATACCGTGGACAAAGTATGGGAGCATCCGCAGTTACGCACCAAGACCATTGAATCCGGCGGCAATCGCTCAACCTGGGTGCGGCGTGTCGGTGATGATGGATCGATCGTGCGCAAAGTTCCGGCGCTTGGGGAACATTCTGACGCGCTGCGGCGTGAATTTTCAAGCTAGTTACGAGACCCAGTACTCCGTCAAGGTGATATTGACGGAGTACTAGGACAGTTTCGACATATCAGCCTCGACGCTCGTCGTGACGACGACAAACTCTGCCTCCTCGCTCTCGAGAATTGCGGGCAAGACATCCAACTGCTCGGCAGTGTTAATTCGCGTGACGTTGTACCCGTAAGCGCGACCTATCATCTCAAAATCAGGATTGGCGAAGCTGGTGCCGATCGAACGACCCGGATATTCTCTTTCTTGCTGCATACGGATCGATCCATAGGAGTTGTTTTCCGACAAAATAACTTTCAGTTTTAAGTTTCGCTCTAGCGCAACGGCCAGTTCGCCACCCGTCATAAGAAATCCGCCATCGCCAACAAGGCAAAAAACCGGGCGCGCCGGCTCACGCAGTGCCGCCGCAACCGCCGCCGGTATGCCGAAGCCCATTGCACCGGAGATTGGCGCAAGCAGTCGTTGCGGCGGCGCAAATGGAATGACACGGTAGGCAGGCGCTCCGAATGCACCTGCATCAAGTGTTACGATCGCATCGGCAGGGAGGTTTTTACCGACAATGTCCACGACTCGCTCAAACTCAACACCGTCGTCGACATCGACGCATCGCGGCTGACTGATCCTGCGCCTTTCCTCGCCCAGGCGGTCTACCCACGCGAGCCGGTCGCCAGACGGAACTTCGGGTGAATCAACTAATGCATCGATTAACATTTTGGGATCACACGCCATTGCGATATCGGCGGCGAAATGGGTACCAATGACGGCGGCATCACAGTGCACGTGCACAAGTTTCATTTCAGGACGAACAAGGCGAGGGTAAGTGTAGCTTTGGGTCGTAATATCAGACAGTCGCGCTCCCAGCACCAGCAGCAGATCCGCTTCACGCAGGACTGCCATCTGTTCATCAGGGTTGCGCAGACCCATGTCTCCTGCATAGAGCCGATGTTGGTTGGGGAACAGGTCTTGCCGCCTGAATGACACCAGTGTTGGCAATTGCCACGACTCGAGGAACGCCAGCAGGCTCTCGCGACCCGCACCGGCCTCCAGTCCACTACCTGCTATTACCAGTGGCCGTTGCGCCTTGCCCAATAATTGTCGCAGGTGCTTTATATCGTCCGGGCTCGCAACCGACCGAATGGGCGCCTGGCGAGTCACAGTCTGCGCATCGCACCTGGCCGTTAGAACATCCTCGGGCACGGAGATAACGACGGGTCCGGGAACGCCCGTCGTTGCGACCTGGATCGCCCTGAGAATCGTCTCCGCCATGCGATTCGGATGCGTTACCTGAGCCGTCCATTTCGCGATCGAGCCGTACATGCGCGCGTAGTCAATTTCCTGAAAGGAATTTCGCCAAACATTGCGCGCCGGAACGTCACCGACAAAGAGCAGGAACGGCACACCATCTTGTTGCGCCGTGTGCACGGCGATGGCAGCGTTGCTGGCGCCAGGCCCACGACTGACGCACGCGACGCCTGGCACTCCTGTAAGACGCGCATCGGCCAGCGCCATGAATCCAGCGCCCGCTTCGTGCCGACAAACGACTGTATCTATGGCCTCGCGACGCTCGTACAGCGCATCAAGGAGGCCCAGGTAGCTTTCACCGGGCACACAAAATACGCGATCGATATCATTCGCGATGAGGCTATCGGTTATGAGTTGACCGGCGGTCAGCATAAGAGCGCCATTATCGCACTTGCCATGGTCCAGAATCAGAAAGCCGTCCGTATCGGTGTGCACCAGCATAGCGGTAACTGTGCATGGTTGGCCAGAATGGTTCCGCAACGTGATGTCCGACACGTTTTGATCCCGCTGCTCTAAAGCCGACGAATTTTCGGCCGATGGCACTTTAACTGTGCGAGTCAATCGCTCGGCGCACGCGATCAAGGGCGACAGTCAGAAATACATGGAATTCGGGTTCGATGACTATGTGACAAAACCGATCAACAGGAAAAATTTGATCAGGACAATCTATCAACACTGGAATAACGGATAACTCTGAATAACGAGTCTGGGCACAATCAGTTCTCGAACCAGGTGCCATCCGGATTCTGGAAGGCGCCGAGGGTCCGATGTAATTGGTAACCCATCAGGCGCTGGATCAGCTCGGAGTGTTGCTCGGCGATCTCCCGCGGCACATTGAGGTACTGGTTTTCTTCCTGCCGCAGCCAGCCTAAGGCATAGGTATTGATCAGCCCGGCGCGGGGTTTGTCGGTTCGATTGCCGCCGCCGCCGTGCCATGTGTTACCCAAATAGAAGAGTACGGAACCCTTAGGCATAACCGCCTGAACGGTATTGTCCTGGTGTTGCATTTCCACTGAGTTGTATCGATTCATGTTTGAGTCGAGGTGGCTGCCAAGCGCCACGTGAGTTGCACCATTTTCCTCGGTGAAGTCCTCAAGTGCCCACATGGCACTGATTTGCAACTGCATCCCTGGCATGCGAACCGGATAAATGCCGTCATCCACATGAAGATACTGATCCGTCTCGCCCGGATGAATTTCAATTGCGGTCAAACTGCCTATGCGATAATTGACGCAATGATCGAGCAAGATGTCATCCGCCACCTCCATGACCCGTGGATGTGCAACCAGTTCGGCTGACGTCGGCGAGATGCCAAGTATGCCGCTCACCCGCAGCGTCGTATAGCCATTGAAATCACTCTCATCGTACCTGCCAACTGCATCGAAGGGTTTGCGCAGCTCCAGGAGAATGGCGTCTGTAACGTCTGGCCCGACCTGGTTTCTTACGACCGTGGCGCCATCGCGTCGCAGCGCCTTTACGACGTCAACCGAATCGGCATCGGCATGAAAATACTCGAGCGGCATAGTGCTGTCCTCCTGTCACGGCTCATAGCCCGGAAGTGCAATCGACACGGTGCGAAGTCACGGCCCTGCAGGGTCGCCGAATTTTTCAGCGGCCGGGCCAGACCGGCCGGCGCTTCTCGATAAACGCGTCGATGCCTTCGGTAGCATCGTCGGTCATCATGTTGCGCACCATCACAGCACCCGTCAATTCATAGGCATCACGGAGACTGCACTCGAGCTGTTCATAAAATGCGACCTTGCCCATTTCGACTGCGACAGGTGACTTCGAGCAGATGGTTGCAGCCAGTTCTCGCACTGCCTCATCCAGGTCGTCTGCTGCAACAGCACGGTTTATCAGTCCGTACTGCTCTGCCGTTGCTGTATCGATCATCTCCCCCGTCAACAACATCTGCATCGCCTGTTTGCGGTTTAAGTTGCGGCTGAGCGCGACCATTGGCGTAGAGCAAAAGAGGCCGATATTGACGCCAGGCGTTGCAAACCGTGCATCATCCGCAGCAATTGCGAGGTCGCAGGTGGCTACCAGCTGACAGCCCGCAGCCGTGGCGATGCCGTGAACGCGAGCGATTACGGGCTTGGGCAATTCCACAATCGCTGTCATCAGTTTGGCGCATTCCGCGAAGGTTTCGCGATGCGCCTTTTCGCGATCATCAGCGCGCATCTCTTTGAGATCGTGACCGGCACAAAAGGCAGGGCCGTTGCCACGAATAACAACGACTTTCACGTCCACGTTGCCAGCAATGTCCGCAAGTGCCGTATTCAGTTCGCGCATCAGCGCCATAGACAGGGCATTACGCTGTTGCGGACGATTTAACGTCAATGTTGCAACACCATCGCGGGTCTCGCACAGCAGCACGGCGTCCAGTCGTTGCTCTGTCATATGGAATTCTTTTCTGTTGCCATTTCCATCACGCTATACACCGTTACGGACATCAGGACAATCACAATTCCAACCATGGCCAATCGGCTCGGTGTTTCACCAATACCAATCCACACCCATATTGGCGATAAGATTGTTTCAGTCAATGCGAAAAATGCCACTTGGGCGGCAAGAATATGACGCACCGCAATGGTATAGCACATGAAACCTACGGTGAGCTGTACGCAACCCATCGCCAGCGATAAGGTCAAATCGTGCGCTGTTATCGACAGGGACTCCGCACCCGCGAAACCCACAATAGCCATGACGACGCCTCCCAGACATGCCGCCGGCAACATATCGATATCGAGGTTGTCGCGCAATATCATCAGATAGACGATAAATGTCGCGACCACGCCCAGCGCCATCACATTGCCAAACCATCGACCGTCGACAATGCCATCGGCGAACAACAAGCCAATGCCGGCAAGCGAGATAACCATCGTGACAATTCCGACATTGGACATGCGCTCGCGCAACACTACCCAGGCCACAAAAGCTGTTGCCAAAGGCGCCGACCCAATGATGAAAACTGCGTTGGCGACAGTCGTATGCATTAGAGCGAAGACGTAAAAGAACGACGCCAGTCCAAGCGCTACACCTGCCCAGACACCGCGTTGGCCGATTGCGAGAAACATCTTCTTTGTTTCGGCGCGGTAGTGTAAAAGCAAAATCAGAAATACCGTGACCGAAAATGCAATACCGCGAAAAAAAAGAACCTGCCACGCATCCGCCTGCTCGATATTGCGTAGCATGATGCCGTTAGTGCTAAGAAATACGCTGCCGATGACAACCAGCAAAACGCCAAACCCGTATCTCTGCTGTCGCATTACTTTTCTCTCACCGCCGGACGCGGTAGCCTACTTGCATGGTACCCACAAACTCAAGTAATGCGCCCGAAATCGTGCACGCTGAATCCCACCCGATTGTGCGCATCAACTCCAAGCGCTTAGAGCATTCTCCGTACGTAGAAAAATACGCCGACGAACATACTATTTTTGCAATTTACGCGAATCAACTCTATCCGGTCTCTTTGGGCAAAGACGTCATTGAGCATTATTGGAAGTTACGACGCGATGTCATGCTTTACGACACACCGGAGAAGCCAATCGACATACAAGGTCCGGATGCAGTTGCCCTGCTGCAACGCGTCTTTACGCGTCGTATCGACGACCTCAAAACCTGGCGTGCGCACTATGCCATCGCCTGTACTGCGCAGGGCGGCATTCTGGATTACGACACCGATATCGATGGCGAGCACCACGATTGTAAGATCGTGTCACTGCCATTTTATGATGCGGAAAAGAAGATACCGCGGGGGCTGGAAGTCGCCGAGATTTAGCCTGGTCCAAATCCCATTGAATGTCGTAGTTCATTGCGCCAACCTATCAATCCAATACCAGCTTATGCTTTATCAGCGCCATTTCCTTCGCCGACAAATGAAAACTGCGTGGGATCAAAGAACATCAACTTTAAGACGATAATTGGCATTTTGCTGAAGGAATAGTTCATCAACATTACATTGGTTTGCTCGCCCCGCTGCACGATTCCTGGCAACGCTGCCATGACTATCTCGTTATTATCCTCGTTAGCGAGCATATTCAGGTCTTTTTTCTGCTTGAAGGCGGCCTCCGTATGACCCAGCATCGATGTTAATGCCGCCATAAAACTGTCAAAACCAAAACCAGGACCAACAAATTCGCTGTAGTCCAGAGTCAAATTGAGCGGCGCCTTATCGAGATTGCGCATGTTCAGGGTAGCGATCTTGACGCTGTCTCCACGTTTAATTTTTTTGAATACCTGCTTCGCACGGTCCTTTGGACCCGTAATAAACCCAGACCGCAGAATCTCTACGGCAGTGCCGAGTATCTGGATGAGATCAATGTCCGTTTCGGTTGGTTCGTCAGCCATTTAATTTTTGTCCTTGTAATACGCGATCAAGCCGCGGCATATCCACCATCGACCCTGTAAATACCGCCCGTGCAATAGGCCGCAGCGTCCGATGCCAAATAGACAGCCAAACCAGCGATATCGTCTGCGATCCCGGCACGCCTGAGAGGAATTTTTTTCAGGAATCGCTGCAAAATTGCCTCGTCGTTCCAGAGAGCCTCACTGAATTTAGTCTTGATCAGACCGGGGCAAATCGCATTCACCCGAATATTGTCCGCGCCCCAATCCTGGGCCATCGCCTGAGTCAGGCTGTTGATCGCCGCCTTGCTGACACTGTAAATGCCGATGCCTCGTTCGGGCTTTAGACCGCCGATAGAGCTAATGTTGATGATCGATCCGCCGCCCCGCTCTTTAAGAATTGGATAGGCTTTCTTGCACAATTCGAACGGGCCTTTGAGATTGACATCGATGATTTTGTCGAAAGCTCGTTCATCGGTATTTTGTATCGGGCCGAAAACAGGATTAGCAGCGGCATTGTTGATAATGATGTCCAGGCCACCATACGCCTCGACCGTCTTATCAACCAAAGCGTGGATATCTTCGATATTGCCCATATTCGCGGCAATGCCGATGGCCTGCAGTCCATCGGCACGAAATGCCTCGGCGACGGCATCAATGGCTTCCTGTTTGCGACTACTAATGACTACCTTGGCCCCAAATTCCGCCAGACCGCGGGCCATCGCCTCACCAATCCCCTTGCTCGCCCCGGTCACCAAAGCAACCTTGCCGTCCAGTTGAAACAAGGGCTGGATGCGTTTTTGTTCTGCCATCGCGGTAACTCTCAGTTTGTTTGTTTACGGATTTTCGATCCGCTTGCCGAGGGCACGCCAGATTCAGACCCTGCATTGCGGCGATTGCCCACCGCCACCACGCAGACGAGGCGACGATCGATCATTATATAGCGCGGACCGCATGGAAGCTCCTGATAAATCGTTGCAACGATGGAGTGAAGCATGTGGGGAAAACGCTAACTCTGGGGTAGTCTTGGACCTCGTCACGAACTCCATTGCAATTTGCCATGTCATTCCACGGCCGCGACAACCCATATAATTTCGACACCTTCCTGCAGTGTCGTGACCAGTTCGATTACTACCGCGACGACGCGTTTCTAAGCAGTGGCTGCTCGCCACCATCGAGCGCGAAAATTCAGATTCGAACGATCCGCTACTCGCGTAGCGGTCCATGCAGCAGGGCGTCCCGGGTCAGATCGATGATCAGGTCCACTTCTCTGGCACCGATATCAAATACGGGCGTAAAACGCAGCGATCGTTCGCCACCATGAATGACCCCCAGACCGTTTTTGCGCAGGTAATCTTCGGTGCTATTCGCACCATAGGTCTTGTAGCGGGTATCGAGTTCGCAACTAAACAACAGTCCCGTACCCTGCACGCCCGTAATTGCATTATCCAGCTCATCCGCCAGGCTTTCGAGTCGCTCGACCAGTTCCCGGCCACGCACGCGAATATTGTCGCGCCGCGCAGCATCGAAGCTGTCGAGAACTGCCATCGCGACATCGAGGCCCCGTGGATTAGTCGTCATCGTGTTGCCGTACAGACCGTCTCTGTAACTCGCCGCGGCTCTTGCCGTCAGCGCCAGTACTGACAACGGGAACTGGCCCGCATTGAGCGCTTTCGAGTAGGTCTCCATATCAGGCTCGTCGAGCCCCTCGAAACCAGGGTAGTCAACGACTGACAGCACACCATGGGCACGCAGCCCGGCCTGAATAGAGTCAACGACAAACATCGAGCCGTGTTCGAGCGTCAGCTCCCTGGCCCGCTTGTAAAAGGCCGGGCTGATTGCCAGGCCAGGATTGCCCTCGCCCATGACTGGCTCCATGAAAAAAGCCTCGATGAAAAACTGTTCGGCATCAGCTTTGGCGAACACGGCTTCGAGTCCCTCAACATCGTTCGGCGCCACGGTCAGCAAATAATCGTCATCGCGATAAGACGCCAGGTGTTTTTTATAGTTCTTGAGAGTCGAGTCGGAATACCGGGCCGGACGATCGGTACGGCCGTGAAAACTGCCTTCCAATGTCAGGCCACGAATCTCGCAACCCTCATGGCGCCCGCCCGGATCGGTGAGAATCCGCGCATTGACGTCAGCGATACGCGAGGCCATCGACGTCGTTTCAGAGCCGCTGTTGAGGCACAGAAAACTGGTGTATGGCGTGCCACCCGCGCGCGTGTGACCAATTTCGCGCCGCAGGCGCTGCACAAACTGCACCTGGTTGACGCTGGCCGTCATGATGTTCGCCATCACATGCGCATGAGTCATGGTTTCGAGCACGATCTCTGGCGCATGTCCAAGGCCGAGCATGCCGTAGCCGCCGCAATCGTATATGACAGCACCCTTGAGGCTGATCAGCCACGGCCCGGCCGCGCCTGCTGCGACGTAGGGATTAACAGCATCTTGTGCGTAGAAATTCGTAAGGCCCGCGTGCGCCGCGCTAATCTGGCTATTCTCATCCAATGCGAGGTAGTCGGGGTCTGATTCCTTAAGCTCAAGGAACAGCGTATAGGCACGCTCGATGGCCAGGGCGAGCTGCCGATGCGTCTCGAGAAACTCCTCGATGACCGAATCGGTGAGACCGGTCGTGATTGCGGCACCGCCGAAGTCCCGCATTTCCCTGAGGCGGGAGCGGTGCAATTCAGTATTTGTCGTGTTCAGAGCCTGCGCCATAGGACCAACCGGAAAATCGTCTGGCCGCAAACTATATCAAATGCGGGCGCCTTTACCTTCGATGGATTTCTCTGTTCTAAGCGCGAAACGCACTAAATACACTGTATTTAGCCTGAAGTCTCGCGTTTCCGGACCGATAAATGGGTGATGCGGAACGACGTTTTCGTTCGAGTAATCGTTGCGTTGATGCGTCGCATGGCCGAACCATATAGGGCGGAATATTCAGGAATCATATTCGATGACACCGGAACTCACGACGCAACTGGAAGCTTGCAAGACCCTGCCGAGCCCACCAGGCGTCGCCACCAATCACGAGGTCGAAAAAATTGGCGTTGACCACGCGTGTGTCGGTGGCTGGTTACTCAAGCGCTGGAATTTCCCGGAACGCATCGAACAGGCCGTAGCCGCCAGCCATGACCCCGGCGCTATTCCCTCTGCCCATGAGCACGGGTTGTTCGCCCGTGGCGTGGCCCTGACCAGTCTCATTGCCGAGCTGTTCCTGGACGAGACAGGAGATTCGGGCATCAGGATATTGGCGGAGGCCGTCGAAGAACACCTGGGCCTGGACAAGCAGAAGCTCGGCGAGCTGCTCGAAGAGATCAACGCCTTGATTCCCGAGGCGGAGGCCCTCTTCGAGACACAGATTTTGGCGGACGGCGGCGCAGACCGTATCAGAGTGTCAACGACACCTTCGGGCGCCAGGTAGGCGATCGAATTCTTGTGGCAACAGCGACCATCCTGAAGGCCAATGTGCGGGCCACCGACGTCGTCGCCCGCTTCGGTGGCGAGGAATTCATACTTGTCTTCCCGAATACGGACCGTGATATGGCGAAAATCATATGCGAGCGTATCGTCCAGGCGTTCATGAATACCCACCACCACGTAAGCGGTAGTGAAGACCTCACAGTAACGGTCTCAGTCGGCATAGCCACGCAATGTGAGCAACAAAAATTCGAATCTGTCGACGCCATCATTAACGCGGCGGACAAAGCGCTTTATACAGCCAAGCTACAGGGACGCAATCGCAGCATACCGTTCGACCAGTTGGAAAATCTGCAAGTCGGCCAGATGTAATCCTGCGGGAAAAGACCGCAAAGGATCAAAATCGCTGGTAACTTGTTCGTTGCTACCGCAACTGAAAATCCTCTCAATATTCCAGGTACGGGGTCGGATCATGCCTTGGCCTCACCATCGCACTTCGCGGGTCACTTTGCGAACCGATGCAGCCATTTATGTGGAGTATCATGGCTGAAATCTGAACCCCGGTTGATTAAATGCATCGGTTATTACATAGGACACCGCAATGGAACTCTCCGTAGATATCAGTAAATATCCATTAGCCGACGACTATATTCCGGCGATCAAAGATTTTATTGAACGGCTGCACGCCATAGAAGGATTGAGCGTGGTAGTGAACACAATGAGTACCCAAGTATTTGGTGATTACGACCTTGTGATGAATTCATTAAAGGAAGAAATCCGTCGTTCCTACGAACAATTTGGCAAAGCGATCTTTGTGTGTAAGTTTATTGGCGTAAATCTTGATCCGGCACTAAAACCTCACGGTTAGATTGGAGTCATTAAACGATGATGTCGGTCTATTGGCTCCCCCTTGCGAAGCGGCCATCTTGCCTCTGTTTGTACCGCCATTAAATAGCCACTCGCGAGCTTTAGATCAGCCCGGATACATCAACGATATATTGCTGCCGGCTGCCCTCGTGCACTGAATCAATGCTGATGTAGCGGTTATCCGGGCTGAAGCGCGGATGCAGGTCACAGCGATTGTGCTTGCCCAGATCGGGAGGCGTGAAAAACTCGCCGATGTTGTAACTCACGTGGTTGTCAGTATCGAACAACAGCAGCAAGCGCACATTCGTCTTCGCATCGGGGTAGGTATCGGACAGAATCCAGCGGCCGTCGCGAGAATAGGTCATGTGGCCGTTTTCGACCAGCGTGTCCTTGCCGATAATTTTAACGCTGTTATCGAGGTCATTATAAAGGTGGTAGTGAATCGCACCGTCGTGCGGCGCCCATGCGATGATCGACTGCGAGTCTTTCCATGCCGGGTGGGAAATCTGGTACGCGGACTTTTCATAGTCGAAAGTACCGACGGCATGTGGGTCGAAATCGACCTGGAGCTGCGGCAGCGGATGATCTGTGCACTCCAGCAACCTGAGATCGTCGCCATCCGGGTTGACCGTAAACAGCCGGTGCAGGAAACAGGTTTCGTCTTCGACACGCTCGGTCCAGCGATGGATGAACAGGAATCGCGACGAATCAGGCGCTATCTCGAGATGCGTCACCCAGTGAATCGCCTTGTCCATCGAGGCGACCGGCTGGAACTCCCGCAGTTGCCGTAGCGAAAGTACTAACCGCGCCGCACCGCTCGCGAGATCCATGCGATAGATGCCATCGTTGTCGGGTGCATTGCCGAGGACGGCTTCCTGCTGACTCGCGTGATAAGCAATCGTCTTGTGCGTCACCTGGAATCGTGAGTAGTCAACGCTCAGAGCAAATTGAGCGTTCGGTGCAACGACGTACACGGGCATCGGCAATGTCCGTTCCCGACCGGTTGCGAAATCGTGAATTCTGGCTTGAAATCCGGGGTAAATGCCCTCCCGGGTATCGCTGCGTACGTTGTAGATAATCTGAGTCGCTGCTTCGGCCTCGAGCCACTGCAGTTGACAGCCCATTTGCCAGTTCCACGTCGTCGTCGTGCCGATCTTGATGAAACGATCGCTGTCGTGTGTATCAAAGTACCCGACCTCGGCAACTTCGCTGCCCGTCAGGTCCGCTGTCATCATCGGCACGCGATTGGACAACAGGTATCGCCCGCTGCGATCCCAGGTGCTCTTGTTGTAGTAACCGAAAAAGTGGTGCGGACTACCATTGCCAACCATGCGCGTGGGACAGACCTGATCGACCGGCCTGCTCACGAATCGAGGACCCTGGAATGCCGGCGGTGCTGGACGATGCCCTGGTAAAGTGCGATTACACAAAGACAAACGATGACCAGTGAGATTGGCCGGCTGACGAGTTGCCAGGCGAACGCAGCAACATCACCTTGCACGAGGGCGAGCGAGCGCTCCAGCTCGCTTTCGGCAAGCGTCCCCAGCACCAGGCCCAGCACCAGCGGTGCCCGAGGCGCCGCGAATACCTTGCAGGCAAAGCCGATCGCGCCTAGCGCCAGCATGACGAATATATCGTCGACCGAACCGCGAATCGAATACGTGCCGATGATTGACAGCAACAGGATCACCGGCGCCAGTATTGCCGACGGCACCTCGATGACTTTGGCGCAGTATTTCGCAAACAGCAGACCGATCGGCACGAGCAACAGATTCGAGATGACCAGGCTCAGGATGAAACCGAATGACACCTTGGCATTCGTCGTAAACAGTTCCGCACCAGGTTGCAGACCATGAATCATGAGTCCGCCGAGCATGACGGCCGTTACGGGGTTGCCCGGGATTCCCAAAGTCATGAGCGGTACAAGTGATCCGCCGGTAACGGCACTGTTGGATGTCTCGCTTGCGATGACGCCCTCTGCCGATCCCTTGCCAAACTTCTCCGGCGACCGGGACGATCTTTTCGCGGCATCGTAGGCGATGAACCCGGCCACGCTGGATCCCACGCCGGGTACGATGCCAACCAGCGTTCCAATCACGCTCGACCTGACAAGGTTGACCTTATGACGAAATAATTCAGGCAGGTAACTGTAGGGCGATCGCTGCTCCAGCTTTGCTGCCCGGTGTTTGATTGATCCTCGTTTCGCGATCATGTCGATAACTTCCGGGATCGAGTACAGCCCGATTAACGCCGCGACCAGCGGAATGCCATCGAAAAGTGCGGGTGCACCGAAACTGAATCGCATCGAACCCGTCAGCGGATGATAGCCAACCGTGCTGATCAGCAAACCCATGGCTCCCGCGATCAGCCCTTTCTCCATAGCCCCCGCCGACAACGACGCAATAACCGTGATGCCAAAAATCGCGAGAATGAAATATTCGGGTGGACCAAAGTAAAGAGAAAGCCGCGCCAGTAACGGGCCAAGGAACAGCAACGCCGCGACACTGACGAGCCCGCCAATCGACGAGCCGAAAGTCGCGAGCGCGAGCGCCCGTGTCGACTGCCCTTTCTTGCTCATCGGATAGCCGTCAAGCAGGGTCGCCACGGAAGCCGGTGTGCCGGGTATGTTCAGCAGGATGGCCGTGATCGCGCCACTGTAGGTTGACGCCACGTAAATGCCACCGAGCATCGCCAGGCCAACCTGCGGCGGCATCGAAAACGTAACCGGAATCAACAGTGCAACGCCAAGCGTACTCGTCAGGCCCGGCAGCACACCGATTAGTATTCCACCAAGAACACCAATGATGATCGCCCCAATCATTACGGGGTCAGCAAGTGCGCTAAGGCCGATTAGGAGCTGGTCAGTCATTCAGAACCACGATCCCGGTGGCCTGCTGACGTCCAACAATACGAAGAACAGCAGCTTTATGAGCAGCATCGTCACTGTGGCGACGCAAGCAATGACAATCGGGTTTCTCTGGCCGAGCACATACATCATCACGACGAGAAACAGAAAATTTACAATTTCGAAGCTGACGAACTGAATCGACAACGCGTACAGAATGGCCGCCGCAAAAACGATGCCTGCCGCCCTCGCCTGTACTACATGTCCGTCGAACATGTCGCCGTCGCCTGCTGTCTTTAGGCTGCGAACCAGTAATCCCATCGCCATCAGTCCGAGGAAGACCGTCAATACGCGAGGAAACCACGATGAATCGGACGGGTAATGGAACGCTACCCAGCCGGCCGTGACTGACACCAGCAGTACCAGCATTGATAAAACGATATCCCGATTCAGTATCCGCACCGCCTATGTCTCCGGCTCATCGGTCATTAGCCGAAGGTATTCGTCCAGCAGCATGTGCGTCTCCGCCAGGTATTGACGAAATTCATCAGCATCCATGAAAAACAGTGGCAGTTGAACCTGGTCCGCATGCGCAATGAAGGCTTCGTCAACGACAAGTTTTGCGAACGCATCGACAAGCACCTGCTTGCGTTGCGGCGGCATGCCTTTGGGCATTACTACGCCGCGCACGGCGGCGCCAATATCCGGGACCGCAATGCCCGACGCTTCCAGAATGGTCGGCGCATCGGGCAGGTATGCGTAACGATCCGGCGCAAACACGGCGAGCACGCGAATATCACCGCGCCGCACGAATCGGGTAACAGAACTGGCGGATGGCACGGCCACCTCGACCTGGTTGCCGAGCAGCGCAGTTATCGATGGCGCTGAGCCGTTGAAAGGTATGAAGTTGAATTCAACGCCGAGCAGCTTCTCGGCCACGACAAGCTGCAGCTGATTGTTCGAGTTTGGGCCATCACCCGCCACATTCAACGGATTCTGCGATACCTTCGCAGCCGCCAGGAGCTCATCGAGAGACTGGTAGGGACTGTTCGCATTTACAGCAAGAACGACGGGATCTTTCTGCAAACCCACGAGCGCCTCAAAATCAGCAACGTTGATGTCCGATTCTTGCCGCAATTTTTCCAGCATCAGAATCGGTGGTGAGGTGATGATGCCTATCGTGTAACCGTCGCTCGCAGCGAGAGCGAGACTGCGGTAGCCGATCTCACCACCGGCTCCGGGTTTGTTTTGCACGACAACGCGTTGCCCCAGATACGGCTCAATGTATTGCGCAACGGTGCGGGCGATATTGTCGACAGCGCCGCCCGGAGCATAGGCGACTATGAGCGTTACGGGTTTTTTCGGGTAACCCGTGTCATCGATTGACCGCGGCGTCGCCCAGACGGCAATGAATAGGCCGATGCCTAGCGGCACAGCAAATTTAAATATCGAGTTCACTCTTGCGATTATTACAGCGTTATCGAACTCCGCCTAATTTCGGCTTCTTCAATCCTTGCTGCAGGAATATTTAACCCAGGGAACCTCTGATCTATTCATGAACTCGCATCTTGCGTCCAGGATAAATCAGGGGTTCCCCGGCTCTTTTCTGGATACTTTTCTGGTTTTCTACTCTATATGGGACATCTCACACACGTATAGCATAGTGTGCCGGATTTCGGCAAACGAGCTATCCCGAATTAGCTGACAAATTGCTGCTGGCGAAGTCAGCATCCCAGTCGTTTGGCAGCCAGGCAGCGTTGTTGATGAGTAAAACCTTGTTCCGAAAAGAAGCGATTGACGCCAAGAGCAACCGCTTCGAGTCCAATTCGAAACTGGTGTCTTCCGTGGGATTTTTAACCTACTTACTGTTTATCGCCAGCGTCGCAATATCCGTCGTCCTGTTCGTCTTTGTCGGCAGATACTCCCCGAAAGACACCGTACAAGGCTACGTTACAACCACCGTGGGTGACGTAGAGGTCTATTCTCAAAGTGACGGCACAATCCTTGCGCTGAATGTTACAGAAGGTGATCTGGTCGTTGCAGGCCAGGAACTGATGACGCTAAGTACGTCCAGGGCGATCGGGCAATCCGCGTCAATTCGAAAGGAAATTATATCGGCGCTGCGTTCTGAACTGGCAGATCTGATTATTCAGACACAACGCGAAAATGATGTCTTTGGTCTGCAGGTACAGGGCGTAAACGACGTGATTTCATCGCTGCGCAATCGACTAACGATGCTGACCAGGCAACGCGATGTGCTTGGGATTGGTCTGCAACTTTCTGCAAGAGAATTGACGCGCTTGACGGCACTCGATGCTGCCGAATTAGTATCACGAAAGGACCAGGATCACGCTCGCGCGGCAACCGTTGAGTTCGAACTTCGAATGCATGAGTTAGATCTGTCGATCGATACTATTCAGTCAGAGATTCGTCACAATCAACAATTGCTGATGGAGATTCCGCTTCGTCGTGACGCTCGCGCTGCCGAAATGCGGGCCAGGGCACACCGGCTCGCCATTGAGATTGCCGAGGGCATGGGGCGCGACGAGCAACGCGTACTCGCTCCATCCACGGGTGTGGTCTCCGGACTGCTTGTCCGCGAAGGCCAGACTGTGACGATGAACAATCCGTTGCTCAATATCGTTCCCGAATTCGGTGAGTTTTATATCGAACTCCTGATTCCAACACGGACAATTGCGTTTATTCAACCCGGTGCCACAGTCAAGATCAGATTTGATGCTTATCCATACCAGAAGTTCGGTACCTATGATGGCGTGGTAGCCAGTATTTCGCGAACAACGGTTTTCCCATCGGACAAACGATTTCGCGTCAAGATTACAGAGCCTGTTTATCTGGCCACTGTGCAGATTCGGAGTCAGACAGTGAGCGCCTATGGGGAGCGTCACGGTCTGCAGTCAGGAATGACCCTTACTGCGGACATATTGCGCGATGAACGCCGGCTCATCGAATGGTTATTCGACCCATTGATAAGCGCGGCGCAGAAACTATGACGCCAGCCTCCTTGTTGAACCTGCAGTTCTATCGCCGCACTCGACTACGAATTCAGTATCAGACCACGGCAGCCGAATGCGGTCTCGCCTGCCTGGCGATGCTACTCACCTATCACGGCAAAAGGACTGACCTGTCCGCCTTGAGGCAAATGTGGCCGATCTCGATGAAAGGCGTGACTTTCGCGCAGTTGATCGAGGCGGCCGACAATCTCGGGTTGTCGTCGCGGCCGCTGAGACTGGAACTGAATGACCTCGAGAATCTTCGGCTGCCCTGCATTCTCCACTGGGGCCTGGATCACTTCGTAGTACTCGAGCATGCTAATGCCCGTTACGCCGTAATATTCGATCCGGCGATCGGCAGGAAAAAGCTCACGACTGCCGAAGTTTCGAAGCTGTTTACAGGCGCAGCACTGGAGTTGACGCCAACCAGTACATTTAGCAGCGTACCGGCAAGGAGCACGCTGTCTTTTTGGCGATTCTTTGAAAACTCCAAAGGCATTGGTCGTGCACTCCTGCAGCTTCTGGCGCTGTCAGTCGCCCTGCAGGTATTCACCTTGGTGACTCCGTTCTACTCGCAGCTGGTCATAGACGACATCGTCTTGAGTGGTGACGTTGACCTGTTGTTGATCGCGACAGTTGGTTTTGGCGGATTGGCCTGTTTCATCGCGATTACCACAGGTTTCCGTTCATGGATGATCATATACATGTCGTCGATACTCAGTTTCAGCTGGTCATCAGGGCTGTTTCGACACTTGATTCGACTGCCCTACGATTTCTTTGAAAAACGACACATTGGAGATATTCAATCCAGATTCGGCTCGTTGAACGCGATTCGCGACCTCTTTACAACACAAGTCGTGGAAGCGGTCATAGACGGAATAATGGCAGTGACCACGGCGATCGTCATGTACTTGTATAGCCCGATGCTCGCCAGCATTGTCGTCTTGACGATCGTTGTCTACCTGGCTATTCGGTGGGCGCTTTTTGTGCCAATGCGCGCCGCTTCTCTCGAAGCTATCGTACAGATGGCGGCGCGAGATTCATTTTTTCTGGAAACTATACGCGGCATATTGGCCATTAAGAATTTTGGTAACGAGTCATTCCGCAGACTCGAATTTGAGAATCGAGTGGCAGGCGGAATTTCTGCAACGGCCGATGCTGGGCGACTTCGCGTTTGGGGCGAAGTCCTGAGCGGGCTGGTATTTGGAGTTCAGAACGTCCTCTTGATCGGCCTTGCCGCCCGAGAAATTATTGCTGGCAACTTTACGATCGGCATGATGATCGCTTTTTTGGCTTACAAGGTACATTTCGTGGCGCGCGCCACAGGTCTGGTCGACAAACTGTTCCAGTTTCGGCTTGCACGAATTCACCTGGACCGACTGGAGGATATTATCGAGGCTCGGCCAGAGGGCTTACTCGAATCGAAAACTTGCGTGAAAGTCTCAGGCAGCCAACCGCTGTTCGGTCGAATTGAATCTCGTGACGTTTGGTATCGATACGGATTGAACGAACCGTTCGTAATTTGCGGGCGAAACTTTCGAATTGATCCTGGTGAACATGTTGTCATTACCGGTCCTTCAGGCGTTGGCAAAAGCACACTCTTGAAAATACTGATAGGACTGACAACTCCCGAAAAGGGGGAAGTACTCATTGATGGCAAGCCACTGACTTCACTGGATCTGCGCTTGTACAGGCAACAGATCGGCGTTGTGATGCAGAATGACTTTTTGCTTGGCGGGTCCTTACTGGACAATATCGCGTTCTTCTCCGCCCATCCGGACAACGGCAAGGCAGAAGCATGCTGTCGAATTGCAGGGATACATGAGGAGATTGTCGCAATGCCGATGGGCTACTTTACGCTCGTTGGAGACATGGGCGATGTATTGTCCGGCGGACAAAAGCAGCGCATCCTCCTTGCGCGAGCTCTGTACAGAGACCCGAAAATTCTGTTCCTGGACGAGGCGACGAGTCACTTGGATTCTAGCCACGAAAGTCACCTGGTCAGAGGCATATCCAGTCTGAACATCACGCGTGTTGTCATTGCACACCGCCAGGAAACCATCCGGCATGCGGACAGGATTATTGATCTAGGGAATCTCTGATTTAATCTGGACGACGTAAATGGTAGAACTGCTCGCGTCGCGAATGCCCATGGCATCCAGCCTCACTGCCAGAATTCAGGGTCGGCCACAGCAGTTAGCATCCACGTCCTTGATTACAAGGAACTGGATATGGGTCGGGCCTGGACGGAGCGTCGGGCTCCCGTGGAACCATCGAATTATTTCGCCGGTGGCGTATTGCGGACTGCCACGCTCTTGATCTGAGCCAGCAGTTGGTCGCCCGGTTTCAAGCCGAGATCGTCGCAGGACCGGCGCGTAATCCGGGCGGTCAGCAGCTCACTGCCGGCCCGTAGACGCACCAACGCGTAGGGTCCCTTGTCATGATGCAGTCGATCCACAGTGACCGAAATGATGTTCAGGATCGTGCTATCACTTGGCCGCGTACGACACAGGCTGACATCGTTGGCCCGGATCCGAAGACGTACGTCCGATCCCTTGCTGCCTAACCGGCCCGGCACCAGTAGCGCACCGCCCGAAAACTTCAGCTGTGTCAGGTCGTATTCGGCGTCGTAGTTGTCAACAGTGGCCAGGATCACGGAGCCGGCTTCGTCGCCCGCCAGCAACGGCAGGTCGAGATCAACCAGCACCGACTGTATTTCGCCATCGGCCAGCACGCGCCCCCGATCGATGACGACCAGGTGGTCGCAGAGCCGACACACTTCCTCGATGTTGTGGCTGACATACAGGATCGGCAAGGACAGCTCGGCGTGCAGTCGATCCAGAAACGGCAGGATCTCGTCCTTGCGGGCACGGTCCAGTGCCACCAGTGGCTCGTCCATCAGCACCAGACGCGGTGCACACAGCAACGCCCTTGCAATCGCGACACGTTGCGCCTCACCACCCGACAATTCACCAGGGCTGCGATGGAGCAACTCGGCGAGACCGAGCAGATCGACGATCTGTTCGAATTCGACACCATTTCCCGGGTCGCGTCTGCGCCGTTGACCATACTCGAGATTCCTGCGCACGTTCAGATGACTGAACAGGCGCGGTTCCTGAAACACGTAGCCGATCTGCCGTTCATGAATCGCGCGTGACATATTTCGCGTGGTGTCCTGCCACACGTCGCCATCAATCGATAGCCGTCCGATTCCGGGTTGTTCGAGCCCGGCTAAACAGCGCAGCAGTGTCGTCTTACCCGATCCCGAATCGCCGAATATTCCCGTGATGCCGCGCATCGGAATCTTCAAATCGACGTCGAGCAAGAAGTCGGCGCGCTCGAGCACATAGCGAAGATCGACCGTTCCAGTTTCGTGGCCGTGGTTTTCGACAACGTTCATGGGCGTTGCCAGCGGCGATTGATGATATACATGACCAGCAGGATCGCGAATGCGAACGCGAGCAGGATTGCCGACAGCCGATGTGCATTGGCGTAATTCAGCGATTCGACCTGGTCGTAAATCGCGATCGAGATGACCCGGGTCCGACCGGGAATATTGCCGCCAACCATCAGCACGACGCCGAATTCACCCAATGTGTGTGCAAAAGCCAGCACAATCGCATTCACGAATCCACGTGCCGACTGTGGCACGGCGACCGTGAAGAATGCATCCAGACGCGAGGCACCCAGCGTCCACGCGACTTCCAGGTCGCGCCGGTCGAGCGCTTCGAACGCATTTTGCAATGGCTGCACCGCAAATGGCAGGCTGTAAACACACGACGCGATGACGAGGCCGGAGAATGAAAACGTCAGCGTGTCACCCGTCAGTTCAAGCCACCAACTGCCGATGGCACCATAGGGTCCAAGCAAAACGAGTAAATAAAATCCCATGACCGTCGGCGGCAGGACAATGGGCAATGCAACAGTGGCTTCAATGACAGTTTTGAACGGCGATCGGTGTTGCGCCAACCACCATGCCAGCGGCGTGCCGATCAGGATCAGCACCACGGTCGTCACCGCAGCCAGTTGTACCGATAACCACAACGGGCCCGAACCCGGAAAACTGAACGCACCTGTTCCGCTCATGGCACGACTCAATCCGAAAGCGTGTAGCCGTGCCGGGCGATGATCGTGCGCCCCGCCGAACCGCGCAGGAACTCCATGAAGTCTGCCACCGTGGATTTATCGGCCGCGCGTTTTAACAGGATCGCCTGTTGCTCGATTGGGCGATGCAGTTCCGGCGGTACCGACCAGGTGCAGGTCGCATCGGGAAGGCGCGCATCGAGCGACTGAGTTGCGGCGATGAAGCCGAGACGCGCGTTGCCCGTCGCGACGAAGTGCAGTGCCTGAGCGATATTTTCACCGACGACGAGTTGCGGCTGCACACGCTCCCATAGACCGAGGCTGATCAGGGTTTCCCTGGCGGCTATGCCATACGGCGCAGTGTCGGGATTAGCAATCGCCAGTCGTTTCCGGCCCAGATTTTCCAACCCTCGCCGGCAATCGATTTCGCTCAGCGCCGGATCCCGGGACCATAGCACCAGACGTCCAATTGCGTAGGTGAACCGACTGGCGGCAACGCCATGGCCGGAGATCTCCAGCAGTCGTGGTCGCGCGACATCGGCCGCGAGCAGCACCTCGAAGGGCGCGCCATTGATGATCTGCGCATAGAGTTTTCCGGTCGAGGCAGAACTCATCTGGATGGAGTGTCCCGACTCCACTTCGAAATGCGCGACGAGATCCTGCATGGTGGCGGTGAAATTACTCGCCACGGCAACCGTGATCGATTCAGCGCCGACGCTGAATGTCATCATGCCGGACAGGCAAAGTGCAAACGCGGAAAAAATTCGGACCGTCAGGGACATTGCGAACTTACTCCGTATGCTATTGTTAACTGCCATCCTGCAAGGTAGCCGATCCGGAGTTTACCGACCAGCGCTTTCGCATGTCGCCTGAATCATCCACACGCGTAAGACTCGTTTACCTGATTGCGCTCGCACTTATCATGACTTCACACCCCGTGATCGGCTCCGTATATTCTGGGCCGGCCAACGCGCAGCAGCTAGCATTTTACTGATTGACTGCAAGGCACGGTATATGGATCGGGCCTGCCCGGTGCGCCCGGGCTGTCGTCAAGTATTGCTTTCCTCTCTGCCTTGCGTTTTTCCAGGTACGCTTGCAGCTCTTCATCACCCATGGCGTATCTTTTACCCGTAAACTTGTCATCCTTGTTGTAGCATTCGACTACTTTTAATGATGGAAATTCTCGATCATCAACGTGCTCATATCGAGTACAGTCAAAACCACCTACCACATAATATTCTTCGTCGATGACCACAAGGCTTGGATACAGAGAAGTACATCCCCAAAAAACAGAAGCCACTAATGCGATCAATATAGCGTCTATTCTTTTCATCAGGATAGAACCTCCCCAACTGAAAATGCTTCATTGAGCTTACACCCGTTTGTCGCCACTTACTTTCGCATTTAGTCACACAGCCATCCTCATCTTCGTTCCGTGCGAACTACACAAAAAGTGACCGATAGCCGAGAGCCAATTGTTGAGTTATTGAAGGCAATCGTCAGGCAACTATTGCGCGCATTTTGCTGGTCGACGACGTTGATCGGCCGCATTCCAGCCCTCACAATTGCCAGGTTGTCCACGGAGTCGTTTCCGCCCATGCCTGATTTCTGAGCGACATCGGGTGCTTACACAGTCGCTGCAGCTGAATTTCGGTCTATTTTGTCTCGGCTGCGGTCTTGTGCAGGTGCTATTCTGTACTGACCTCTATGGATTGCGGTGTAACCGTGAATGCTAATCTCATGCACGGATTCTATCTCGGTGATTTGCTCGTCGAACCACTTAAAGGACAGATCAACGGGCCAGCTGGATCTGCGCACCTGCCCTCGAAGGCAGCTGAAGTTCTGTTGCAGCTCGCAAGTCAGCCGGGTGTATTGGTAACGCGTGATTCGCTTTTGACCAGCGTCTGGGGAGACGGCCAAGGCAACCAGGAGTCTCTGAGTCATGCCATCAGCGAGATTCGCCATGCACTGAATGACCATGCCGAAGATCCGCATTTCATTCAGACTTTGCCAAAGCGCGGATACCGACTAATTATCGATCCTGAGATTGTTGACGATCAGAAATCGTCGGTCATGCGAGGTCTGTGGAGCGGATCGGAAGGCGCCCAAGTGGGCGTTATTGAGAACCTGCAACAACGCGGTGTTTTGGGCACCGCCCTCGCCTATTTGATTCTGGGTTGGCTACTGATCCAGATTGCCGATGTTGTTTTCGATCAACTGCGATTTCCGCCATTGATCGGCACGTTCGTTACCGTTCTGGTAATCGTCGGCTTTCCTATCGTATTGGTTCTCTCCTGGTATCTCGAGTTCCGCGACGGGCGTGCGATTCTTGATAGCGGTCCGAATACGCGACCAAAAAGGGATAGATTCAGTCGTACCTACCTTTCCGTCATCGGTGCTCTGGCACTGGCCTCAATTGGAGTATTGATCTACGAGCAGTTCATCGGTTTACCGGTCGGCAACGAGCGTGGCAACAGTGAACCCATCGAGTCTGAAAAAATTCTTCCGATTGAGGCAAATTCGATCGCAGTCCTGCGATTTCTCAATATTGATGGCAGCGATAAAACGGAAATTTTCGCCAGCGGTTTCGCCGACGATGTCATCAACAGACTTGCTCGAGTTCCGAGTCTGTTAGTTTCGTCTCGCGGCGATTCCTGGTCACTGGGCGCAGACTCTTCATCTCAGGAAGTAAGACAACGACTTCGCGTTGCTTATTACCTGGAGGGCAGTGTGCGCCTGACGGGAAATGTTCTGCGAGTTGTGGTACAGCTAATCGATTCGAAGACCGGTTTCCACTTGGTATCCCGCGATTTCGAACGAGATCTGGAGGATTTCAATCAGGTCCAGAAAGATATTGTCAATCTCACTATTGCCAACTTGAGGATCGCGCTGCCCCCCGACACGCAATCAATCCTCGACGCGAACTACAAAGAGGCTGACCTGGACGCTTACATGCTGTATCGGAAAGGCAAGGCAATCCTCGATGAACCACAAACATTCGAAAATCTGCAGCAAGCTATCACCTTTCTTATGAATGCACTTGAGGTCGATCCCGAATACGCGGCTGCGCACGCAGGCCTGTGCAATGCATACGTGCGCGGCTTCGAAATGCGAAAAGACGTCGGTTTCATTGATATGGCCGAGCAGGCCTGTGCGGCCGCGATCGTATCCAACCCGAATTTGAACATCGTTTATACGGCGCTGGCGAATTTTTATCGCCGCACAGGCCGAATTGCCGAGGCCGAAACCGCATATGACAAGGCACTGAAAATCAATGACCGAGACGTTGAGGCTATGCGCGGGCTGGCAAACGTTTATCGGCGTCAGCAAAAATTCGAACTCGCGGAAGAGCAATTGCAGAAAGCGATCGACTCCCGACCTGGGAACTGGCGTGCAATCCACAGCTACGGCGCCTTCCTGTTTACGACCGGCAGGTATGAAGAGGCGGCAGATACCTATCGGAATTTGATTTTCATGGATCCTGGCAACTTCCAGGCTCGCGGCAATTTAGGCAGTGCGTTAATGATGGCCGGGAATTATGAGGAGGCGCGATCGGTGCTGGAGGAGTCGTTGGAGGCCAACCCGAATCGGCATTTCTTTTCAAATCTGGGAATTATTCACTACTACCTGGGCCAATTTGACGAGTCTGTGATCATTCACAAGAAAGCGGTCGAACAGAGCCCAGATGACGCCTTAATGTGGCTGAATCTCGCCGATGCTCTCAACTTTTCCGGACGACGAGACGAAGCGACGGATGCATTTTCACGGGGCGCCGAGCTTGCCCTGCGCCAACTCGATATCGACGCGACAGACAGTGAGGCGATGTTCTCACTGGCGTGGGCGCG
>JACZSM010000079.1 GCA_022574185.1 Pseudomonadota bacterium
GAACCATCATCAGAATCATCCCGAGACCAAAAGGAACAGGAGGCCAAGACGCACTGAGGATCGTCACCTCACAAATGTGTGCAATTTTCAGGCGCCATTAATGAGCAGTTTTCGCCCGGCGTTGACAAAGTGACCAATAAACGAGGGAAGGGGCGAATAATGAAAACAAAAATGCGCTACTTGGCAGCAATAGCGGCAGGATTTCTAATGGTTTCAAATATCGCCGCGTTGGATGAGAAGCATGTCATAGCTGGTGGCGGTTCTATCTCATGTGGAAAATTCATAGCTGACACAAAAGACGATGAATTTATGAGCGATTTTTATTTTTCCTGGGTGCAGGGTTTTTTGAGCGGTCTGAATTTTAAATATCTTGAGAGTACGGAAATAACTACCGATTTATCAGATCATGAAGCACTGCAGCTTTGGATAAAGAATTATTGTAACGACAACCCATTGGACCTTTACTATATTGCGGCCGGGAAGTTATGGGTGGAACTTCGCCACAGGCAGGGATTAAGCCAAGATACGACGTTCATCACGATCGACTAGCAGGCTGATTAGGGGAAGGCCATCCCTGGCCCTGAATGAAACCTAGTTGTTTGTTATTTCTTCCGGAAAGTTCTCCATGGCGTAGCGATGCAGGCAGACAAGCAACCTGGTGCGACATGCTTCGAGTATTTCCAATCCTGCTTTCTGACTTTCAATAAACTCGCCCAGGTGCTCGACCCATTCCAACCAAAAATCTGCAGCCTCATCGTCTTTGAATTTCTCGAATAGCTGCTTGTCGCCGTCTTGTAGAATCACGGCGCATGTTCTCATCCAGATTCCCTCATTGATTCCGCGCTCGGACATATCATCGTTGTCGGGCATCCCATCCAAAGGAATAACGTCTGACTGGCTATCAAACGTGTTTGCGGCCCATTGTGACGCTCTCTCGGCGTCGCTAATTTCTTGAACTTCGCTCATGACATTCCCCTTCAAGGTGAAACCAGCAGGCACAAAAAAACACGACTCCCGTGAGGGTAATCGCGTTATTTGATAGCATATTGGCAGCCATCTCAGCACCTTGCTTGCTGGCGTGGTTAGGACTGGCGGGGTGAATTTGCACCCTGCCCGTCCGTTGATAATAGCTATTTTAGTATCTTGGGTTCGATGTATAAGTCAGGAGCCGTGTTCTGGGCACCAGACATACAAATCCCCCTTTGCAGGGGGCTTTATTGTTTGAATTTCCATCTCAATTTTTTATTGAACGACGCAAGGAATAAATGTGGCCCGCCGCGAATGGCCCGGGGATCACCGTGGTGCCCCCGGTTGACCAGCTTATCTCGAGACGCTCAACGCGCTCGTACTCTCCGAGCCCGAAATGGGCCAGTGGCTCATCGAAGGAAAGATAGCCGCCACTGGCTTTGAGCTCGCGTATCTGGTGACGCTCGGCATCTGGTCCATAGTGAATCGTAAACTTGGTGCCGATGCCATCGCGATTACCAACCTCATCGTATAACTGAAAAACAATGCTGTGACCCGTGCGCGAATTGTTACGCAGTAGCCAAAGAGGTCCGTTGATCGAATTCGTGACAAAATCCAGATCGCCGTCTCTATCAAAGTCCACTACGGTGTAGGCGCTTACAATCATGAAGTTCTGCAAGCCGAAGGCGTCGGTCTGATCGCTGAAATACTTGCCAGCTTCGTTGTGAAAAAAGAAATTTGCCGTCGTACCCGACGTGGTTGCCCGAAACCATGAACCGGCGACGACGAAGATGTCCTGCCATTCATCGTTGTCAACATCCGCGAAGCGCGCATTCCAACTCCAGCCTGTAAACCCGACGCCAGCGTGCTCGGCCATATCGGTGAATGATTTTTTTGATGAATCCCAGGTCAGCAGCACATTCTGGTTCATGCGTTGCGGAATCGCTTGCTCCAACATTTCCGGATCGTGGGGAAACACCTCTTCGAAGAAATTACGACACATCGAGTAGGTGCGAGTCTCGGACTCGGGAATAGAGTCACAAAGTTCCGGTTTACGAAAGCGTTGCGCGGTCATCATGACCTGCATTCCTATACAAGATCGCTGGTCTGATTCGTCGGGCACCTCCGCACAATTGCGAATATGAGTCGGTTGATGATTGGACCCATAAAAAAAGCCCTGTCGAGTCGCCATATTTGCGCGGCACCGATCGCGCACTGCTTGTACTTCTATGTCATCGCAGTAATGCTCCAGCGCAAGCATTTGCACCTTTGCAGAGGGTCCTGTGGCCCGGGCCGTAATCTGGTCAATGAAAATGTCGAGATCAAGGTCATTGTCATAGTCACCGGTATCAATGCTCATCGTCGTTTGCGTGGAATAGGGAATAATTCCATCGCGTCGCTCTATCATTTCGAATCCGCCGTTGCCGTCGCCGCGATAGTAGATGTCTGGGTCCTCGAAGTCGTTGCCGACGATCAGGTCAAGGACGCCATCGCCGCTCCAATCCGACAATAACGTGCTAAGCGTTTCGCCAACCATTTCACTCAGCGGCGTTATTTCAAAATGGCCGCCCTCATTGATCCAAAGTTCATTCTGCGAGTGAGGTGGTGGATGTTTCTTGCTCGCACCGGCAAACCAATTACCAACGACTATGTCGAGATCACCGTCTTGGTCAACATCGCCGAAGGACGCGGTTGAACTGAGCACGGCACTGCCCCGAGGTAACTGCCACAGCCCGGCTGACGTGAACTCCCCCTTTTGATTCAGTAAAAAAAAGTTACCCTCGAGATAGGTTGTCCCGAACAGATCCAGCCAACCATCGCCGTCTATATCGACCAGGGCCACATTAAAAATCGCTGTGTCATCCAGCCCGGTCACATCGATTTCAAGCGCTTCGAAGCGCTGGCCTTGCTGGTTCATATAGACGACCACCACAGCACCATTCGCCGCCACAATGTCCGGCCAGCCATCCCGGTCTATATCGCCCGAAGAAATCCCGCCGCCATTGAAAAACGGTGGATAGAAATCCCTGGGACTGAATGAGTTCGCCTGATGAAGGCCGAACAAGCTGCCGTCATAACGCGTAAAGGGTACATCGTCGGTTCCTGAACGTGGCTCAAAGGCCTTGGCACTGACGCTCACCGGATGCCCTTTCGCATCAAGTACCAGCGCGGTCTCGGCCCCGGACTCCGCAATAAATACGAGCAATGCGGTCGCAATAGTGAAAAACATCGGCGCCCTGTCGCGTTTCCACCAGTTATAACTTTGCGCCGACATTTAGAGTCGTTGCTCCAGAAATTCCAGCATGTCCCGAAGCTCGGCCTGGTGGATCTCCTCCGCGACGATACCGCCGGCAACGCCGATCACCAGCAATACGATTGTCAGGACCACGGCCACCCGACGAGAAATCGTATTCCAGATAATGAAAAAGGGATAGACACTGAAAATTCCCAGCGTGAACAGTAGCGTCATGGAATAAATCATCGGCGCACCTGCAGATATCAGCACCGCGACGAGTATGAGATCAAATGCCACTGGCACCGGCAGGAAGATCCCCACCAGCGCCACCACGGCGACTGAAAGAATGCCCGGCTCATAGTTAATCAGTGTTGGCAGCGGCATGAGGTGAACGACCACGGCTCCCAGCACGCCAGCGAGCAGCATCAGCGGCACGGTACGTATCACGATATAGCCCAGGTTTCGGCCCAACAGCATCGCAGCGCCGCGAACTGCCATGAACAAACTTTCATCGATTGGCGCTGCCGGGGTCGGTTGTATAACACAGGCAGTGTCATCGTAGGTCTGCAGGCGCTCCTGCGGGAAAACCCACCGCGACAACAGTGGCACCAGGACCAGAATAAACACCAGGGTCTCGACCAGCTTGATCACGGTCAGGTACAGCGGAAAAATCGCGAATAGCATGCTCAATACAATGACGTTCAACGTCGGTGAACTGAACATGGTAGCCAAAGTGGTTTCAAGCCGAGCACCACCATCATGCATGCCCTTCGCCACTGGGGCAGAACAATTGACACACACACCAAGGGGTGAGCCAACGGCCACTCCGATCAAGGTGTTTACGAAACCATTACGGTGCCCCCGGGCGGGGATCATTCCAATCAGCGTGAGCAGGCAGGCGCCAATGACCAGCCCAAAAGCCATGCCTTCGAGATTCGTCTCAAGCCAGTTGATCGTGGTGTACGCAATGCGCTCGACAAGGCCGTCGTTGGGCTGGATCTGGATCGCAGCCTCGAAGGAAAGCGGGTCTTCGAGTACGGCGGATCCTCCCATAATCGACTTTTCGTCAAGCGATGGGTAGCGGGATCCGCTCCAGAAGGTCACTGCTGCAACGACAATGACAGCAATCACGAACAGGATTCGCTTGTTATGTATCAGCGCCACTTGCCACCGTCCTGCATCGAATCAACGGCAACTCGCTGCATGTGCCGCCTATTTGTTCGCGGTGCAATCTGAATTAGCGTGCCGGAATATCGAATTAACATTAAATTTTTATCATTACCTATTGAAATAGCAATAACTTTATTGGTTTAGAGTCGCTACACGCGCTAGTAACCCGCATCAAGATCGACCACATATTTGAGCGTTTGCTTATGCCTGTAACGGCGATAGTTCTCTACAAAAATCGGCACGATGAGTGAGGGATGACTCGCCGCTGCAACGTGGGCCGTAATGGTTAAATTCGGTGTGTCCCAGAGCGGGCTGTCCTGCGGCAAGGGTTCCTCGTCAAAAACATCCAGTGTCGCGCCCGCCAATCTATTATTAGTAAGCGCATCGATCAGTGCATCGTCATCAACGACATTGCTGCGACCGACATTGATAAAGTAGGCATGCGCAGGAAGTTTCGCCAGCGATGCCGTATTAAGCAGCTTATCGGTACCCGCAGTTTGCGGCAGGACTGCGACAAGGTAGTCGACCCCTTGCAGGAAATCATCTAGCTGATCCATCTGCATAACATCATTAAAACCTGGCGCAGGCGCTCCCGAACGACTCAAGCCGGTGACTGTTATGCCGAAAAATTCTGCCGTTTTCGCGATGTGCTGTCCGATGCTACCCGTGCCCATGATGCCGAGACGTTTCCCTTGCAGCACGCCCGAGCCTGTGCTGAACCAGTTGTGCTCGCGCTGCTCATCCATCCGCCGCACCACTTTCAGTTCGTGAGCCAACAAATGGGCAAAAACATATTCCGACATCTGTGGTCCGAATACACCCTTGATGCCGGTCAGAACATAATCGCGGCGATCATGTGCTATCAGGGGTGTGACACCGGCCCAGGTGGATTGAACCCATGCAACCGTCGACATTTCAGGCAGTATCTCCGCGATCAAGTCGGGATCGCCGAATACGACCGACTCGTCCGTGTAGTCGGCGAGTGCCTGTTCCGCGGAGCTGCAGGCTTTGATTGTTATAGGAATAGCTGCAAGACGGGCGACCTCCTCTGCAAGTTCCTCTGCATTCGTGGCAACGACTAGGCAATCAGGGCAATCTGGCATGTTTGATTCTTTTGATAAGGATAAACTTGCGTCAAACCGAGGTCTTTATAATGACTGTAAATCACGCCGTATGTAAAATGACCGCATTTCTGGTTGTTATTTCTTCAATATTGCCTGCGACCACTTCTTGTGTGATGGTTCCCATGGTCGAGAGCATGCTTGAAGAAGACCCTCAATGAACCGCATCGCACCAAACGCCGAGGTCATCGACTTAAGAAGTGACACTGTCACGCGCCCTACTCCGGCGATGCGCAAGGCGATGGCTGAAGCGGAAGTCGGCGATGATGTATACGGTGATGATCCGACCGTTAATCGGCTCCAGGATATTGCCGCTGAAATGCTGGGCACCGAAGCGGCACTTTTCCTGCCCAGCGGCACGCAGTCGAATCTCTGTGCGCTACTGAGTCATTGCGATCGCGGCGACGAATACATCGTCGGTCAGGCTGCGCACACCTATCAGTTCGAAGGTGGGGGCGCGGCTGTGCTCGGCGGTATTCAACCGCAGCCGTTGGACTTCATGCCCGACGGTAGCCTGGACCTGGAACAGGTCGTTGCCTGCATCAAACCCGATGATCCACACTTTGCCAGGACCAGACTGCTTTGCCTTGAAAATACCCAGGACGGCAAGGTGTTACCGCTCGATTACCTTGCACAGGCGCGTGTTATTGCCGACAAATATGGTCTGGGTCTGCACCTGGACGGCGCCCGCATATTCAATGCCAGCGTCAAGCTTGGTGTGCGTGTGACGGAAATCAGTCGTTATTTCGATTCGATCTCAGTGTGTTTGTCAAAGGGCCTCTGTGCGCCGGTGGGTTCCGTCCTTTGTGCCAGCAGCGAGATAATTGCCAAGGCGCTACGCTGGCGAAAGATGCTCGGTGGCGGCATGCGCCAGTCGGGCGTGCTCGCGGCTGCCGGCATTATCGCGATGACAGAGCATGTCGAGCATCTGCAACAGGATCACGAAAACGCGCAACGACTCGCAGAGGCACTCAGTAACATTGCGGATTTGCATTGTGATCCGGACGCGGTGCAGACCAACATCCTGTTTGTGGAAGTGAAAAACGGCTTACGACAAAACCTGGTAGAGAAAATGCAAGAACAAGGCATCCTTGTGTCCGGCATTAAGAAACCTTTACGCCTTGTCACCCACTTCGACTTTAAGCAGGAGCAGGTTGAACGCGTAGCGGCTGCTTTTTCGCATGCACTGCAGGCGTCATGATTCGAGGCGCTTGATCAGGCTGGACGTATCAAACCGCCTCCCCCCGAGTTCCTCAACTTCCGCATAAAATCGATCCACAAGCGTCGTCATCTCGAGCGTCGCGCCTTCTCTGTCGGCCTCATCCAGCGCTATTCTCAAATCCTTGCGCATCCACTCAACGGCAAAGCCGAAATCAAACTCGTCATCGACCATCGTTTGCCAACGATTCTCCATCTGCCAGGACTGCGCCGCACCTTTGGAGATTGCGCCAATAACAGCGGCAACATCCAGATTCGCTCTTTTTGCAAAATGCAGCCCTTCGGCAAGCCCTTGTACGATTCCAGCAATGCAGATCTGGTTCACCATCTTGGCTTTTTGGCCACAACCAACCTCACCGATCAGTGTGCAGGCTTTAGCGTAACAATCCATGATGGGCAAGATTCGCTCGTATGCGGCCTGGTCACCACCTACCATGATGGTCAATTGCCCCGACTCTGCGCCGGCCTGCCCGCCGGAAAGCGGCGCATCGAGAAAGTCGACGCCCTTTTCTCGCGCCAGTTCATGAATCTCACACGCGACCCGTGCTGATGCTGTCGTGTGATCCACGATGACTGAGCCGCTGCAAGTACCGGCCAGCACGCCGTCATCGCCAAGGATTACCTGCCGCACATCATCATCATTGCCGACACAGCAAAACACGATTTCCGCATCGGCCGCTGCTTTCCTGGGTGTCGCGGCCACCGCACCACCGTATTCTTTTTGCCATGCGTCGGCCTTACTCGTGGTGCGATTAAACACCGTGACATCGTGTCCAGCGCGTGCGAGAAACCCAGCCATCGGATACCCCATAACGCCAAGACCTGCAAATGTCACTCGCATCGCACGCTCCTGCTACTGCTGAATGTTAATGGTGAATCATACCAAGGGCAGCGCCTGACGATTTCTGAAGCTCGTCTTGATCGTATGTCTCCGAATGTCGGTTCCGATGCCGCACTGGGAACATAAATTTGCGCAGGATCAGCAGCAAACTTAGGTGATCTCCGGCCCGTCAGGTGCGTCCAGTTATTCAAATGGCGCCGCCGCTATCCGAAACGCTCTGGCCATAATAGAAACGGCTGCCATGCCGTCTGACATGGCAGCCGTCAACCGTACCGATATTAGAAGTCTAAGGTCAATCTCGCCGATATCGTCCTTGGCCGGATTCGTACACCGTAACGCTGATCGCCGCAAGTCTCCGGGATGCACTCTTGGGTAAATAAGAGCGGCGCATCTTCGCCGGTGGCGTTTGAGATGAAGAAGTCCACCGACCAGTCATCTTTGCCGAATCCGGCGCTCAAATCGAGGGTCGAATACGATGGCAGTACACCCGTGATGGCACCGGTAAACTGATTAAGGTCGGAATCCCGGTCGCCTTGATAAACAAATGCTCCCTGCACATAGGAATCGAAGCCACCCATCGGGAAGTGATAACGGGCGACGATGTTGTACTTTACGTCGGCAGTGATCGGTAAGCGGGTCCCCTTGGGGGCCAACGGGGTATCATCGGCGGTACCGGCGATGCCATCGGGGCCGTCATCGTAGCAACAGTAGTCGTCCTCCAACTTCGAATCGTAAAACGCCGCGGCCGCCGATATTCTCAGGTTGTCACTGGCGAGCCACAGCAGGTCCACTTCGATTCCGTCGACTGATGCTGACGGTCCGTTGTCAACCAATGTAATGGCATTCTCACCGGTTAAGCCAATCTGGATGTCCTTCCAGTCCTGGGTGAATATTGCGCCGTTGAATCGGAGGCGGTTATCCAGCCATTGCGATTTCCAACCTACCTCGATGTTGGTCAGGAAGTCCGACAGGTAGGTGCCCAACGTAGGTCTGCGTTGGATACCGCCAGGGCGGTAGCCTTCCGACCAGGTGAAATAGACCATGTTGTCATCAGAAACACTCCAGGACAGGTTGACTCGAGAGACGCTGTCACTTTCTTTCTGTCTCTTATCAACATTCAGGCAGGGTTTGTCTTTCCAATCCGCCTGGCCATTGAAGGCATCTGTCGCCCCTATATCCCATACCTCTTCCTGGGGGGTGCCCACCCGGGCCGCATCGGCATCGCATTGCGACTCCCCATCGGTCCCCCAGATCCCTTGAAATCCGAGCGGGAATCCGAAGAAGCCCTTAACGTGAACGTCAGGTTCGAAGAAACGCGTACCAACTGTCAGTTCCAAATCGTCAGAAATGTCGAAACTGACGCTGCCAAAAAAGGCTGTATCGCGGTCAGTTCGGTACATGCTATTGAGGTACACCGTATCCGCAAAGCGCGGATCACCGCCCCCGTTTAGCTGCATTATTGTCGCAACACCTCCCAGGACCTGCCAGTGCTGCTCGAAGTCGTGGAACTGCTTCTGCGAGAATAAGCCGATCAGGCCGCGAATACTCTTCGTCGGGTCCGTGCTGATGCGGATTTCATGGTTTGTCTTGGTGTATCTGTCGTCATTGGTGAATCGTGCACCCGTCATCACACGGGTGCCAACATCGGCAGGATCGAAAGTACACCCGCCCAGGCCCGACATTGGGTCTTCCGGGGTCGGATAATTAGGACACTCTGCCGGATCAGCAAACGCATTCGGTATGGTACGCGCGCCCGTATCGGCAAAATGCAGATCGGCATAGTAACCGGTTGTCCCATACACATCGTACCAGTAGGAATAATCCGTATAATCCGTCACTCCTTGAACTTTACGATCCAGGTAAGAGCCCGCGTAGACCACATCGAAATTACCGATGCTGCCTTCGATGGTAAGGCCGATCAGGGACCATTGATCGTCAAAAAATTCGTCCTGTGACCTACCCGACACATAGGTAACACATCCTACCGGAGACATGGGTAACACTTTCTCCCTTTGCGGGAGAAGGTGCCATGCCTTGGAAGGAGTGTAATATCGTGGAAGAACGCCTCCGATTTATC
>JACZSM010000121.1 GCA_022574185.1 Pseudomonadota bacterium
CGCCTCCCTCACGGGCGAAGAGCGGTTCGGCTCGCTTAAACAAGGCATCCACGTCGCCCAGCGAACGCGCGGGCATTGTGGATTCCGGAAACGATCTCTGAGCATTCGCCATCGGAAAACTAGTCGTATCGTTACGTTCGTGTTCCAGGTCGACGCGTTCGAGAGTCTAGTGCGTAGTCCGCCGGAAAGGTCGCCCGTGCCGACGACAGAAACCGACCACGAAGCCCGCGCTAACAGAGCCGCTACCGAATGTTCCAACCCTCGAACATCAAGACTCTCGATCTCTCACTCTTCATCGTCACCATCGTCCGGCAGGCACACGGCCTGCAATACGTGATCTTCGACATACAGCGGCGTGTCATTCGTCACGCCCAGAGCGATGGCATCAGACGGCCTCGAATCGATCGTGATCAGATCGCCGTTTCGGCGAATCATGAGCGTTGCGTAGAACGTATGATCTCGCAGATCGTTGACCACGATTTTCTCAAGGTCACCGTCCAGGCTTGCGATGATCCGCGCCATGAGATCATGCGTAAGCGGTCGCGGGGCCTCAATGCCTTTCACCCGACGGTCGATCGCAACGGCCTCGTTCAGCCCGATCAGAATCGGGAAATGTCGATCGCCGTCGCGCTCCCGCAAAACGATGATTTGGGAGTCACCGTTTTCTCGGATGATAATACGCGCCAGATCCATCCGAATCAGCATCGCCGATCACTCCGCCAAGAGTCTACAGCCACGGTATCTATCGCGCCGCGCAATGTCAAGGTGGTCTCGACACATCCGTATCCGGTGTCGACTGAACAGCCTACGCACGCCCAAGCATCTGTCGAAGTCGATCCATTTCCTGAGATGACATCGAGATGCTATTCGAATCGGTCCACAGTCGTTCGGCCTGTACATCGGACACGTATGCCGCAAACGCTTGTGTCAACGTCTCTTGCAGATTTGCGTACGGCTTGACGCCACGAGGTGGATGGCCACCACCGTACCCCAACATGTCGTGCATCACGATGACTTGGCCGTCACAATTCGGCCCTGCGATGCAACCCACCACCGGTAGCGCCGTATTTTCACTAACGATTTCCCCAATTTCACGCGGGACGGCCTCCAAGAGCAACGCGACGGCCCCTGCATCCTCCATAATCTTTGCATCCCGGATGATGGCCTCACCCGCTTCCGCCGTCTTGCCCTGCGCACGATAACCGCCCATCTGGTGGACCGACTGGGGACGCAGCCCCAGATGAGCCATCACCGGGATGGTTGCACGCGACATAGCCTCCACGGTACCCGACAATCGACGATCCACCTCGATCTTGACGCAATCGCAACCGGCCTCTGACATGAACCTGCCCGCATTGCGAATCGCATCCTCTTCGCAAACCTGGTAACTCAAATAGGGTAAATCCCCTATAAGAAATGCCGTAGGTGCGCCGCGGCGTACGCCTGCGGTGATCGTCACGAGGTGATCCACCGTCACCGGCAGCGTCGTATCGTGGCCCAAGCACACCTCGCCGTACGTATCGCCGACCAGGATCGCGTCAACCTCGGCCGATTCCATCAGTCTGGCCGTCGAGTAGTCGTAGCACGTGAGAACCGCGAACTTCCGCCGCTCACGCTTCCAAGCACGAAACCGGCCTATCGTCACTTTCTCTCGCGTTGCCATGACCGCGCGGAGCATACGCCCGTCACGCGAAGCGGGCAACCCGGCCCGCCGCCGATTCACGCGTCGCACGGACCACCAAACACCCGGCCGCCTTATCGTGCAACGCCTGTCTACGGTGATCCCACAACGGCATGAGATAGCCGACCCCCAGGGTGAGCATGGACAGCCCCTTGGCCATGTTCCGCCACGAAGACTTCCCAAAGCCGATGCGACGCCCTTCAAGGTCAACCACCTTGATCCCCAGCAATCTCTTGCCGAGGGTGGCCTGCCACGTCGAGCTTTCCAGCCAGACGGTGTAGAATAGTGCGAATGCTCCGCCCACCATCAGCGGCCCAACTGTCGCCAGAATCATATTGCCGCTTGTCAGGTTTCCGAGCAGCATCCCAAGGAAGAGGCCATTGATTAACATCGA
>JACZSM010000080.1 GCA_022574185.1 Pseudomonadota bacterium
GGTGTCTCGGCGGTTTTTCCGTTCGACATAATGTCTGCATCGCCAAAACGCAAGACAGAGAAGAAGCGTGCTCTCCGCGCTTTGCAAGAGCCGCCCGCCCGTTATGGGACAAGCAGCTCTGCTGGCGTGCCGGGAACTTTACATCCCGGACAATTCATCGAGGAGTTGCAACGCGTCGGCCCTGAAGAAAGGCAGGTTGGCAGACAGCGTATTGCGATTCGCTGCGCGGTCGGCAAGATCTCTCGCCTTCTCGACGTTGCCCGCATTCTTGTTGGCAACAGCGGACCAGTACAACACTATCGGGTCAAGGTTGTTGGCCAAAGCAAGTTCTGCCACGACGGTTGCATTGTCCTCGTTCAGCATGGCCAGGTAACCAGCATGTTCGTGAACCCGGCGACGCTCGATGGACGTGCCGTTCTCTTCTGCAGCACTCTTGTATTTCGCGACCAGGTCCGTTGCCGTTTCCTTGTCATCGTTAATCATCGCGGCGATGGCCGATTTGAAGAGATGCGTTCTCCCGGCTTGCGCCTTGGCTGCATCATTAGTATCTGCTTTTTGACGGTGATCGAGTGCATCGTCATAGTAGGCGAGCGCCTTTACGCCATCACCTTCAGCCAGCATGATGTCGCCCATGTACTCACGAATGCCGCCCATCGCCGCATCATTGCCATCCATTGCTGCAACAGCAAACATTTCTTCCGAAGCAGCAATTGCGCCCTCAATATCACCGGCAAAAACATGACAGACGACCGCAGTGAAGATAGCACCCTGTTTCTCTCCCGACGTTCGTGCCACGGACAACATCTGCGCCGCCGCTTCCAGCGCCGAAGCCGAATCGCCCCGTAAGGACTCGTTGGTACTGATCCCGGCGTAAGAAACCGCGAAATTGCGATCGATTGCCAGCGATTTGCGATAATTGGCAATCGACTCGTCGTATTCGCCCATCTCCATCAATAACTCTGCGTAAGAATCATACGGGTTCGCTTCGTCCGGTATCAGCTCGACATATTTTGCAAAAGCCACTTTGGCACTGCCGAGATCATCGTTGGATCGATGCACGTAGCCCATTGAATTGTATGCGCTGGCAAAAGTCGGGTTGATGGCCACCGCTTTTTGATAATGCGTTATCGCCTTTTCAAAATCCTGTTGCGTATTGTAATAATTTGCGAGGCGGTTATGAACGCGCTCGTCATCCGGATACAACGACAGAAGTTCAGTCAAAGCATCGACTTGCCCGGTCTGATCATTTCGGGACCCGGCGACCAGCGCATTGACAATCAACTGCTCGCCCCTGGAGACACCCGGCCCGGTTGCCTCTGCATCTTCTACCGCCGCGAAAAACTTCGCACCAATGGGTGATGATGCCGCCAGCAGCACATAAGCCATTGCAAAATCGGCATCCAGCTCAACCGCTTGCTCGAAGTAGGGTCGCGACTCCGTGATGTGAAAATCCACAAGTAGTCCACGACCTGTCAGGAATGCCTCACGTGCCTCGTCGGATGAGGTGGTAATGGGTACCTTGGCCGCGGCTGCCGCTTCAACAGCCTCGGTCGCCGCATCGTCCTGACGACCGCAGGCTGCAACGACAAGGATCATTAAACATGGAATCAGGACACGCAGCGCCCGACCGGGTATTGGTGCGTTCATAGCTCGCTCCTTACCAATACCGTGTATTGGCAGCACAACAGCAATCGGCATCGCTCCCGCAGAAGCGGACCGCCCCTGGTAGAAGTGGACAATAATACTCCCGTAACGAGCGAAATGAGATTCAAATATTCTAAGGAACCTCTGATCTATTCGTGAACTCGTATCTTGGGTCCAAAATATCCAGCTTCGGCGTTGCGAATCTTCGCAATGGCTAGCCATTACGGGCGATCCGCGCCTTGAATCTGAATATTTTGAATCCCAATCTACTTCGTCCAGAATAAATCAGAGGTTCCCTAAATAAAAAATGTATAGGCGTTTCCGAGATCCGCTTGTGGCCGTTTCCCGCCGGTCGTTTCGTTGGTTTTCCCACAGCTTGAATGTCTGCTAACGATGAAAGCAGCCATCAAAATTTGCGCTGTCGATTTGTATTCATAGAGAGGCCGGTTAACGAGTCCCCAGACGACAGCGCATACTTTAAAAGCGTCTGTGATGCGGCGAAATTTATGCTGGATAACGATCTTCGCGTCACTTTAAACACAGACGATCCAGGAATTTTCAACCTCAACGATCATGCAGATATTTGCCAACTGGCCCAGCCGTATCTGCGCCTGTCAATGTCCGACATTGTTCAATTGGCGAAGAACTCGTTCGAATTTCTCTGCATAGACCCGACCCGAAAAGATAGCTATTTGAACAAGGTAGGCATGTTCGAGCAGGCATAGCTTTGGCGGTTGCGCAACCAGATACCCGCCATCACGCCTAAAGTCGACTGGGCGGCGTCGCCGAGCGATGGTCCGGACTGTAGAACGGTTTGTTAGTGGGCCGACACTCAGCCCATGCTGACATCCACTTTAACTCCCGCTGATAATCGAGTCGTGCCCAAAGCTTCTTCGGCAAAGCGCCACCGATATACTCGATATCTGCCAGTGCAATATTGGCTTTAAGAATCGGTGACCAGACTGCACACTTGATTTCGCCAACCAGCTTCCCGCCCTTCTTGTTGTAAATAAATGCTTCCCCAACCGGTTTGTTGCCCTCGATTGTGATCTTGGTCAAACGTCTTTTTGCCGGGCGTTTGCTCTCGGCCACAAGTGCTTTGCGTCCCGTAAATTGCCCCTTGTCAAGATTGACGACCCAACCCAGTCCGACTTCATAGGGCGAACGGTCAAAGTTCGCGCGTACGGTCGATTCGGCTGTATTGAAATCGAATCCTGGCATGATGAAACCCGCCTCAATGCGCACCATCTCGAGCGTGGACAGGCCTATGGCATGAACGTCGTAGCGACTCTTGACGGAGAAAATTGCATCCCACAGTGGCAGCGCGTTCTCAGGACTAACCCAAACTTCATACCCAAGATCACCGGTGTAGCCAGTGCGTGAAACAACCACCGGAAAATCCTGGCAAGACAAATTCGCGATCCCAAAGGGCCGTAAATCCTCGAGACCCGCGATGCCCGCTTCCGTCAAAACGGAATACGATGTCGGGCCTTGCACGGCCAAAGCGGCTACGTCATGCGTTTCCACTTCGATGTTTACGTCGAACCCCATCGCCGACGTCATTAGCCAGTCAAACTGGTGATGCTGCGAGCAAAGTCTGTAATCACCGTCGCCGAACTGGAACAGCGTACCGTCATCAATCAGCTTGCCCTCATCGTTACACCACACAACGTAGGTGACCCGACCCGGTCTGAGTGCCGACAGATCGCGAGTCAGCAGTCGATCCAGGAATCGGTATGCGTCAGCACCGGTGATGCGGTACTTCTCCATCGGCGACATATCCATCACCGAGCAGGAACTGCGTACCGCGAAGTATTCGGTCGATAATTTGTCGAGCACGCGCGGCGCCATGCAGCCGTTCCAGACGGTCCATTCCTCAGTCTGCGTCAGCGCCGCAAGTCGAGCGTGAAAGGGCGTATGTTGTATGGCCTGACGAAAGTGGTCATTCGGAATGCTCATTTCGCGATCCCTGATTCGAGGATGCGCTGCGCTGCGTTATGCCCCGGCAGTCCCGTCAGTCCGCCGCCCGGATGCGCGCCGGCCCCGCAGAGGTACAGGCCATCGATTGGCGTGTTGTATTGTGCGGCACCGTGTACCGGCCGCATCATGAAGGACTGGTGAATGGTCATCTCGCCATGGTGCCAGTGACCCTGGCGCACGTTGTACCGACTCTCGATGTCTTGAGGCGTCAGAAATTCATGATCGACGATCAATGATTTCAGGTTCGGAGCATATTTGCCGATCAGGGCAATGATCTTGTAGGCAAACGTCGTTTTCTGTTCGTGCCAGCCACCGTCAATGTCATAAGGCGCGTACTGGATATTGACCGACATAACATGGTGACCCCTGGGTGCCAGCGAGTCGTTGTGCAGGCTCGGAAGTGTAATTTCGAGCACCGGTTGCTCTGAATACCTGGCGTATTTTGCATCGTTGAAGGCATGTTCGACATACCGCATTGTTGGCGCGATCAGCAGCCGGTTCTCGAGCTCCGACGCCGATAGCCCCAGAAACTCAGGCGTGCCGGACAATGCGAGGTGCAGCTTGGCGACATCGCCGGCGCCGCGTATCTGCGTCACCCGTTGTATAAACGTCGCGTCAAGTTGCGGCGCACCGACCAGCTCGAGGAAGGTCGAACGAGGATCCGCGTTCGAGACAATCGTCTTCGCCTTCACAATCTCGCCGTCTTCCAGTTCAACGCCAAACGCTTTTCCCTTATCCACAAGAATCTTTTTGACCCTGGCGCCCGTGCGGATTGACGCGCCGGATGCTTCGACGGCTTGCAGTAATGCATTGCACATTTGCGACGGCCCGCCGCTAACGACAGACAACGGACCATTCAGTTCTGCATGCAAACGAGCAAGCCATGTCAGGACCGTGCCTGGCGAACGCGGACCCATGTGATGGCCGATGACCGCATCCGCGGCCAGAGCCCCTTTGAGTCGTTCATCCTCGAATTCCTCTTCGAGTACGTCGTATATATTGATCGCAGCGACGCGCAGGAATTCGTACATGGATTCCCGGCCAAGACCGAAGCGGATGTTCCATCCCAGTTTCGCCAGCGTCATCTTGTCTGCGAAGTCCATGTTCTTCAGACGCGGTGGCCTTGTTGCAAACATCGGGCGCATCGCTTTCGCGTAGCCGAAAAACTCGTCCTTGAAGTGGCGGTACGCATCTACATCTTTGTCAGTAAGGTCGGGCCCCGATACCGTATTACGGCCAAACCGCAAATGCCGACCATCTTCCTGCAACGTAATCGTTTCAATCCCTTTACCCGCGGAGTAGCCGAATTTCTCCAGCCGCAGGTCTTTACGAATCTTCGCGCAAACCGGAAAGCTTGTGTGTGCGAGGCCGGCGATGTGAAAATCATCGTCAATGGTGCTCTCCGACGTCATGCCGCCCACCGCGTCTCTTGCTTCGAGGAACAGGACCTTCAGTCCCGAGCGGGCGAGATATGCGCCGCAGACGAGACCGTTGTGTCCGGCACCGATGATGATTGCGTCAATTCGCTCAATCATCGCTGAACTCTTGCGGTGTCGTATCCGGCCTGCGCAGGTCGCGAAGTATTTCACGCGCCGCATTGGCGCCCGGCGCACCCATCACACCGCCGCCGGGGTGTGTGGACGAGCCGCACATGTACATGCCCTTCACAGGGCCGCGATATTGCGCATAGCCGGGGAACGGTCGATTGAACAGGAGTTGGTCGAACGTCAGTTCGCCCTGAAAGATATTGCCTTCCGTAAGTCCGGTTTCTTCTTCGATTTCACGCGGTGTGCGTACCTCAACGTGTAGCAGCAGGTCCTTGAAGTTCGGGCTGTAATCTGCAATCTGGTCGATAACGGTCTGGCCGAACTGCTCGCGTTTCGCATCGGTCCAGCCGCCCTCCGGATTGACCGGGCAATACTGTACGAAGACGGACATCATGTGCTTACCCGGTGGCGCAAGACTCGGATCGTATTGCGACGGTACCAGCGCGTCGCAATAGGGATCCGCTGACCAACGATCGTCCTTCCAGTCGTCATAGGCTTTTTCCAGGCGATGCAGCGTATCCGTAAAATGCATATGGCCGAGTGTCAGCGGTGAGCCATGCGGCAGCGCGGGGAACTCCGGCATACCGTCGAGCGCGATATTCAGTTTCCCGGACGAGCCGCGAATCTTGAAATGTTTCGCACGGTGAACCAGCTGGGGTGGCAGGTCGGCCTCATCCATTATTTGCAGGAACGTGCGTTTTGCATCCAGGTTCGACACGACGGTTTTCGCAGTGATTATTTCGCCTGATGCGAGTTCGACGCCGGTGGCTTTGTTGCCGGCAACCATAATTCTGCGGACATCTGCATCGGTTCGTATTTCGCCGCCATGTGCCTGAAACGATGACGCGAGTGCGTCGGCTACGGCGCCCATGCCGCCGCGGGCGAAGCCCCACGATCCTATGTTGCCATCCACGTCGCCCATTGCGTGATGCAACAACACGTAGGCCGTTCCGGGAGAATAGACGCCGAGCCCGGTGCCAATGATGCTGCCGCCGGAATAGTGCGCGAGGACGGTGTCGTTTTCGAAATAATTTTCCAGGTATTCGGCGATGGACATGGTGAAGAAACGTATGAATTCGTAGAGCTGAGACTCACTCAGCTCGTAATACTTCTTCAGCAAATAGGCAAACTCGAATAGGTCCCGCGGCCGAAAGGATCCTGGGTCCGGCGGCGTCCTGAGCAGAAAACCCCGTATGAGCTTGCACCAGCGAAGAACGTCTGCGTCGAAGCGAACGACCGCATCTGCATCTCGCAGACTGTGGCGCATTAACTCACGGCGGCGGATGTTGGGTTGCGAGTAACTGCCGAAGTAGTCGCCATCCTGTTTGAAGGTCATGCTACTGACCAACGGAATGATTTTCAGGCCGTGACGACCGAGATCGAGCGCATTGTATATTTCAGGCCGGAAGAGACTGCAAACGTAAGAGCAGCTGGAGTATTGCCAGCCCTCATGCAGTTCGCGACTAACCGTCGCACCGCCGATGTAGGCATTGCGCTCGACAACGAGTACGCGCAAGCCGGCCTTGGCGAGAAAAGCAGCATTGGTCAATCCGTTATGACCAGCGCCTATAACAATGGCATCGTAGTTATTCATTGGCCGGTGACGTGCCGATCCTTAATGTCCTGCTCAGGATTATCCTGACGTATTTGTTGACGAATCCCCAAGGTTGGCATGTCCTGTTCACGAATTGCAACGCAGCGTACCCGCTGCCATTGCAACGCAGCGTACCCGCTGCCATTGCAACGCAGCATACTCGCTGCAATTGCAATGCAGCATACCCGCTGCATATTCCTGTAAATGTCGCCTGTTCGGCAGGAAGTTAGCGGTGTCGCCCTATAGTACAGTTCGCGGTTAATTGCCAAAACGCAGAGCAAGCCGGTCGGCAATGGGTAAGGAGATGTTTGTTGAGTTCTGAGACAATTATTTTTATTGGCGTCGGCGTCTACCTGGTGGCCATGCTGTATATCGGCATACGCGCGGCAAAGACCGTGGACTCCACGGAGAACTTCATCGTCGCCGGGCGCAGGATGCCGCTCTGGATCGGCAGTGCGACGATCATTGCAACCTGGTTTGGCGGTGGGACGATGATGGGCGGCGCCGGCGCCGCCTATGAGCACGGCTTGTTAGGCGTCATTGCCGATCCGTTCGGTGGGGCGCTTTGCCTGTTCATCGTCGGCTATTTCTTTGCCCGAATTTTCCGACGATTGCGTTTACTGACGTTTATTGATTTTTTTCAAAATCGATACGGGACGACAGCGGCCACGATCGCGGCGATTGGATCCATTTCCTCAAACATCGGATGGACGGGTGCGCTGCTCGTGGCGTTTGGCTTCGTCTTTGAAACGCTGACGGGTGTGCCGCTGGAAATCGGCATCATGGGCGGGGCGCTGGTTGTTTTCGTCTATACGGTGGCCGGTGGAATGTGGGCAGTTGCCATGACCGATTTTGTGCAAATGGCGGTCATCGCCGTTGGTCTGGTCATGTTGCTGGTCGTTGTTCTCATCGACGTCGGAGGTTGGGGGAACATCGCACCACACCTGCCGGAAGACACGTTCCGCATGATTCCTGTGGAACGTTCCGCATTGCACTGGCTCAACTATTTTCGCGCCTGGCTGATTTTCGGCCTGGCCGATGTGACCGCACAGACATTGATACAACGCGCGTGCTCCGCAAAAAACGAACAGACAGCCCAGAACTCTTTTTACCTGGCAGGATTCGGGCATTTGTTTCTCGGCCTCATTCCCGTAACGCTGGGCATCATTGCCAGCATAACGATGCCTGGCCTCACGGATCCTGAAACCGTCATTCCCGAACTCGCGATTGCTCATCTGCACCCGGTGGCGATTGCAATTTTTGTCGGTGCGCTTCTGGCAGCCATCATGAGCAGTGCCGATAGCGCGTTGCTTGCCGCCGCCAGTGTTTTCAGCGTCAACATACTGCCGCTGTTCAAGCCGAAGGTTTCCGACCGACAGCAACTCATGGCCACACGAATCGCTATTCCGGTGCTCGGCAGCATCGCTGTTTACGTGGCGCTCGAAGTACAGGTCGTCTACAACCTGATCCTTGATGCGAACTCCGTCATTCTTGTCTGCGTAACGGTGCCATTCATCGTTGGTGTCTGGTGGAAGCGCGCAAACCGCACGGGTGCGCTGGCATCGATGGGGATGGGCTTCCTCACCTGGTTCGTGGCGATCGTATACGCGCCCGACTTTCCGGGCGACCTGCTGGGGCTGCTTGTGGGCCTGGTTACAATGATCGTTGTTACTCTGCTGACACAAAAAGCGGATCCACCCCAACCGCTGCGAAACATTGACGGTGAGGTGGTCGAGTTCAAGGATCGACTTGGCACGCTGCCGCTGTTTTCCCGAGCCAGATGATCAAGATTATTGGCCCGATCTCCACGCCGCATTTGGAGCTTGAGCGTATAGGGGCGGAGGATTGCCTGTGTTGAGGGACTAGACTGGCACGACCTTTGTTACAGAAAGAATGCTTTCGTGAGTTCTGATCGCTACAACACGATCGTCATCGGTGCGGGGCACAATGCTCTTGTGTGCGCCGCCTATCTGGCGAAACATGGCCAGCGCGTGCTCGTCCTTGAAGCCGCCGACGAAATAGGCGGTCTTGCCGCTGCGCGAGAATTCCATCCTGGATTCAAGGCATCTGTCGCGCATTCGCTTAACGGCTTCCCAAAGAAGATTTGCAAGGATCTGCAACTCCAGTCACATGGTCTGGAGATGGCACCGGAGCTCCTGCCGCTTGTCGGGCTGAATGCGGATGGGGAACATGTGATCGTCCATGAGGATTCGGTCAGCGGTGTCGGCAGCGGCGATTCCAGTGCCTATCAGGACTACGATCGCCTCATGCAGCGATTCTCCGCTGTGTTGAAGCCCTTCTGGATGAAGACGATGCCACGCGTTGCGAAAACCGGCATCAGCGATATGCTGACTTTCGCGCACATTGGATTTAACCTGCGCCGTATCGGCAAGCAGGATATGCGCGAGTTTATGCGGGTCGTCTCGCTGCCAACGCGCGATCTCATGGACGAGAATTTCGACAACGAGATACTCAAAGCCATCTTGAGCTGGGATGGGCTCATCGGTTCGAAAATGGCACCACGCTCCCCGAATGGTGCGGTGCTTACAATGCTTTATCGCAGGGCCGGTGAAAACCACGGCGGCCATGCAATCCTCAAAGGCGGCGCCGGCGGCCTGATCAATGCACTTGGTGCAGCGGCCAGATCATTGGGTGCGGAGATTCGGACTGCTGCAAAAGTCGGTCGCATTCTTATCGATGGCAGTGCCGATGGGCTGATCGCCAACGGTGTTCAGATGGTCGATGGCGACAAAATCGAAGCCGACCGGGTTGTCTCGGGGGCGGATCCGAAGAGAACATTTTTCGACCTCGTCGGTGTTGAAAATC
>JACZSM010000081.1 GCA_022574185.1 Pseudomonadota bacterium
ATCAAACAGGTTGATGGTGAACGAACCGAAGAACATCTTGAACATATCTTCACTGAGATAGAAATTGATCGAGCTTTCGGCTTGTGGATCGGTACCCTCGAAGTCGAAGATCGCGACATCGCCCTCGCGCCATAGCTTGCACGCAATCTTGTACGGTCCTTTGCCGACACCGTCGTCGCAGACGTAGTCCTCGAAGTACTGCGGCTCCTCGGGAACAATCATGTTGATGATGGCGCGCATTGCCTCGAGGTTTCGATCCAGCATGATCTGCATGGTCGTGTAGAACGTGTCGTCACCGAAGCGCTCGGCGATCTCGACGCAGCGCTTGCCCGCCGTGCGACAGGCCGCGACCAAAGCATTCAGGTCAAAGCGGTTCCACTCCGTCGTGCGCACATTGTGCAGAATCAGCTCGAGCAGATCGGTCTGTAGCTCGCCCTTCTTATAGAGTTTGGTCGGCGGAATGCGAATGCCTTCCTGGTAAATCGTTTGCGCGCTGACCGGTATCGACCCCGGCACCATGCCACCATTGTCGGACATGTGCCCGAACATCGCAGACCAGGCCATGTGCCGGCCATCTTTAAAGATCGGCACAAGTACGATCCAGTCCGGCAAGTGGGATACCGCGGCATTACACATGTACGGATCGTTGGTCAGAATGATGTCGCCCTCTTCGATATCCCCTTCGTAGGCATCCATGAATCCGCCAATGAATGAGCCAAACTGGCCAACGACCATCTTGCCGTCACGATTCGCGACCATCGGAAAACAATCGCCCTGTTCGCGAATTCCCGGGCTCATCGCCGTGCGAAACAGCACTGCGTCCATTTCGACGCGCACATTCTTGAGCGCGTTTTCAATGATATCTACCGTGACCGGATCAACGTCAACAGTCTTGAACGGCGTGGAGTTTGTTTCAATGATTTTTGCTGTCATGACGAACTCCTTTTAAACCGGGTTAATCAAAAGATTGCCGATTTTGTCGACGGTGGCGGCATGCCCGGGCAGGATCAGTGTCGTCGCGTCCATCTCGACGACAATTGCCGGTCCAGTGACCAGCGTTCCGATACCGAGCTTGTCGCGATCGTAAATCACAGCATCGTGCCACTCCCGTTCATGGTAGAACCGGGTATCGTGAAGCTTGGCGTCGGAAAGTTTGGTCTTCTTGTCGCTGACCTCCTTGAGTTCGGCGGTGAGACTGCTGGTCTCTTTTACGATGGCGCGAATGATGACGATTTCGTGATCCTTGCCGTGCGCGAACGTAAACAGCTGTTCGTGTTGCCGATCGAACTCATCAGTGAGTACCGCAAGACCTTTGCTCTTCAATTCATCCGTCGTTACTTCCAGCGACAGCTGGAATGCCTGGCCGGCATAACGAATATCAGCCTGGTAATTCACTTCCTGGCTGTCAGCTGGAATGCCATCTGCCTCGAACGACTCGGCCGCACGTGCGCGTAATATTTCGAGCTGCTCGATCAGTTCATCCGCGCCAAGTTCGTCGATACGTGTGACATAGGTCTGTGAAGCCTCATCCTGGATCCGTGTGGTCGCATCGCCATAGGCACAGAGCACACCCGGACCCGGTGGCACAATAACGGGCCAGGCGCCCGACAGAATCCCGAGCGCGTTGGCATGCAGCGGGCCTGCGCCGCCGAAACCGACGAGGGCAAAGTCGCGAGGATCGTATCCCTGTTCGACCGACACGAGCCGCAACGCACCCAGCATCGATTCATTGACGATCTTGACGATGCCTTCGGCAGCCGCCATAAGATCAATATTCATCGCATCAGCCACGGTTTGTACCGCCGTAACAGCGGCGTCGTGGTTGATCGTCATCGCACCGCCCAGCTTGACGTCGGACGGCAAATATCCGAGCACGACGTTGGCATCACAAACCGTCGGTTTGTCGCCGCCTTTCATGTAGGCAGCAGGCCCCGGGTCCGCACCGGCTGAGTCAGGACCAACGCGCAGAGCCTTGGTCAATTCAGGCACGAACGCTATTGAACCTCCACCGGCGCCAATGGTGCGAACGTCGACAGACGGTGCACGCACCGTGATGTCGCCCACACGCGTTTCGCGACGAATACGTGCCTGACCATTCTGGATCAGGGCGACGTCCGTTGACGTACCGCCCATGTCGAATGTCAGGATATTCTCGAAACCACCACGCTTGCAAAAATAAATGGCACCTGAAACGCCGCCGGCTGGGCCGGACAGCAACATATTGACCGGCGACTCGCCCGACGCGCGAGCGGACATCAGGCCGCCGTCGGAGCGCAGAATGGCAAGCTTGACATCCTTCCGCAGTCGCTCCTCCAGGGAGGTCTGCAGATTTCCCACGTATTTGGACACCTGTGGCCGCACGTAGGAATTGACCACTGTCGTTTCGGTGCGCTCGTATTCCTGCATCTCGGGGACGACGTCACTGCTGATTGAAATAGGAATATCGCCGAAAAATTCCTGTGCGACGTCACGCACCTGCACTTCGTGTACGCCGTTAACGTAGGAGTTCATCAGGCAAATTGTGAGTGCCTCGACTGCCCCTGTGTCGGACAGCGTTTTAAGGTCACGACGCAGCGCCTTGACATCGAGGGGCTTCACCACATTGCCGGCGGCATCGAGACGTTCATCGGCTTCAATGGTCAACTCCAGCGGTGCTAACAGCGGCGCTTTCATGTAGCTGACCCAACCGCCAAGTCCGCCCGGGCAGAATGAGCGAGCGACCTGCAAGACTTGCCGATAACCCTTCGTGGTAATTAGCCCGACTTTCGCACCTTTACGTGTCAGGACGGCGTTGGTCGCAACCGTCGTCCCGTGCATCACTTGTTTGACCTGCGTGGTGTCGATATCGGACTCGTCACAGATGCGCTCGATACCATTGAGTACACCAATCGACGAATCTTCCGGTGTAGACAAAACTTTGGCCATGTAAGTCCTGCCCGACGATTCATCGACCAGCAACAGATCGGTAAATGTACCGCCTACATCAACTCCCAATCGATACGTCATGCGTCTTCCCCTATATAATCGACTTCTCTTTTAACGCTGTTATTTCTGCGCTGCTTAGTCCAAGCAATCCACCATAAATTTCTTCATTGTGCGCACCCAGGGTTGCAGGACCCGTCCACCGCACTTCACCCTGTGTCTTGGACATTTTCGGGAACACGTTTTGCATTTTAAGGTCGGGCCACTCCTCGGTCGGCGTCTCGATAATTGCGTCCCGCGCCTGGAATTGCGGATCCGCAAGCATCTCCGGCGCGCGGTAAATTCTGCCCGCGGGTACGCCCGCTTCCTGCATCAGTTGATCCACCTCGGCAACGGTTCGAGTCTTGGTCCAATTGGAGATGTGTGCGTCGAGTTCGACCATATTTACACCACGTGCCGTATGTGTATGGTAGCGCTCGTCCTCGGCCAATTCGGGTTCGCCCATCACCGCGCACAGACGGCGAAAGACCGTGTCCTGATTTGCGGCGATCAGGAAAGGGCCATCTTTGCAGTCGTAAATATTCGATGGCGCAACATTTGGCAGCGTCGCTCCGGAGCGTTCACGAATGTAATTGCTGACCGTGTACTCGGGAATGGTTGCTTCCATGACACTGAGAACCGACTCGAAAATTGAAGCGTCGATAACCTGTCCCTCACCGGTCTTGTCCCGATGGTGCAAGGCCGCCAGTGCGCCCATGCAGGCGTAGGTCGCCGCGAGTGAATCACCAATGGACAGGCCGGTGCGATAGGGTTTCTTGTCTGGCTCACCGCACAAATACCGCATGCCGCCCATCGCCTCGCCAACCGACGCATAACCGGCGCGATTCGCGTACGGCCCGGTCTGACCGTAGCCCGACACGCGAATCATGATCAGACCGGGATTATCTTTGGCGAGTTCTTCGTAGCTGAGTCCCCAACGTTCCAACGTTCCGGGCCGAAAATTTTCCAGCACCATGTCCGATTCTGCAATCAATTTACGCACGAGCGCCTGGCCTTCGGCTTCGCGCAAGTTTGCGGTCACCACGCGCTTGTTACGTGCGCAGACCTGCCACCACAGCGGATAGTCACCACGACCCCAAGCCCGCATTGGATCGCCCTGCCCTGGCGGCTCGACTTTGATGACGTCGGCACCCATGTCAGCCATGAGCTGCCCGCAGAACGGGCCGGCGATTAACTGGCCGAGTTCGACGAGGCGTATGTCAGTCAGTGGGCCTTTGCGCCCCGATGCATCACTCATCTTATTTTCGTTGTTATTGTCGTTGCCCCGGCGGATCAGCCGATCACGTCCCCAACGACATAGTACTATTAGTCCTGTCAATATAACAATAGGGCTTATTCCGGGCTCGCAGATCGAATACACCGACCGTTCCCGACACATCAGAGCGGTAACGCGATAGAATTTCCAGCCCTGTAGCTCTGAACTCGAACGAGCCAGAGGAACAAAAATGACAACAGACCTTGCCGACGTGGGCGTAACGTTCAGAAAACATCGCGTGCGCGTCATGCTCGCGATCACGCTCGGTTACGGCTTTATCTATACCTGCCGTCTCGGTCTCAATATCGTCAAGAAACCACTGATCGACAACGGCATCTTTTCGGTCGATGAGTTGGGCATGATCGGCGCAGCCTTGTACTACGGGTATGCAGCCGGCAAATTTTTCAATGGCTTTGCAGCGGATCATTTTTCGCCGCGCGTGTTTTTTACGGTCAGTATTTTCGTGGCGGCATTACTGAATCTGGTCATGGGCTGGTCCAGCCTGCTGTGGCTGTCGATCACGCTGTGGATATTGAATGGCTGGTTTCAGGGCATGGCGGCACCCTCGGCCGTTATCAGTATCACGAACTGGTTTTCGATCAGCGAACGTGGCAGAGCCTATGGCATCTGGAGTGCTTCACATGCCATAGGTGAAGGCCTGACTTACTACGTCATTGCAGCAGTGGTCGCTGCGTGGGGCTGGCAATACGGATTCATTACGCCAGGCATCCTGTGTATCGGCGTGGCCGCCTGGGTGTACTCATTTCTCCGCGACGCCCCAGAGACCATGGGCCTTCCTGACGTGCATGAGTTTCACGGCGACGAGCCCGAACCTGAGAAAGAAAAAAGCACGTGGGCCACACAGAAGACGATATTTGGCATCGGCGCGATCTGGGTGGTCGCCATCTCCAGCGCGCTGATGTACATGACCCGCTATGGCATTAACAGTTGGGGCATTCTCTATTTGCAGGAGATACGCGGCTATACCCTTGTCGGAGCTGGCACCTTGATGGGTATCTATGGCGCCGCCGGCATCCTGGGCTCAATCGGATACGGCTATTTGTCAGACAAGATCTTCGATGCACGCCGCCCACCCGCCAACCTTATCTTTGCCATTGTCGAGGTTTTCGCGCTGCTGCTTATATTCTACGGCCCGCAGAGCCAATTTGTGTTGATGATCGCCTTCGCCATTTACGGCGCATCGCTCAGCGGTCTCATCGCGTCGATCGGCGGTTTGTTTGCTGTTGATATTGCGCCTCTCGGCGCTACGGGCGCCGCGATGGGACTGGTTGGGGTTTTCAGTTATCTCGGTGCCGGCACACAGGATGTCATCAGCGCCGGGTTGATCAGCGCAGGAACGACGGTTATTGACGGCGTCACGACTTACGACTTCGATGCCGCTGTCATGTTCTGGGTCGGCACGTCCATAGTTTCGATGCTACTGGCGGCAACGCTATGGAACACAAAGATTCGCGACTGATGCCAGCCGATATAGAGCTGGTGCTGCTGGACATGGGTGGTGTGCTGCTGAACCTCCGCGACCCGCTGACCACATTCGATTTAGATGTTGATCAGGACGATTTCATGGAAACCTGGTTGCTCTCGCCTGCGGTACGCAAATTTGAATCTGGTGAAATAAGTACCACGCAATTCGCGCGCTCCATCGTAGAAGAGTTTGCTCTGTCCTACACACCGGAAGAATTCCTGCGGCGACTGGAATCGTGGCCGGATGCAATATACGAAGGCGTGCCGGAATTGCTCGAATCAATCGGGCGACGCCACCAAATCGCACTGTTGTCGAACACCAATGAGATTCATTGGAATCGAGACGATATTGCGGGGCGACTGGCTCCCTTAATTAACAAGCGGTTTCTATCTTACGAAACCGGGCATCTCAAACCGGACTCGAGCGCGTTCGAGGATGTGTTGAGTCACTTCGCCATCGACGCTGAGAAGATATTATTTCTCGATGACAATCCGCTCAATATCGAAGCTGCAATAAGGTGCGGCATGCGGGCCAAGTTAACGCGGGGCTTTGACAGTCTTGTTCAGAACCTGAGCAATGCCGGTGTTAATGACACATTCACTTAGTCGCCGAAAACGTCATTCATGAGCTTTATGATTATTGGCCGCGCCTTGACCTCGGTGCCCTCGTCGTCTTTCAGGTAACCCGTAAACACAACCACGGTATCGCGTTTTGGATTGATCAAGAGCCCCTGGCCAGCCCAACCGCCCTTGTAGATGTCGCCGTTGACGTAGACTCGATCCCACTGATAGATATTGTGCTTGATGCCCGTAACACTCGTGTCCGGGGCTCCGGCGTTGGTCAGAAGCTCCGGCCGGCCGCCGTTCAAAATGAAATCCAGGTGCTCATCGGAAATAATCTTGTGATCCGTCACTACCCGATAGCTGGGCGTGAATAACAGGCCGTACCGCGCGACGTCGCGCAATCGCGCCATGAAGCCGCCATGGGTTACAGCAATGCCGTAGCGTGGTGCGATGTATGCAGCATTCGATTCGGCACCGATTTGAGTCCAGATTTCACGGCTGAACACGTCCTGGAATGGCACGCCCGTGACTTTCTCGACCATCCAGGCCAGCGCGAAAGTGTTCAGACCGGAGTAGGAGAACTGATGCCCAGGATCGGCATGCCTCTTGGTGCCTTTCAGGTTCGCCAGGAAATCGTAGGGATTATCCGGGGAGTCAGCCACGCGGAAACCATCACCGATGGCAGCCCCGTAGCGGTAGTAGCAGGTCTTTTGATTCGAGTAATCGTCAGCACATTCAAGACCCGTTGCCATGTCCAGTACATCGCGTACCGAGATGCCGGCAAAGTCGGACTCACTGATTTCCGGAATGTAGTAGTCGATGGGATAACTGACATTGATTTCGCCGCGTTCTTCGAGAATTCTAACCACCGTGCCGACGAATGACTTTGCGACAGACCAGTACACGGGCATCTCGTGCTCCTGCATCCTGGGATAGCGTTCGTAGACAATCTGTCCCCGGTGCAATACGACGATACCCATCAACGTCGATTGATCGGACTCAATGAACTCGTCAAAACTCATCGAGCCCTGCGGCGTGTCAACCGCAACAGCACCGATCCTGGGCATCGGTTTGCGCGTGAGTTCTTTGACCGGCCCATCGCGATAAACGTTGGTGGTCGGGAATATCTGGTGCAGATTCTTGAAGTTCCAGGCCTGGTCCGTGCCATGAACATCCCACCAGATAATATCCGTCGGCAATCGGCGCATCTGTCGCTGGACCTGCTCCAGCGATGATGACGCGCGAAACTCACCGATCTTTTTGGGCAGATAAATATCGGCGACCCTGTCGATGTACAAGCCCGGCTCGAAGTCGCTGAGGTTGCTCAGTACGACGATGGTCAGTTGCTGGTCAACAAAGCGCGCTATACCGGTACGAAAACCGACCCAGCTGCCACCGTGTGCGATTCGGTCATGGCCACGGTAGCTATCAAGTCGCCAGCCGAATCCGTAGTCGAACTCATCGCCGTTGTTCAGAGTTGCACGTGTGAATGCTTTCTTCAGCGTCTGCTGCGACACAAGATTATCGCCGTAAAGGGCCTGGTCCCATCCGTAAAAGTCATTCAAGGTCGCATAGGTTCCGCCTGAGCCCACAACTCCGTTCAGGAAATGATAGTCGTCCAACACGTAGCCGTTCGATTCGCTATCGTAGCCGAACGCACGATTGGCTATTTCGGGTGCCGTGTGATCGAAAATGAGCGCGCCGGACATACCGGCCGGTGCAAAGACATTTTCTTGCATGAAATCCGCGAAGCGCTGACCGGACGCCGCCTCAACGATCAGCGCCAATAATTCGTACGCCGAATTGCTGTACTCATATTTTTCGCCCGGCGCAAAAACGGAATTGCCTATGCCGGCGATGTACTGACTGATTTCTGCATTGCTCAGCAGCCGGTCACTTGCCTCGATCATGTCGTAGTAGTCCGGCACACCAGAGGTATGGATCATGAGATGGCGAATCGTGATGCCAGGATAAACTGCATGTTCAGGCAGGTAATCCACTATCAGGTCATCGTATTCGAGCTTGCCCTGCTCTTGCAGCACCATGACCGCCATGGCCGTGAATTGTTTGGACACAGAACCGAGCCGGAATGTCGACTCCGGCGTAATCCGAACATCTTTGTGCAGATCTGCGTAACCGAATCCCTTGCTATACACGACCTTGCCGTGATCAATGACCGTGACCGCGGCACCAGGCCGCTTGCCATCATCAAGAAACGCGAATAGAGAATCGACCTGCCGCGACCGATGGTCAGCAGCAATATCTTCAGCGACAGCCGCACAGGCAAGTGCAATCGTCGCCGCAATAGTGATCGCAAAATTACAGACGTGGATTTTCAGTGAGGCCATAGGTAAAACCCGATCGAGTTCGTTCCAACCAAGTGTTACACACTATCGATCAAGCCGTCATATTGCTCGCGAGAGATTCCACCCTTTCTATTTGACGCTCGCCGATCATGGCCATCTTCTGCAGTCTGTCCACGTCAATTTGAAGTGCTTGAGCCAGTTTATCGAGGCTGGTTCGCTGGTCATATCCCGGTGATCTGTCGCAAACTCAGACATAAACGTTTTGCTGAGCCCGCCCGGTTCGGTGTGCTTACGATGTGCAGCCAGAATTGCGTTCGTCCTGGCAGGCTCCAGATGTGCAAGCACCATCAGGCCGATGTTATGGCACAGCCCGGCCGAGTACGCGAGGTCGCGTATGACATCATCTGCCTGCTTGTCTGCGGCGGCAATTTTCTTGCAGCATTCCGCGGTCATCAGCGATTGGAGCCAGAATCGTGCGGCGTCAAATGCCGGACAATCCTTGCTATTGAACGACTGCGAAATCGCCATCGCCAGCTGCGGCGATGCCAGCAATATCAGCAGAATTGAACGAACGGTGATTCGCTTATTCACTCTTTTAACTAATTAAAATCAATAGCTTACATTTTACTTATCGGCAGATTCAAGGAATTCTTTAGGCGGAGAAACGTCAAATTCTTGCGTGGTTCGACCGCTACGTCAGGTCAGACTTGCGGATCATCCGTTCGCGGCCGCCCATGCTTCGATCGTCGATCCCTCACTAACTAATTGTTCAAGCAGGGGCGCCGGAGTCCAGTTGGCTGCACCGAATCGATCGCGAAACTCCGTGATTCGCGCGAGCACTTTGTCGAGACCCACCGCGTCGGCGTAGTGCATGGGTCCGCCTCGCCATGCCGGAAACCCATAGCCGTAAACATAGACAACGTCTAT
>JACZSM010000005.1 GCA_022574185.1 Pseudomonadota bacterium
GACCGTAAGTTGTTGAATTTTCATTGTGGCGAACCTCCTAGCTTGGTTTGTATAGTACCTAGTGTGGCTTGGTTTGTATAGTATACAATCGCGATTTTGAGACTTTCTGGCACCACTACATATTGTATGTTGTGGAGCTAAATGGATACCCCTTATGTATATACAGTAATCGAGAAGTCCGTTGGTTCTCACTCCACACAAAGGTCGTGGCGCGGTGTCGCGCCCTGATGGCCGATTTCAGAAGCGCGCCGTTGAGCTAAGCGAAGAAGAGGCAGCCCAGCGCGAACAGCAGACCCCCGAAACGGTTCTGACGGCAATGCGCACAGGCAAGATCATCAGCTACAACAAGTCGCCTGACGTACCTTTCGACCGATCCATTAATCCTTACCAGGGTTGCGAGCACGGCTGCATCTACTGCTACGCACGGCCGAGCCACAGCTACCTGGACCTGTCGCCAGGTATCGATTTCGAAACGAAAATTTTCTACAAACCCAATGCCGCGAGCCGACTGCTTGAGGAGTGGGAAAAACCAGGCTACGAATGCAAACCGATAACGATCGGTGCCAATACCGATCCATACCAACCCGCCGAAAAGTCGGTGCGTGTGACACGGCAACTTCTCGAATTGTTTCTCAAGCACTCTCACCCAGTGAATTTAATCACCAAGGGCAGCCTGATCACTCGCGACATTGATCTGCTCGCAGCGCTGGCCCGACGCAATCTCTGCTCCGTGGCAATCAGCTTACCGACAATAAGTGCCTCGCTGAAACGCATCATGGAACCACGAGTGCCTTCGGCAGCATCACGGCTCAAGGCTATGAAAAAGTTGACGTCAAATGGAATTCCGACGAGCCTGCTGATGGCTCCTATAATTCCCGCCATCAACGACGCCGAAATAGAGCAAATTCTCGAGTTGGCAGCCAATGCCGGTGCATCCCAGGCGAGTTATATTTTCCTGCGCCTGCCACATGAAGTGAAGACCTTATTTGTCGATTGGCTCGACGTTCATTTTGCGGAGCGTGCCGAGCACGTAATGAGCCTCATCAGGCAGGCGAGCGGCGGCCGGGATTATGACAGCCGCTTCGGCATCAGACAGTCGGGCCGCGGCGCCTACGCGGACATGCTCGGCGCGAGGTTTCGCACGGCCTGTAAGCGCTTTGGCCTGACATTTGATCGCTACCAGCAGCGCCTGGACTGTGGCAAGTTTGAACGACCTGGACAACAGCAGTTTGGCCTCAATTTTTAGGCGCTGAATCTCTCAGGATGCAAACCTGGCGCTACCCGACGCCAGCGGCAGTCGGTATAGTGGACGAACCGTTACCGGTAGTTCGTCTGCAGAACTTCTCAGTCTATTTCCAGTCTGATATTAGATCTGAGCGATGTGCCCGCCGCGGCGATGCCAGGCCCTGTTTTAACGTGAATAAAATGCGAAAAACCAAGAATTTGATCCCCGTTATTGGTGCTGTTCTGTTGCTTATTGCGACAGGTTTGAATGCACAAGACGAGTCCGATAACGACGCAATGGCTGCGCCTCTCGATCAGGTTGTCCCTGTCGCGAACGAAGTCATCGAAAGCGTTGATGAATTCGCAGTTGCCGAGCCCAGCGATCACGAACGGCTTATTATGCAGTTCCAGAAATACAAGCAGCTGATGAATGACGGCGTCTACGACGAAGCGGATTCCATCGCGAAACTCGTTGTTGAACTCGCGATTCGCGTCGCCGGGCCAACGTCAACCGATACCGCAAAGGCGTTGACGAACCTTGGAATCGTGCAGCACCGCACGAAGCAATATGATTCTGCTCAACAAAATTATCAGTCGGCCATCGAGATTATCGAAGACAACGAAGATCGCCTGAGCCGGCAGCTCATTAATCCGCTCAAAGGCCTTGGCGCAGCACAACTTGATAGTGGCCGACCGGATCTCGCATCGGGAACATTTCGCCGAGCAGTGCATATCACGCACGTCAACGATGGCCCGCATAATCTTGGTCAGGTTGACATACTCGAGTCGCTCGCGGAGGCAAGTCTCAGGCTCGGCACCTTGGATACCGCGAAGGAGGTCCAGGACGTCATATATGCACTGAATCTCAGGTATTACGCCAAGAACTCACTGGAACTTGTGCCTGCGCTGATGAAACGTGCCCTGTGGCAACATCGAGCAGGACTCGTCTACGATGAGCGCACAACTTATCGTCGCGTAATTCGTATTATCGAAGAGTCAGCCAACAATATTTCTCTGGATCTCGTAGAGCCATTGACCAAGCTCGGCCAATCATTTTTCTATATCGACGCATCCGGCACAAATACCTATCAGTCGGTATCGATGACTACAGGTGAGATTTATTTCAAACGTGCGCTCAGAATCGCGCAATCGCACCCCGACTCCAACTGGCAGATAGTCGCCGATGCAACCCTGGCCCTCGCCGATTACTACATGTATCAAGGCAATGAGCAGCGTGCCCGGAAGGTATATCGAAATGCCTGGGACTTGATGTCTGAGGAAGAGCAACGATTAGATTATCGCTACGAGTCCCTTGAGCAATTGGTCACGTTGAAAGAGCGACCAATACCGCAATATGTCAATGAACAGGATCTTGACACTAATGCACAGTCCGAGGATCTGGTTCTAACAGGCCTGATCACGGTGTCTTACACAGTAACCACTCGCGGTCGTGCGACAGACCTGAAGATTGTCGAAGCAGTGCCTCCTGATTTCGTCGACATGTTGCGTCTGGTGCAACGCGAGATGCGCCGCAGGATTTTTCGTCCACGGTTCGAAGAATCCGGACCCGTTGAGTCTCCCAATCAACTACTGATACACCGCTTCTTTTACAAACAGTCCGACCTCGATGCTATCCGTAGCGAGACTGAATCAGCCAAACTTAGCAACAAGAGTTGACAATCATTGTCATCGAAAGACCGACAGCGCGCACATTTCTAACCCAGCGACTTCTGGCAGCCATTGTATTGCTAATGGTCGCAGTCATCGCTTCTGCCGAGTGCAAGGACGAATGGATTTGCGTCGATGCCATTGAAGATGGTGGTAACGTCAATTTGCACGCTAGAAATCTGCGCAATTTTCCAATTACTTACACGCTGAGCATTCGGACACGACACCTCCGTGTGGACGGACCGAAAACCGTGACGCGCACACTAGCGCCAAACCAGTCAGAACAAGTTATGCAGCTTTTTCGCACTAACGCAAAACGCAAGGGCGATTATCGAATCTCCTATGAATGGACGATCGGCGACAAAGACGCTGTTCATGATGACGATCATCTTTATGCTCTGCCCTACTCCAGCGGCAAGTCGTATCGCGTTTTACAGGGCTACGGGTCGCGCTTCAGTCACACAGGACTTGAAGAATTTGCAGTTGACCTGGAAATGCCCATTGGTACACCGATCCATGCCGCACGAGCCGGTGTCGTCGCCCGGATTCAGGAATCATTCGCCAGGGGTTGTTGGGACGACGGTTGCGGAAAATTCGCGAACTTCGTCGTTATCTTGCACAGCGATGGCACAACCGGCGAGTACTACCACCTGAGGCAAGACGGCGTACTTCCCGAGGTCGGTGACAGAGTGTCCCAAGGTCAGAAGATTGGCTATTCGGGTAACACCGGACACACGACGATGCCGCATCTGCATTTTGCCGTTTACCGGGCAACTGAATGGGGCAACACGCAATCGATACCGGTGCGATTTCAAGGCGCCGACGGTATTATTCATCGGCCGCGCCGTGGAGGGCGCTATCAGGCGCTATAGCAGTGAGCCACACAGAACAAAAACGAACATTGCCAACAGCAGATGAGGCGTTGTCCGGACGCACAGAACAGATGCCAGTGGCGGAACATCACTTCGTCAATGGCAACCGACTGGTCGGTCCATTCGATGATGGTCTGCAGCAGGCCGTGTTCGGGCTCGGCTGTTTCTGGGGTGCAGAACGCCGCTTCTGGGAAACCAGGGGCGTGGTTTCGACGGCGGCTGGCTATGCCGGCGGCATCACTCCGAATCCCGATTACCGAGAAGTCTGTTCGGGCATGACCGGTCATACCGAAGTTGTGCTGGTTATATTCGACCCGGACACGATTAGTTACGACAAACTCCTGCAGGTTTTTTGGGAGAGTCATAACCCGACCCAAGGCATGCGTCAGGGCAACGACGCAGGCACTCAATACCGTTCGGCTGTGTACACCATCGGCGATGCGCAGCAGACCGCAGCTCGGCGCTCGCTTGCCGCCTACGAGGCAGAACTCAAGCATGCCGGCTACGGTGTGATCACGACCGAGATCCTGCCGCTAACCACGTTCTACTATGCCGAGGACTACCATCAGCAATACCTCGCGAAGAACTCCGGCGGCTATTGTGGTCTCAGTGGCACCGGTGTGAGTTGTCCCGTCGGCCTGACCCTGGACAAGCAGTCTGCATGATCCGATAAAAGGGGACTCGTGCATCAGCGACCTGATACGGTAATATCGGTTGCTTCGCACGACGCCAGGAATAGTAGTGGCCGCCAACAAGAAGAAATACTCAAAACCACGTAAACCCAGTCGCAAAAAGGCAGAAGAAGCAGTACGCACGCTGCTCCTCTGGGCCGGCGAGAATCCCGGGCGCGAGGGTCTCGTTGACACGCCAAAGCGCGTAGCGAGGGCCTACGAGGATTGGTTCAGCGGTTACAAGGATGACCCGGTCGGCTACCTGATGCGTACTTTCGAGGAAGTCGAGGGCTATGACGAGATGATCGTATTGCGCGACATTGAGTTCGAGTCACATTGCGAGCACCACATGGCACCGATCATTGGCAAAGCTCACATCGGCTATCTGCCAACAAGCAAAGTAGTTGGCATCAGTAAACTTGCGCGTGTCGTTGAGGCTTTTGCCAGGCGCTTCCAGGTACAGGAGAAAATGACGGCACAAATAGCCAGTTGCATTGAGGGCGTACTGAAGCCCAAAGGCGTTGGCGTCGTCGTCGAAGCGGTGCATCTATGCATGACAACGCGTGGTGTGCACAAGTCGAACGTCTCGATGGTAACGAGCCAGATGATCGGCACATTTCGCAAGGATGCGCGAACTCGCGCAGAATTTCTGCGCATGATCTACAGTGCCCGGTAGCTCACTCCATGCTATGAGCAAGACGCTTGTGCCTGCCGCAGTGATATTGGCCTCGTTGGTCCTGTATTTGCTGCTATGGCCGGTGCCTGTTGATCCCGTAAGCTGGAATGCGCCGGTCAGCCTCGGCCTCGTCGATCCATTTGGCATCAATAATCAGCTCAGGCGGACCCGGTTGATCGACCTTGGCGATTACAGCGGCCCGGAAGATGTAGCCATCGGCCCCGATGGCTTGTTGTACGTGACGAGTGATGAAGGCGTTGTACTGCGTATCCAAAAAAGTGGAGCAGTCAGCGTATTCGCCGAGACCGGTGGACGACCACTCGGCATTGAATTTGATGCAGATGGTTCGTTGATCGTCGCCAATGCCTATCTGGGTGTGCAACGCATTGCACAGGACGGATCGGTCGAGATTCTATTCAATGCAGTGAACGGTCGTGTCCTCGTCTATGCGGACGACATCGCGATCGCGCGCGACGGTACCATGTACGTGTCAGAAGCAAGCACCAAGTTTGGCGCACAACAGTACGGCGGCACCTATGCGGCCAGCTTGCTCGATATTCTGGAACACGGCGGCCACGGCCAGGTCATTGAGTATCATCCCGACACTGGTTTGACACGGGTCCTTGTGGACAATCTGAATATGGCTAATGGCGTCGCCATCAGCGACGACCAGGATTACTTGCTGATCGCTGAAACCGGCTCGTACCGGATTTTGAAACATTGGCTGCGCGGACCCAAGGTCGGCAATACAGAAGTCCTGATCGATAACCTCCCTGGTTTTCCGGACAATATCAATAACGGCATAAATGGCCGTTTCTGGATAGGACTTGTCGCACCCCGAAACGACTTGCTCGACAAACTCTCGAATAACCCGCGAATGCGCAAGATCGTGCAACGACTGCCGGCCAGGTTTCGCCCGCGGGCCGAGCCATCATCACACGTTATCGCGATCAATGGGGACGGTGAGGTGTTGATGAACCTGCAGGACCCTAACGCAAAAGTGCCGTCACTGACCGGTGTCCTCGAAACGCGCGACAAGCTTTACCTGACGACGTTGTTTGGCAATCAGCTGCCAACGTTAAACAAGGAAGACTTGTAGGAACCCGCCGGAATTTGTGAGGACGGCGGGAGGGGCGATCTTTGCCGGAAATAAAGCGCAGCGCAGCGAGCTCCCGTCAAGCGGGATCGAGACATTCCGGCAAAGAATGTCCGGACTGCCGGCCGTGCGCAAATCATGGCGGGCTCCTACCAGGACCTTTGCTCTCCGTGCGGGAGTAGCGCCGTGTCGCCGTCGTAGCCGTCACTTAGCATCTGATCGCGGACCAGCGGAATCGGTGGCACACCGTAGCTTAGAAACTGATCGTGGAATCTGCCCCACGCTTCCTCCCCGCCACGACTCGTCGTCCAGTCCTCGCGCAATTTATTGATCATGAGCTTGCCCAGTGTGTAATTCAGGTAGCCCGGATCATACGTACCGCGGTAGGCTTGTTGAGTGGCGTTACCAAAGTCCTGAAATGCTTTCTCTTCGAACATCGCCTGGCTTTCCTCGACCGTCATGCCTTCGACATGCAGGCCAATCGCACAGATGTAGCGGACATTGCGCAGCAACGCGTTGAGCAACTGCCCGATACGAACTTCCGGATCGCCAGCGCCAAGACCAGCATCGACCATCATCTGCTCGGAGTAATGCGCCCAACCCTCGCTGAACGAGTAGGTACCGAAATGGCGACCGATATTATTTTCAGTGCGATTCGAATGCAGGTATTGCAGGAAATGTCCGGGCCAGACTTCATGTACCGAAATTGCGAGCAAATCAGTTTCGCCTGGAATGTAGGCAAGTTGGTCTTCCTCACTCCACTCGGGATCAGGCGGCGCGATGTAGTAGACGGACGGCAACCCGGTTTCGAAGGGACCCGGGATGCTGATGTAGGCCGCGTTGAAACGGCGATGTGGTGGCGATTCAGCCACGAGTGCATCTTCGGTGCCCGGAATCGACACGATGTCGTTGTCTTCGAGAAACTTCCGCAGCGCCGGCAATTGACGCGTCGCTCCCGCGACGGCGCCTTCGGGTGGCTTTCGATTCTGCACCTGGAGTACGCAATCCTGCGTGCTTGCGCCCGGAGCGAACTCGGCACAGGACGCGTGCAATGCGTTGAGATTGCGCTGCAAATCGAGCTCGCCTGCAGCTTTTAGGTCGGCAAGCGATATATCGACACCCTGCGTTGCACTTAACATTTTCAGAAATCGCTCCTCGCCGAGCGCGTAGTCATTGGTCGCCGTCGCCTTCAGCTCATCGATCCAGGCAGCAGCCTGCTTTACGGCCTCGGCAGCATCGTCGTTCGCCGCACTGAACTGTCGTTGCAGTTGCTCATCTTCAACAGATGCGAACAGTCCTGGAACCGTGTTTTCAAGATAGTCGGCAAAACCGGACAAGACCCCGTGGCTGATTTCGAGGTACGGCGCAGGCAACGGCGGTTGCAGATTTGTCTTCATCGTCGCCAGCCGTTCCGGCACTTGCGCGATGTACTGGGTATAGGCCGCGATACGCTGCTCGAGCGGCGCGTACTCCCTGTCGACATAAACGCTGACAGACGTCCTGTAAAAAAGCGGGTTTTTAGTTGGAAAATCCGATTCGCGCAACCAGAACAACGAGCCTCTCATTTTCGTCAGCAAGTAATCGCGTTCGAAAGCTTCCAGGCCATCGAGATCCGAATACGTTTCGGCCGTAGCAATCACACTGTCAAGCCAATCCATTTTTTCATCCAGTGCCGCAAGACTGTAGTCCGACATCTGGCCATCGTATTCGTGCAGGCCGGCGTCGATGGCCGTCTCGGGGTTTCTCTCGTAGTACTGCGCAATAACGGTAGCCGCATATTCCTCCCAAGACGGCTTCGCATCCGCATTCACGGCTGCCGGTTGTTCTCCACCGCCGCTGCAAGCACCCAGTAAAAAAGTTGACGCAATTGCAATCGTTATGATCTGTTTCATTATTATTTTCCTGTTAAGTCGCAGCGGTCGTGATCACTCCAGGCCGAGTACGGCTACGCCCTGATTAAAAGTAATATCAACGGGAATATTCGCCTGTGTCAGGCGATCGAGATCGGCCTGCAAAGTTTCGCCAATTACTCCCATCGTGTTGACCAGCTCTACTGCTCCTGCATAATCGCCGTCGCCCTGCAGCGTCAGCAATAACCGCGACAACGCATCCATTGCCTCTTGCATACGCTCAAAGTCGATCCGGTATTTGCCGTTTTCGGCATTGCGGACGAAAGCACCGTGTTCGATGAAGAAGTTGAAGCGAACCATGTTCGCCTTGCCGTGCGCGCTGCTTGCGCCAAAGCGAATGGAACGGAATACGCTCGCCATGAATGTGACGTAGTTGTCCTGCAGATCAATTTCGCCCATTTCTCCGGCCTCATACAGCTCAGTGATCATGAACAGACCGAGAATGTCGGCTTTACCCTCTTCCATGCTTCCGGCCAGATCCAGCAGTGCTTCCCGAACAGTGCCCTTGCCTGTAATCGTGTTCTTGATACCAAGCCCATGCGCAATTTCATGAAACATCGTATTCGCGAAAAACGCGTCGAACGTTACATTTTGCCGCTGCGAGTCTTCGACAAGCACTCCCGCAATCGGCCCCAGGATCTTTTCAAACTTTGCCTGCATTGCATTCTTGAGCTGCAATCTCCGCGTGCCTTTTTGCAGCTGCACTTCTTCGTCATTAGGTAAATTGATTGCAATGGTCTTGGCGCCCGCATTGCTGTCGCCAGCGTAATACACGACGTCATAGGCATTGAGATCGGAATCGCTGCCCGGCGATTCCATCTTGTATTCGTCAGCAACCGGCAGGTTCTCCTGCAGCTCCGGCAGGAAATCGGTGAAGCGAGACAGGCGCGCGCTCCAATCGAGGTCCTTGATCAGCACATAGGACTCGTACGCAGCACGATAACCGAATAAGCGATCCTCATATGTCTCGATCGGGCCGATGACGATATCGATCTCATTGTCCTTGACGTCCATCCAGTACAGGTCGCTCAACTGATAATCGTCGCTGAGCAAGGCGTTTGCGCGCAGCTTCAGGTAATTGGCAAAGTGTATGTTGTCGGCCAAGCCCGCCGCCTGGCGCAGCAAATCGGCGGTCGCATTGAGCTCGTCTGCAAACGCGACATGATAGGGCACGAGATACAATTCACCCTTTTCATTGCGTCGAACCAGCGAATACAGACCAGCCTTGCCCGGCAAATAAGCGGTCTCAAATTCCTCGCGCGTCATGTCGGCCGGATAGAAGTTTGCACCCAGTGGCTTGACGCCCGCACCCTCGATGAACGGCTTCTGGTCATCGAGCCTGTCCCATGGCCCATAGTTCTGGTCCGCAAACAGCCTCGCATCGTCTACCTCGATCGAGGACAGCCAGGCCTCATGGTCATCTCCATATGCCTGTTTCCAGAACAGGCCATCCATGATCTGGGAAGCCTCGATCAACAATCCGATCATCTCGCGCTGCTCATCGCTAAATATGCTCAGATCAGCAGTCAGCGTGAATTCGGCGTAGATCTCTGGCCTGGGCTCGACATTGACGAGTGGCTCGATAGTAGCTGGAGGGGGCGTGTCGACGCCGCAAGACGCTATCAGCACGGAAATCAGGCACGCCTGCGTGGCGCGCATCATTATTCCTGGAATCACAACTCTGCCCTGGCAGCACAAGGTCGGCGATTATCGCATAGGATGTGCAACTTGTTGGAGCCCGCCATGCGGGCGATTTACACCCGACATAAATAGCACCGCGGTGATCGCCCGCATGGCGGGCTCCAACAGCGGGCTCAGAGAAATATGCCGGCTACGGATTGTCACAGGTCCACTATGGTTATGTCGTCGGCGGAGAGGTCGTGGCCCAGAAATTGGCCGCCGACGCGGGCGAATCGCGTCGCCCCGTCCGTGGCCAGCAACTTGAGCGAGCCGTCACCACTGCGGCTGCTGCCGAGTGACATCGACGCCAGCATGTCGCAAACCGCCGCCGCGGTTGTCCTCGCCGAATCGACTATGGCAACGCCGTCATCGAAAGCGCTCTCGATCACCTCGCGCAGTAATGGGAAGTGCGTACAGCCGAGAATGACGCTGTCGGGCCTGGCGGATTGACCATCGAGCTCCGCCAGGTAGCGACGTACGATGAGTTCCGCAATCGGGCCATCGCTCCAGCCTTCTTCAGCCAGTGAAACCAGCATTTCGCAAGCCAGTTCAATGACGGTCGCTTGCCGATCTCTTGCTTGAATTGCGCGGCTGTATGCGCCCAACCTGACCGTCGCTTCGGTAGCGAGTACGAGATGCGTCCCTCCCGGCCGCGCTGCAACCGCCGCCGTCGCACCGGGCTCGATCACGCCTAACACGGGTAGCGGCTCCATCTGCCCGCGCAGGGCTTCCAACGCCACGGCAGAAGCCGTGTTGCAGGCAACAACGAGCAACTTTATACCGCGCTGCTGCAGCTGCTGTGTCGCCTGGCAGGCATAACGCGATATCGATGCCGGACTCTTGGTGCCATAGGGCAGCCGCGCAGTGTCGCCGAGATAAATCAGGTCCTCGTGTGGCAATACGTCGCGCAAGGCCTTCAGTACCGTGAGCCCTCCCACACCGGAATCGAATACGCCGATCGGTAATTCATTCGCATTTGATACGTTCATATCGACATTGTGCCCAAGGACGTCGCTCTGTGGAATAATCTACTTGTGCAAAAGCTCATGTATGCAATATCTGGATTTATTATTTTGCTGATCATCGTCGGATTAGCACTGCCCCAGCATGCCCTCGTCCACTCCAGCGTACGGGTCGATGCACACCCGGCGACGATATTCGCGCTGATCAACGATTTTCATCGCATCAGCTTATGGTCACCCTGGATTAATTCTGATCCGAACGCTCGGATTGTGTTTTCCGGCCCGAAACGCGGAGTTGACGCAGCGATCACCTGGGACGGCACGATCATCGGCACCGGCGCGCAGATTATCACCGCAAGCCAGCCATACAAGTACGTTGCAACAACCATCAACCCAGGTGAATCCAGCGAGGCAAGGTCATGGTTCGAACTGGAAACCATGGACGACACTACGATTATTACGTGGAGCTTCGAAACCGACTATGGCTATAACCTGGTTGGCCGCTACTTTGCACTAATACTGAAGGGAGTCGTGAAGCGCGATTACGATGAGGGTCTGGCGAATCTCAAGGATCTGGCTGAAAGTCTGCCTGGCACGGATTTCAGCGATATAGATATTGAGCGCATCACCGTCGAGCCGGTACAGATCGCATATCGGTCAGCAACCTCAATTCCCACGCCCGCTGCCATTTCCGAAGCCATGGGTGCGGCCTACTTCGAAATATTGAATTTCATCGACAAGCATCGTTTGCAGGAAGCCGGCGCCCCACTTTCGATTACGCGCTCATTCAGCGGCTCACAATTACGCTTTGATGCTGCGATCCCGGTTCGAGGCGTTACCGAGGCAACACCAACCAATGGCGTAACTGTAAATATCGGTAACACGTATGGCGGCACTGTAATTCGCGTCAAACATGTGGGTTCATACCGCACTTTGAGCGAGACACACGTGAAAATTGCTGCCTACCTGGCGGCTCTCGGCATCAAGCGGAATGGTGACGCGTGGGAGTCTTATGTCAGCGATCCGACTAAAGTGGCTGAGGCTGACTTGCTAACGTACGTGTATTACCCGATTCGCTGACTATTTCGGAGATAGTCCCGAAATCAGGACTTGCGGGACTTGACGAGGAAGGGTGGCACGCTTTTTCTGCGGCCCCTTTTCTCGAGCGGCAGCGGTGCCTGACCGTTGTCAAAACGGACCTCGTGATACAGCTCCACGACCGATTTTGCGCACGCGCCAGCCTCTTCGATCGACATCTTGCGCACGGACGCGCAAATCGAACCTTCGCCATTCGCGGGCGTCACCTGGTGCATTGTGTTTTTCAGGTTGGCAAACGCCTTTTTTGCTGCAGCCGGTAGTTCGTCTGCCTCAATCGCCTCGAGATTATCTTCGAAAGCTTTCATAAGTCTTTGTTTTATTTGTTCATGGCCCGCAAGTACCGAGACTGCGGCATAAAAGCGGTCGACGGGGTATGACATTTTCACTCCAGCGTTTCTTTATTGTTTGGCCGCTTTTATTCCTTTCGGAGCGGCTTAATTACGCTATTAGGCGACTACCTCCTGTAGTCCCGGTCCTCTCAGCCGGTACGTCCTGATTGTATTCCTGATGTATCAACTACCTGCGCAGTAATTTTATAGCAGATATGTAGAAGTGTGCGCAAGTTTTAACCACTTGCCCGGGGTCTCAGATCGTCACGATTCGGTGCCGCTGGCCGGGACAGGACCGCGAGACGCTTTCGAAAATTCCACCGTCCAGCTCTCGTCGCCGAGTTCTCGATTGATCGTAAACAGCGGATCAGCCTGGCCGACGGCCCATGTCGTCGCGAGCGTTTCAGACATGACATAATCCCGGTGCGTTTCAAGTGCACGTTCGACGGCATTCGAACCCGAGATACCGAGCACAATTCGATCCGAAACGTCGAGCCCTGCCTGTTTGCGGGCGTCTTGCACAGAGCGCACGATCTCACGGGCGACACCCTCGTCGATTAATTCGTCAGTGAGCGCGATATCGAGCGCCGTCAGATAGCCCGCATCCTCGGCACAGGCATAGCCCTCGGCAGAACTCGTCTCGATGAGCACATCTTCGGCCTCGAGCGATATCGTTTTACCTCCTGCCTCAATTTTGAAAGACTCACCGCGAGTTGCAGCACCCGCAATTGCCGTACCATCAGCGGCCTCAAGCGCGGCGCGGATTTCCGGAATCAGCTTGCCGTACTGCTTGCCGATGCGCGGCAGGTTCGGCTTGATACGGTAGGTCACGAGGCCTGCATCGCGAGCTATGAATTCAATCGATTTGACGTTGAGTTCCTCCAGGACCTGGTCGCGATGATTTTCAATCGCTTTTGCTGCCCGATCAGTTGGCGCACGAATAAGCAGTCGGGACAGCGGCTGTCGCGTGCGCAACCCGGATTGGCCGCGAGCTGCGCGACCAAGCCCGACTACCTTCTGCACCACGCCAATATCGAACAACAATGCATCGTTTTCCCACGATGGATCCGTAATCGGCCATGACGCCATGTGCACGCTTTCGGGCGCACTCGCGTCAATGCCGCGAACAAGATTCTGATACACGTTTTCGGACAGAAACGGCACAAAGGGCGCCATGAGCTTGTGCACCACAGTCAGACACTCGTAGAGTGTCAGGTACGCAATGTGCTTATCCTCGAGGTCGGTTGATTTCCAAAAGCGCCGGCGAGTGCGGCGCACATACCAGTTGCTCAATTGATCTACAAACGATTCGATCGCCTCGCCGGCAGTCTTGGCGTCAAAGTCGTCCAGCGCGTCGGTAACGGTGCCAATAGTCTGGTGCAGCAGCGCCAGTACCCAGCGATCGATCTCGGTCCGTTCTGCTACTGCAACATAACGCGTCAGATCGACGTCATCGAGCCGTGCGTAGAGAATAAAAAATCCGTAGGTATTCCAGAACGTGTTGATGAATGAACTCGCGACGTCGGCCACGATCTCGACCGAGATACGCTTTGGCACGTCGGGCGACAGGCGCGCAAGAAAATACCAACGCAGTGCATCAGCGCCGACCGTGTCAAAGACATCGTAAGGATCGACGATGTTGCCCAGTGACTTCGACATTTTCTTGCCGTCCTTGTCGACGATCAGATTCAGGCAGATGCAGTTCCTGTATGCCACGCTGTCGGACACGAGCGTCGCAATCGCATGTAGAGTGTAAAACCAGCCGCGCGTCTGATCGATCGCCTCACAAATGTAGTCAGCTGGAAAATGTTTTAGAAAAGTCTCCTCGTTCTCAAACGGGTAATGCCATTGTGCATATGACATCGCTCCTGAATCGAACCAGCAGTCGATGACCTCGGGCACACGTGTCCAGGTTTTGCCATCTTTCTCGAATGTGATGTCGTCAACGGCCGGGCGGTGCAGATCGAGGTCAGCCAACGGCCGTCCGGTAAGTCCTTCAAGTTCGGCGACCGAACCAACGCAGTGGTAATCGCCCTCGCCGTCCGTCCACACGGGCAACGGCGTGCCCCAGAACCGCTCACGCGAGAGTGCCCAGTCAACATTGTTTTCAAGCCATTTGCCGAATCGACCGTCGCGAATGTGCTCGGGAACCCACTTGATCGTCTTATTGAGTTCAGTCATGCGATCGCGGAATTTCGACGTGCGAATATACCAGGCATTCTTGGCGTAATAGATGATCGGATCACCAGTGCGCCAGCCGAACGGGTAGTTATGTGTGCATCGCTCGGAGCGGAACATGAGCCCGCGCTCTTTCAGGATTCGTATGAGCGGCTTGTCAGCATCCTTGAAGAACATGCCGGCGACTGATTTGACCGCATCGATAAAACGTCCGTCCAGTCCCACGGCATGCAGCACTGGCAGTCCGTGTTTCTGCCCAAGCTCCAGATCGTCAACACCATAGGCCGGTGCCATGTGCACAATTCCGGTGCCTTCATCCGTGCTGACAAAGTTGGCCGCCAAAACGCGAAAGGCATCGGCGTCAACGGGTAAATCGTCAAATAAGCGCTCATAGCGCATGCCGATGAGTTCGCTACCCTTGACGGTTTTCGTCACCTTGTGCTCGAGCTCGCGCATGACCGTCTCGCGCAGCGCCTCCGCAACGATTAGCGTTTCATCTTCCGTTTTGCAGTAGCTATAATCGATAGCTTCGCCGACCGCGAGTGCGAGGTTCGACGGTAAGGTCCAGGGCGTGGTGGTCCATGCGAGGAATGACGTATTCTCCTCGCCCTCGAGCCGAAATCGTACTGTAATAGACGGATCCTCGACCTCTTTGTAACCGAGCGCGAGTTCGTGCGAGGACAACGTCGCGCCAATACGCGGATCGTAGGGCACGACCTTGTAGCCGCGATAGATCAGGCCTTTGTCCCAGATCGTCTTCAGCAGGTGCCAGACCGATTCGATGTAACTGTTGTCGAGCGTGTAGTAGGCGTCGTCCATGTTGACCCAGAAGCCCATGCGCTCTGTCATCTTTTCCCAATCGCCGATGTAGCGCATAACCGACTCACGACAACGGCGCGTGAACTCGGAGATGCCTATTTTCGATTCAATTTCTTTCTTGTCGAAAATGCCGAGTTCTTTTTCGATCTCGTGCTCGACGGGGAGGCCGTGCGTATCCCAGCCCGCCTTGCGTGGTGCGTTAAAGCCGCGCATCGTCTTGTAGCGCGGAAATGCGTCTTTGAAACTGCGTGCGAGCACGTGATGAATGCCCGGTTTACCGTTTGCTGTTGGCGGCCCTTCGTTAAAGCAGAATAGCGGTCCACCCTCGTTCTGCTTCAAGGTCTTCGCAAACACATCGTTGTCACGCCAAAACGCCAGCACCTCTTGTTCGAGTTCTGGTCCGTTGTAACGACCCGAAATTTTTTTAAACGGCAAACTATTCTCCAACACGACAACGCCCCGGTCGCACACTGTGCATCCGGGGCGAATAGAATCTATCGCGATACCACCCCCGTCGCCTGGGCCTGAGTTTTGCGATTACTCTTTCCCTACAACGTCTTGAGGGGGACACTAGCGTTGACCGCCGGAGAACTCAAGACCTTAATTTATGTTTCCACAGGCGCAATTCGTCAAGACCAACGGCATCCGCATGGCCGTCTACGAACAAGGCGAAGGCTTGCCTGTGATCCTCCTGCATGGCTTTCCGGAACTCGCCTACTCCTGGCGTCACCAATTGCCGGCATTGGCCGCAGCCGGATACCGCGCGATCGCCCCGGACCAGCGTGGCTATGGCCTGACGAGCAAACCCGATGGCGTGCCGCAATATACGGTCCAGCGTTTACTCGATGACATCACCGGGCTGCTCGACGCCCAGAACATCGACAAGGCCGTCGTCGTCGGCCACGACTGGGGCGCCCTGCTCGCCTGGCAGATGGCATTGTTGGCTCCCGAGCGCATGACCGGACTCGTTGCACTCAATATCCCGTTTTTTGCACGGTTGCCTGTCGAGCCTATTGCTTACATGCGCGCCGAACTTGGAGATGACTTTTACATCGTTAATTTTCAGGACTCCGATCAGGCCGATCGGCGTTGCAATGAAAATCCCGCGTGGGTTTTTGAGATGATGATGCGTCGCAATGCGACCAGCCGTGAGAAATTCAATGCACTACCGAAGGCGATGCGCAGTTTCAATCTTCTCGCAGCGCTGGGCCGCCGCGAACTGAGCGGTGAGAAGTTACTTTCGCCCGAGGAAGAAAAAGTATTTGTCGATGCATTTTCGGCGGGTGGTTTCACTGGCCCAATCAACTGGTACCGCAATTGGACGCACAACTGGGAGTCTACCGCTGACCTCGATCAGACCGTGCACGTCCCAACATTGTTTATCGGTGCCATCGACGACGTCATCATTTCACCCGGGCAAATCGACGCGATGAAGCCTTTTGTCCCCGATCTCGAGATTCACATGCTCGAGAATTGCGGCCACTGGACGCAACAGGAGAGACCCGACGACGTGAATTCGATCCTTATTGAGTGGCTTGGACATCGCTACTGACAGTCAATGCAATAACGTAGTATTTTTGTGCAATATTTTTCGTCTCGAGCAGGTCTACTGGAAGACTCGAGACCAGAAGGGGAACCCGATGCTAATCAAGAAGCCGGCCGACATTCGACCGTCTGAGATTACGAGCAAGGACAACTATCTCAACCGACGTGATTTTATTCGCGCTGGCAGTATCGCCGGCGCGGCGACGATGGCCGGACCCGCCTTGGGCGCCATCGTGCCCGACGCCAGGCGCGAAAAGATCGGTGACATCGGCACGAGCATATTCAGCAGCGACGAAGCGCCGAACGACTATGAAGACGTCGTGACCTACAACAACTACTACGAGTTCGGCACGGGCAAACAAGACCCGTACGAGAACGCGCAGGAATTCCGCTCGCGGCCGTGGTCGATTACGGTTGACGGTGAAGCCGCGAAGACCGGAACCTATCATTTTGAGGATTTCATCAAGCCTTTCGACCTCGAGGAGCGCATTTATCGCATGCGCTGCGTCGAGGCATGGTCAATGGTCATTCCCTGGGTAGGCATCTCGCTGGCCGATGTCATCAAGCATCTGCAACCGACATCGAAGGCACGATATGTCGCATTCGAGACGCTGCACGACCCATCCCAGATGCCCGGACAACGACGCCGTTCGCTGGCCTGGCCGTATCGGGAAGGACTGACGATTGCAGAAGCCACGAATCCACTCGCGATTTTCGCCGTCGGCATCTACGGCGAGGTATTACCCAACCAGAACGGCGCACCAATCCGGCTCATCGTGCCATGGAAGTATGGCTTCAAGGGCATCAAGAGCATTGTTCGAATGAGCTTTGTCGAGAAGCGGCCGCAAACGAGCTGGAACATGGCGGCGCCGAACGAGTACGGTTTCTTCGCCAACGTCAATCCCGAGGTCAATCATCCACGCTGGAGCCAGGCGCGCGAGCGACGCATAGGATCGGGCCTGTTTGCGAGCAAGCAACCAACACTGATGTTTAACGGCTACGGTGAACAGGTCGCGCACCTATACGATGGCATCGATTTGCGGAGAAACTTCTAGCCGCAGTGGATACGCTGCGACAGATACGGCTTATTTGGAAGCCGATCGTATTCCTGTTGTGTCTCCTGCCTGCAGCTCTGGTTTTGACCGATGGGCTCGAAATCACGGGCCGACTCGGCGCAAACCCCATTGAGGAAATCCAGGATCGCTTCGGCAATTGGGCGCTGCGATTTATCTTGATCACGCTGACCGTGACGCCGTTACGCAGACTCACGGCCTGGAATTGGCTGATCCGTTATCGACGTATGTTCGGCCTGTTTACTTTTTTCTACGGTCTGATGCACTTTTTGACCTGGCTGTTCCTCGACCAGGGGCTACTGCTCTCGGCAATCGCCGAAGACCTGATCGAACGGCCGTTTATTACGATCGGTTTCGCCGCCTTCTTATTGCTAATAGCGATGGCCGTGACGTCGACGAACAACATGCGCCGCCGCCTGGGACGACGCTGGCAGAAATTACATTACAGCGCCTATGCCGTCGGTCTACTCGGCGTCTGGCACTATTGGTGGCAGGTGAAGAAAGACATCACCGAACCGCTGGTCTATGCCGTCATACTTGCTGCGCTGCTGGCTATCAGGATCTGGTGGCGCCTGCGCCGTCGACGGTAAACACCGATGCCAGTGGATCGCAAAAAAGGCCCGGCAATCTCTTGCCAGGCCTTATGTTTGCTCAATGAGCCGGCGCCGCCTAAACAGCGCCTGAACAGCGATCGCTTACATCATGCCGCCCATGCCGCCCATGCCGCCGCCCATGTCCGGCATGCTTGAACCGCCAGAGTCTTTCTGCGGCGCATCAGCAACCATCGCTTCGGTCGTCAACAACAGACCTGCAACCGATGCCGCGTTCTGCAGCGCAAAACGCACCACCTTGGTCGGATCGATGATGCCGTCTTCGAACATATCGACGTACTCACCGGTTTGCGCGTTAAAGCCATAATTGCCCTTGCCTTCTGCAACGGCATTCAGGACAACACTGGAGTCGCCGCCCGCATTGCGAACAATTTGACGCAGCGGCTCTTCGACAGCGCGTTTGAGGATGTTGATGCCAACATTCTGATCATCATTGTCGCCCGTCAGCTTGGAAATCCCCGCAACCGCGCGGATGAACGCAACGCCGCCGCCAGCTACAACGCCTTCTTCGACCGCCGCACGTGTTGCATGCAATGCGTCTTCGACGCGAGCTTTCTTTTCCTTCATCTCGACTTCAGTTGCAGCACCGACTTTGATAACCGCAACACCACCGGAGAGCTTGGCAACGCGCTCCTGCAGCTTTTCTTTGTCGTAATCGGAGGTGGAGTCTTCGATCTCCTGGTTAACCTGGTCAACACGACCCTTGATGTCCGCGGAACGGCCGGCGCCATCAATGATGGTCGTATTCTCCTTGGTGATCTGCACTTTCTTCGCTTCACCGAGGTCGTCGATTGTTGCCTTCTCAAGCGACAGGCCGACTTCTTCCGAAATAACCTGACCACCCGTCAAAACGGCGATGTCCTGCAACATGGCTTTGCGGCGATCGCCGAAACCAGGCGCCTTGACAGCCGCAACCTTAACGATGCCACGGATGTTATTGACAACCAGCGTCGCGAGTGCCTCGCCTTCGACGTCTTCTGCAACGAGCAGCAGCGGCCGACCGGCTTTGGCAACACCTTCAAGAATCGGCAGCAAATCACGAATATTCGAGATTTTCTTGTCGAACAACAGTATCACCGGATTTTCCAGGTCAACCGACTGGCTCTGCTGATTGTTGATGAAGTATGGAGACAGGTAACCACGATCGAACTGCATGCCTTCGACAACTTCGAGTTCGTTCTCCAGACCTGAGCCTTCCTCAACCGTGATGACGCCTTCTTTGCCTACCTTTTGCATTGCATCAGAGATGATTTCGCCGATTTCCTTGTCCGCGTTGGCAGAAATGCTACCAACCTGTGAAATCGCTTTCTCATCTTCGCAGGGCGTCGACAGCTTTTTAAGCTCTTTGACGAGCGCAATGGTCGCCTTATCAATGCCGCGTTTCAGATCCATCGGGTTCATACCCGCAGCAACTGACTTCAAACCTTCGCGCAAGACAGCCTGTGCGAGAATTGTTGCCGTCGTTGTGCCGTCGCCGGCGACATCCGAGGTCTGGGAAGCAACTTCCTTGACCATCTGTGCGCCCATGTTCTCAAACTTGTCTTCAAGCTCGATTTCCTTGGCGACCGAGACACCGTCTTTGGTGACCGTCGGAGCGCCGAAACTCTTATCGATTACGACATTGCGACCTTTCGGGCCCAGCGTAACTTTCACGGCATTCGCAAGGATGGTCACACCTGCGAACATCTTTTGCCGCGCGTCGTCGCCGAAGCGTATTTCTTTAGCAGCCATTTGTAATTCCTCTGTTAATCGTTAGACGCGGCTCCTGCCGCATTCCTGTTTTCGTATGGGGTCAAGTCGTGATTGGCGTTTAGCTTTCGACAACTGCCACGATGTCGTCTTCCTTCATCACCAGCAGTTCTTCACCATCAACTTTGACTTCAGTGCCGGCATACTTGCCGAACAGCACGGTGTCGCCAACCTTGACATCGAGAGGACGGACATCGCCGTTCTCCAGGATCTTGCCATTGCCTGCGGCAATGACTTCACCCTTGATCGGTTTCTCGGCCGCGGCGTCCGGAATGACGATTCCACCGGGCGACGTGCGCTCTTCTTCCATGCGCTTTACGATAACGCGATCATGAAGCGGACGAATTTTCATCGTGTACATCTCCTATAAGCTATTGATTAATAACCGACTTTAGGCGGTTTTCTGCGGCCTGCGCAATTAGCACTCGACCAGCAAGAGTGCTAATAATAGGCATGCGAACGCAAATTTCAAGGGCCATCTCGCCTCATTTGCCCGAAAAACCCGAACTGGGTCGATGACATCGCTCCCAGCGCCCGGTATGCTGCGCCGCCCAAGCCCCGAATTTAGTAACAAACCGGACACCGATACGGTCTTAATCCTTAACCGGCAAACCACTCTGCCAACACCTTCCAGATGACGAAAATATTCAATTTTTGCCGATGTTTGCTCACCGCTCTGGCGTTCGCGGCGATCGCTCCGGTAAACGCGCAGGATGAGGAGCCATTACGTCCGGAGGAGGCTTATCGCTACGTCGTTACCGATACCGGCGACGCCATTGAAGTCGATTGGGCGATTGAGGACGGCTATTACCTATACCGCGACAAGCTCAGTTTTGAAAGCGGCACAGCCGCTGTCGTCTTGAGCGAGGCCCGGCTGCCCGAGGGCCTGCCACACGAGGACGAGTTCTTCGGCGAGCAACAGGTATACCGCGAACATTTTTATGTGTCGGTGCCCTACCGAATCGAAGGCGAACGTCCCCAGACGATGCGGTTTGTCATCAAAAGCCAGGGTTGCGCCGACATTGGACTTTGCTATCCGCCGCAAACCTGGACCGAAACCGTCAAACTCAAACAGACCGGGCGGCAGCAAGCAAAATTCGATCTCGCCAGCATCGGCGGTCAAGGCAACAGTGAGTTTCTGCCTGTCGACGAAGCTTTCAAACCCATTCTCATTCCGATTGACGGCAATACGGTCGAAGTAACCTGGCAAGTGGCTCGCGGATATTACCTGTATAAAGACAAAATCTCGGTCAAGGCGATTTCCGCTGACGTGCAACTCGGGATGCTGGCGCTTCCAGACGGCGAGCTCAAATTTGACGAGTTCTTCGGCGAATCAGAGGTTTATTTCGAGGACGTGTTCGCACGGCTGCCGCTGGCAAGAGCAACGCCCGACGCCATGGATCTTGAACTCGAGGTCAATTACCAGGGCTGTTCCCTCGATGGCCTTTGTTATCCACCGACGACTCGCATCCTCACTGTCGCACTGCCCGAAGCAAGCACAATTACTGACCTCGCATTGCTACCGAGCCCTGATGCACCGGTGTCTGAACAGGCACGCCTTGCACAGCTGATAAACGAATCGCATATCTGGCTCGTCATCGCGACATTTTTTGGCGCAGGATTGCTGCTTGCATTCACGCCCTGCGTATTGCCCATGGTGCCGATCCTGTCGGGAATCATTGCCGGCGAAGGCGACAATGTCAGCCCGATGCGCGGCTTTACGCTCGCATTGAGCTACGTCATGGGCATGGCACTCGTCTATACGGGTGCCGGTATCGCAGCGGCGGCTGCTGGTATGCAACTCGCGGCGACGTTTAACCAGCCCTGGATTCTGATCCTGTTTGCAGGCCTGTTCGTCGTCCTTGCGCTCGGTATGTTCGGGCTATACAACCTGCAGATACCGAGCAGCATGCAAAGCCGGCTGGCCGGCATCAGTGGCCAGCAGAAGCGTGGCACGATTATCGGTGCGTTCATCATGGGCGCACTGTCGTCGTTGATTGTCACGGCCTGTGTTGCACCGCCACTCGTCGCGACATTGACCGTTATTGGCCAGTCAGGTGACATGTTACGCGGTGGCACGGCGCTGTTCGCGTTAAGCATGGGCATGGGCGCACCATTGTTGATCGTCGGCGCTTCGGCCGGAAAACTGCTGCCGAAAGCCGGTCCGTGGATGGAATCGATCAAGAACGCATTTGGTTTCATGATGCTGGGCCTGGCGGTATGGATGTTGTCGCGCATACTTCCCGGCAGCGTGACGCTGGCGCTCTGGGCTGTACTCATATTCATGGCCGGTGTGTTCCTCGGCGGGCTGACGACACTGGCGGCGGGATCGTCGGCGATACAGAAACTCGGCAAGGGATTTGGTTTTCTCGCGATTATCTATGGCCTGCTGTTGTTGCTGGGTGCCCTGACTGGCGGCAGCAATCCACTTAAACCACTTGCCAGCATCAATTTCGGTGGCGGAAATATGCTCGCTGAAGAGCACGGCCTCGTGTTTCAGCGCATCAAAACCGTCGACGATCTGGATCGTGAACTGGCGAGTGCGGCGAGCCAGGGCAAGACCGCAATGCTTGATTTCTATGCCGACTGGTGTGTGTCCTGCAAAGAAATGGAGGCGTACACATTTACCGACACCGGCGTTCAGGCGGCATTGTCGAATACCGTGTTGTTACAGACCGATGTCACGGCGAATGACGCCGAGGACCAGGCCTTGCTGCAACGCTTCGGCGTCTTCGGACCACCGACCATTATTTTCTTTGACGCGGACGGTCAGCAACGCCACGGCTACGAAGTCGTTGGCTACATGAAGTCGAACGACTTCATCAAACATGTGCAGAAGGCATTCGCAATTACTGCGACAATGTCTGCACAGGCTCAATAAAAAGGGCAGATTGTGCGTCGATCATTTCTGGTTTTTACGATGGCATTTGTTGCGCTCATGGCAGGTGCACTGTTTTATGCCGCAAGGATGCCTCTCAAGGCTCTGCCGGAGCCCGTCGACACATTCGATCCGAATGCAGTAACCGCCATAAAGACTCAGGATCTGATTTATCCGTCATTCAGACTATCGGACATGAATGGTGTTGAGCGTGATTTTTCAGAGTGGCGAGACCAAAACCGCATTGTTAATTTCTGGGCAACGTGGTGCGCGCCCTGTCGTCGCGAAATTCCGTTGCTCAAGGCGTTCCAGGAAAAACACGCCGAACACGGCATCCAGGTAATCGGCGTTGCAATAGATAATCTGGATGCCGTCATCGCTTATAATGAATCTGCCCAGTTCAATTATCCGATCCTCGTCGGCGAACTGGATGCGATGGCCGCCGCAGAGTCATCCGGTGTCAACTTTATCGGTTTGCCATTCACAATGATTGTTGCTACTGACGGCGAGTTGCTCGCAACCCACATAGGCGAGATTCACCAGGAACATCTCGACAAAATCGCCAGCGTCCTCAAACATCTCGAATTCGGCAGGATTGACAGGGAATCTGCACGGAAAACCCTGCACGCCCTGTAATCCTCGGTGCGGAGATCGTCTACCTGATTCTCGTCAGATTCATCTTCTATGGCCAAACCTGAGGTCGATATACCGCTAAACTCGCCAAAAAAGGTTAGAATTGCTGCCATCTTCGGCAAACTTGTTGATTACGGCTGCAAATGTCCACGTTCTTGTTACTCAATGGCCCCAACCTGAACCTGCTTGGCTCACGTGAGCCCGACGTCTATGGCGCAACGCGCCTGGGTGAAATCGAAGCACGCTGCCAGGAGCTTGCCTCTGAACAAGGACATGAATTGTCGAGCTACCAGAGCAACGCCGAACACGATCTTATCGACCGGGTACAACAGGCGGGCGAGGACGGCGTCGATTTCATCATCTTCAATCCCGGTGCGTTTACACATACGAGCATTGCATTGCGCGATGCAATTCTGGCAGTTGCTATACCGTTTATTGAGATTCATCTGAGCAACACATTTGCTCGCGAAGAATTTCGACATCACAGCTACTTTAGTGACATAGCGCTTGGCTGCTTATTTGGATTTGGAGCTTACGGCTACGAGTTGGCGTTACATGCCGCCAATCGGCACATCAGGGATGCCGAGGAAAAATAATGGATATACGAAAAGTAAAGAAATTAATTGAGCTGCTCGACGAATCAGGCATTGCTGAAATTGAAATTGTAGAGGGTGAGGAATCGGTGCGCATCAGTCGTTATCCGAAGAATATGCCCCCTTTCGTCGCACCTCCTGTAGCCACTGCGGCACCGATACCGACCGTTGCAGCTCCGAGCGACCCGGCAACACCCGTTGCCGCCGCTGAGCCCGAGGACGATGGCTTTAATGTTACGGCACCGATGGTGGGAACGTTTTACGCCTCGGCGTCGCCCGACGCCGCGCCCTATGTGCAGGTCGGAGACCGCATAGCCGAAGGCGACACGCTGTGCATCATTGAAGCGATGAAGATGATGAACCCGATCGAAGCTGATGTATCCGGCGTCATCAAATCCATACGGGTGCAAAACGGCGAACCGATCGAGTACGGCCAGACGTTGTTCGTCATCGATCAGCGGCAAGACGACTAAGCGGGCTCGATCACCATGCTCGAAAAAGTCGTTATAGCAAATCGCGGCGAGATCGCATTGCGTATACTGCGTGCCTGTCGAGAGATGGGCATCAAAACCGTTGCCGTGCACTCGACGGCTGACAACAATCTCAAGCACGTCCTGCTCGCTGATGAAACGGTCTGTATCGGCCCGCCGCAATCAATCGACAGCTACCTCAATATGCCCGCAATTATCAGCGCGGCCGAGGTCACAGACGCGGTCGCCATACACCCGGGCTACGGCTTTCTTTCGGAGAACGCCGATTTCGCTGAGCGTGTCGAGACCAGCGGGTTTGTTTTCATCGGCCCGCCGCCAAACGCAATACGCCTCATGGGCGATAAAGTCTCAGCCATTCAGGCAATGCAGTCGGCCGGCGTACCCTGTGTGCCGGGATCCGACGGCCCCCTCGGCGAGGACGCGGACGAAAACATGCGCATTGGACGCGACATCGGCTACCCGATCATTATCAAGGCATCGGGTGGTGGCGGCGGTCGTGGCATGCGCGTCGTGCATGCCGAAGCGTCGCTGATAGCGGCAATCACCGTAACCAAGGCCGAAGCGCGAGCCGCGTTTAACAATGACGTGGTGTACATGGAGAAATTTCTCGAACATCCGCGACATATCGAATTCCAGGTGCTCGCGGACAACCATGGCAATGCAATCCACCTTGGCGAGCGAGATTGCTCGATGCAGCGTCGTCACCAGAAAGTCATCGAGGAAGCACCGGCACCTGGCATTACCGAGGAGCAACGCACACGAATTGGTGAGCGTTGTGTCAAAGCCTGCCAGGACATCGGTTATCGCAGTGCCGGAACGTTCGAGTTCTTATACGAGGACGGCGAGTTTTACTTCATCGAAATGAACACGCGCCTGCAGGTCGAACATCCCGTTACCGAAATGATCACTGGCATTGATATCGTTCGCGAACAACTTTGCATCGCGGCAGGGGAAGCGCTCAGTGTCACGCAGGGCGATATCAAGATTCTAGGTCACGCGATCGAGTGTCGCATCAATGCCGAAGACCCGAAAACGTTCATGCCTTCACCAGGCCTTATCAACCTTTGGCATGCACCGGGCGGTCCTGGTATGCGTGTCGATAGTCATATCTACAGTGGCTACAAGGTACCGCCATACTACGATTCGATGATTGGTAAAATCATCGCTCACGGCAGCGATCGAGACGCGGCGATCGCACGAATGAAGAATGCACTCACCGAAATCGTCATAGACGGCATCAAGACGAACGTTCCCTTGCACCAGGAGATATTCCAGCATGCGGCATTCCAGGCGGGCGGCACCGATATTCACTATCTGGAGAAGCGCCTCGGTCTTGTGTGACCGAGAACACATCTGAACTGCGATGAATTGGCGACAATTTGTCATGGATCTCGATTCTCTCCCTCAGGACCAAGTGGAAGAAGTCTTCGCACGTCACGGTGCCCTGGCGATAACCTTGACCGATGCCGGTGACAGGCCGGTGCTCGAGCCTGCGCCGGGCGAGACGCCACTTTGGCCTGACACACGCATTACGGGCCTGTTTTCATCCGACGTCGATCTCGAACTCCTGCAAAATGACTTGTTGCGATCGTTCAACATTGACACGCTGCCGTCGCATGAAATGACGGATCTCGAGGATTGCGACTGGGAACGCGAATGGCGCAACGATCTCGGGCCATTGAAGTTCGGTGCACGCCTCTGGATCTGTCCGGGTGACAGCACCGCTGATAACGATGATGCCATTGTCGTGCGCCTGGATCCCGGAGTTGCCTTCGGTACGGGAACACATGCGACAACGGCGCTATGTCTCGAATGGCTGGACAGTCTTGCCTTGCAAGGCTCGCGAGTTCTCGACGACGGCTGTGGCTCGGGCGTGCTGGCGATCGCTGCACTTCTGCTCGGTTGCGAAACCGCGTGGGCCTTAGACATTGATCCTCAAGCAATCGCAGCCACGCGAAACAATGCAAGTCGCAACGGCGTTGCCGACCGTCTGTTGGTCAGCGGCAGTAGCGAAGATGTTGCAGGTGTGTTCGATGTCGTCGTTGCCAACATACTTGCGGGCCCAATTATCAGGCTCGCCGAGCCGATTGCGCACCGCGTCAAAAGCGGTTGTTTGCTGGCATTATCAGGCATACTCTCCGAGCAGGTTGATGCGGTGCTCGACGCCTATAAGCCCTGGATCGAATTCGAAGAACCGGCATTCAGAGTTCAGGGCGGGCAAACATGGGTACGGTTAACTGGTGCAAGGAATAAGGGCTGAGCGATGTATACCCAATGCCCCGAATGCGACGTAGCATTTCGCGTCACAGCTGAGGTTCTCAAACAAGCGGCAGGAAGAGTTCGTTGTGGCGGCTGCGGCAGTGCGTTCAATGCGCTCGACCACCTGTCCGAGCAGTTGCCCCAGTCTGAGGCCACCGCAGCAGACAAACCAAAAATTCCCGAATTGACACCCGCGCGGCAAAGCGATCCCAAATCCGGTTCGGGGCCGACGACGATATCGGCCGAGCAAAGTGCGGCGCTGCTCAAGACACTGGATCAACTCGCGGGCGAAGACATCCGTATTGAAGATACCGGCACCGAATGGCGCGTCCTTGATGCCGACGAAGATGAAGAGGAGAGCGAAACTCCAAAGGCTGTTGATACCGGTTCGATGAAATTTATTCTCCAGGGCGACGAACCTGAGGAGCCCGAGCAAAGCAGGCAAGTCGAAGAGCTGCGCTTCGACGACAATACTCCGCTACCCGATGACTTCGATGTCGACGCCAAATCTGTATCCGCCCCCGAACCCGAGCCGCGCGTCGAGGAAGCAAGCGAAGAGCCTGAAGATCCTGACAGCTCGCCGGACGATCTGACGCTCGGCGACCCTGACGAATGGCAGGACTTGCTGGGCGAAGCGGATGAAACCGAATCCGCAGCACTGACCGACAAACCGCTCGACATGGACGCGCAATTCGCAGTTCAGGCAGAGGCCATGGGCATCGACTTGAGCGGCATTCACCAGGCATTAGATGAAGATGATGTCAGCGCGGAGCAAAACGACACCACGATACGGGCCAATGAAAAAGAGTTCGACACCGACATCGTCGAAATGGAGACGACCATTGAACAGGATCTAATGGCCGCAGCATTTGCAACGGAGGCAGCGCGCAGCACAGACATCACGGCGGCGGCTGAGGTAGAGGCTGACGAGGAGCCCGATGAAGCCAACGATGAAACCAAAGAGGAGCTCGAAGACGAAGTCGAGGCAGAGGCAACAGAGGAATTAGAAGAAGACCCGGAAGAAGACCCGGAAGAAGACCTGGAAGAGGACCTGGAAGAGGACCCGGAAGAAGACCTGGAAGAGGACCTGGTAGAGGACACCGACGAAGAGACGGATGAAGATGCCGACGAGGAGGCTGACGCACAACTCGAAGAAGCCCTGGAAGCGGACGCCGACGTGGAATTCGAGGATATTACTGCCGCCGGGCAAGACGAACACGTCATTCCACCGCAATCCGAAGAAGAAAAGACGATCAATATGTTGATCGACCAGGATTTACTTTCCCTGGCTGTTGAAGACGAGGACGGCTTTGCGTCAACCATCGTGCAAAAGCAAACCGGCGGCAACGACGTAATGAAAGAACTTGCTGGAGAAAATCCACACGTCGAAACCATCATCATGGAGGGCGATTTCGTACGTACCGAACTCGAACGCGAGAGGCTCGCAAGTGGAGACGATTCGAAATCGACCATGTCGAGCACCGCCGCTTTTGTAGCGCGAGCCAAGCGAACGATGACCAGCCACATCCGCAGCGTACGCCGAGATGACCGCCCCTCCGGCTACGGCACCACCATCGGCGTCATTGCATTGTGCATCATGCTTGCCATGCAATATATTCACCAATCCCGAGAGATGCTTGCAACTCGGTCCTTGTTCAATAATTTTGTGGGGCCTATCTATCGTTCGATCGGCAACCCTGTGACCCCCGCTTGGGATGTCAGCGGCTGGCGATTCGAAGCGACCAAAGGCAGCGCTGACGAGGATGAGGAAGTCCTGACGATTTATTCGCGCGTGGGCAACAAGTCCGATCGGGCCCTGCCTTATCCGCTAGTTCACGTGTCGCTGACCGATCGTTATGAGGAGATTATCGGCAGCCGCGTATTGGAGCCCATCGAGTACCTCGTCGGCGATCCTGACCCGCGCAAGGCCGTCGCGCCGGGCAGCACATTCGATGCCGTCATCGCGATCGAGACACCTACGAGTGCGGCGACTGGCTTCAAGCTCAATGTCTGTTACCGGTTGGAAGGTGGGCAGCTGCGCTGCGCCATCGAGGATTTCAAATAATAGAATTCACAGCATGCAAATAGGTCCGTACAAACTTTCGAGTCCGTTCGTGCTCGCGCCGATGACCGGCATTACCGATGCGCCATTTCGGCGCTTGTGCCGGCAGTTCGGTGCCGGCATGACGACCTCCGAAATGACGACGGCCGACATTAGCCTGTGGCAGACGGCCAAGTCCCGGCGACGCCTCGATCTGGACCTCGACGCCGAACCGATTGTCGTGCAAATCGCCGGTTCGGAACCGCAGCAACTCGCAACAGCCGCCAGAGCCTGTGTCGAACGTGGCGCACAGATCATCGACATCAACATGGGCTGTCCGGCGAAGAAAGTCTGTAGAAAACTCGCTGGATCGGCGCTGCTAAAAAACGAACCACTCGTCGCAGAAATCCTCCAGAGGGTCGTCGCAGCCGTCGAAGTTCCCGTCACGTTGAAAATGCGCACAGGCTGGGATCCGTCGTATCGAAACGGCGTCGTCGTGGCCCGAATTGCAGAGGATTCCGGCATCCAGGCACTCGCCATCCATGGCCGCACACGCGAATGCCGCTACCGCGGTTACGCAGAATTCGAAACAATTGCGCGGATTAAGGACGCTGTCTCGATTCCAGTATTCGCAAACGGAGACATCACTACATGTGAGAAGTCGCATGAGGTATTGCGCCTAACTAATGCTGATGGCTTGATGATCGGTCGCGGCGCGCAGGGTCGACCATGGATATTTCGCGAGCTTTTGCATGGCCTGCACGGCACCGGCGAATTCGTGCCGCTAGATAAAAATAATTTGCGTGATATTATGCTCGCCCACCTAAAAGAACTGCACCGGTTTTATGGGGAAGCGACCGGTGTTCGGGTGGCTCGAAAGCATTTGACCTGGTACTGCAACAATCTCGACAACGCAGGCGAGTTTCGTTACCAGGCAGTGCGCGTCGACAGTGCTTCTGAACAACTTAGACTAACGAATGAATACTTCGACCGACTAGAAGAAAGTATTTCGATAGCCGCTTAGTCGCAACAGGATTTTAACAACGTGGCCCAAAAGAGCGAATTGAGTAACAACAACAAGGCCTCCGTCAGCAATAAATCGCTGCACAAACACACCGAAGATGCTCTCGAGCAATACTTCAACAGCCTCAACGGTGACCGTCCCGGTGATCTTTACGATCTCGTCATAGGCGAAGTCGAACGGCCATTATTCAAGGCTGTATTGGACTACACGGCTGGCAACCAAAGCCAGGCAGCAGGCATCTTGGGGATCAATCGCGGCACGCTGCGCAAGAAACTTCGATCGTATTCGCTGATTCAGTAGGGACCGACAGATGTTGACGGTGCGACGGGCGCTCCTTAGCGTTTCCGACAAGCGTGGCCTGATCCCATTTGCATCCGGACTTGCTGATCTCGGCGTCGAAATCCTCTCAACCGGTGGCACCAGTCGCGCTTTGCGCGAGGCAGGTATCGACGTCATCGACATCAGCGAGAAAACCGGCTTTCCCGAGATCATGGACGGCCGCGTCAAGACCCTGCACCCCGTCATTCACGGCGGCCTGTTGGGACGGCGCGGAACGGACGAAGCCGTCATGGATGAGCACGGCATCGAGCCGATCGATCTTCTCGCGGTCAACCTGTACCCGTTCGAAAAGACGATTGCCCGTGACGACGCGACGATCGACACTGCGATCGAGAACATCGATATCGGCGGACCCGCGATGATTCGCGCAGCGTCCAAAAATCACGACAGAGTCGCCGTCATCGTTGATCCCGGAGACTACGACAGTGTGCTCGACGCCTTAAAAAACAACAAGTTAGCGCTTGAAGATCGGCTGCGACTGGCCGCCAAAGCCTACGCACATACGGCAAGTTACGACACCGTGATCACGAAGTACCTGTCGCAATCCCTTGGTGATGATCCGCTTGGCGAGCGTCACCTCTACTCGGGCAGACTTGTCGACAAGATGCGTTACGGAGAGAACCCACACCAGGATGCCGCTTTCTATGTCGATCAGCATCCGCCAAAAGGCTCGCTCGCATTGGCAGAGCAATTGCAAGGCAAGGCACTTTCGTATAACAACATCGCCGACACCGATGCGGCGCTTGAATGCGTGCGACAGTTCAGCAACCCGGCGTGCGTCATCGTCAAACACGCAAACCCCTGTGGTGTCGCCGTGAACCAAGATATTCACTCGGCCTATGACAGGGCGTTCAAAACAGATCCAACGTCGGCGTTTGGCGGCATCATCGCATTTAATCGACCACTCGATGTGACGACGGCAAGAGCGATCATCGACCGCCAGTTTGTGGAAGTTATCATCGCGCCGAGTGTCGACGACGACGCGGTGGCGGTCCTGATCGAGAAGAAAAACCTGCGCGTACTCGTTACCGGGCCGTGGGAAAAATCGACAGGTGACGTTCAGTACAAGAAGGTCTCGGGCGGTCTGCTCGTACAAAGCAGCGATCTCGGTTGCGTGACGGCAGACGACCTCAAAGTCGTCACCAGGAAAGCGCCAACAACCGCACAGATCGAAGACCTGCTGTTCGCCTGGACGGTTGTCAAATACGTCAAATCAAATGCGATCGTTTTCTGCAAGGATCGCATGACGATCGGTATCGGTGCAGGCCAGATGAGCCGCGTGTACAGCACCCGAATCGCGGCGATCAAGGCGGCCGATGAGGGCCTTGAGGTCAAAAATTCGGTGATGGCGTCCGATGCATTTTTCCCGTTTCGCGATGGCATCGATGCCGCCGCCGAACATGGTATCGCCGCAATCATCCAGCCCGGCGGCTCGATGCGCGACGACGAAATCATCGCAGCTGCTGATGAGCATGGACTGGCGATGGTCTTCACAGGCATGCGACACTTTCGCCATTAGTACGGAGAAATCAGCATGAAGGTCCTGGTCATCGGCAGCGGCGGGCGCGAACACGCCCTGGCGTGGAAGTGCGCGCAGTCTCCCGATGTCGATGAAGTACTGGTGGCGCCGGGCAATGCGGGCACGGCGCGCGAACCCAGGGTACGCAATGTGCCCGTTGCCGCCGATGACATCGAGGCCCTGGCATCGCTCGCGCAGACCGAAAATGCCGGATTGACGATCGTTGGCCCGGAAGCACCACTTGTCGCCGGCATCGTTGATCGCTTCAATGAACTCAACCTGCCCTGCTTCGGCCCAAGCGCGGCAGCTGCACAGCTCGAAGGCTCGAAGGCCTTTTCCAAGAACTTTCTTGCCCGGCACAATATTCCGACGGCCCGTTATCAGAATTTCACCGAGCTCGAACCCGCGCTAGCCTATATCCGTGAACAAGGTGCGCCGATTGTCGTCAAGGCCGACGGCCTTGCGGCCGGCAAAGGCGTCATCGTGGCAATGACTCTCGAAGCGGCCGAACAGGCAGCGACGGACATGCTGTGCGGCAGACGATTTGGCGACGCCGGTGCGTGTATTGTTGTCGAGGAATTTCTCGACGGCGAAGAAGCGAGTTTCATCGTGGTAACCGACGGCACGAATATCCTGCCGCTGGCAACAACGCAGGATCATAAAGCCCGCGACGAAGGAGATGTGGGCCCGAACACGGGCGGCATGGGTGCGTATTCGCCTGCACCTGTCGTGACAGCCGATGTCGAAGACGCAATCATGAATCTCGTTATTAGACCAACGCTGGCGGGCATGAAGGCAAATGGCGCCAACTACACGGGTTTTCTGTACGCGGGTCTCATGATCATGGCCGACGGCACACCCAAGGTCATCGAGTTCAATTGCCGCCTCGGTGATCCTGAAACACAGCCGATCATGGCGCGCCTGCGGTCCGACCTGGTCGCAATCTGCAATGCAACGTTAGACGGTACGCTCGGTGAACAAGAAGCCGTATGGGATACCCGCGCCTCGCTGGGCGTCGTCATGGCCGCAGGCGGCTATCCCCAGAGCTACGCGAAGGGCAAGTCGATCAACGGACTTGGCGATGCCACTAGCCAGTCACGCATGGTCTTTCATGCCGGAACGGCCGAAGACGGAGACAACGTTGTAACCAGTGGTGGGCGAGTCCTGTGCGTTGTCGGTCTTGGCGACACCGTGGCAAAGGCGGCCAGCGAAGCTTACGCGGCCGTTGACCAGATTCACTGGGAAGGCGCGTACTTCCGCCGTGACATCGGCCATCGCGCCATTGCCAGGGAGAGGGCTTAGCCCCATGCTCACGACAGCTGAAGCCCGTGACGCTATCCTGGCCGCGATACCGGCATGTAGTGTCGAGTCCGTCCCTGTCGAGCAGGCGACCGGACGAGTTTTGCGACAAAGTGTCAAAGCCGAACGAGACCAGCCACCCTTCGATCGCGTGATGATGGATGGCATTGCGATCTCGTTTGGTGACTTCGATAGTGGCATGCGTCAATTTCAGATTCAGGCCATGCAGGCTGCGGGCGATCCCGCACTGACGCTGCAAACCGGCAAAGCGATTGAGATCATGACAGGAGCGTCGCTTCCCGACGGCGCGGACTGCATCGTTCCGGTCGAGCGTATTACCGAAACAGACGGGTTCGCCGAAATCGAGGCTGACTACACCGCCGAGCAAAGACAATTCATCCATGCACGCGGATCCGACCACACAAAAAATACCGAACTGCTGACACCAGGTACACGCGTATCGCCGATGGACATCGCGGTCATCACTTCGTGCGGCCTGGGCAATGTCGATGTCAGCAAAAAACCGACGATTCGCGTTATCTCGACCGGCAATGAACTCGTCGCAGCGGGCGAAGCGATCGAGGCACACCAGATTCGCATGTCAAATGGTCCGGCCATGATTGCGTTGCTGCAGCAACATGGTTTCGATGATTGCGAACACGATCACCTGGTTGACGATCCGACGTTACTGAAAAAACGAATCGCCGCACACCTCGATGCCGCTGACACGCTGGTACTCAGTGGCGGCGTATCAATGGGCAAAGCCGACTACCTGCCCAGGGTATTCGACGAACTCGGCGTCGATGTCGTGTTTCACAAGATCAGCCAACGCCCGGGCCGGCCGATGTGGTTCGGTATCGGACCCAGGAAACAAGCCGTGTTCGCGCTGCCCGGCAATCCGGTCTCGACACTCGTGTGTTGCCGGCAATACGTGATCCCTGCTCTGAATGCAGCAGCCGGATTGCGCGAGCAAGCGCCTGAGTTTGCATCGCTCGCACAGGACGTTACTTTCAAACCCAAACTTACGTATTTCCTCCCTGTAAAACTGATCTCGAGTATTGGCGGTCCTTTGCGCGCGATGCCCGTGCATACGAATACATCCGGAGACTTCACGGCCCTGTCCGGCACCGATGGCTATGTCGAGCTCGAACGCGATCAGACTGACTTCCCATCCGGTACGCCGGCACGGCTGCATCGCTGGACCTGATGTCCTGAATTGAAGGAAATGCTGAGATTCACAGCCCTTCCAACGGACTCCGTACTGCGTGTCCACCCCGTTTGATGACATGCGTGTAAATTTGCGTTGTCTGCACCTGGGAGTGGCCTAACAGTTCCTGCACTGTGCGAATGTCATAGCCACTCTCGAGCAAGTGCGTGGCGAACGAGTGACGGAAGGTATGACTTGTCGCACGCTTGTTGATTCCCGATTCCCTGACGGCGTGCGTGACGGCGCGCGCAAGACCAGAGGCGTGAGCGTGATGGCGCCGTTCTCGCCCTCCTCGATATCGCGCTCCATCAAGCCACGCACGAAATCCAGCTGGTGTTCGATGTGCGGCAACAGCGAATCGGGCAATATCGTGCGACGATCCTTGTTGCCCTTGCCATCGCGAATGGTGAGCTGCAAGTACTCGGTGTCGATATCCTGAACACGCAGTCGAAGACACTCAGTGAGCCGCAAACCACTGCCGTACAAAAAGCTGGCCATAAGCCAATGCTTGCCCTGCAGGCATTTCAGAACCCTGGCAACCTCCGACTTTGTCATCACGATGGGCACACGTGCGGGTCGCTTCGCACGTACAATCTCATCCATCCAGGGCAGCTCCACTTGCAGACCCTTTTTGTACAGAAACAGCAGCGCGCTCAGCGCCTGATTCTGTGGCGATGCCGACAAGTGACCGTCCGTCGCCAGGTACGAAAGAAACGCCTGAATTTCCTCTGCACCCATCTCCCGTGGATGTCGCTTGCCGTGATACAAGATGAAGCGACGAATCCACTTCCAGTAAGTTTCCTCCGTCCGGTAACTGTAATGTCGAACGCGAATTTCAGACCGAAACTCTTCCCTGAGCTTCTTCGCCATCGCAATACTTCCCTTAATTTTTTGGCAACATATCTCTAACCATCATGTGACTATTCAGCGACTTGATCCTCCCAACAACATGCTATTCTGCCCAATTCAACGACTTTCGCCCGATTATCGGGCAACCACATAAAGTTAGTCTTCTCGACGCTTGATGCGTGGTGCGCAACACGCTATACTGTGCGCGTGATCAAGTCATTCCGCCATAAGGACCTTCGGCGATTCTTTGAGGATGGTACTAAGTCTGGAATCCAACCCAAGCACGCTGATCGACTCCGGTTACAACTTGCGGCCCTGGATACCGCCCAGACCATTGACGATATGGATATCCCCGGTTACCGGCTTCATCCTCTCAAGGGTCGTATGAAAGGCCGTTGGTCGATATCAGTCAGTGGCAACTGGCGACTGACTTTCAAATTTGAGGGCGGAAACGTCAATATCTTGGACTACGAGGATTATCACAAATGACCATGCACAATCCGCCGCACCCCGGCGACTTTATCCGTGCCACTTATATCGAGCCTTTCGATATCAGTATTCGTTCGCTTGCCGAAAGCCTGGATGTATCACCGTCGACTTTGACGCGGATTGTCAGTACCAGCAGCGGAGTAAGTCCCGAGATGGCTTTGCGGCTCTCTAAGGCGCTCGGACGATCTCCGGAGAGCTGGCTTGCGATGCAGCACAATTTTGATCTTTGGCAAGCGAAGAGGTCCGCGGATTTATCCGACGTCCAGAAAATCCAGTTTGAGGCTGCGTAGTAGAGCAGACTAACAATGCGCTGCATACTTGCCGCCTTGTCGTATCTGTCACACATCTTGCATCCGCAACATGTGCGCCAGATACTGGGCGCAATAAAGCTTAGACGTTAGGCGACTCGATCCTCTTTCCCAGATCTTGACACATGTACCAATAATGGTACACTATCTCAATGCCATCGGATCGGCCCATTTCGGTAGTCTTTTTCCGCCTAGACTCAGGACGAGAACCTGCTAGAGATTGGCTGAAAGCTATGACTCCGAAGAGCCGAAAGACCATTGGCGAAGACATTATGACGCTTCAGTTCGGTTGGCCGGTAGGAATGCCACTAGCTCGAAAAATGGAGGTTGATCTTTGGGAGCTTCGTTCGAACATTCCATCTGGGATTGCCCGGATATTTTTCACGATTTACGGAAACAATATCGTGCTCCTCCACGGATTCGTTAAGAAATCCCGTAAGACACCTACCAATGAATTATCAACTGCGAAGCGTCGCTTAACAAAATTGAGATCGTAGATATGGCGAAGAAAAACTTAGGTAGTAACTTTGACGATTTTCTCGAGAAAGAAGGAATTCTCGAGGAAGCGAAAGCTGTGGCCGTAAAACGCTACATTGCTTACCAACTTGCTCAGAAAATGTCGGAGAAAAATCTCAGTAAGTCCGAAATGGCTCGTCTAATGGAAACTAGTCGGTCCGCTCTGGATCGGTTGCTTGACCCGGATAACACGTCAGTAACGCTGCAGACACTTCAAAGCGCGGTTCAAGCGCTTGGTGGCCGACTATATGTCGAACTCCAATTTGACAGTAATGCACCAAGAGTCGCCTAACAATGCGCTGCATACTTGCCGCCTCATCGTACCTGTCACACATCTTGCAATCGCAACATGTGCGCCAGATACTGGGCGCAATTAAGCTTAGACGTTAGGCAGCAGCAGAAACGCGTTCGCGAAATTATCGCTGAACACCGATCCACTCACCCAACCAATCATGTTGCCTCTATGATCGATCACATAGACATTGCTGTCGCGAACCTCCAACGAAGCCGCGAGTATTACCGTCGGACTCTCGCACCACTTGGCTTTGAGCCAATAGTCGATATCGATCGGAGCGATGGACGCAAAGGCACAGGATTCGGCCGCGAGTCCAAGCCACAGTTTTGGATCGGCGGCGGTTCTGCTGTTGTTGGCCGCTTACATATTGCATTCGAGGCCGAATCGCGCGCCGCCGTCGACGAATTCTATAAAGAAGCACTTAGTGCCGGTGCAAAGTCGAAAGGGGAACCCGGACTGCAACCTCGCTACGGAGATAACTACTACGCGGCGTTTGTGCTAGATCCAGATGGTCATACTATCGAAGCCGTTTGTCGGCGCCACGATTCGAGCGAAGCCGCGTGATGGTCGTACTATGCTGCCTAACAATGCGCTTCATTGATGCCGTCTGGCTTTCGTCACGGTTCTTGCAGCGGCAACAACCGCGCCGTAAGCTGAGCGCATCAAAGCTTAGACGTTAGGCTGCACTAAGCTCTTTCCCTGATTGACATACTATTTAAAGTATATATACTATTTAGTATATGTGGCAGATCTTTGAGCATCGCAATCTTCAGCGACGGATACGCAAGATTCCGAAGACTGTGCTCAAGCGTTATGAAAAGTGGAAGGACATCGTTGAGATTTCCGGGCCAACCGGGCTTCGACAGATACGCGGCTTTAACGACGAGGCATTGCGTGGCGACTGGAGGGGCCACCGTTCTTCGAGGCTCAGCGATCAATTTCGAGTCATCTACAAGATTCAGAGGAAGAAATTGTTTGTGATGGTCGTCGAATTGACCGCGCATGATTACCGAAGGAAATAGTGATGAAGGATTTTAAACCCGCAAAACGCCATATCAGCGTCTCAATCGGCGAATCCGTACGGATTCTTCGAGAACTTCAGGAGTTCAGCCAAACTGAGCTTGCTGATGTTTGTGGTATTCCACAGTCAACAATTTCGGCGATTGAGAATGATCGTGTTCGATTGGGTGTTGAAAGAGCCAAGACTCTGGCTAGGGCGCTCAGATGTCACCCGGCAGTTATCCTGTTCCCTGGCTGGGACGTTTTGGTGGAAACTGCAGCCTAACAATGCGCTTCATACTTGCCACCTGTTCGTATCGGTCACACATCTTGCATTCGCAACATGTGCGCCAGATACTGGACGCAATTAAGCTTAGACGTTAGTTGCCGCTGATCTTCGGCGAGGCGTTCCAACCCTGTCCTTGACTATAGTATCAATAGTGATACTATAATTCTGTGGCTTCTACTGGGGACATTCTGGCCAAGATGCGGCGTAATCCCAAAGGGATTCGCTTCAACGAACTCTGCAAGGTCTGTGAGCACTACTTTGGCAAGCCACGTAAATCCGGTTCAAGTCACCGGGTGTATAAGACGCCTTGGGCGGGAGATCCGAGAGTCAATATCCAGAGTTCCCGTGGCAAAGCGAAGGCCTATCAAGTACGTCAGGTCTTATTGGCAATTGATCGTTTAGAGAGTAGCAATGGCTAAAAAAATAGATCGTTACACTTATCGCGTTACCTGGTCCGAAGAGGATCAGGAGTACGTCGGACTGTGTGTGGAATTCCCAAGCATGAGTTGGCTGGAAAAGACTCAGGAGAAAGCATTAGTGGGTATCCGGAAACTCGTCGCAGATACTGTTGCAGACCTGAAGAAAAACAAGGAATCGGTCCCTGAGCCAATTTCAACCCGACCGTTCAGTGGAAAATTTATGGTTCGCGTTCCTCCGGAAGTACATCGAATGCTCACCATCCGGGCAGCCGAATCCGGTGTCAGTCTCAACCGGCTGGTATCGTCCAAATTGTCGTAGCCGGCAACTAACAATGCGCTGCATACTTGCCGCCTTATCGTACCTGTCACACATCTTGCATTCGCAACATGTGCGCCAGATACTGGGCGCAATTAAGCTTAGACGTTAGACAACACTCATGCACGCAGTGGTATTCGACATCGACGGCACTCTCTTAGATTCTAATTCGGTAGACGACGATTTATATCGTTCGTCCCTACGACACGTACTAGGCCCAGTTCGATTTCGTGAGGAGATTTCAGACTACGATTTCGTTTCCGACTCGGGGATTCTTTGGCAAGTTCTCGCCGACAATGACCTAATGATTTCACCCGACCCCACCCCGGAAATTATCGAGTACTTCGTTAACGCTCTACAAGATCATATCTCTGAGAATGGCGGGTTCCGTGAGGTTCCTGGCGCACGCAAGTTCTTTGAGTCGTTACGGTCCTCACAGGACCACTATGTGGCTATTGCTACGGGAGGCTGGTCAGCTTCAGCAATATTGAAGCTCCGCTCAGCCGGCTTTGATTTGGACGGACTCCAGTTATCAGCCTCGGACAACGAGCACGACCGAACCGCGATAATGCGCTCGGCATTAGACCGAGAGAAGTCAGAGTACGAATCTGTAACTTACTATGGTGATGGGCCGTGGGATAGAGATGCCTGTATCTCGCTTGGGTGGAACTTCGTTCCCGTCGGTCGCGAAATCGGCGGATTGGAGACGTACCATAACTTAGGTGTTGTCTAACAATGCGCTTCATTGTTGCCGTCTGGCTTCCGTCACAAAGCTTGCACAACGCAACCTTTGCGCCGTAAGCTGGTCGCATCAAAGCTTAGTCGTTAGGCGGCGCTCGTCATTGACACGTGTAACGTATCACGTTACACTATTCTCGTGATCCGAAGCTTCAAACACAAAGGACTGGAACGCTTCTTCTCGCGCGGTACGAAAGCCGGAATTCAGGCACCGCACGCTTCAAAACTTCGGCTTATTCTCTCGAGGCTGCATGCGTCTGTTTCCCCCAACGATATGAACCTTCCCGGACTTGTCCTGCATCAATTAAAAGGTGCCGCTCGAGGAATCTGGTCGGTTCGAGTCAGCGGCAACTGGCGAGTTACGTTTAAGTTTAAAGGTCCGGACGCGATTGATGTGAATTACGAGGATTACCACTAGTCATGACTATGCAAATGCATAACCCGCCTCACCCAGGCGAAGTAATTCGGGGCCTTTGTCTTGAGCCGTTAGGCCTTAGTGTTACGGCCGCAGCCGAAGCACTTGGCGTTACCAGAAAAACGTTGTCCGCGATTCTTAATGGCCGCGCCGGTATCAGTCCTGAAATGGCACTACGCCTGTCTATTGCCTTTGATACGTCGCCTGAGAGTTGGATGAATCAGCAGACTCAGTACGATCTTTGGGTAGCGAAAAAGAAAAAGAAACGACTCCGTGTGAGAAGGCTATCCGCCGCCTAACAATGCGCTGCATACTTGCCGCCTTATCGTACCTGTCACACATCTTGCATTCGCAACATGTGCGCCAGATACTGAGCGCAATTAAGCTTAGACGTTAGGTGGCATAAGGATTGTGAACTCAACTTTCTTCTGCGATTTGGGGGCGTTAACAATTCAACTACGACAGCGCCACGGTGAATTGGCAAGGAAACTGCGGCCGTTGGTTGTCGAATTCGAAGAACTGTCGAACGGATACGCCGCGAAAGTAAGATCTGGGCAATTAGCCGAATCGGATATTGAAGAATTCATGACCTTAGAAAGGCTGTGCTGTCCGTTTATTACGCTTACGTTGGAAATCGAGAATAGAGACGAAAATGAAGTGCCAACCCATGTCCTCAAGATTACAGGCCGAGGAGAAATAAAGCCTTTCATCCGGAGAGAGTTCGGAATTCCGGAGAACTAAAATGCCGAAAGTTCTCGTCGTATCTATTCTGGTTTTTACATTTCTAGTCGCCTGCCTTGAAGGCCCAACACAAGAGCCTGTCGCAGGAGCCATTCGTACAGCGGACAGTTCTGTCCATATTGGGGACGCACCTATCCATGAAGGGCGGATTTCCCGACCTAACGATGTATTCCAGTTTCGTGCGTGTGACAGGGACGAGTTGTACTTCGTCGATGCGTCCATTTCAATCAATGACACGTTAGAGTTCGCTTTACATTCAGCTGTCACCCCAAGTCCCATCTACGTCCGGACTCACGGCGAAGTTATTGCGGGCGTTGATGGTCTCCCCGATCTCTATACCGACGTAATTAATATAACCGAATTGCTTTCGTACGACGCTTCAGTGCCTGTGATTTGCAAGTGACACAAGCGCCACCTAACAATGCGCTTCATTGATGTCGTCTGGGTTTCGTCTCGCTTCTTGCAGCGGCAACAACCGCGCCGTAAGCTGGTCGCATCAAAGCTTAGACGTTAGACGTCATGAATCAACGCCGACCCGTGGTGTATGACAAAGCCAAGTATCACGATGATACCGTGGCCGAATTCGGCTTGACCCACGAACACTCCGCGATCCACATACTATTCTTTCTCGGTTGGCTTATGGACAATGACCTAATGAGCGATGACTTCGTATCAGAGTGGTCCAAATTTATACACAAGTACAAGTCCAGATCATCTTCGCCGCTAGCGGTCTTTGACTGGTGGGACCGATGCCTCACTGACGACATGTTGAATGATAAAGCTAATCGATTCGCCCAAGAATATTTCGACTACAAAATAGGGCAATACATTGCCGATTACACCAGAATCGTAGTTGGCAGTTTGCCCTCTTTATATCACCCGAAATATTCTTGGGACGCTCAAGAGCTGATGAATCGCCAAATTTCCGAAAGATACGATACATGGAGCCGAAAAGAACTTCCGAAGTGGTGGATGTTTTGGCGCAAGTGACTCCTCATAATTGCCGCGTTGCCTATCTGTCAAACCTCGTGCAGCCACAACGCCCGCGCCAGATACTGGGTACAATAAAGCTTAGACGTTAGATGAGGCTAGCAAGCGACTTCGATGATTCAAAATATGGCCCTTAGCATTGTTGTCGTTACCGGCCTCTACTTCATTGCCTTGGCCGCTGCATCTTTATTCCTTCCTGCTCAAACCAATCGTTTCTTGCTCGGATTCGCCGGCTCTCCGGTCAAACATTTCACAGAGCTCATCCTGCGTTTCATAGTTGGCGGCGCACTTGTGCTTTATGCACCTCAAATGCTTTTTTCCGACACTTTCAATATTTTCGGTTGGGTTCTGCTTGTCACAACAACCTGCATCCTCCTCATGCCATGGCGGTGGCATCATCGGTTTGCTCAATACGCCATTCCTCAAGCCATTCGGCACCTTGCGCTGATTGGAGTTTCTTCCTTATTGCTCGGTGGGGTTATGCTAGTGGCGGTTATTCGCGGGAGCACCTTCTAAAAATGCGCTGCATATTTTCTGCCTGGCCGTAACCAGAAAGGACTTGCCAGTTGGATAACCTGGTCATCTTCGACGGCGTGTGCAATCTCTGTGCTAAGACGGTGCGGTTCATCCTTCGGCACGAATCGGGGCAGGTCCTTCGATTCACACCGCTTCAATCCTCGACTGGCTCCTCAATAATGCAAGAACTCGGTCTCAATCCAATGAATGCGGAGACTTTTGTCCTGCTGTCCGATGGCGAAGTATTCGTTAAATCTGATGCGGCGATCAAGTTGTGCGGATATCTTCGAGGCGGGTGGAGGATGCTCCGAGTCTTTCGAATCATTCCACGTCCGATTCGCGATTGGGGCTATGGGGTACTTGCCCGCAATCGATACCGGTGGTTTGGTCGTTACGACCAGTGCATGGTGCCCTCGGCAGAAATCAGGGACCGATTCATCATTGATTAGCAATGGCACCTGACAATGCGCTTCATACTTACCTCCTGGCTTCCGTCACGCTGCTTGCAAACGCCGATAGCGCGCCAGATACTAAAACCATCAAAGCTTAGACGCTAAGTGTTAACGGATCACCGTCATGGCGCACCCGTATCTGGAGCAATTGCAAAGCCTGATTCACATTATCAACCGAGATGACGTTGACTTGAACTGCAAACACTTTTTCAGCGGTGCTGCGCTCTATGCGAACGGAAATATCTGTGCTTCTCTGTCTCCGGCGGGTCTGGCCTTCAAACTTGGCAAGCAGCGATGCAAGGAACTTATACAGAGTCAAGTGGCTATTCCGCTCTGTTACTTCGAAGGCGCTCCGACCAAGAGCAATTACGCGCTATTCCCGGATCCGGATGAACTCAGCGACAGTTCGATTGGCGCGTATTTCAATGAGTGCATCGACTACACGCTAAATTGACACCAGACGACGCTGAGGAGCAACCATGAAGGAAATCACTCGTAGATGCTACGGCTTATCAGCATAAATGCATTACGCAGCTTATGGTTCCAATCTGCATCCGCTTCGTCTAGGTAGACGCCTTTCTTCAGCAGAGCTCATCGGTACCAGTTTCATGGATGGCTGGTCACTGCATTTTCACAAACGAGGTAAGGATGAGTCGGGTAAATGCAACATCATCAATAGCGGCGAGGGTGTGTTTTTGGCAATTTACGAAATCAGTCGGCACAACAAACAGACTCTGGATCGAATAGAGGGCCTGGGGTTCGGATATTCCGAAAGGACACTGACGATTCCTGAATTTGATCACTGTGTCACGTACATTGCCGACGACACACATATCGACGAATCCCTGGTGCCGTACGATTGGTACAAGGAATTGGTGCTGGTCGGCGCTATTAAACTCGGATTTCCCGAGTCCTACAGAAACCAGATCAACGCGGTTGCGACCCGTCAGGATCCAGACCCTGTCCGCAGGGCTGAAAGATGGAGTGTTGTCGAAATTATCAGAGCTGGATTTTAACTGTACGCCGCCTTCGTGCCTCCCTACCCTCGTCACGCTTCTTGCATCCGCAACAAACGCGTCGGATACTGAGCACATCAGAGCGTAAACCTTAGCTGGAACGATGGGATTTCTGGACAAGCCAGAGTGGTGGGGTGCTCCCGTACTCACCAAGGCCAATATTCGACGATATCGTCGAACATTGCTTTTCGTCATCCTTGCCTCTGTATTTGTCGGGTTTTTGGCGTCTGTAACACTCAGCGATAAAAATGTTGCCCCAATTGAGTGGTTTCTTCGCACGTCGGCCATCACTTTCGCTTTGATGTCATTCATTGCCGCCGTATTCTTTTCCATTTTTTTCTTTTACCGGACGTTCGTTTATAACTTTCGAGCCGCTTTATCCCGGCGGCACCCACCCGGCACCGGACTATTTGAACGGCTTTTCAAACCGACCAGCCTTTGGGAAAAGAATGGACTTGCCGATGAAGGACTCAAGTATCGGCGCCTTGCGATTGAAGGCCTTGCCGGGTTTCTTGGCTCTATGACATTAGCGTGGTTAATGGTCCTTGTGATGAGGTTATCCGGGTTTGACGTAAGTCCCGGCTGACCGGTGTTTTCGATCAAGGCATGTTCGGTTCCCGACAGTGCGCTGCTGGCACGTTACGTTCGCAAAGACACGTACACTGATTGTTACAGGACAATTGTTTCCGGTGTGGTATCACATGCTGAGTATGTAACCGGGTTTTACTCAACCAGCCTGTTCAAACTGGAACGGCTTATCTTGGGGTGGGTAGTGCACAAACCTTCAACCGATGCTGAAGCAAAACAATTGGCCGAGGGAAGAATTGATACGTTCGCCGCCTGGTACGTGGAGAGCCGCAGCGAAAATCAGATACTGATGTGTGATTTTCGTAATCGAACTCGGTCCTGGCTAATGGTCGCGCCGCTACTCGAAGACGGCGACACTCGAACGCGTTTGTATTTCGGCTCCGCCGTCGTCCCGGTTCGCGATGCAGATTCCGCAAGCACATCCCTTGGGCGGGGCTATGGTGTCCTTCTCGGATTTCACAAACTTTACTCCAAGGCGCTCTTGTGCTCTGCCAAGACACTTCTGGTGGCCCGGAACCGGCAAAATGAGCGATGCTTATGAAGACAAGAAAACCGCTATGCGATTTTGTAACTATCTGCATTATTTCCGGTCTCTTCGCGCTGGCCGCGATTGAGTCCCAAGCCAGTTATGCCATCTACGTGGGTAAGAACCGGACTGCAGACGGTAGCGTCTTAATCGGTGGTTCGGGTGATGAAGTCTCAAGCCACTGGCTTGAAATCGTGCCCGCCAGACATTACGCGGTGGGTACGATTATTCGTGTCGGTGTCGATGAGTCGGCCAATATGCCAGGACGATTCATAGATATTCCTCAGGTACAACAGACGCACCGCCATCTGACCATGAACTATTCCGAGTACGAGGGTTTTCCACCACCGTTAACAAATGGTGGCATGAATGAACACAATGTTGCCGGGCGAGATGTCTGGTCACCCTCGCGACCTGAACTCATTGCCATGACGCCGATTCCGCAACTTGGTCCAAACTACAGCGACCTGTCACGTATTGCGATGCAGCGCGCGACATCGGCGCGGGCCGCTGTTGAGATTATTGGACGTCTCATCGATGAATACGGGTATTCAACATACGGCGGCAATTCGCATATGTTTGCCGACGAAAATGAGGGTTGGGTGCTGCTTAATTTCGCTGGCGGTCGGGGTTTGTGGATCGCTGAGCGTTTGGGTCCGGACGATATCCGCATGTCCTATCCTGGCTACATAGAGGAAATACCGCTGGATTATCAAAGTAATCCGGGCTTCATGGGGTCGGAAAACTTCATCGATTTCGCTGTGCAACAAGGCTGGTACGATCCCGACTCAGGCGAACCGTTCAATGTCACTGCTATTTATGGTACCGATTCAGCCCGCTATCCGCGCAAGGAAATTGAACAGGAATTACGGCAGGCGGCGCCGATCAGTCTCAGGGACATGCTGAATGTCGTGCGTGACCCTCGCATATCCAAGGACGCCACCGGCTACGGGCAGGTTGCGCATTTGCGCTCCGGTGTACGCCCGGAATATCGAACGCTGTGGGTCGCCGCAACCGGCTCGGTAACCACACCATTTGTGCCGTATCGGATCGGCGTCCAGCGCATCCTGCCTGAGTTCGGCAAGCACCGATATCTTACGAAAGGTGAGGCTACACGATTTCTCACAAACGATTGGCAGATTCAAGAGGCGACAGAGTTTGCCGGCCGCACATTTAAACGCTTGATGTATTTTACTTGCGATCACCCGGATAAGTTTCTACCCGAGGTTACAGAAGCGTTCACCGCATTCGAAAACCGCTTGATCATCGAGCAAGAGAAAGTTGAACAAATCGCTGATACCCTTTTCAAGGGCGGACATGCCGATTTCGCATTGGCGTATCTCACCGACTACACGAGCAGTTCGGCAAAGGCCGCACTCGATCTGGGGAAGGCACTGCTTGCAAGCATTGAAGCAAGAACACGAGTCTTGTACGGGCTGCGCCCTCCCGAAGCCGACGAAACGAGTAGACTCGACTCGCAAATGGTTCGCTGTAATTAGGTTAAAGAATGCCCCATCGATGAAATAACGTCGGGGAGGACACAATGGAAGAACTGATTTTCTTCGTCAAAGGTTCCTCAGCTGATCCGTACGAAGTCACATTCATTAAAGATGGCGACAGCTTGACGGCATTGTGTACCTGTCCAGCCGGCACCTACGGAAACTTCTGCAAGCACCGAATCTCGATCATTGATGGCAATTCGTCAAGAATCACGAGCGACAATGCCGACCAAGCTCCCAAAATTGTCGAATGGCTATCCGGTACGGATGTGGAGACCGCGCTTCTTCAATTGAGAGACGCGGAGAAAACCAAGAATCCTGACAAAACAGCGCTGAATGCAGCCAAAAGGAAACTTGCGCGCGCGATGAATTCCTAGCGCAGATGCAATGCGATGGCAGTCGAGTTTCGGCCGTGCCTAAGACGAATCATCTTATTACTGACGAATGATTTCGCCCAACACCCGATCTGAACAAAAAAGGGCCCCTGTACGGGGCCCGAAAATTCTAGTCCTACGCAAATGGTTGAGCTAGAGCATGTTTCGTTTGCGGCGGCGATAAAGTGCCATGCTTGCCACTAGTACAATCATCGGTAGTCCAACAGCACCACCACCAGTCGAGGGTCGCTTCGTTTTGTACATAGGCCGATTTTGATCCACGCGGCGATTCTGCGGCGCTTGAGTGGATCGCGTCTGCCGCGCTTTTCGTTCCACCGCGACACGCTCGCGATTGCTGCGCTGGATGCCCTGCGCTGCAAATACGTCGTCACGAACGACGATCAGCGACGTGTAATCGGTAACCAATCCATACTCGATTGCAAGATCAGTGATGGCATCTTCGGTATCCTGATCGGCGCCGAAGTAGTCCATTTTCGACTGCAGGTTCTCAATCGTGGCATAGGCCCAGATACGATCCAGCTCCGGATTGAGGTCTGATTGCACGGGCATCATGAACGCTGTCTGATACTCAACATCCTTGCCGCCCACCTGGCCGCTTATTCGGACCCGCGCCTCACCGGAGCCCCAGTAGTGGCCCAGGATCTGTAGCTGTTCGCCATGGTAAAGACTAGCAATGCGGTCCGGCGTCAGATCAGCAACCTTGAGACCGCTGATTTCCAGGCTAATGTCATGCAAAGCCGCATGATGAATCTTTGCCGTTGCCTGAAGTAGCTGTCCCGCAATGTCGTCGCTATTTGACGTCTCCATCGCGAAACCGTTGGAGATCTCAGTCATGGCCTCCAGCAGCGGTCGATTCGCACTGTTGCCCATGATGAACGTAAACAGACGCACGTCATGGCGGCTCATCATCTTGAGAAATTCTTTCTTCTCGGTAACGCCAACATTCGCCACACCGTCCGTCACCAACGCAATACCTGACGTCCGATCACTGTCGAGACTGTCGAGGCCCGCACGCAATCCGGCGTAGAGATTGGTTCCACCGCCAGCTTGCAAACGCCCTACTACGTCAGCGTAGTGTCTGACATTTTCAGTGCTTGCATTGACGAAGCTGGTCGTTAGCTCGCGTGCCGATTGATTGAAGGTGAAGATGCGGAAGCGGTCATTGGGGTTGAGTTTTCCCAGTGCCTTTTGCACGCCGTTCGCGAGTGTCGCGAACTTGCCCTGCATCGAACCTGAAACATCGAGTATAAACACCCAGTCGCGCCCATCTTCGATGATGGGCAAATCGTCACCGGGCGTAAACGTCAGCATGAACGTGCCTCGACCCGACGCGTCGGGTTTGTAGGTCACCAGATCTACCGACCCAGGAAGGTTCGGCGCATGCCGCCAGTAGACAACAATGTCCTTATCCAGATTGGCAACACCCGATGCAACGGTTGCGGGCGCAGCTGCTGCTCCTGCTTCGATGGCGGCCACCTGCGCTTCGAACTCCGCATCGCTCGACTCGGAGCCAACGGAGTGCAGATTGATCTGCCAGTGACCAGCATCAAGCTGCTTCAGTACAGCATTGGGCTGTTCCGGCAATCGAACAGCATCGATCGGGTATGACGACTTCAGCTCAAAATCGAAACTGAAAGTACCGGTCACGACATCTTTGATTTCCCAAAACGCAATTCGCTCCTCGTCGACACCGCCTTCTTCAAGCGGGTAAATATAGCGGCCAATACCCGTGTCGACGCTCGCGCTCTGCACATAGACGAGACGCACGTGAACGTCACTGTTCGCGCGTACCGGATAGACTGAAATGTCGAAGGTCCGGAATTCGTCCTTCTCCACCAGGGCCGTTTCACGACCCGCCGCTTTTTCCTGCTCATAGAGATCGCGCGCTTCTTGCTTTTTGAGGACCTCGCCTGTGACCGGGCTGCCATCAATCCAATACGTGAATTCGGCTACCGCTGCATGTGATGGCACGGGAAAACTGTAGACGGCTTCAACATCATTGGCGCCGGCATTGATGAATACCTGGTCGATTTCAGTAATGACATAGCCGTCTTCTACGACGACCTTCACCTTGTGCTCCCGGATTTCCAGTGAGCCAGACTGCCCTTTCGGTGTCAGCAGACCGGCGGCGTTGGCCGTACCCGCGCCGAACAGGATCAGAACGACAGCGATGAGAGTTGCATAGCATTTGGATTTCATGGTTATCCCTCTTTTATTAAACAATGTTCAATTAATAACTAAAAAAACCCGTTTATTTATTAAACGGTGTTTAATTTATACACTAATATTAAACGTTGTTCAAATAATGTTAGTCTTTGGCTTGAATCCTCGATTTCCAATTGGACATAATGGTATGGGCCGACGCAGCGACCACAGCCGTGACGAGATCCGCGACATGGCTGTCAGCGCGGCCGCAAAAATCGTTGAAAAGGTGGGATATCAGTCACTTACGGCACGAAAAGTAGCCAGCGAGATCGGCTATACAGTCGGTACGCTGTACCATGTATTCCACAATTTCGACGATCTGATCATGCACGTGAATGCCCAGACCATCGACGAGATGGCGGCGCTGATTCAGCGGCATATCCGCAAAAAACGAAATCCTGAGGTTCGTATCAGGACGATGGCCGAGTATTACGTGCAATACGCAACCGATCATCCGGATCGCTGGCGCCTGGTATTCGAGCATGAGCCACCGCGAAGTCTGGCCACACCCGCTCGGTTGAAAGAGCGCCGTGACGTTATGTTCGAAATGGTCGCAGACAACCTGCGGGAGCTGTCGCCGGAGTCTGTTTCGCACGAGGTCGAACACACCGCCACCGCGCTCTGGAGCGGTATCCACGGCATCTGCATCCTCGCACTGACCGGCAAGCTTTACCTGGGTGGGGCATTTTCGATGGTTAAACTGATCGATACCTTGATCGATTCAGTCATCAATGAGTTTCGCCGGGTATGAATACCAACCTGATAGTGAGATGCAGTGGCATGTCAGCTTTCACCTTGCTTCTTGCAAACGCATCAAAGTCGCTGGATACTGGCACAATGAATTTTACCGCTGGAAAAAACAAGCAACTGCCGCTGGAAACCACGCGTAAATCCGTCAAAGAACTCCTTATCACACACCCGATCAGGGGCAAGACGACGGGTTGGTTTTTTCGGTTCGAAGATTTGCCTAATGGCGTCTGGTCGATTGATGGCACGGATCCATGGGGACGTACCGTTCGTTTGTCGGGGACCAATCAGGACGATGTGCTCACGCGTGCAGAAGCGAACGCGCAGCGCATCAATGATGGCCTGAAGAAAACCTAGTTCTTCGTCAAGGAGTTATTGACGGAGTACTAACGAAACGCGGCATTCCTGTCGTTTCGCCTACCCGTCCCGAAACTTGCATTCGCAGCCTTTGCACCGGATGCTGGGTACAATTGAGTTTAGCCGGCAGGCGCTTCCGATATGCGCATCTGTGATTTTGACGAAAGCAAACACCTGGACCGCTTGCGCGAATGCGTAGTCGAATTGCAGGAATCTGAGCGCCTGCTAGACCCCAGGATGCCGGCTGGCGCCGACATCGTCGACAAGTACATTCCGAAAATGCTTGAGAGATGTATTCAGAGTGCTGGCAAGATTCTGATCGCCGAGATCGATGGAGAAGTTGCTGGCTTTGCGACAATCCTGACAAGAGTCAGCAGCGCGGAACTGGAGGACGGTGATGTTGAATATGGATTGGTGTCGGATCTTATGGTGGCAAAGAAGTATCGCAGGCAGGGTCTCGGTCGAAAATTACTGGAAGCGGCGGAGTCGTATGCCAGGGCCAATGACGTCAAATCACTGAGAATCGGAGTCCTTGCCGGCAACCAGGCTGCTGACAAGCTATATTCGTCGATGGGCTTTTCGAGCCTGTATTCAGAACGCGAAAAGATCCTCACTGATTCGCAATGAGAATCCAAACAGAACATGGCGGTTCCTATGCCCTCCAGAAGTTACATGTAATTGTGGCGATGGCCCGCCTGGCCGATGCCACAAAGCAATCAGGCTATCTGCAGGAGGCCGGCAGGTAATTATTTGAGATCGCGCCGCCACTTGCGCAGTTCCAGGTCAAACTGCCATCATAATTCACAGCCGTCATGGTTACTGTCTGTCCGTTGATCAACGCGTTTGCGTCGTTGCCATATCGAATCGAAATGACGGCGGCATTGATCGATATTGTTGAGACGTATTTCCCGCCATAACTATCGGCGGTTTCCGCGCTGGCCTGGGCATTGTCTGTCGGATATACACCCTTGTCATTAAAATATACAGCAACGGCGTTCTGCAGCGGGCCCGACAAAGTCAACCCTTCGGCGATTTGTGCACGAATCGAATAACTCTGGTAAGCGGGAATTGCGAGCGATGCCAGGATCCCGATTATCGCAACTACGATCATCAGTTCAATAAGAGTAAAGCCTCGTTGATTTTGATTCATTTCATGTTCCTTTGATCAGCCACGTATTTATTCGATGTGAATACGGAGCACCTGGCTATCATCATTGACGGCGGGTGAACTCAGGGAGTTCCGATTCGCATCATCGGCCTCGACTGGACTGGTTTCGTTGACCCGAATCACAGTTCTGCAATTCCTTGGTCGCACAACATAATCTGGATGCATTCGTCGGAGTCGCCACAGATACTGGGCATGGAGCTTGTTCTTTTCAATCTTGCCGCTACGATTCGATACGCGCCGTTTTGTGGCCAGACCTTCGCGAGCGCGCGTAACTTGGTTATACTTGGCACACCACTGTTACCTGACCCAGGTGGCCAAGATGAGCGATAAAATCCTGATTGTATTAGTCGCAGCAATGCTGCCAAGCCTGATATTCGCGCAAGAACCGCAGAACTTCCGTTGCACTCATGGAGACCTGCAAAGGCGCGTCGAGATCCTCTATGAACCGGGTGTAGCCGTTCCTTGCGAGGTGCACTACTTCAAAGATACCGAGGCACCAGGTGAGAGGCAGGTACTATGGCGTGCCCTGAACGAAGAGGGCTACTGCGAAAGAAAGACTGCAGAGTTTATTTCCAAACTAAAGGGATTGGGCTGGAGCTGCACTGAGGGCCCCGATGCGGAACCAGAAATGGCAGTCACGCCGGCCGACGAATCAGCAGCGGCTGAGACACCGGCGAGCGACGACACAGAAACGCTCATGCCTGCAGAAGAGACCGACTCGACTGAAGACTGACTGGAACGACTACGGCTCCAGGTGGCCCTCGGCCTGCAGGTCTTCCGTGGTCAGTTCGATCGCCTTGCGCAATCGCGAGACGATGTAGTCCACATCACTCTTCGTCATCGTCAGTGCCGGTGACATGATATTCAGATCGGCGGACGGCCGCACGATCAGGCCCTGTTGTTCTGCATAATTCGAGATACGCTTGCCTATATCGACTTCCGGCGGGAAGAACTCCTTGGTTTCTTTGTTCTTCACGTTGACAACACACATCATGAACAGGCGACCGCGAATGTCGCCAACAATGGGCAGATCCAGCAGCGTGCGCAGTTGTTCTTCGAAGTAAGGACCGACTTCCCTGACGTTGTCGAAGAGTTTCTCACGCTCCATGATTTCAATGTTCTTCAGTGCGGCGGCACAACATACCGGGTGACCCGAATAGGTGTAACCGCTCGCAAACCAACGATCCTTATCGTTGCCGAGAACCTCGTACATGCGATCGGAAAAGATGACGGCCCCCAGTGGCAGGTAAGCTGATGTCAGTCCCTTGGCACAACATATGATATCTGGCTGGACATCGAACATGTCCTTGGACACAAACCAGTGACCGAGGCGGCCGAACCCGGTTACGACCTCGTCAGCTACGTAAATGATGTCATATTTCTGACACAACTCTGCGGTGCGTCGGTTGTAGCCTTCTGGCGGCACAATGACGCCACCGGAACCCAGAATGGGCTCCGCAAAAAAGGCGGCGATCTTATCGGCGCCCAACTCGAGAATTTTCTGTTCCATCTCGTCGATGAGAAAATCGCAAAACTGTGATTCGTCCATGCCTTCGTCTGCGCGGTAGAAGTTCGGGCTCGTAAGATGATGAATGATGTCTTCAATGTAATTGAAGTCCCGCACACGATCGGACGCCTTGCCGCCCAGCGATGCCGCAAGATAGGTCATACCATGGTATGAATCGCGACGGCTTAAAACGTGAATTTTCTCCGGCTTGCCCCGGGCGCCCTGGTACATCTGAATGAGACGAAACGCGCTGTCATTCGCCGTCGAACCGCCGCAGGTAAAGAACACGTGATTCAGGTCTCCTGGCGCCAACTCGGCAAGCTTTGCCGAGAGCCGTGCGGCCGGCTCGTTGGACATGTCGGTGAAAGGATTGGCGTAGGCGAGCTTCAATGCCTGTTCGGCGATGGCATCAACCATCTCCTTGCGCCCGAGACCAATGTTGGTGCACCACATGCCACCCACGGCATCGAAATACTCTTTACCGTCGATGTCCGTAAGGTAGGCACCCTGCCCCTTGTCCATTATCAGGGAGCCAGTCTTGTCATAGCTGACAAAATTGTGGAACGGATGCACGTGATGGCGTCTATCCTGCTCCCAAAGCTCCTGGTTGCTGGCCTTGCGGTTGCTGCCGGATGCGGGGCTACTCATAGAATCTCCATTGAGCTTGCGTGTCGCGCGGGCACGCACGTCGCTGCAGTGACATGCTAGCCTCCCGCGATGCATTCGTCACTCACATTTCGCCATACAGCTGGTAAATACGCCGCCGAGAAAAAAGCGTTTTCAGGGCTCTAGAATTCCCACAGAACGCCAATCGACGGCAGTAATGGCAACCAGTAGTCGACACCACGCTCGAATACGTCCTCGCCGGTAATTTCATCTTCCTCAAAATCCCAATCCAGACAACATTCGTTGCTGCGATCGGTCAAATTCGAAATTTCAAGAAATGCCATTAGCGACCCGCGACGCAGTTTGAATTTTCGGCTAATTCGGAAATCCAGGCTGACAAATACCTGATGACGCAGCTCGTTACGCTGGCCGGGTATGACGACAAAGACAGGATCACCGCTCGCATCAATGCCGTCTTCAACTAGCATCAAGTCGGTCGTTGGCCAGCCTGAATGTATGCTGGTCGCAAAAGCGACATCCCACTTATCATTACTCCACGCAATACCGCCTTGGACCGCATGACGCTGATCCCAACTACGCAACTGATCTTTGCCGTCGATTTTGTCGGTCGCCTTGGACAGTGTGTATGACGCCCACCAGGTAAGTGGGCCGTTGGAATTATCAATTGAGATCTCGAGGCCCAACGATTTTGCGCTGGTCGCGTCGAGCCGAACTCGATCACGCTGAAACTCGGGAATCAGGCTGAGAGGATCGAATAGATTCTCGAATCGCGGCCGCACCTGGCGCATTTCTTTATGAAACAATTCCACTCGCAGCGCATACCTGTCCTGTATCAGGTGGCGCAACCCTGCGATCAAGTGATCCGCGCGCTGCGCTGGCCAGAAATTGGTGATGCCGTCCTCGATCTGAAGCTCGTTAATGCCCTGAGACTGGTGGTAGCGACCCCAGCTGAAACGCAATTCCGTATGCGGGCCGAGCACATGCATCAAGTTGATCCGCGGGCTCAGCTGCGCATCCGATGCAAGGTCTGTATACGTCTGGTCATCCCATCGCAGCCCCCATTCAATCACCGTCTTCGGCGTCATCCTCCAGCGATCGGAAAAATACAGCGCATAACTTCCACCATGCGGTGACGCCACGAGATCACGACTCGTGGTCTCAGGTTGATTTTCATACAAAGCCTGTAACCCGAAATACTCAGCATTATTTCTGTATTCGTACTTCGCGTCCGAATAGATCGCCTGCACTCCCCATTGCACAACGTGTGTGTCCGATTTCGTCCAGGTGAAATCTTGCCTCAAACTGTGTTGTTTGACTTCGCGGTCGTCGTAGACCGATCCAACGACTTTTCCAATGTCGGCCATTATACCCAAGCGATTATTCCTGAACGAAAGCGATGACAGCACCAGAGTACTCGAGAGCTCGTCCGACCAACGATTTTTCAGTTGAATCCAGAGCTGCGCATTTTTTGTCTTGCTTACAATCTGTTCAAGCTCTGCCGGCTCGGATTCAAGCACGAGTTTGATTGCATCGTCTGCATACAACGCGTTAAAGGACACCGAAGCATTCGGTGAAAAGTCGTATTCGTATTCAGCAAAGATGTCGTAGTATCTCGGTCTGCCGAATTGTGGGTCGATGACGAGATCGAGGTTGCCACGCCGTGCAGAAACCAGCCAGCGCCGATCAGAGCTGTTGGCCGTCGTCAGCAATGACGTATTGAATATGCTGACACCAACTTCGGTGTGCCTCGGCCGCAGCGATTCAAGTGACTCCATCAATACGAGGCCGCTCATGCGATCGCCGAATTGCACAGGGAAACCGCCCGTATAGACTTCGACGCCTTCAATCGCTCGTGAGTCGATGGCGCTGAAGATGCTTTGATAATCACGAACATGAAACGGGTCGAATAACCACTGGCCGTTCAACATGATGCCGATTTCGCGGTGTTCGCCACCGCGGAAATGTGTCCTCGCTGAGGCGCCGCTTGCTGCGGCTCCTGGCAAGCGCTGTATGACGCGTAGTGGATCCTCACCGACGTCCGGCATATTCTGAATCGTGCGCTGATCCAGGATGAAGCGTGACGCCGCAATGTCCCGCGAAATTTCGTAGCGACTCGCAGACACTGCTATGGTCTCAATCTCTGGCCGGGAAACATTCATCCCGACACTGACGACCGTGGTGTCGCCTGGCCAGACGTCGACGACACGCGTAACCATTTGCAGGCCATCAGCTTCAATATCGAATTGGTAGCGACCCGGTAATACCGCCGAGTATTCGTAAATACCGGGCATCAGTCGGCCCGACAAAGGCAACTGGGGATCGACCATGACAGCGGCCTGGGCCACGGGTTGATCGCTGCCCCGCATCGTGATCACCAACACAATACTGCCTTTGGGCAGACCGACGCTATTGTAACGAACGACGAGGTGCACTCCGGCCTCCGTGCGAATCGTCAGTTTGTGCGGTCGCAGGATCTGCCGAACGATATCCAGTGGCTCCGTTGCATCTGGCTCAGTCAAAACCCACAGATCACTGCCGACAAGATTGGTGCTGTAGGCAAACGGATAGCCGGCGTCACCGAACTCATCGATGACCTCGGCAACGGCACGGCCTATGTAGCGCGCAAAGTCACCCTCGGCGGCCTCCACGGTCACCGTTAGCATCAGCAATGCAGTCAGCAATAGTCGCAAAATTTTCGACCGCACCCTAGTTGATTGCACTCACGTAGATAGTCCCCCTATCTATGCGCCAATCGAGGTCTTCACCCAGCATGCGAATACGCAGAGCCGTTCTCGGATCGGTATCGACCGTACCTCTGAGTATGCCGTCGCGCGCGATCTTCTCAGCCGATGGGCTTGCGAATACTATTTCGAGGCCCGTCTCATGAGCAACCCACTGTAAAAACTCGTAGGTTGTTCTGCCGTTGACATCAACGATCGGTGACGTTGCCTCGATCCAACGCCACTCTGTCTCGTATCCGCTGGTATTTGTGACGCTCGGACGTCCGCTGCCCGACACCGTTATCCGCTGACCTTTGACCGCCGTCCCGTCGTGGTAAATACCTGCAATCGCAACCCGTCCGTCACGGACAGTGATAGTCAGTTCGTCACTATCGGCAAACGTCATGTACTGTGTGCCCAGATGCGTAATAGTGCCGTAATCTGTTGCGATTTCGAGCACTGTCTCACCGGAATTGCCATGGTCCAATATTCCGACTGTGAGAGCAGACGGTTGCGAATCGAAGTAAATTCGTCCGGATACCAGGTAGACAGAGTCCGCAGATACAAACTCAATGCGCGTATTCTGATCGATTCGTAGCGAACCGCCGCTGCCCCATTCAAGTCCGATGCCCGCACCATTTCCCGTGATAATAGTCTGACCGGCATAGATCGCCGCAAGATTGGCCAACTCCTGACGTTCGGATTGACCGACCTGCAAATAGATCGAGCCGTGACTCCTGCCAATTGCAGCGACTTGCAACGGTGCAATTTCTGCGACACGAAATACGTTAAATGACGCATAGACCGCCAGCAGCACCGTTGCCGCTATGGCAAATTGTGTGATACGTCGACGCGTTAGCCGTCTGCCCGTTACCGATTTCCATTCAGCCCGCACGGCATCTCGAATCATCTCTTCGTCTGAAGCTGGCGGTGCGGGCCTCGGCGAAGCTTGTTCAAGCAGCGCTTCTACGGCACCGTCCGCACGCATTATCGTTTCATCGCTAGATCGACTCATGATTGCATCATTCCATTTGCCTGATTATTCAAGGCGTCATTCAGGGTTGTGTACACATCCGCAAAAGCTCGCTTGGCTCTGGCAAGCAATGATTGCGTGGCCTCCGGTCCAATTTTCAGTCTTGCCGATATTTCTTTCACAGAATGTCCCTCAACGTATTTCCATTCCAAAATATCGCCGTACTTCGCGGGCAGTCGATCGAGTGCGACTTGAATCAAGCGCAGCATTTCAACACGCTCGTATTGCCGCTCAGGGCTGTCCTCAATGGGAGCCCGGAAAGAATCCACAGCCGCCCGGACGTCGGGGAAGTCCTCGATCAGCACGATATGGTCCCGGTACCGGCTCTGGCGACACAGCCAGTCCTTCATCTCATTGCGGCAAATCGCACATAGCCAAGTGAACAACGCCGATTCGGCGCGAAACGTGTGCATCTTGCGGATTGCCCGGGTTAGCGTGACCTGCACGACCTCCCGCGCACCCTCGGAATCGTCAGGCATTCGCGCGATGGCGAATCGGTACAGCCTTGCGAAGTTTTCCTCAAAAAAACGATCGAAGGCTCGTTCGTCACCTGCAAGTAACTGTTTTACAAGTTTTTTATCGTCAACATAGACCGGCATGGCGTCCCTTTCCCCAGCACCTGACCGTTGGACGGCTAAACTCGGAAGAATCGGTCGCGAGCGGTACAGGATTTAGGAGTATCGCTCCGGATTCTACGCCGAGAATGAGCGTACAGGGGCTGCAGCCCCCTGCGACTATCGGTGCGACGTTACGAAATACGGGCCCGCTTGGCGGGCCCGTATGATGCGTGACAGACAAGGGCAGTCACGCGCGCGAAGCGGCGCGTGCACTGACGAATCGCGCTCTATCTCTTCATCGCCTCAAAAAATGCGGCGTTTGTCTTCGTGTCCGCCATCTTGTTGAGCAGAAATTCGACAGCCGCAAGTTCGTCCATAGGATGCAGAACCTTTCGCAGCACCCACATTTTCTGTAGTTCTGCAGGATCGGTCAGCAACTCTTCCTTGCGCGTACCGGAGCGATTGATATTGATCGCGGGGAACACACGCTTTTCGGCAATGCGACGATCCAGGTGGATCTCCATGTTGCCCGTGCCCTTGAACTCTTCGTAGATCACTTCGTCCATCTTCGAACCCGTATCGACGAGTGCCGTCGCAAGAATCGTCAGGCTGCCGCCTTCTTCGATGTTACGTGCAGCGCCGAAGAAGCGTTTCGGCCTGTGCAGTGCGTTTGCGTCCACACCGCCCGTCAGAACCTTGCCCGACGATGGTACAACCGTGTTGTACGCACGTGCGAGACGGGTAATCGAGTCGAGCAGAATCACGACGTCGCGCTTGTGCTCGACCAACCGTTTTGCTTTCTCGATAACCATTTCCGCGACTTGCACATGTCGACTGGCCGGCTCATCGAACGTCGATGAAACAACTTCGCCGCGAACGGAACGCTCCATCTCCGTCACCTCTTCCGGACGCTCGTCGATCAACAGTACGATCAGATCGATTTCAGGTGCGTTGGCACAGATCGACGCGGCGATATTCTGCAACAGCATCGTCTTGCCGGCTTTTGGCGGCGAAACAATCAGTCCACGCTGCCCCCTGCCGATCGGTGCTACCAGATCGATGATGCGTGCGGTCAGGTCCTCAGTACTGCCATTGCCCTGTTCGAGTATCAGGCGCCGCGTCGGGAACAGCGGCGTCAGGGTCTCGAAGGGAGCCGTACCACGAGTATTCTCAGGTGCGTCGTGATTGATCTGGCCGATTTTAAGCAAAGCAAAATAACGCTCTCCATCCTTGGGCGGGCGAATCACTCCCGATACGGTGTCGCCCGTACGCAGACCGAAGCGGCGAATCTGGCTCGGGCTGACATAAATGTCGTCCGGACCGGCAAGATACGAGCTGTTTGCAGAGCGCAGAAAACCAAATCCGTCCTGCAGCGTTTCCAGCACACCGTCGCCGTAGATGTCCTCACCCGTCTTCGCATATGTCTTGAGAATAGAGAAGATGATGTCCTGTTTGCGTTGATGTGAGAGATCTTCCAGACCGAGTGATTCACCGAGTTCAACCAGGTCCGCTGGCGGACGCGTCTTGAGTTCCGTCAGGTTCATGACCTTCTTGCTCTGTTCGAGATCTTCGGGATCAATTATCTCCAGATTACCGTCGTCATCAGGATATTCATCCTGCGGTGGACGCCGCCGGCGACGTCGACCAGGATTGCCCTTGCTCTTGTTTCCCGACTGCTTCGGTCGGCTTTTCGTTGAATTACCCAAGTACCCTCTCACAGATTAGTGTCCAGGAATTCTGTCAATTGTTTCTTCGACATCGTCCCAAGTTTTTGCGCCTGTACAGCGCCGTTTTTGAATAACATCAGCGTGGGAATGCTGCGAACGTTGTATTTTTGTGGTGTGTTCGGATTTTCGTCAATATTCAGTTTCATGACTGCCATGCTATCCGCATATTCTTCCGCCGCTTCGGTGAGAAGCGGGGCAATCGTTTTGCAGGGTCCGCACCATTCCGCCCAAAAATCGAGCAGTACAGGTTTATCAGATTGCAGTACGTCAGCCTCAAAGCTGCTGTCATTGGTATGCACGATGTTGTCGCTCACCGGCTACTTCCTCCGCGTGAAATTAAGGTTCGCTCAATTGTTGGCTGTGCCCGTTGACAGTCACACTGACGAACGAACACTACAAAATGGATGACGCTGCCGTATCTATCAGGCAATATGTCGCAACTCAATGGCGATTTCTTCCGGCTTCTTTCCGGATCGATGAAAAGCGAAATTGGCGGGTGCGACGATTGTCGCGTCGATATTCAGCCAATTTGAACGCGTCACGAGGCATATTGCAAGCTAAAATCGCTTTTTTCCGGCCCCACACTATGACAACTGACCATCTGAGCGACCTCAGATTTGACTCCTTGACGCTGCACGACACCGTTCAGGCGGGTATCCGTGACGCCGGCTTCGAGTATTGCACACCGATTCAGGCCAGCACCCTGCCAATCGCCCTTAAATTGCATGATGTCGCAGGCCAGGCGCAGACTGGAACTGGCAAGACCGCAGCTTTCCTGATTGCCACATTTCAACGCTTGCTCAACTCCGAGCCAGAGACTGATGGGAGAAAGCAACCACGTGCATTCATGCTCGCGCCGACTCGAGAGCTGGCCATACAGATCGCCAAAGACGCGGAGCAACTCGGCAAATATACGGGATTTAAGGTCGGTCTCGCTTTCGGTGGTACTGATTACGAAAAACAAAGGCGCACGATTGAAGACGGCATCGACATCCTGGTCGGCACGCCAGGACGCATAATCGATTATTTCAAGCAGGGGGTGTTCAAACTCGACCGCGTTGAAGTAGCCGTCCTGGATGAGGCCGACCGAATGTTTGATCTGGGCTTTATCAAGGACATTCGATACTTGCTCAGGCGCCTTCCGCCACCTCACAAGCGGCTCAATATGCTGTTTTCGGCCACGCTCTCGCAGCGCGTAATGGAACTCGCCTATGAGCATATGAACGAGCCCGAACTCATTCGTATCGAACCGGACAAGGTGACAGTGGACCGCGTTCGTCAGGCGATTTTCTTCCCATCGAACGAAGAGAAGATGCCACTTCTGGTTGGCTTGATCCGCGAAATAGGACAAGTGCGCGTTATGGTGTTCGTCAACATGAAGCGCGAGGCAGAACGCGTCGAGGCGTATCTCAGAACCAACGGCATTGATGCTGAGGCGATATCAGGTGACGTCCCGCAAAAGAAGCGTATGCGGATGTTGATGGATTTTCAGAGCGGCGATCTGCCGGTACTGATCGGCACGGACGTCGCGTCGCGTGGATTGCATATTCCTGACGTGCAATACATCATCAATTTTGACCTGCCGCATGAAGCGGAGGATTACGTCCATCGCATTGGTCGCACAGCCCGCGCCGGGGCATCAGGCGATGCGATAAGTTTCGGTTGCGAAACCTACGCCATGTCCTTGCCCGCCATCGAGGACTTCATCGGCCACAAGATTCCTGTCTCGAAATACGATCCTGCACTGCTGCCCGAACTCAAGAAACCGAAACCCAGGCCACGTCGACAGTCGCAATCTCGGCCACGGCAGGGCAACAAAGGGTCGAGTCGTCGCGGGCCGCCGAGGTCGAGGTAGGAATTGATGTTGGAGCCCGCTCCCGTCAAGCGGGCCGCATGGCGGGCTCCAACAGCGGGCTCCTACAGTAGTTCGGAGACACCCTCGACGGCCGCGAATTCGGTGCATTCGCGAGGCGGTTCGGCGCTATCCGGACACGTAATTGCGACGAGTTTGTCGACGCCGTAGGTGGCGGCGCTCTTGAGGACGATCTGACTGTCGTCGACGAACATTGTCGAGTTCGGATCAAAACCGATTTCGTCGTGCAACGCGGACCAAAACTCTTGCCGTTCTTTCGCAAAGCCGTACGAATGCGAGCAATAAATGCCATCAAAGTATTTGGAGAAACCGGTGACATCATCCTTTAGTTTGAGGGTGTCCGGGTGAGAGTTGGTCACCAACAGCACCTCGATGTTTCGCTCTCGCATAACGCCAAGAAAATCCTGGGCTCCAGGAAGGAACTCGATTCGATGTTGGTTGTCCCGATGCAGTTGCAAGACATCCAGATCGAGCCGCTCACTCCAGTGATCCAGGCAGTACCAGCTCAAGTCACCCTGCAGGGCACCGAACCTTGCGAACAGCTGCTTGCGCGCTTCACTCAGCGATAGCCCGTTTTTGACGGCATAATGCTCGGGCACGTGCGTCATCCACATATAGTTGTCGTACGCGAGATCGAGAATGGTGCCATCCATATCCAGCATCAGTGTCTCGCACTGATCAATTGCTATTTTGGGATCGAATGTCACTGTCTTATAATGCGCGCCTGAACGTCCGGATGCTCACATGAACCTCAAGGAACTGATTGATCCAATTGCTGCATTGGCCATTGACGCCGGCCAGGCGATTCTCGAAGTTTACGCGACGGATTTCGACGTTCAAAGCAAACTCGACAAATCGCCTCTGACTCAGGCCGATCTCGCTGCACATCATTGCATCATCGCAGGCCTTGCTGAGATCACGCCAGACATGCCGATCATATCCGAGGAATCAGGGCTGCCGTCATTTTCGGAACGGAGCCAGTGGCAGCGCTATTGGTTGGTCGACCCACTCGACGGCACCAAGGAATTTGTCAACCGCAATGGCGAATTTACCGTCAACATCGCTCTTATTGATTCCAATCGGCCTGTATTCGGAGTCGTCCACGTGCCAGTGCAGGACAAGACCTATATCGGCTGTGAAGGCTATGGCACTGAGCTGCGCAGCCGCGACGAATCGCCAGTAAAAATTCATGTCGCGAGCAACAGCAGTCAGCCCGTGCGCATCGTAGGCAGTCGCTCTCACCGCGGCTCAAGCCTCGACTCGTTTCTCGAAAAACTCGGTGCGTCCAACATCGTGCCCATGGGCAGTTCGCTCAAATTCTGCACCATCGCAGAAGGTCGCGCCGACCTCTATCCGCGCCTTGGGCTGACCTCGGAGTGGGACACGGCGGCGGCCCAGGCGGTCGTCGAGCAGGCCGGTGGGCGAGTCCTCGAACTTGACGGTAAGTCATTATCTTATAATAAGAAATCTGATATTTTGAATCCTTGGTTTGTCGTCATTGGACCAAGCGACCACGACTGGCTGGCACTACTCGCAGACGACGAGTAGCATTGTTCGCAATGACCGGCGAAATCGATACCGAATCTTTTAAGCAGTTCCAGCGGCTGCGTGAACTGCGTGTCAGTCACCGGGACCTCGACTACCTGATCAGTCGCCTGCAACACGATCCAATGGTCGACCAACTGCGCATTCGCCGCCTCAAAAAGCGCAAGCTGCTCATCAAAGACATGATCACTACGCTGGAAAGCGAACTCATTCCCGATCTTGACGCTTAGATTCGCTGGCGGTCCGGAGGATATTCTCCGCTTACTTAATACCCCATGCGCTCAGCGAGAGCACCGCCGGTTCAGTGCAACGGTCTAAGTTTGCTTGGGGCCGATGTGCCGCTCGCCGCGTGCTGCAGCCAGTGCAACCTGTCGGCGGCGTTCTTCGAGGCCAGCGGCGCGATTTTCATCGAGTTCATCGATGCACTTCGGGCACGATACGCCTTCGCGATAGTCGGATGAGGCGACGTCGTCGCTGCTCAACGGGCGGCGACATGCATGGCACTGCACGTACCTGCCTTCGGCCAGGTCCCGGTCTACCGCAACGCGCGTATCGAAAACGAAGCACTCGCCGTCCCAGCAACTGTCTTCGGGTCGCATTTCCGCCAGGTAGTTCAGTACACCGCCTTGCAGGTGATACACGTTCTTGAATCCGAGTTCGAGCATCAACGCCGTCGCTTTCTCGCAGCGTATTCCGCCGGTGCAGAACATCGCCAGCGGTCGATCTTGCGACGACTCGGCAAGTTCTTCGGCGAACTCCTGGAACTGTCGAAAGTTGTCGGTCCCCGGATCGATCGCGCGTGGAAATGTGCCGACCTCAAACTCGTAGTGATTGCGAGTATCGACGACAAGCACGTTAGGGTCTTCGATTAACGCATTCCACTGATCGGGAGCCACATGAATTCCTGCCTGCTTGTGTGGCAAGATATCGGGCCGACCGAGCGTGACGATTTCTTTCTTGATGCGTACACGCATGTGACGAAATGGCGCATCCGTGGACTCGGTCCAGCGACCATCAATCGGCATGTCCAGCGCCAGATTTGCCTCGATCCAGGCAATTACGGTCTTGATTGCCGCTTCACTTCCGGCAATCGTGCCATTAAAACCCTCTCCCGCAACGAGAATCGTGCCTAACAATTGCTGCTCGCTGCATAACGCCCGCAATGCATCACAAAAAGATTCTGGATCTGACAGATCCAGGAATCGGTAAAACGAGGCGACCTTCATACGTCGATTTGGTCCTCGGGTATCGTCAATGACAAAATACTGTGCCGAATCTCTTCGCCGAGAACGAGTCGTGCATCTATGCCAATGTCGACAACATCGTCACCAAACTCGAGCAGCCCATCGCCATTGCGGCGCAATACGTCCATATCCTGCAGCTCGCGGATGAAGTTTTGAAACAGTGACTTATTGAAGAAGTCCGGCGAGTGCAGTCCGTAGATCATCGATAACCGCTCCGCGCTGATCTCACACATGCGTTCCAAGCGTGTTCGTGACAGTGTGCCAGAGCCATGTTGCACGAGAATCGCAATGACCAGATAGAAGCGTTGCAGCATCGGTACCATCGCTTGTCCCAGCATCAGGAGCTGGTAGGCATTAGCCGAACCTGTAGGCGGACGAACCAGCAACTGTTTGCGTTCGCGAGTCAACAATTTCATGTCTACCAGCGTGTCGATCGCCCTGCTGGTGACGCCGTCAATTTCGTCATCTTCCCATCGCATGCGCAGCTCTCGGTGCATGAACGGGTAAATGAGACTGATCAGGCGCTGCAACTCTGCAAGTTCAAGTTGTCGGCCCTGAATGAAACAGCATGCCACGGATGCCGGCACGGCCAGCAGGTGCAGGATATTGTTTCGAAAATAAGTCATAAGCACCGCCGTGTGCTCCGCCATGTGAATGACGTCGCCCATTGGATGCGAAGTGCGGCTGATGACATTAAGCTTCTTACCATGCGCGATGATGTCTTCGGGACTTAAGTCCGGAATCGTAACTGAGTCCGAGTAGTGGAAGCGTTTAAGCAGTTCGATGCTCAGCCGCAGCTGAGATACGAGTTCTTTATGGCCGATTTTTTGCTTCGGTGTCGCGAGCAGCACATAAGCGAGCAAGCTGATTGGTGTGACGGCCGCAGCCGAATTGATGGCACGCATGATGCTTTGGCCGAGATCATCAATGACATTGTTGAGCCAGGGTGGCCGTTCGCCGTTACCGTTCGTCATATCGCGCCAATCCGGATTAGCCGAGTCGAGCAACGGTTCAAGTTCGATTGGCTCAGCAATATTGACGTATACGCTGCCGAAATTCTCGCGCAGCGACTTTATTGAGCGAATCAGACCAAAAAGCGACTCGGACTGCTTTTCGCCGCCACCGAGTTCATTGATGAACGAATCGCCTTCGATCAGTTTTTCGTATCCCAGGTAGATAGGAACAAAAACCACGGGCCGCTTCGGGTCCTTGATATACGAATTCACGGTCATCGCGAGCATGCCGCTTTTCGGAGCCAGCAGGCGTCCGGTGCGGCTACGGCCGCCCTCGACAAAATATTCGATGGAGTGTCCACGCACGAGGATCAGGTGCAGATAAGCATCGAAAACCGCTGCATAGACACGATTGCCACGAAAGCTGCGACGCAGGAAAAATGCGCCACCGCGCCGCAAGATGGGGCCGATGATGGGCATGTTGAGATTGATACCGGCGGCGATATGCGGCTGTTGCAGTCGCTCTTCGTACACGATATAGGCAAGTAGCAAGTAGTCAAAGTGACTGCGATGGCACGGCACATAGATGACTTCTTTATCTTTTGCGACGTCGTGTATTCGTTCGATGTGGCTGAGCTCGATACCATCGTAAATGCGATTCCACAGCCATTTCAGAAATCGCCGGATGATCCGGATTGTCGGGTAAGAGATATCAGCCGCAATCTCTAATGCGTACCTGCGCGCGTTGGCCCTGGATACTTCCTGTTTGGCCGGATCGTCGCCGGCTTCGGCCTCGATCGCCCGTTTGACTCCGGGCGCCCGCAATACCTGATCAACGAGCGTGCGCCGGTGCGAAAGATCCGGTCCCACCGTGGCGCTGCGCCCCTGTCGAAAATGGACGCGCAGGATACGGAATACCTTGCGAAACGCGATCGGCGATTCGAGGCCTTCGGCAATGATCGAACTCAGGGGCAATGCCTTGCTGAATCGCAAAAGTGCGTCGCGTCCGTGCAATACAGTCGCGAAAAATTTGCGCGTGCGGCCGACAACATCCCAGTTCTCGGACAGCAGCAACTTGAGAAATGACCCCTCTTTATCCGGTGATCGGCCCCAGTAGATCGCGACCGGAATCAGCAGCAGTTCTTCGCCATCGCCTTTGGCGGCATCCACAAGAGATCGCAGTCGGCGCGAACCTGCTGTTGAACGACGACGAAAGAAGAACCCGTGACTGGGTCGCAATACGGCGAAGCGCCGGGAAAACCTCGCGCCACAGAATTCGAATGGTTCTGTTGGTGACGGCAACCCATGGATAGCGCACGCACGCTCGAGTGCCAGCAGGTCGGCCAGGCCACCGCTCTCGAGCACATAACAGACAACCGCCCTGCTGTCTGTGATCAGGTCCGCCGGCGATTCCGGCATGATCGCCGGCCTGGCCCACGCCGAGAACAATTTCCCGGCCAGCCAATAGAGCGGCTTAAAAAGGAATCCGGCAAGGTTCATGGAGAATCAGTCTACCGAAAAGACGGCACCGGCAGACTGTTGACCTTTCGTTTAGAAGCGTCTATGCACCCTGGTGACACTGGCATGAGTACCCCGGGATCGCAGCCAAACCGCCTCTAGTTGCCTGTTGCCTCTTCGATGGCTGCGTCGATATCTTCTTTGGCTTCCATCAACACCTCTTCGACATCTTTGGCTGCATCCAGTGTGTCGTGAATCGCGTCAGACAGGCTCTCAGACCCCTCTTCCACGCCATCCATCACCACCTCTTCAACTGCCTCCATGGCGTCATCGATTGCTTCGACCACGTCATCAGATGACCCGCCACAGCCGACGAACGCGAATACCACCAACACCAGTAGATATCTCATGATGTACTCCTCATTTTGATTTTTCTGACACGGAGAATTTTTCTATGAAGCGGGAGAGATAATAGTTGATCTCGTCGATATTTGCGCTTAAACGGTGGTCACCGTCAAGAATGTGCAGCTCCGCTTTGCACAGTGCCGCAAAACGTATGCTGTTTTCGACCGGCACCACGTCATCTCGCCAGCCGTGCACAATGCATATTGGCACCTGCGGCGGGTCTGGCGTCAATTCCTCGTAGCCTTGCATGTAATAGGCAGGAGCCAGGACGAACAGGCCGACAACATTGAGCTCCGCGGCCGCGGCCGTCGCTACGTGGCCGCCCATGCTCGACCCGACGAGGATCAGCGATTCATTCCTGTCGCGGCACTCGGCGACTAATTTCTGCACGCGTTCGGCGGGGTCCGCAATCCCCTGATAGTCGATGCTGTCAGCGTGGCAGCCCAGCTTTTTGGCAGTTGCCGCCATCGCACGAATCTTCGTGCCCCAGGGCCCGCTCTCCTGCCCGTGTGAAAAAATGACCGTGGTCATACGAGAATTCCGTCTCCCGAGTCACAAAGCTCCTCAATATGACGAACCAGCAACCAGCTCCTGTCCTGACCCCAGAACACGGCGTCACCGAGGCGCATCGTTGGTACTCCCCAGCAACCCGATGCCATCATCGCCTCGCGATTTTCCTCCGCGATCTCACGCCAGGCTTCGTCCTGCATTGCCATTTTGACGTCTGGCCAAAACAATCCTGTGCGCGCCGTTACCTTGCGCATGCCCTTGTCGGTTGCAACATCGATGCCGCGTGCCCAGATCGCCTCTCCCGCATGGATGAGAAAATCACGCTCGCGTTTTTCACCCAACGCATAACGAAATGCAGCCATGCATCGTTCGGTGCCACGGCCAATCGGATCTGCGAATTTGCCGAAAGGAATATCCAGTCGCCGCGCTTCGCGTGTCGCGTCTGTCGCGATATAGATAAGTTTTGACTTCGGAACTTGCATGCCGCGCATGACCATTGGCAGAACAGGCCGAATCTTAAGCTCAAGACCAAATGCATCAGCGATGTCGTAGACGCGACCAAGTGACAGGTACGAGTATGGGCTGCGAAAGGAATAGAAGTATTCCAGTGGCGGCAGCTCTTTGGCGCTGCTTGGCGGTGTGATGGGCAGGGCCACCTGCATGGCTTGTCGAATTGACGCAAGCCGAGGGTTTACCGAACTTTCACGTCGCGCGCCGAGCATATCAAGACGTTTAATCAAATAGTGCAGGCGGTCCACTCCCCAATACCATTCGCCCGCATAATGTATCGTGGCGCTATTGTAATGACCGAGTTGCCCAAGCAGCTTCTGACTCTTCTCCAGTATTACCTCCCCACGACCCGTCAGGTTGGCACCACTAACACGCCGTGCAACACCCTCGGAATCGCCGCGCCAGTATAAACCGATTGCCTCAAGCAGCTCGTCGCTGAAATTCGCCCTGCCCTCGCTTTCGGCCAATACGTCAATCAGCGTCCGTCGATGTTCGACCGGAGGCGCACGTCCTTTGTCGAGAAACGGCACGCCGAGTTCACGTGCGAGGCGCTCACAGTCTCGCTCGGCATAGATCGCGAGCATGTCAGCGTGTGGTCGAAATTCATCGCCCAGCGCCTGTGTCAGGTGCAATTGCAACTCTATCTCGTAGCAAGCGCAGAGATCGGGAAGGAATTGGCTCAGAAGGTAGGAATACGGGTCATCAAGCTCAAGAAACACCGATACAAGGTGCGGCCGGCCCAGCAGGCGTCGGCGTCGCTCGGTGATCCAGCGCCTGGTCGCGAATACTCGCGGACTTAACAGCGTGTTAATGAGTCGCGATCGCAATTTGCGCCTGGCGATCACTGCTCATCCCAGGCCGAGGACGGTTTCCACAACAACTCGTCCAGATCAGGCTGCCAACGGAACTTTTGCATGTCGACTCGACCCGAGATGACGGCAACGTTTTCCATCAACAGTCGTTGGCTTTGCTCTTCAAACTGGGCACTACCCTTGTCGAACGCAATTCTGCCCGACGTTTGTATGACGCGATGCCACGGCACTTCGTGCGTATCGGACAGGTGTCTGAGCGCATAGCCAACTTGCCGTGCACCGTGGGGTATGCCAGAGATTTCCGCAATTTGACCATAACTTGCAACACTGCCCTGTGGAATGTCACATATCGTGTCCCAGATGCGGCGTATTCGAGCCTGTCTGTCGGTTGTCACGAATTGTCCCCCGCCTCAGCCAAGACCGAGCCGTAGCTGGATTTCACGCTTCGCGTCACGCAACACCGTGTCGCGGTCCAGGCTATCGAGAATTTGCTTGACGACATGTTTTGGTCCGCCCTCGCCCCATGACTTGCCTTCGCCCAGGTACTCAGCCGCGACCCGGCCGACAACGTAAGTGCTGTAATAAGCGATCGCGCCCTGGGCGCCGGCAGTCACTATAGTCGAGAGCCCGCCCGTGCCTACCTTTAGTGCGCTTGACACGAGATGCAGAGCCCAGACTGTTCCCATCAGCGCCGCAGACTCAGCCATGATGACTTTGACGAGAGAGCCCGCCTCTTTCTGGCTCAGTGGTAGATCATAGACACGTGACAGGTGCGCAACCATGCCGACATCAATAATTGCTGCAGCGAACAGGTCAGCTACTGGAATCGGATTGAATGCGACAGCGATTCCCTTCGCTACGCAATAGGTTCGAACCATTCGGTCGCCAAGCTCGCGACGTGCCGCGAGTATGCGGCGCCCGACCTGGTCGCTGAGATCGGATGCGAACAGGCTCGCATTGAGTGCCAACAGCGTCTTGCCCTCAGCATCGAGGATATCCCACAACTTGAGTCGCAATGCCTCGACATCCGGTTCCCGATCGCGCGAGCTTGTGGACTCATTGCCATCTGCGTCGACTTCGACAACCGTTTGTGGTCGCGGTTGAGCCGCAACGGCCAGAACGTGTTCTGCATCGACGAGCCCGTCGGTCTTGTCGCGCACCGATTGCAACAGCGCATCCAGTTCGTCTGACGTAAACAGGTCGCTTTTGTTCAGCACGACCAGCACCGGGCGGCCCTGTGCCAACAGTGTTTTCAAGGCATGCTGTTCAGTATTCGTGATATCGCCATCGAGTACGAAGATCACGAGATCCGATCGCCCGGCGACTTCCCTGGCCATTGCCTCGCGTTTCTCGCCACCGGCCTCGTCAAGGCCTGGTGTATCGATCAGGAAAACACCACCCGCTTCAACTTCATGCCACGGTTGCATCGACGAATGACGAGTTTCGCCGTGCAACGGACTGACGGAGAATGCGTCCTGACCAATCAAAGCGTTTAATAACGACGACTTACCGGTGCTGACTCGACCGAATACGGCCAGGTGCAAGTGACCGTGCTCAAGTTTGTCGAGCATCGACTCGACGGCATCGTAGTCATTCGACAAAGCATCGCGCACACCGGAAGGCAGGCGCGTATCACTGATCAGCTCGCGTAAACTCTCGCGAGCGAGTGTCAGGTGCTCTGAGCCGTCGTCGCTACTGGTTTCAGTCTTGGTGCGGTTTGTCTTCCACGGCCATCTTGGCAACGCGGCGAACGCCCGCTTCAATATGTTCACTGATGCCTTCCTCGAATTCTTGTACGGCTTTGTCGGGTACCAGTTCACCGTGCTTGTCTAATGTCAGCACCAGGCTCCGTCCCAGCGCATCAAAGATCAAACCATACGCGACCGCATGCACGAGTCCGCCGGCTACCGTACCAATCCCCGGAAACGCTTTAAGGCCGTTGCCTGCGACTGCGAGCGACAGTGGCAGCGCGCGCCCGACGCGACTTTGACTCAGGGTCAGAAACTCTTCGATATCAAGATCGCGTGGTGCCGCACCGTACAGCTTGCAGATTTCCCGCGTCATGACTGTCCCAATGTATCCCTGCACGAGCACATCGGTGCCCGGGCTCACTGAAGCGAGCGCGCCAAGCACGGCTTTGCGCGTTGCGTTGCGAATAAGTTGTTCCGCTCGCTGCCCCCGGTACTGCTTTTCCGCGTCCGCCAGTTTGTCGGCAGCGAGGCGGAAGACGGCACGATCGCGCTTTTCATCAATCGAGTCGGCGTCGCCCGCGAGCAAGTGGTTGACTGCGACAACCAGAACGCCAATGTCGGCGGGTCGCTGCCGTCTGACAACATCTTCAGATCCGTCCGAGCTACGTTCGATGACGTCAACTTTGCCACCGGCCGATACCGCAACGACCCGGTCCCGCCCAATCGAACTACCAAGGTCGTCCAGATGTTCAAGTAGTCGCTGCATCACTGCCGCCTGTTCCTCGTGATCTAATCGATCAGACTTGTTCAGCACCAGTACCAGTGGCTTTTCCAGTGCGAGTAAGCGCTTGATATCATTTTTCTCGGCGCGCGCCAGATCACCATCGCAAACAAACAGGACGACATGCGCACGTTGCGCTTCCTCAATCGCAATTTCGTCGAGCCCCTGCTCATGCCCGCCAGTTCCCGGCACGTCCGTCAACAGTATTTCGTTGCCATTGTCATTGTGCCAGCGAAAGTGTCGCGTAGCCGTCGTCGAACCACCGACAACATCGACTATGACATCCGCATCGGGGACCAGCGCCTTGATCAGCGAACTCTTGCCGGTACTTATCTCGCCAAAAAAACACAGGTGGATCGCGCCAGCCTTCTGTCGAGATGCGAGCTCGCTGAGTTCTTCCCGAGCCGCGTCAACTGCAACTCCTGCAGCCTCGGCCTCGCGCAAACGACGTTCGATTTCGTCCTGCGACAATTTGCTTGAAGCCGCTTTCTTTTTGGCAGGCGATATCTTGCGACGAATGACGAGTCGCCAGATCAACCAGAAAGCCAAGGCAATCAACGCAATCATCACGGCCGTATAGCCATAGAGGAGCGCGGGTGGCCCTTGTATAAGTCGGTCCCAGACGTTCAGAACCGACTCGGTAAGGAACACCAATGCGCCGATTGCGATAATGAAGACCAGCAGAATCAGCAGTGCGATCGCGCTGCGTATAAATCGATCGAGTTTCATGGCTCTGCAGTATGCCTGTAGATCGGGTGTTTCTCCGCGTCATCGCCCGCTTCGGGCTCTTACAACTGCTCGTCAACCCATGCTGCTATTTTCGCTTCGAGCGTCGACAATGGCATCGGCCCGTCTTTGAGTATCTCGGCGTGAAAATCACGAACGTCGAACCGTTCGCCCAACCGTGCTTCGGCATCGGCGCGAATCTCGAGAATCTTGAGCTGGCCGATCTTGTAAGCCAACGCCTGTCCCGGAATCGCCATGAAACGCTCCGCCTCCGCAACCGCACGCGTTTTCGACACCGCCGAGTTCGCGAACATGTAGTCGAGCACTTGTTGCCGCGTCCATCCTCTAGCGTGGATGCCGGTATCGACAACCAAGCGAATGGATCGCCACAACTCTGCGTTCAGTGCGCCGAACAGGTCCATAGGGTCTTCGTAAACGCCAAGCTCTCTTCCCAGGTACTCGGAATATAGCCCCCAGCCCTCAACGTAGGCCGTAAAACCGCCGAAGCGGCGGAAATCTGGTAACTCCTTGGATTCCTGCGCCAACGATATCTGGAAATGGTGACCCGGAATTGCCTCGTGCAGGAACAAGGATTTCATGTCCCATTTGGGCCGAATGCCGACGTTGTAGGCATTCGCAAAAAAGATGCCCGGCCGGGAGCCGTCCGGCGTACCGCTTTGATACGAACCTTTGGAGGACGTTTGCTCCCTGAACGGCTCGACCCGGCGTACTTCAAGCGGAGTTTGCGGAAATAGATTGAAAAGGCTCGGTACGCGGCTTTCAATGTCCGCGGACATGTCACGGTAGGCCTGAATCAGTTGTTCGGGTTCGTCGAAAAAGAACTGTGGATCCGAATAAACGAATTTGAAGAATTCGCTCAGTTCGCCTACGAAACCGATTGCGCCCATCACGCCGCGCATCTCATCGTGAATGCGTTCAACCTCACTTATCCCGATCTGGTGAATTTCATCGGGTGTCAAATCGGTGGTCGTTATTCGGCGTACGTTATATGCGTACCATTCTTCACCGCCCGGCAAATCGAGCATGCCGATCGACTCGCGAGCGGCGCTCAAGTAATCGTCGCCGATAAAATTATGCAGCCGTTCAAATGTCGGTAGAACCTTGTTTTCGATCGCGTTGATGTAGTCCTTCGTCAATCGCTCCCGGTCAGCGTCGCTGAATTCTTCGGGCATGTTTGTGATGGGCGAATAGAACCCGCTCTGTTCAGCGCTGCCGACAAGCTGTGATTGGAGTTGCGGGACGAATTTGAGCATCAGCACCCTGGGTTGCGTGATGCCTTGTTGCATTCCCTCTTGCATATTTTCGATCGCCTGATCGATGTAGACCACAAAGCCATCGATGCGGTCCAGAAAATCATCATAGTCTTTGACTGTATCGAACGGATGCAGGCTACCGCCACTGCCCAGGCGTACAAACGAGCTGGTCGCCGAACGGAACTGATTCATTGGCGCCAGGTGCGTCGGGAAGCGCTCGCCCGCAAGCGATGTTTCACGATTGAGTTTGAACAGGTCATAGCTCAGCTGATTCTGCCGAGACAGCGCGTCTCGATCGATCCCGATAACCCGGGCGAGATGCTCGCTGTCGAGCTCGTGCACAGCAGCGCGATGTTCTGCACCTATCGAGTTGACGTAGCGATCGTTGTAGCGGTTATCGCCTATGTCGGTCGCAAACAGTGGGTACAGTTCAAGCGTCCGTTCGAAATGCTCGTCGAGCAGTGCGGCGAACGCCACCGACGCATCGATCGAATCTGCTGCACCCTCGCCAGTAAATCGTCTGCTATCGCAAGACGCGAGCAGCAGCAAGACAATTAGCGATACTGCTGAAAGTGATTTCATTGAGGCCCCCATTTGCTCTGAAAACAAGGCTGCCGCACGGCAGTCCACTGCGCATTAATTTGGCTACAGCTTACTTAAATGCGTCAAGTTAATTCGCGAATGTCAGCTCGAACGAAAAAATGCAATTAAGTAAACTGTCGGCAATGGTGGGATTTATTCCTTGAATGACGAGGGCTATGCGCAATCCTGAAAGACCGGGGCAAACGCAGTGCTCGCCACCCGACAGCCTCCAACCCTCTGGTGCAAGGTGAACGATACCGGTTCCTTGCAACCGACAGGGTGAAACACGATCAATGTCGTAACGCCGTGCTCATGGCCGTCATTTCGTCTGAACATGCCAGCATCACACTGAACATCGTAACGATCATTCTCTAACGCTCCCATATCAGCCAGAAACGACAGGTACGCAGTAACCTGACTGCAGATTCTCGCTGCGAGATGCGCATCGTCAGGCTCGAACACCGCCCATCGCGTCGCCTGATCAATCGCATTAAGAATCTGCAAACACAATCGTCGCACAGGCAGACTTACAAATTCCCTGTGCGATTCGCTGCCCCGCCCCATAGTCACAGAACCAAGGACGTGTACAGAACCGGACGAACCCTTGCTGATGATATTGAAACCCTTACGGGCAAGTATCTCTGCACTCTCCTGGTCAACATCAACCGCCGGCACCAGATTGCGGCTGACGGCCATGCCCTGGACATGCAGGTCGTGCCACGCACCAGGTCCACGATCCAGTTTGCACAGCAGCCCCGCCATTACGCCGCCAACTACCTGGGCCGGAACATCTACGTCATGACGATGTCGCATGCGCGGAAAATATCCGATCATATTCGGGCTCGCGTATCCGAGGTCCCTGATCCCCCTGATTGCATCTGCTGGAGTAAGCCAATCAGCGGCAGGATCCACGATCAGCATCGCCCCTCTTTGCTGGCAGTACCGTTCCGCGGCGAGTATGGACATCGGACCCAGATCGCGCCCCTTGCCGAGTGGCGGAAGATAGAGAAGGTCGAACTGATCGATGTGTTGTAGCGCGAACAAGCCCGTATTGGTCTTGCGCGACCCGATCAAGTCGTAGTCGGTCAACTCCTGGCCGTCAGTGCCATCTTGTACGTGACCCACATACGGCGATTCGAAATGCACATGCAGACCAATCGTCGCTTCCGGGCGATGCGTCGGCAATGGATTTTCTACGCGCGCAATCGACGAGGTCAGCATCAGGTCAGCAATGAAATTGTAGGAACCATCGCGATAGTCAGCGTATTGAAATATTTCCTGATCAATCACGATCCCCGAGACGGGATCAATGCGCTGCAGGGTCAGGTTAAACAACTCATCATTGTCGGGCTCGACGCCATCGAAATCGACCGCAGCCCGGATACATTCTGTCGAGCCCGGCTCAACTGCCCGAAGTACCAGCGCAGAACCGCTCGCCGGCAGGCAAATCATCGCCCCCCGTGCATTGTTCGCAACTCGAACGACATAAAGATTCCTGCCGCCGTGCTCAAAGAATTGTTGTACTGCGGGCCCGAGGCTCGAACGCGACCAGGTATCGCCGAAGCGACGACGGAACTCGCCGAAGCCATGCACCAGCACCGGTTCATTCAGGGGGCCGCGCAGTGAGCGTCCGACGAACGCGGCCGCAGTCTCACGAGACACATCGATCGGTTGATCCATCGGTGCCATTTCTGTGACCGTGATGCCACGATCAGCTACATCTGACAAGTTAATCTCCGTAACAGTCAGACAATCGTGTGTATATTCTAATCAGTGGTCGCGCCATATGCCATTGGATTCGCTAGTATTCCAACAAAGTAATATTGACGGAGCACGGGTATGCAATCGATGACTGATCATCTCGGCATCGCATTTCCGGAATTGGCGCAGCGTTTGCCCAAGACCCAGCTGGCCGATTTACCCACTCCGGTTAAGGAAATCTCCTTTTCGATCGGCTCGAAGCGCACCGTAGTCGCAGTCAAATACGACAACCTCACGAGCGAGCTGTATGGGGGCAACAAAGTCCGCAAGCTCGAATACCTCCTATACCGCGCACGTGACCGGCATGCAAAGCGAGTGGCAACATTTGGTACGGTTGCCTCGAATCACGCATTGGCGACATCGCTGTACGCGTCAGCTCTGGATTTCGAGTGCACCTGCTTCTTGTCGCACCAAATCAAGACATCAAGTGCATCGCGCGCGCTAAATATGCATTTGCGAAACAACACGGAAATCGTACGCTATGGCGGCGACCGGCCGCAGCGCGTCGAAATAATGCGCCGACATCTTAAGGGCCGACAGACCTGGGTCATACCGATGGGTGGATCAAGTTGGCTCGGTGTTGTCAGCTTTGTTAATGCGGCCCTGGAGCTTGCCGATCAAGTGGCTGACGGCACCATTACCGCACCCGATCGCATTTATATTGCGACCGGCACGATGGCTTCCGCGGCGGGCCTTGCGCTCGGCTTCGCACTTGCCGGGCTGGACACGGACGTGCACGCGATCCGTGTGGCGCATGAATTCATTTCCAACCCACGCGCGATGCGACGACTCATGTCCAAGACCGCAACACTGATGAATCGCTTGGATGCATCGATTCCGGCAGACCTCGCGGACAGAGCGAGACTTTGTTTCCGTGACGAGTTTTTCGGTGACGGATACGCTCGGTCGGACAGCGCGACCGATCGAGCTATCGGCATCGCCCGGGACCAGTTGGACTTGTCACTCGATACAACTTACACAGGCAAAGCGATGGCGGCATTGCTGCACGATGTACAACAGAAAGAGATTGCGCAAAAATCGATACTGTATTGGAACACTTACAATTCGCAGCCTTTACCCGTTACGACCGATCGGCCCAACGATTTATCAAGGCTGCCCGAAGAATTCCTGCGTTACTTTGACTGATTTGCCGAATCTTGCGACTCGTTGTCGTCCTCGCCCGCCCTGTGCCGATTCTCAGCCTCGGCCTCCCTGGCCTCGCGCCGCTTACGAGTGATTTCCTCGAGCATCAGGTCGAGCCACTCGCTCACAGGACCTTCGCCTCCTGTACCGCTGCCGCGATCATTTCTCGGACTTCGCTCAACGTTGGCGCATTGGGATTGGTTTCCACGGTATTACGAACGAGCCGGGCACGCGACAAAACCTCGTCAGTCGCCTGCCCGGAAATCCGCGCCGGAACGCCGTTTGAAACTATCGCTATCGCACGAACATAATCTTGCACTCGCCGGTCAAAAATCGCGGCGGACGACTCGTTGTAGCTTGCAAACAAAGTTTCAAGCCGCTCGCGAGGGCTAATCGAATCATCCTCGAGTGGCTGGTGACTTTCGAAATAGATTTCGCCATCGAGCTCACCGAGCAGAAAAGGCTCATTGATTATCGCGACTGTGTCACCAATGTCGACTAACTCATAAAGAATCTCGATGTCTTCAGGATACAGGCGTACACAGCCATGACTGACGCGCATGCCGACACCGTAAGGCTGGTTAGTGCCGTGAATCAGGTAACCGGGCATCGCCAATTTCAACACATGCAATCCGAGTGGATTGTCCGGACCTGGCGGAATGACTGATGGCAGCGGATCGCCCATTTCGGCGTGTTCCCGACGTACCGATGCCGGTACATACCAATGTGGATTCCTCGCCTTTGCAGTAACTGTCGTCGTACCAAGCGGCGTCTCCCAACCCACCCGACCGATGCCGACGGGGTAGGTTTTGACAACCTGTGCCTGGCCTTCGGTTACGGGCGGAAAATAGAATATCCGCTTCGATGCGATATTGAGCACAATGCCTTTGCGCGGCACGTTCGGCAGTACATACTGCGTTGGCAGGAGCACGGGCGTATGTTCTCCGGGCAACCATGGATCGACATTGGGATTTGCAGCAACCAGCTCGTCGTAACCAAGACCATAGGTGCGCGCCAGGTCCGATAGCGTGTCCTCATCCCTCGTGAAGACAATTTGTGGCACACCGATTACTGATTGATCGGCAGAATCGAGCACGAAGTGATTGGCGAGAATCGGTTCCTCGACGGGACGTTCGTCCAGCGGCACTACCGGTGTCAGGCGGTAGCCGCGCCGGACATTCAAATAGTCTTCAAATGTCACGCAACCGCCGAGGATACTTAGCGACAGCAATGCTGCGACAGGGGTGCTAATGAATTGCCTGAAAATCAAGATACGCGCCTGGACATTGACCACGCTATCTTCGCAGAAAAGTACAAACTTTTCGCCGTCAAGGCTCTTGGCAGTTCGGATCCCGGCCTTCTTCCAATGCCTGGTTATACATCGGCAGCGTTTTGCTCCATAGCGACACCAGCGCATCGATACGCTTTGCGCCAGATGGGTGCGTCGACAGGAACTCAGCCGGCGCCTGCTTGCCGTGGGCCAGCATATTTTGCCAAAGTGGCACGCTTTGTCGCGGATCGAAGCCCGCACGCGCCATGTACTCGAGACCGATGGCATCGGCCTCACTCTCCTGGTTGCGCGAGAACGGTCTTAAGAGCCCAAACTCCGCACCCTGATTGAGCGCCTCATATGCCGTGTACGTCGCGCCCTGATTGCCAGCACCGAGCAAGACTGCGGCGACCTGAATACCGATGCTGGTCGTCTTCGATCGTGATGCTCTCTCATTGGAGTGATTGGCGGTTACATGCGCAATCTCGTGGCCGATTACCGCAGCCAGCTGATGTTGGTTTTGCGCCGCCTTGAGAATGCCGCGCATGACACCGATCTTGCCTCCCGGCATTGCGAAAGCGTTGACCGAATCCTCGTCGAAGATTGCCATTTCCCAGGCCAGGTCCCGGTACGGCGGTTCAAGTATCTGCACGACAGCATTCGCAACGCAGGCAATATAGTCGATCGTGTCACGATCCGTAATCAGCGGCATCGACGCCTTCATTTCCGCAAATTGTCGTGCAGCCTGGGCCGCCAACTCTTCTTCTGAAATCCAGCTTGGCTCCGAGAACTGTTGTGACTGCGTCGCGCAGCCACTCATTATCAGAGCGACGGCAATGACCGGCAACAGGTAACTGATACGCTGCGTTGTCATGAAAACTCCTTGTACCGCATGGCTACTGCATTACGGAATGAGCGATTATACAAATTGGACCCGCCCGGCAGGTAGCGGTTCCGTCACTTAACGGGGCAATCGGGACTCGAAACGCCGCCGCCAGCCCGCAGCATCGACCTTTTCGAGCATGCTGTCGAAAGTGGCCATGAGTCGTTTCTGCAGCGGCTGCTTGATATTGTAGGTCAGCTGGTAAAGCTCCCGGTCGACCGCAAGCTCGGTCAATAATTCGTCACTCGTCTTGATCTCATCGGCCAAGCCCAGTTCCAGCGCCTGCGTTCCGTACCAATGCTCACCCGTCGCAACTTTGTCGAGGTCAAGATCCGGACGGTACTTACTGACGGCCGCCTTAAACAATGTGTGAACGTCTTCAAGCTCCTCTTTGAGCTTGGCTCGATCCTCGTCCGTGTTTTCGCCGAACATCGTCACCGTCCGTTTGTACTTGCCAGCCGTGATTTGCTCAAAATCAATACCATGACTGTCGAGTAAACGACTGAAGTTCGGAATCTGTGCCAGCACGCCTATCGAGCCTAAAATCGCGAACGGTGCCGCGTAGATCTTTGAAGCGACACAGGCCATCAGGTAACCACCGCTCGCTGCAACTTTGTCTACGCACACTGTCAGCGAAATATCCCGATCGCGGATGCGCGCAAGTTGTGAAGCCGCTAGCCCGTGCTCATGTACGACACCGCCGTGATTCTCGAGTCGCAAGATGACTTCATCCTCGGGTGCCGCCACATCGAGTATCGCACTGACTTCTTCACGCAACGACGGCACCGCACTCGCTTTCAGGTCGCCTTTGAAGTCTATGACAAAACTTCTCGGTCGCGATGACGCATTCTTGGCTGCAGCCTTCTCGCGTTTCTTTTCTGCCTTCGTCTCTTTCTTGCGCTCGCTCTTTTGCGTGACGGCGTCACGCAACGTATTCGCGAGTGCTCTGTATTTTTTGTTGATACTTTCTACGTCGAGACCTTCGTGGCCAGCCTTGCGTCCAGCCGCCGCCACGACTCCGATGATAACGACGATCGCAACTACGATCGTAATGACCTTGAGAAGAAACAGGCCGTACTCAGCAAAAAAGTGGCTCATAGATAGTCCCGATCCGGGGCATGCCCCAATATTTGTGTCACACGGCGAGGCCGACGTTGTTTTTCTGCAGAACCTGCTCGGCGCGATAGCTGGAGCGAACCATTGGGCCGGCAACCACTTCGACAAATCCCTTGTCGAGACCTTCTCGACGGTAGGCCTCGAATTCGTCGGGGCTCACGTAGCGCTCGACCACGAGGTGACTCGGCGTCGGCCGCAAGTATTGGCCCAGCGTCAAGATGTCTACGCCAGCCGCCCGTAAGTCATCCATTGTCTCAATAATCTCGTTGTCATGCTCGCCCAGGCCGAGCATCAGGCTCGTCTTCGTCAGGACTTGCGGACGAAATGACTTGGCGTGGCGCAGCACATCGATTGTCTGCTCGTAGCCGGCACGTGGATCGCGCACCGGATGTGTCAGGCGCCTCACAGTTTCGACATTTTGTGCGAAGACTGCGATGCCTGACTCGACGACGAGCTCGACATGCTCCATCACACCCTGGAAATCGGGCGTCAACGCCTCAACAGCTATGCCTGGATTTTGCCTTTTGATCTCTCTGACGCAGGCAGCGTAGTGCGATGCGCCGCCGTCAGCCAAGTCATCTCGATCAACCGATGTGATAACGACATACTTGAGGCCCATGAGCTTGACCGCCCTTCCAGTATTGGCCGGTTCATCGAGGTCAAGCCAGCCCTTCGGATTGCCGGTATCCACGGCGCAGAACCGGCAGGCGCGCGTACACACCGATCCCAATACCATGATCGTCGCCGTGCCCGCGTTCCAGCACTCGCCGATATTGGGGCACATTGCCTCCTCGCATACCGTACTGAGCTTGTGATCTTTTACAATCTGACGCGTGCCCGAATAGCCCTTTCCCGAGGGCATTTTCGCGCGCAACCAGCGTGGCTTCTGTCCGTGATCGAGCGGCGCCGTGTTTTTGCGGCGTTTGACGCCGTTCTTGATGGCCGAAAATCCGGCTTCGGTCCGGTATTTGTGACCGCTCTGAACGATCGGTATGCCGTGGAATGGTTTGTTGCCAGTACTCATAGGATGGGCGGAATGCCAGCGAAAGGGCACGCATTGTAGCTCAGATTCGGCAAAAAAAGATCCCGGCCGAAGCCGGGAGAGTCAGGGGGAATCGTTAGCGCGCCAGAAAAATGTCAATGTAGCCTTGACCAGCTCACGAGCCTTACAGAGCTTCGTCGCAGGTCGAAATTCCGGGCCAATACGGCCTCTATGTCACCCGCCTCCGATTGCCGATCCATCGGATGGCTGAGCTCGATGACGCCACTGAATTCATTGCCGCCGCGAAATTCTGTGTCGGTCAATATGAACTGAGTGTAATACTTTGCGGACATGGTTAAAGACTACCCCCGAGCTCTCGTGGCGACTGTGAGCCATGCCACAAAAAAATGAATTCGCAGCATAAGCACTTGATTTGGTGATCTAATTCCGCTCGCGGGTCGCAGAAAAACCAATTTTTGGGTTAAAATGCACGCGTTTCAGGGACGCGGCGCACAGTTTTGGCGCTGCACGATATGTAATATCGCGGGGTTGCTGCCAGTTGCTGTGGCAACTCCTTGTAAATAATTGATGCAGGAATCGATCAAATGGCCGTAAAAGCAGGATTTGCACGATGTGTCCTGATGCTTACCTTGCTGCTCAGCATGGGCAGCGCCTTCGCTCAGAACGAACTCAGAGACACCTTTTTTAAAAATGCCGACGCGGCGAAATTATCCGCAGAAGCCGCCGATGCACAACTCCTGGCGCCGCGCAGCTACCAACGCGGCATGAAAGAGTACCGCGATGCCGAAATCGCGCTCGAGCGGGGCCGCAATATCGAAACCGTGCGCTCCAACGCCGCCGATGCCACCCGATACTTCAAGACGGCGACGACCGCCGCGAAACTTGCCAGGACCGCCTTTGCCCAGGTCATGAAAAGTCGCCAGGACGGAGCAAATGCGCGCGCACCGGATTTATCGCCCGACATCTGGCAAAGCGCGCAAAAGAAGTTTTTCGAAGCGATTCGCCTGCTCGAGCGGGGCGACCTTAAGAATGCGAGGCGTCGCGAAGTTGCGGCTACCAGTCTCTACCGCGACGCTGAACTCGTCGCTATCAAGGCCCAGTACCTGACCGAAACGCGGCGCCTGCTAAAAGACGCTGATCGCGCCAAAGTTGGCCGCTACGCGCCGCTTACGCTTGGCAAAGCGAAACGGCTGTTAATGGAAGCCGAGCGCGAACTCAATGAAAATCGATACGACACCGATTTACCGCGCAGTCTCGCACGACAAGCAAATTACGAAGCCAAACATGCTTTTTACCTGTCCGAAATTGCGCGTAAGGTTCGCGATCGGGATCTGTCGGCCGAGGTTCTGGTACTGAACTGGGAGAAACCAATTCGCGATATTGCGGGCGCCGCTGACATCGTGCCCGATATGGAAGATGGCCCTGACCGCCTGGCTGCATCGCTGGTTGCACACATCGAAGGCTTGCGCAACGAAAATCAGAGTCTGCAACAGGAAAAGACAGAAAATGAAACGCGTCTTACCGATATGGAAGAAGAAATGGCCGCGCTGGATGAACGTCTAGGTGGGGCAACAGCCGAACGCGCAGCACTGGTGCAGCGACTGGAAGCCCAGGCGCGCGTGAAAGCACAATTCAAGCAAGTCGAAAATATGTTCACGTCGAGCGAAGCTCGGGTATTCCGCGAGGGCAGTAGTATCGTTTTACGGCTTGTCGGCCTGACGTTCGACAGCGGAGCGTCGCAGCTCAAACCCGCTAATTTCGAATTGTTGGCGAAGGTTGAGAAAGCCATCGACGTATTCCCGCGCAGCGAACTGATTATCGAGGGCCACACGGACGCTCATGGTGGCGACGATTCCAACCAGATCCTTTCACAGGAACGGGCCGAATCCGTACAGCAATACATGATCAATGCAATGCGGATTCCCACCTATCGCCTGATAGCAACCGGCTATGGTGAGACGCGACCTGTCGCAAGCAACGAGACAGTATCAGGCCGCGCGCGCAACCGGCGCATCGACATCGTCATCCGGCCCAATCTCGAGCAATCGTAAACCAAGCCCTGCCGACCACAGCGAAATCGTGGCCGCCCGCCGATCAACGTGGGGCCGGTGGGAGGGACGTTCCTTGCCGGAAATAAAGCGCAGCGAGCTCCCGTCAGGCGGGATCGAGTCATTCCGGCAAGGAATGTCCGGACTGCCGGCCGTGCGCTAGCGTTGGCCGCTCCTACATCTTGTTTGTGACTGACTGCCACCATTCGGTGACGATTTTTGCGGTTTCGGCGTTTACCAGGTAACCGTATTCCGCGTGCACGTTGAGCTTCCCTGCGAGCCTGAAATAATTGTACAGCTCCCGATCGTCGATGCCGGCGCCCAGGCCGAGATCGATCATTGCCGCAAAATCATCACTCAGTACCGGGTCAATCGCGGTCAGATCGCCGACGGCCGTCAGGTTGATCCAACGGCGAATATTGCCGGGGTATCGGCGTGAACCAGATTCACGATGTCCCTGCAGGCGTCGCTGTATATAGCGTTGCCCGAGCGGGCTCCCCATCGTGAGCAGCAGATCGATACGCAGCTTGTCGCCATCGCTATGACTCATTTGCCAGAGGGCGTCATAGGCAATCACTGAGCCCATGCTGTGCGCGAGCAGGAGCACGGGTCGTCGTGCCTCGGCAGCCGCACGCAACAGCGTTTTTAGCATTTGGCGCACGTGCTCCGCGATGCCATTGCGGTTGCGCGCGTAGCGACGCAGGTCGCGCAGATGCAATTCCAACCGTTCGTTGGCGATATGCGGGATCAGAAGTGGCAGCAGGTCACCCAGCAGAAAGATCCGACGCGCCAGCCGACGCCGCCACGAGGATGCCTCGTCAATGTCTTGTTGCGTCGGATGCTGTTGTGCGATAACGGCGTCCACGGCGTTCGCGTCGATTGCGAAATTGCGGTGTACGCCGTAAAAATTATACGTCCATGAAACGATGTCGAAGCGATGATCCTTCGCCTCGATCGTCCGAGCGACATCGCCATCAATCCGCCGCACACCTGCCAGCAAGCAGCGCAGCAATGCATCCCTGTGCGTGGCTGCCTTGGGTTTTGGCAGCAAGCCGGGTATATAAAGAATCAGTGGATCGCCACTCATTTCTTCACCGCTTCGAGCATCTCGCTGAGTTCACCGATGTCGGCAACGATACCGTCCGGTCGTGGCAACTCACCGGGCCAGTTGCGACCATTACGATTTACCCAAACTGTCTTCAGACCCGCATCTCGCGCCCCATTGACATCGATCTGTGGGTGATCACCAACATGCAAAGTCTGATGCGCCGCAGCGCCGCCGGCACGAACAGCCGCGTCGAATATCTGCCTTGCAGGTTTCGCCGCGCCTGCCGTCCTGGCAGACACGAAGTCGTGAAACAAATCGTGAATACCTATTACGCGTAAATTAGCATTGCCGTTTGTTACGGCAATGAGCACATAATCGCGACGCAAAGCTTCCAATGCCGGGCGAACCTCGGGAAAGATCTCGACATCGTTGCGTACTTCGTCAAACACAGCCATCGCGTCGTCAACCAGCCCTGCGTCGTAACCTGCCGCAATGCCTAGTCGCCCGAGCACAGTGCGCCGCAGATAAGTGTAGTCGTGGCATTGATCCGGATGGTCGAGAACAACTCTTTTACGAACCTCCAGCATTGCTTCCGGAGAAAACATTGCAGTGATTCTAGGGTAGTGCTCACCAAGCCACGTGAAAAGACGTCGTTCGGCACGATGGATGACTGGATGGATCTCCCAAAGCGTATCATCGAGGTCAATCGTAATCGCACGAATGTCGTCCACGTATTGCTCACCAGCTTGAGATAGACGACTATTGTAACTATGAAATACCTGCATACGATGGTTCGTGTCACAGACGTGGATGCGTCGCTTGATTTTTATTGCGACAAGCTTGGCCTCGTTGAATTACGACGCACCGAAAGCGAACAAGGAAAGTTTACGCTCATATTTCTGGCCGCGCCCGGAGACGAAAACGCGCAAATCGAACTTACCTGGAACTGGGATCCGGAAGAGCTTGGCGAGGGACGTAATTTCGGTCATCTTGCCTACGCCGTCGACGACATTTACGGCTTGTGCCAAAAGCTGCTGGACGCAGGCGTGACGATCAACCGGCCGCCCCGCGACGGTCGGATGGCCTTCATACGGTCCCCGGATAATATTTCGATCGAGTTACTGCAAAAGGGTGCCGCACTGCCCGTGCAGGAACCGTGGGCGTCGATGCCGAGCACCGGAATCTGGTAGGAAGTTTCGCCCGCATGGCGGGCTCCTACAGGTCAGTGGTTATCGCCTGTAGATACTCTGTTCGGGGTCAAGTATTAATTGACTCTGGTATGCGATAGAACTTATCGCCATCCCAGGGTTGCCGGTATTTCAGCATGGCCCAGATTGAGTGCAACAGTTTGCGCATGACGGCGGTCTGCGCAAGCCGTTTTGTCTTACCTTTGGCGAGTAGTTTTTCGTAAAACGCGCGCACGTTGGGGTCGCATCGACAGGCGCTCATGGCCGGGAAGAACAGCGCAGCGCGCAGTTTGGCATTGCCCTGTTTGGAGATGTGTCGTGGCGCGTGAACCGAGGTGCCGGATTCGCGGGGCTTGGGATCCAGGCCCGCCTGTGCGACCCATTGTTGCGGTTGCAGATGGGCCGGCAACAGGCCCACTTCGGCAATCACCTGCAGGGCGCTCGTTGCGGCAAAGCCAGGCGCACTATCGACGAGTTTGAGATCTTCGGCCAGATCCTCATGTTGCTTCATCAACGCGATGGCCTTCGCCTCGAGCTGCGCATAGCGGCGCTTGAGAAAGCGGATGTGTACGCGGATGTCATGCTGCGCCTCGTGCGTGTGCTCGCCAGCACGCGCAGCGGCATGCAGGCGTGAGCGCTCACGGACTTGCTCTTTGGTCAGTTGCGACAGGCGATGCGCCAGGCTTTGCAGCTCCAGGCGCAGCTCGCTGGGAGCATGCCAAGGCACAAACGGCATGCACTCAAGGTAGTGCAACAGTACCAGGGCATCGATCTTGTCGGTCTTGCCGCGCACCATCTGCGCCTCGGCAAAGCGGCGTGCCGCCCTGGGATTGAGCACCATCAACTCGATGCCCGCGGTCCGGCACAGCGCCAGGGCCAGCTGCAGATGGTAGATGCCGGTGGCCTCCAGACACACACGCACTTGTTCGCTGCCGCATTGGAGCCACTGGATGGCTTGTTGATGACCGCTGTTGGTGTTGGCAAACGTGCGGTGGGCGATCGTCTCACCACAACATCTCTGTATATCGAAGCTCTCGCTGGCAACGTCGATTCCGGCCTGGTTCATTGT
>JACZSM010000082.1 GCA_022574185.1 Pseudomonadota bacterium
TCTGCGACTGGGACAGTACCCGTAAGGAGTTCCCAGAAATGGCGAATGAGAAATCGCTAGACGAGCTGCTTAAAGATCGTCATGTAGCGCAGAGAGTGCTCGATGACACCAACGACATTTTTAGTAGTAACCCAGACCATGATTCGACATTCGTCGCGCACCCGAACTACTTCATCGACTGGGCTAAAGCCAAGAACATAGATATCCGGTGGCTTGAATGGGCAGAAACTCGCAAGTGGATTTCAACACCATCTGAGCAAACAACGAATTTGCCCAAGAAGCCAGACAAACGCGCGAAGGACTCTCGCCTGGTATTTATTGGGGCACTTCTCGCGTCGAAAAATATCGACCCGAATTCAGCAAACATGAAAGAGCTTATTGGACTGACCGAGGACTTCGGTGCCCCACTGTCCAGAAACACGATCAGCGCCATCCTCAACGCAATCTCCAGTGCTGCGGTAGAAGTCCAAGACAGAAAACGTGTCAATAAATAGTTATTGAAAACGTCAATAGTCATTAGGCGGATTTGCCACGCCTAGTCCGCGATTGTGGCACCTATCGATGAATCGATAGGAGTAATCCGTGGACGACCTACTTGATACCCCTGCCCTCGCCTTAGAACTAAATGCGAGCGAACCAACTGTAGTTTCCTGGCGCCGCAAACAAACTGGCCCTGACTTCATTCGAGTCGGCCGACTAATCCGTTATAGACGCTCAGACGTTGATCGCTGGCTGCAAGAGCAAACGCAGCACCATTCCAAATAAATCACATAAGGCAACGCCCAACCGGTGCTGACGGCACGTGTGGCTGGGCGTCTTAGGCAGAGACACGATGATACCAAATTTTGACGGACGCCGGCGGCCGCAGTTTATCGCCTTTCATAACGGCCATTTGATTACCGACTACATCCTCGACTACATCATCGACGCAGCAATGCGCGGCCTGATGACAGTGAGCGCCGAAAAGCTGCTCCTGATTCCCGATACAAGAAAAGGGCCAGCCGATCTTTTCGGACTGCGATTTATTGGCAAATTTCTCAAGTCGGATTGCATAACGCTGAAACAGCTAATTCGCAAGATGCGCAAGAGTCCAAATCGGCCAAAATCGCCCAAAAACGGCCCAAAAACATGAGCAAAGTCAACGGCTTAAAAACACCCAAATCATGGTCTGGTACTACTCCCTACCAACGTCATTTTCTGCATAAAACAGCCCTCATAGAGGCCGCATGAATGTGCCGAAAAATGCCCTCTTTGATGATTCGGACAATTGCTTCACGCCGATGTCCTGGGATCGTACAGCATACGAATGGCGGGCCATGCTCGCGAGCCCGTATTGCTACAACCTTACGGCGACTCAAAAACACATTCTTGCCGCCATGTGTTGGTACGGAAAAAAACACGGCGAGGACATCTTTCCCAGTCAAAAAGAAATCTCTTTTCGTGCTGGCTCTTCTTTGACCTACGTCAACGCGACTATGCAGGACGCCGAACGAAAGGGTTGGATCATTCGCGACAAGATCTCTATTTTCGGTGGTCGGGCAAGAACACTCTACCACCTGACCTTACCTCTCGGTATTTTCGACGCGACGGCAATGATGAAAGCGCGCTTCTGGTTGCCACCCTACAAATACGAAATCGAGGAGCAGAACGACTCCGTTCGATTGGTTCCGCGAACCGATTTGTGTTCGCCCTAGTTGAATTGATGCGTTCAACACAGACGAATTGGCACGTTCGCCCTAGTGGTATGTAACTAAGATAGTTAACTAAGTAAGTGAATTAGGAGTTTTTGTTTAGCAGGAGAGAGTAATGGGCAATTATCGATTTTGGAGGCGATGAAATGAAAAATCGGGCAATTCACTTACGCCTGGAGTTTGGACTGTTGCTGTTCGACATTGCTGAACTGCTTGGTGTTTGTCCAAAACAAGTTCAGGCCTGGCTCGATGCGTAGCTGGGTGCTGAAGACAATCGAACTTGAGCCTTACGCCGAGAAACTTCAGCCAGGCGACCGAGCCTTGTTGGGATTCTGCATCGGCAACACTTCCTTTATCACTGAACAATTGTGGGTACGGGTTTTCGCACAACTCCATGACGGCAAGGCTTATCTCGGTTCAATCGAGGATTCTCCAGTAATCATCGAAGCCCTAAGCAAGGGCGATCAGGTGTCATTCTTACCGAAACACGTGATCAAGTACAAAAAAGCGTCCTTTTTTCGTGGTGGCTTCGCTTGAGTAAGTTCCTCATAAATCTCATCTCGATCAACGCAGTGGAGGGTTAAATTGAATGACCACTTCTCCTGGCTCGACGCGTACAAACCGACATCACGATTGTATTCAGATTTTGCAGACCCTCCGGCCCAAGAGCCAATTAACGTCAAGCGATTCATACAATCCCATGGCGGCCAGGTGTTTTGGGGAAACAAGTTCCTTGTTGCGCCCAATACTGATCCCGACCTCTTCCGCAGTAAGGACTTTCGACTGCAGTCGCTCATTCCTACCGACAAACGCCCGACAGACAAAAACGTTTATTGCATTCGCCCTTCGGGGGGAGTCTATGCGGTCTTTTCCTTCCTCGGTTGGCGCCGCTGTCGCCGATTGGGCGAACTCAAGCTTGCTGAGCATCAGGCAATGTATTTGGATCGCGATGCTGTGACTGAAGGATTAGTTCACTACTTTGGCACTCAATGGGGCAAGTACCTCCGTGATGATGGCAATGACGAATCAATTCCGTGTGGCTGGCCGGATGCAGATGAACGGAAAAAACTCGGCATCTCAGGTCACGGATTCAAACGGAACAACAGCTACATCAGATTTCTAAATTTACCCGACATACCGATTAAGGGCATGCCAAAAAACGCCCTGGAATTCCACCGGGCATGGATAACGCTCAACGAGCGGTTCCGAGTCGTTCTGTGGGTGTACTTCGTTCCGAATGCGACGCAGAAAGAAAAGGCAGAGGTGCTTGAGCTAACGCTACATAGCTATCGATTTCTCGCAGAAGACGCCATAAATGCCGTTATTAGACGCATGCTGACGAGAGAAGTATCCGGTGCGTGATTCCGTTACTGGCCTGCTCATTACGACCATGGAGGCCCGCCAGTTACTAGGCGCTGGCAGTCCACTTGAGAAAAACCATGTGCGCGCATTGCAGACGATGTGCACCTATGCAGAGAGCAAGATGAAACCAGAAAGCCCGATTATTTACCGAGGAAGTCCTGAACTGGGCTACATCGTTTGTACGACACGCTTCAATAATCTCGACGGTGCCGGGTATGTTCACAAGATCCTGATGCAGGCGACAAATCAAGTCGAATCGTCCAGATGCATTCCCGCAGTTGAGTTAGAAACGTGGGGCGCGATTGGCAAGAGTGGCGAATATTTATCACCGACAGAACCCGGCGTATTCCTCAACGAAGACATAGACATTGCGGACGTGAGTTTTCAGGGCCGCTCCCGGGACCTTGAGTACTCACGTGATGAACTGGCGATATTCAAGATTGAGCGGGATAGATTGATCGAGGCAGGAGAAAAGCCTGAGTCCAGTCCGCTTCTGGATTTCTACATCAAGCGCCTAAATGAGAGCCGTTATCTTGGCAATAAAAAGGTGTTTATCGAAATGCCAGTTGGCGAAGACGGCAAAAAGCGGGAGCCAAAGAACGATCCAGAATCGGCACGTAAGCGTGTGCAGCAGTCGATTGACTATTTCATCCAACAACTACTTGAAACCGAAGACACACGACACCTGGGTTTGCACTTTATGGATGCAATCGACACCGGCCTTGACTGCGAATACGTCGGAGACTGGCCATTTAAGCTTTTTTGAAAATAAATCGCCGAAATGCTCTGTTTTTCTGCGAATAGGGGCATTTTCTGCACCTGCGGTAGTAGAGCAAGGGCAACGCACAGGAATCAGACATGACAATACCAACCCGCACCATTGATCCCATCGTCAAGATACTGCTCGAGCGCAGCATACCGAGTGAAGATCGAGACCACTCCTCGACGGACAAATTGATGATTGAAACATTGCGTTCCGTTCAGTTGGCGAATCTCATTTGTACAAACACCATTATGAGTTTGGTCGCCAACCGAGACGCGAGCGGCTAGCGTAATTTCAAAGCACTGCGGGAGTCGTAGTGTTCACAACGTAAAACGCCTAGCCAGTGCTACGAACACTATCGGCTAGGCGTAAGGGATATTGCAAGAGTGATTATAGACAGAGTACGAAAGAAAAGCACCAAAAAATATCAAGGAAGTTTTACTCAGTGTTCAGGGAGGAACACAAATGATAATTCCCCTCAGTAAGGATTACCGCGTTCGCGGTACAGAACAATGTTGGCAGCTAGAAAGAGCGGTTGTTCGCAAAGGCAAGCGAGAATGGGCAGCCTTCAAGTACTTCTCAGAGCTTGGTAAGGCCGTGTCAGAGGCTTGTAGACGCGAGATCAGGCTACATTCGGCTACGACTTTGACCGACGCCATAGAAGCCGTTGACCTGATCGCTGCCAGATACAACAAACTCCTGGATGACGCCCTAAATGATGTTGAATCACGGAGGGCGGCATGAGTATTGAGTGGTTGAAACGTATCGAAGCAATACTCCGCAATGGAATGCCGACCAGTGACAAGGGCGCCGCCGAAACGATTGGACACGCTTATTCGGAAGTAGAGTTGCTGCTTGAATCCATCGATCAAGATTGGTGGATGAAATGAGGTCGGCGATGCTCGAATACGGTTTCGATGTGCATCCGGTATCGGACGGCGTAATACATCGTTTCAAAGGGCCTGAGGATAAGCAGCAAAATGGCTGGTATGTCTATCACGGCGATCATGGTGCATTCGGTAACTGGAAGACAAATCTAACAGTGCCGTGGAGCGATAGCACCGCAAGTCGTATTGATAAAGATGAATACCGGAAGCTGGTTGAACGGGAGCGTGCGGAGCGGAAACGTGAAGAAACCGTTAAGCATGCAGATGCAGCTAGACAGGCGCGCTCATTATGGGCCCAGTCTGCGCCGGCAACCGAACATCCGTACCTGAAGCGTAAGCAAGTGCAGCCTCACGGTATTCGTGTACTTGAGGGCCGACTAGTCGTGCCCATGACCATTGATACGCACATACACTCGCTGCAATTCATTACCGATGATGTCAAGAAATTCATGCCTGGAGGCAAAGTTAAGGGCTGTTATTACCCTATCGGAAAACTCACGAATCAGATCTGGATTGCCGAGGGTTTCGCAACTGCGGCAACGGTGCATGAAGTTACCGGCCAGGCATCCGTGTGCACCTTCAATGCTGGGAATCTCGCTGCTGTCACCAAGCATTTTGTGGCAATGGGATTGCAGGTCTATATCGCGGCTGATAACGATAAAGCAGGTTGGGAAGCTGCCGGAAAAGCAAGATTAGTAGGTGCGGAATGTCGTGTCGCACCTGATTTTAATGATGGTCGGGTTGGAACGGATTGGAATGATTACTGCGCCTTGTACGGGCCAGAACATACCAGGGAGGTATTGAACGGTGCGTGAAGGATTAGACAACGAAGATTTGTCAGACGTTAATGGGGATGAACTTTCGAGAAGGCGAGCAGAGCGTAAGGTCAAGACCGATGTCGTTGTACAAGGTGTGGCCAAAATGGATGATATTGCTTACGACCAGGAGCGCGATGCACTAGCAAAAGAGTTGGGCGTCCGCGTATCTACATTAGACGCCTCGCGAAAGAAAGAGCGCAAAGAATCGAGCGAGGACGATGCCCCGATCTTGGTTTTAAATACCCCAGAGCCATGTGCTGATTCAGTTGATGGGGTCGAATTACTGAAAGTTTTGGTGGCCACCTTTAAGGAATATTTGGTCTTACCAGGCGGCGCACCCGAAGCAATGGCCCTGTGGACGCTACACACCTATTGCCATGACGCTGCCTGGATTTCCCCGCTTTTGATTTTTTCGTCGCCCACAAAACAATGTGGAAAAACCACATGCTTAACATTGTTAGGCAGCATCGTAGATAAGCCGCTGCCTTCATCTAACGTCACGGCTCCAACTCTATTCAGGGGGATTGACAAACATAAGCCAACCTTATTGTTAGATGAGGCGGACACTTTTCTAAAAGACGATGAGGCTATGCGGGGCATAATTAACAGCGGCCACAATCGGTCCTTGGCGTTTGCTATGAGGCTGGTTGGCGACGATTACGATGTTAAACCGTTCAGCACATGGTGTCCCAAAGCTATAGCGGCCATCGGTAAGTTACCCGCCACCTTGATGGACAGGGCCATTGTGGTTGTAATGCAAAGAAAGAAAAAAGACGACAAGGTAAAGCGTCTGCGGGGAGATAAGCTGCACGAATTTGAATCGCTGCGCCATCAATGTGTACGGTGGGCGTTAGATAATCTTGAGGCTATCAAAACAATGGACCCTGATGTGCCGGAGTATTTAGGAGATCGAGCGCAGGATAATTGGAGGACATTACTGGCTATCGCTGATGTCGCTGGATGGACGGAGACTGCCGTTGCAGCGATCAAGCTGCTTGCCCCCGAAAAAGCCGAAGATGATGATTATGGAGTGAATCTGCTTGCTGACATCAAGAAGATATTTAAAAACGATGGCCGTGATCGTATGTCATCGATTGATATTGTCGAGGCCCTAAACGAGATAGAAGAAAGTCCCTGGCCCGGTTTCTTTAATGGGAAGGGGATTAATCCACAGCGTGTCGCAAAGATGCTGGGGGGGTACAAAATCAAGCCGTATGTCCAGCGTATCGATGGCTCCAAAAAGACTGCGAGGGGATACCGAAAAAAAGATTTTTGTGAAATATGGTCCGTGTACCTCTCAGATCCCGCCGATTCCCCCAATTTAGACGTAACGGTGACACAACGTAGCAATGGCGGGGCTTCCAGCGATATTCTAGACGTAACGGGCGAGAACAACGTTACACCCGGAAATGGGCTAGAACCCCCGCCCAATAAGGATTGTTACGGTGTTACGCCCAATAACCCCCATTCGGGGGGGGCAAGGGCAAAGGTAGCCGAAAACGGGGAAACTGACATACAGGACGACTCACGTAAAAGTTGCGAGGGGGTAACTATATGAGTGCTTTAGCCTTGTTTTCTGAGTTCTCAGATCGCGGCATCACGATCAGATCCGACGGTCCTAATGTTGTCGTATCGCCCGAGAAGGCCATTACTCCTGACCTGGTGCAGCGGATCAAGAAAGAGAAACCTTCCCTTATCAGAGAGCTAGAGAAACTTCAAAGAGAGGCCGGCAATGACTGGGATGAGATTGCTGCCGATCCCGCTCAACTCAAAGCTTTTGCGGAACTGCTGATGATCGTGGAGATGCGAGAAAAGGGAATCTGCCCAGATCATTACACAGCAACAACCGCATGCAAGCACTGTGGGCCTGTTCCCATCTGGGACGGTTGCCCGCCTAAAGTTAATGGTTGTCCCTGGTGCATGAATAGGCATCGTGGACTACCAATACCCAAGGAGGTTTTATAATGCCAATTGTTGATGTTAAGGGCGTTGGCACTGTCCAGTTTCCCGATCATATGTCGCCTGAACAGATTCAGGCCGTACTGCGTAAGAAGTACCCGCGATCGAAAGTGATTCCGCCATTGCCTGAAGGTTTTACGCTAGATACGCCTCAGGATCTGCCACCATTTCAGAACGTGCCGCCCTTGCCGCCGGGTTTTACGCTTGACCGAAATCAAGGAATCGATCGAGATAGGAGCCTGCAAGATCGATTAGCCGTCGAGCGGCGGGAGGGGTTTGCCGGTAATTAGCCGGTAGACCCAATGGCCGATGATGCTGAAGACGAGTACACCGATGGCGCCCCATAGTCCGAAGAGTTGGATCGCTCCGAAGATGATTGCGCCGGTTAGAACGTATGTGAGTGTGAGTCGCCAGCCGCTCATCAGATTGTAATTATCGAAGCTCATGACGGTGAATTGTACAACAACAGACAGGCGGTATTTCCAAGAGCGAGGGTATGCTCATTAATTTATTGAAAAGTAAGTGAATAACAGCCGTTAAATATTTGTGAACTTATGAATAGCGACACATCCCAACCGGAGAATTTAACCCCCGTGGACACAGACAACGAAGACGGATCGCCGAGCAACCAGACACCAGATGATAGAGCATCGCGTGAACAAGAATTAAAGGAGCTTCACTCTGAAATTGTACTGCGGCCCACAGTCCAGGCAGCACGGACGATTCAACAATTCTCCAAAGGTTTCGGTGAGCTCGATTTAACGCAGTTGATCTTCAAGTTGAGGGACCAGACTAGCGATATTCTCGATGGGGATTTGGGGCGAGCTGAGGCGATGCTAGCAGCACAGGCTCACACGCTCGATTCTATTTTCAACCGCTTGGCACAATGTGCGGCACTCAACCTTGGTGAGTATCTGGGAGCCGCCGAGAAGTACATGAAGCTTGCCCTGCGGGCGCAATCCCAGTGTAGGGCAACTCTCGCCACGTTAGCTGACATCAAGAGACCTGCAATCGTTGGTAACGTTAACCAGATGAATATTGCCCACGGACCGCAACAGGTAAATGTGAATCTATCTGACGATGTGGACTCGAGCGATCAGGCAGAAAAGGAGAATCCGCCAAACGAACTATTGGAGAAAAAACCCAATGAATGGATGGACCAACGAGCGAAGCTTGAGGCAGTCGAAGCTAATCAGACGCTGGAAACCGTGGCAGCAATCGACGGGGCCAAGGTCGCCTGATGGGAAATCCGTCTCGTCGAAGAACGCATTCAAGGGTGGTGTAAGACCAATGCTACGAGAGCTAGCCAGAGTATTACGCAATCAGAAAGATTCGTTACGTGGATGTCAGTCGCCAGGCTAAATTCCTTATGACCAGCAAGCTCCTTGCCACGGTCCCAAGTCAATGATTTATAGAGCTCCTTCGGTAACT
>JACZSM010000083.1 GCA_022574185.1 Pseudomonadota bacterium
GGGAGATGCTGAACCTCGATCTGGCTACCGGTCGCTCACGCCTGGTCGAGTACTGGGATATTCCGGAAAATCCCGTAATAGTGCGAAATGATATGGAATGGATGGATGAAGTCGAACACATGATCGTCGACAGCGTTCGGGCACAGATGGTCAGCGACGTTCCGCTGGGAGCATTTCTGTCTGGCGGCGTGGATTCATCTATCATCGCATTCGCAATGGGCCGGGCACGAACATTTAGCATCGGATTTGATGATCCGTCTTACAACGAACTGAGCTACTCCCAAGAGGTCGCGGAGCACCTTGGTCTTAATCATGTGACCGAAGTTATTCAACCGCAAGTAGTGGATCTTTTTGATTCCCTGATGTTTCATCTTGATGATCCGATCGGCGATTTTTCCATATTTCCCACTTTTCTGGTTTCCAGATTGGCACGCGAGCATGTCACTGTTGCGTTGAGTGGCGACGGCGCTGATGAACTATTCGGCGGGTATGAGACTTATATTGCGAATGCCATGGCGCGACGATATGGGATGATTCCGGCCGCGGCTCGGAAAGGGTTGATCGAGCCGGTCGTCAATTGGCTGCGGCCAAGGGCGGCGAAGAAAGGCCTGGTGAATAAAGCGAAGCGATTTATCGAAGGCGCGGCGCTGTCGCCTGAGCTGGAACATTGCAGATGGCGTAAGTTTCTCGATGAGGAAACCCGGGATGCACTGTTTACGACCGATGCGCTGCATGATCTGCAGACGCCGTCGGACGCACACATCATCGAGCTTTTCGAGCGCGCCGGAGACCGAACTGATTTGGATCGGAGTCTCTATGTCGATGTTAAGAGCTACCTCAGCGACAATATATTGACTAAAGTTGATCGAATGTCGATGGCAGTATCACTGGAGGCACGAGTACCATACCTGAATAAGGACCTCGTTGAGCTGGCATTTCGGCTCCCGGACAAGTTGAAGATACACAAGGGGAAAACCAAGGTTTTGCTGAAACAGATCGCGGCTCGCCATGTTCCGGCGCGCTGCGTTTATCGTCAAAAAGAGGGATTCAGTATTCCGATCAAGAACTGGCTGGGTACGCAGTTTCGCCCATTGATGGATGAACTTCTGTGCAGCACGCGAATAAGGAACGCTGGCCTGTTTAACCCGCAGACGATCGAGACTTTGAAGCAACAACACCTTTCCGGTCACGCCAATCACAGTCACTTGCTCTGGTCATTAATCGTTTTTGAGGCCTGGCAAGACAAGTGGCTAATTGCTGCTGCCGGTCCAAAGGTGTAGGCAGTGAACAAGGTGCTGGTTACAGGCGCGACCGGCTTTACCGGTGGCAAATTGGCGGAACGATTGGTTCAAGATGGTCATAATGTCGTGGCATTCGTCCGCGCCAGCAGCAATGCGAAGAAACTGCACGAGCTTGGCATTGAATGTCGCATCGTCGATATTCGGGATGCGAATGACGTCACAAATAACTTTACTGGTGTGAAGAAAGTGTTTCACATTGCGGCGGCCTACCGTTCTGAACACGCCGATCATGGGGAATTTCATGCTGTAAACGTTGGTGCAACAAAGAATCTGCTCAGTGCGGCGGACAGGTTTGGCGTGGAGCGATTTGTACATTGCTCCACGGTCGGCGTTCAGGGAGAAATCGAGGAGCCACCGGCTGCTGAGAATTATAGATTCAAACCCGGGGATCACTATCAGCAGTCCAAACTCGACGGCGAACTACTGGCACTCGAATACTTCCGATCGGGTGTCCCAGTCTCCGTAGTACGTCCAGTCGGCATCTATGGGCCGGGAGATACGCGTTTTCTCAAACTGTTCCGACCCATACAACGGGGACGCTTTGTGATGATAGGGAACGGAGATGTTCTCTATCATATGACGTACATAGATGACCTGGTGGAAGGATTCATACTGGCCGGAGAGCGACCCGAAGCTCTTGGCGAGATATTTACGATCGCGGGACCTGAGTACACGAGTATTCGTGAGTTGGTTAATACGATCGCCGATGTACTTGGACGGCGCGCGCCACGCCTGAGAGTTCCTTTTCAGCCGGTATTTTGGGCATCGGTTATCTGTGACTATTTGTGTCGTGCGGTGAATATAAACCCACCACTGTATCCACGCCGTGTTGAGTTTTTTAAGCTCGATCGAGCCTTTTCCACAGATAAGGCGCAGCGACTGCTCGGCTATCGAGCCAAAGTCAGCCTGTCTGAAGGCCTTGCTCGCACCGCCAGGTGGTATAGGGCGCAGGGCCTGATCTGAATGGGCTCAATTACACGCAATGTGAATCAGATCTGCCGGGATGCTTACGACGTGATCATCATCGGCGGAGGTATTTATGGCTCAATGTTGTTGCTCGAAGCATCGAGAGCCGGACTGAAGGCGGTAATGCTTGAAAAGAATGACTTCGGGTGTCTAACCAGCTTTAACAGTCTGCGGATTATCCACGGCGGCCTCAGATATCTGCAGACTTTGCGCTTTTCCCGAATTCGTGAGTCCGTGAATGAACGTAGCTGGTTTCTGGGAAATTTTCCGGATCTTGTCAGGCCACTTCCGTGCTTGATGCCTCTCTACCGGAATCTGACGAAAAATCGTCTAACGCTCCGCGCTGCATTGCGTGTAAATGATTGGTTTACGCGAAACAGAAACGCAGGGTTACCGCCGGAACTTGAAATTCCAGACGGTCAGGTCATTGGTGCCGCGGAATCAAGGCAACGGTTTCCGTTGGTTCGCGGAGACGGCCTGCGAGGTGCGGCGCTGTGGTACGACGCTGTAATGCTGGATTCCAACAGGCTGCTGATGGAGGTGCTGCGCTGGTCAGCGCGCGCTGGGGGCACCTCGGTTAACTACTTTGAGGTTAAAGATTTGCTGCGGGTTAACGGTAAGGTCAGAGGCGTCGTCGGCAGTGATGTTCTGAACGGTACGGATTACGAAATCGAAGCACCACTGGTTGTAAATGCCGCAGGTCCGGAGTGCCGTGCTGTCGCGCAGAAATTTTCTGCGGACAATTCGACGCTTTTCCCGCCATCGGTGGCCTGGAACATTTTGTTTGACCGGCCGCCCCTGTTCGACGGCGCTGTTGCGATACAGGCGACGTCCGGAAATTCACGAATGTACTTTGCCCATTCCTTGCGCGGACGTTTGTTCGTTGGTACCGGGCACGCGCCCGTCGATGGCATAAGCGCGCCTGGGCCTGCAAAAGAGGATGTCCGCGCAATGCTTGCCGATCTCAATCGGGCGGTTCCTGAGCTAGACGTACATCCAGCGGATATCAAGCGTATTTTCTGGGGGTTGTTGCCCGCAAAACAGCTCGGGTCCGTTGAGCTGGCGACTGAATCTGTATCCCTGGACCATGGCCAGCAAGGCGGGCCGAAAGGGTTGTTCAGCGTATCCGGTGTCAAATTTACTACGGCACGAAGTACAGCAAGCCGGCTGATTACATTAATGAAAGGAAACATGACAGGTTCTGGCATCGTTGGCCTGCCGGATCGGCCTGCGCCTGCCATGTATGACCTGCACCCCGACAATTGTAGTGACCGCGTCGAAAGAATCCGCAGGGCGAGAGCATTAGTCGATAATGAGGCGCCGCAATCGCTCGTGGACCTTATAATTCGGCGCTGTGACATGGTTGGTGATCCGGATGCGGCGATGAGCATCGCGTTGGACTGTTGCACCGCTTTTGGCTGGAGTTCGGAACAGTCAAATGTGCAAATTCAGGAACTCTCAACATTTTTTAAGCTGCAGTCAATGCCGAACTAGACGATGCCGAAGATAACAGAAATTCCCACAAGCCGACGGCTTGCTTCAACAGTTATTCGCAGCGCAATCAGTGTTTTGTTGATTGGATTTGTGGTTTGGAATCTCGACATGTCTGAGTTGGTGTCTACTCTTTCTACGGTGTCAGTTATCACTTTCGTGGTTCTCGTGAGCATAGACCTACTCCTTCGATTATTATCCGCCTATCGTTGGCATGTCCTGTTCGCTGCGTTGCAAAACTCGACATCATTGATAGTCATCACCAAAATTTCGTTCATTGCGAGTTTTCTCGGTCAGGTTCTTCCTGGAACCATTGGAGTCGAGGCATTGCGAGTTTATGGACTCGCTCAATCGAGCAAAAATGGCCCAGCGGCCTTTGCATCGGTCGTCGCCGACCGTGTATTTGGCCTGTTGAGCCTGGTATTTGTAATTTACATTGGCCTGCTCATTGGACCGCAGGAATTGCAAGCGATGATTCTGATGCCAGCGACCGTGGCGTTGGCGATCCTGGTTCTGTTTTTATTTCTACTCATGTATCCGTTGCCGCGGCAGTGGTTCTTCGCGGCAATACCGGCGCGATTTCTTGAAAAACTCCAGCATCGGATCGCTGACGTATTTGCTTGCTTGGATAGCTACAAGACAAAATCTGGCGTTCTTCTGCACTCTTTTGCGCTCTCCATTCTGTTTCAATTACTTCGTGTCTTACTATTCTATGCAGCTGCGTTGCTGATTGGAGAGGCACCTTCTTTTGTGTTTTTCCTCGCGTTGGTTCCCATAGTAATGTTTGCAGCATTGCTGCCAATATCAATCGGTGGTCTCGGCGTTCGTGAAGCAAGTCTCGTCGCTCTTTTTGGTTACTTCAATTTAATGGATGCTACGCAGACTTTCACGGTAGCCATCCTGGTATTCGTGTCGGGAATCATCAGCATACTGCCGGGCGGGTGGTTTTACATGGGCCAGAGGAAGCAGCTCACGTCAGATGTGGATGGATCGTGAATCGGACACTCGGAAGGCATCAAAGGAAGAGCCGCCGAGCATTATGTTTAACCGTCCGGGCGCCGTCGCCACGAAAAGTGAATCTTGGCAGCGAATACAGATTTCTCGATATCGCTTTAGCATTATGTTAAATTGATTTCTACCTTAGACACCAAACGCGCGAATCCTCAAGACGAAAATTGCGACCTGCGTCACACTTTATTCGGTGACTTGGGCACTACGTTTTTTCTGTTGCATTTGGTTAAATTGCGCGTACCGATTAATTATTTCCGGCTACTATAGACATTCAAAAAAACAATCAGTTGTCCAGTACTCGTTCGAGCAACGTTCTTGAAACTTTGATTTGCAGGCATCAGACTGCGCAAAGTGCTGCTCGTCGTAAATGTGTAACGGATATGTGGGGGCATTAGACATTGAACTCAAAAAATTTAGTTGTATTCGTTTGTTTGTTGGTTCTTTCGGCATGTAGTTCGGGAGGATCAAATACTGGCCCCGATGAGGCAGCCCCTGCTCTGGCTGACATTGTGGTAACGCCTGCTACTGTCTCGCTGTTTACGGGTGGCGCGCAGACATTTAGCGCAAGCGGCACCGACCAGTACGGAAACCCGATCACGGTCACTGCGATGTGGTCGGCAACCGGCGGCACGATCGATCAGGCCGGCGACTACACGGCCGGCACGGTCCTCGGTAACTTTGTCGTGACTGCTGCTGATGGTGCTGTAATGGGTACTTCTGACGTCACGATAACGATCATCGACATAGCGCCTGCTGTACCGGTGGGCCTGAGTGCTTCCGGGGACAACGGCCGGGTAAGCCTGGACTGGGCCGACAATGTAGAACCCGATCTTGCCGGTTATCGCGTGCATCGATCCACGATCGCAGGTGGCCCGTACACGGATGTTTCTGGGTTGCTCGTGGGTACGAGTGCGTATGATGACCTGGCCGTCACCAACGGGACGACTTATTTCTACGTCGTCACCGCCGAGGATGGCATACCCAATGTCTCAGCCGAATCAGCTGAGGTGGCGACAACGCCAAATGGCACGGTCCATGCGTATTGGACGCTCGACGAAAACACTGGGACGACGACGGCAGATACTGTGCTCCCGGACGATGGTAGCGGGACCATTAATGGTGCCGCCTGGACCGCCGGTGTCAGCGGCTCGGCGCTCGACTTCAATGGCAGCAGCGATCATGTTGTCATCGACAATACAACACCCGCTCTGAATATCACGGGTAAGGCTATTAGTTTGACCGCTTGGATTTATCCACGCGATGGTGGGGCTGAAAAAGGCTCGCGAATAATGTCGAAGCGGACCAATGCTGGTGGATCCGATGTCTATGCAATGATGACCAATGAATACCGCCTGCGCTTTCGCCTGGACGGCCTGGATATGGACTCATCGCATATCATTCGCCTTGACGCATGGGTGCATGTTGCCATGGTTTATGATGGAGTCGATAAGAGGATCTATATAAATGGCGTCCTTGACGTTGCGGCTCCGCAAGCCAAGAGCGATCCGATCGACGCCTCATTCCGGGCTGTGCATCTAGGCATGCGTGAATCCGAGGCGCGGCATTTCAACGGCGTTCTTGACGAGTTGCAGATATTCAACCGGGCACTGAGTGCAGTGGAAGTTGCGACCATGTACGCATTGGTAGTGCCACCGGCGCCCGGACCAGGACTTTCTTTTTCAGACATCACAGTTTCTGCGGGCGTATCGGATCTCGCCGATGGCGGCCACGGTGTTATGTTTGCCGAAGTTGATAATGACTCGCTTCCAGATCTCTACCTGACCAATAATATGGAAAACATTGCCGATCGAGCGGATCAATTCTACGTGAATCTTACTGGCGTGACCTTCAACGAGGATGCTCAGGCTCGGGGTGTTGATGACGTTGATGGCGGCAGCCATGGCGCAGTATGGGCCGATCTGGACAATGACGGTGATTATGATCTCGTCAACGGTTCTACTTGGGACAATGCGATGCCTTATCGCGGGAATCCCGATAACAATAACGTGTTCGAGAATGACGGACTTGGCTTCTTTACCGAAGTAACACCGGCAAGCATTTCGTCAGTTGAGACCGAGACTCGAGGAGTCGTGGCGTTCGATATGGATGCCGACGGAGATCTCGATTTGTTCAGCGTGAGTGGCGCAATACCACCTGGGATCAACGAGGCATACTTGAACGACGGTAGCTTCGCGTTCAGTCCCCATGTGGGCGGCGTCCTGAGTACCGCGATGGCAATGCAGGGTGTTATCGATACCGATTTTGATGGAGACGGTGATATCGATATTTTGGCTGGCAACAGAAGCGGCGACTTCGCTATCCTGCAAAATGATGGCACTGGAATATTCACGCAGATATTGCCGGCTTCGCTAGGCATCACGCACAATGCTGGCGATGGCATCAGTACCGCAGACGTCGATAATGATGGGGACCTTGATCTGCTTTTGGTATCGGATGGTACCGGCAACCTCTACTTGCGCGGCAACGACGGACTTTATACTCACCAGCAAACCTTTCGCAGCATCGAAGGTTACATGGGGAGCTTTGCCGACCTTGATAATGACGGTGATCTGGACCTCGTTTTCGCCGGTGACGAAAGAGTCTTTTTGAACCAAGGCGATGGCACGTTCGTATCCGGGCCGTCCGTGCCGGTTTCCGAAATAGCGGACCCGCGTGCCATTGCTTTCGCCGACATCGACGGAGACGGTGATCTCGACTTCGCAATTGCCGCCAGGGATTCCAGGAATTGGCTTGTTCGCAATGACATCGATCTCGATGCTGGTAATTGGTTAAAAGTCGAGCTGGTGTCGCCGCAGTGCCAGGCAGGAGCGTTCGGTGCAAAAGTCTCCGTGTTTCTCATTCCCGGGGATGGCGGTACGTTTGTCGCCATGCGCGAAGCCAAAAGCAACAACGGCTATCTGGCGCAAGACGATCCTGTGTTGCATTTCGGACTGGGATCGATCACATCGGTAGACGTTGTGGTGGATTTTGTCGACGGGACACAGGTCACTGTACCTGGTGTTGGTGCGAACGGACGGATCCTGATCAATGAGTGTCCTCCGTAGCATTAGAACAGTGGCAATCAGCGATTTGGGATTCCGATAATCCTTCGAAAGGACGCATCGATGATGCGTCCTTTTAATCGCAGAATTCCTAAGTTCACTGATTTTCCCCTCGGCTAAGCATTTGTGTTAACGGTATCTGGCCCAATACCTCAGCATTTCGATCTGCTGTGATGAGGTCATAGAGAAACATGCCAGTCGTTAGCAGCAGCTTGGCGCTCATTATTGGCCGAAGCTGCACTATCAACTAAATATGGAATTAATAATTGAACATTTAATCGCTGCATGTGTGGAGCAACCGTGAAGATTGCCATTGTTGCACCGAAGGCCTATCCGGTGTTTGACCGGTCTGCAGTGGATACTTTCGGGGGAGCCGAAGTCGCTCTAAGTCTCATCGCCCGCGAACTGGCGCAAATCGAGGATTCCGATGTTCACATACTTGTCGGGGAGTAGGGCCAGCCGGAC
>JACZSM010000030.1 GCA_022574185.1 Pseudomonadota bacterium
ACCGGCACGATGCACCTGTCGCATGCTGCGCCGCTGGCTCCCCAACCAGACTCGGTAGCGATGACAGAACTGGGCATAGCTGTAGCCATCATCAGGATGCTGCTGACGATACTCCTGCCACAGCAGAAGCAGCGTCACGCCTTTTCCCTTCAGTTCCACGCAAACGCTCGGGAAGTCCGGTTCCGCAAAACGCCGTTGCCCGGTCACCGCTTGAGTCGGGAACAGTAATCGCCCCAGATCCCGCTCCATTAAACCCTCAGGGATCGGCCAACCCAGTCCTGCCCGTTCAGCCCGTTTCAGGTAATCGACCACCGTGCCATAACCAATATTCAGGGCATTGGCGATGCCTCGATAGGCCAGTCCGCATTCATATCGAAGCCGCAGAATGTCTCTGATTTTACGCATTGATAACCTCTTTCTTGCCACCGCCTGTCTCTCCGTCCGAAAAAGGCCGAGAGGATAGCAGTCGCCAAGTTAAATCAACGCGTTAGGAAGGGTTCTGGTGCTTTCCGATCACCGATTCTGGAAACCCGACAAAAGTGATCGGATAAAACCAGAATCAATGATCGGAATGTTCCAGAATGGATGATCGGTTTAAAACAGAATCAGTGATCGGAATGGGCCAGAATATGCACCAATTAGATTAAATGGATAGATCGATTATAGGGCGCCTAACTTTTATGTAATAGTTGAGAAGCGGCTTGCTATCGAGATGGAAGATTATCGCTAGTAGTTTTTGTTGCACCGGCGCCTTAGTGAATATTGATCTCGCTGTTTCTCTGTGCCCGTCGATGGTGCAACGAGTGTAGATTATCGCGCTCACCAAGATCTGCGAACTAGCTCTCACCCCGACTGGGCGGTTAGGCTTTCGTGCCTACGAGATTCCTCGATTCGGTCATCAATCCAGGCTGTTATTTCGTTTTCGATCCAGCCAACGGAACGAGGCCCGAGGTTAATTTGTGATGGAAATTTGTCCTTGCTGATCAGGTCATAGACAGCCGACCGTGATAGACCGGTTCGGTCAATAACTTGGGGAAGCCGACAGATTTTCACGTTCGACACAGATCAATCCAAGGAAAGCGAATTACGTCTGGCGAATATATTTGATAAAGGAATGAATTGGATCGAAAAGCCACGCAAGTAATGACAGGGTTTCTGAGAACGAAATTAATTCGCGCTATTGGCCATTAGTTCACCAAGAAATGGTGATACTTAGGAATCGAGAATGCGTTGAAGCTCATCTGCCCACAGTTGCATTGCCGCGACACGCTCGTTCTCGTAGTCCGCTTGATTGTATACGGCCATCACACCCGACATTTTGTGATTAAGTATCTTCTCAACGAGGTGTGGACCAACCTTAAGTTCGTTCACTCTGGTGCTGAATGTGCGCCTCAGATCGTGTGGTGTAATTGAACCCTCGTGTTTTGTTTCGTGATTGTTCTCGCCAATCTTGTTGCGCGAGCACCATCGTTTCAGATACGACTGTACGGCCGTCTCAGAAGTCATGCCGAATATTTTGCCACGGCCCTGCGGCATCGAATTGAGAAGTTCTAGTGTTTGGCGTGATAGTGCGACCCAGTGATCACGACTCGACTTATTGTTTCTTGCCGGGATAAACCAGCGGTCTCCAGTAATGTGATCCCATCGTGCAAGTTGCGACTCTCGAATTCGTTGTCCTGTCAGAAGCAGAAAGCGAAACAATTCGGCGTGCCGATTCGTCGACCACAAGAGGCGTATTTCATCATCAGTCAGTACGCGCTCCCGCGTTTTCTCGACACCGCCGACAACCTTCCTCGTTAGCTCCGCGATTGGCGAGTATTTCAGGTAACCCACTTGAACGGCGTGCTTGAACACTTGCTTCAATATCTCCATCAGGCGATTCGCTGCAATATTGCCGTGATCGCGCGCATAATTCTTGAGTGTTTTGCGAACGATCAGTAGATCCACAACGTGGATGTTCATCGCCACGATGTGCGGATCGTCAGCGGTTAGTCTCCGAATGTACCCCTCCATCTGCTCTGGGCGCTTCCACACTCTCTCGTTTTGATCAAACCAATCGTCGAGTAGGTTGGCGACGGTTAGGTTTTCCGCAGAATGGTTACCAAACTTATCCAACTCTTTTCGCGCTGCGGCCAGGCTCATTTCAGGGAATCGACCGATGGTCGCAAATGACGCTACCTTGTTTCGTGTTCGACGGATCACCCACGATGCACTATTCTTCCGTTTGCGAAAATACAGTCCTCCGCCGTCCGCGGACATTGAATTTCCAGATTTCTTTGAAAGGGAACAAACCTTGCCTGCTGTTAACATTTGTCGCATGAAATCACGTTTGGGCTACAAGATGGGCTACAAGATTACTTGGATACCTAGGGACTTTATAGGATGTTATGGGACTGCTATGGAATTTAATATTAATAAAAACAATGTTTTATGAAATCAGAACAAAAGATTAGCATACTATTTGTTTGTATGGGCAATATCTGCCGTTCGCCAACGGCAGAAGGCGTCTTTCAGCATGTGGTGGAGGAGGCGGGCTTTGCCGAGAATATCCTGGCGGACTCTGCTGGCACACACGCCTATCACGTTAATGAGCCGGCCGATCGGCGCGCGCGCGAGGCAGCAAAGCGCCGTGGTTATTCTCTCGACGACATACGCGCGCGGCGCGTGCAGGAGGATGACTTCGAACGCTTCGATTACATCCTCGCGATGGACCGGCTGAATCACGAGATGCTTTTAGAGCAGGCCGACGAGGAATATCACGACAAGATTCGCCTGTTCCTGGAATTTTCGTCCGGGCACGAGGACGAAGTACCGGATCCGTATTACGGTGGGTCTTCGGGCTTCGAACGCGTACTCGATCTTATCGAGGACGCGTCGAAGGGATTGCTCAAGATGCTGAGAGACAATCACTTGTAGGAGCCCGCATGGCGGGCTCCAACGTTGGTTCGATCAATCGCCCGATAGTGGCTCGGCGGGTTTTTCCGCCTTGGCAGGCTCCTCGCGCGGCTTCTGAACCGTTTGTGGCGCAGGCGCATCCCAGGGCAGCAAGCTGCCTTGCGGTTTCGCTTCAGACTTAGGCTCAGTCTCTGGCTCAGATTTAGGCTCAGTCTTTGTCTCTGGCTCAGACTTTGGCTCAGTCTTTGGCTCAGGGTCCGATGAACCATTGCCCGACGGCAGTGGCGATTTCGTCTCGCTGGGTTGTGACTCCGCCGTCTCGCTGGGTTGTGACTTCACGGGCTCGCTGATCGGCGTCAAGTTCGGCACAGTTTGATCAGTGTCTACAGACGTTCCTGACTGAACTGCCGCATCGGTTGCGCGTTCTGCATCGGTACGCACTTTTGGAGGAACATTGTCGATCGCTGGCGATGCAACTTCCGTCGCTTTTCCTGGTTCGCTTTGAGCAGGCTCGTCGCGCCTGGCCTGTTGTTTCTCGGCGATCGGTTGATCGGCGACTGGTTTCTCGGCGACTGGTTTCTCGGCAGCTGGTTTTTCGACGCGCTGCTTATCCTCTGCGGGCTGCGTCTGCTGCTGCTCGACAGTCGAATCCTGAGCAGGCCTGTCACCCGTACGACGTCTGCGGCGACCGCTGCGGCTGCGACGACCACGCGATGTTTTCTTGCGTGTTGATTGGCTCTCGTCGCGATTTTCCGCCTCCTCCTCCGGCTTGCGTGTCTGTTGTCCCGCATCTTTGGTACGTTGACTCTTGTCCTTCGCGCTGGTCTTTTTGGCTGGCTTCTTGGTCTTTTTTCGATCGGCACTGCGATTGTCTGCCGATCGATGCGACTCCTTGCGACGCCGACTACGCTGCGGGCTTCGGCTCTGACCGCTCTTGCCACTTTGCTTGCGCCGCCTGGTTTGCGATTTGCTCTTGGGCTTCTCCTCGCCGCTCGAAAATATTGCACCGATGCTGGCCCAAAATCCTGTGCCCGGTCGTTTACGGCGCTTGGGTGCCGGTGTGCTTGGCTTGATGGTGCTAATCGCCGCGGGTTCCACGATTTTGCGATCCTGCAGCGTCGCCGGCAGTTCAGGCTCTTCTTCACTGTCCGCAAGTTCGTAGCTGGCGCCCGCGTTTTCGGGTAGTTCGGTCTGATCGTCGCGCACTCGCCGGATATCGTAATGCGGCGTCTCCAGCGACGAATTGGCGACCAGGACTACCTGCGTGTCGTTACTCGTCTCGAGATTGCGCACCCATTCACGCTTTTCGTTGAGCAGGTAGGTAGCGACCTCGACGGGCAATTGCGCAATGACTTTTGCCGTTCGTTCCTTACGCACTTCTTCACCGATGATGCGCAGAATGGCTAATGCGAGAGATTCCACACTGCGAATCGTGCCGAGACCCGAGCATCGCGGGCAAGTCAGGTGGCTGGATTCGCCCAGAGACGGGCGCAGCCTCTGGCGCGACATTTCCAAAAGGCCGAAGCGGCTGATTTTGCCAATCTGTACGCGGGCCCGGTCCTGGCGCACGCAGTCGCGCAAGCGATTCTCGACGTCGCGTTGATTTTTTTGCGGTCCCATGTCAATGAAATCGATGACGATGAGGCCGCCAAGGTCGCGAATACGCAATTGGCGTGCAATTTCTTCGGCTGCCTCGAGGTTCGTGTTCAGCGCTGTGGCTTCGATGTCGCTGCCTTTGGTCGCACGCGCCGAGTTGATATCAACCGATACGAGAGCCTCGGTGTGATCGACAACCAGGGTGCCACCTGATGGCAGCGTCACTGCATGAGAAAACGCCGACTCGATCTGGCTTTCGATCTGGTAACGCGTAAACAGAGGCACTGGATCCGTATAGTGTTTCAGCTTGCGCAGGTTGTGTGGCATGACTTGTTCGACGAATTCGACGGCTTCCTTGTAGGTCTTGTCATCATCGATCAGGATTTCGCCGATGTCGGTTGTCATGTAATCGCGCAAAGCGCGCACGACGGAATCGCTTTCGCGATAAATCAGAAACGGTGAGGGCTTTTCGAGCACTACATTAAGAATTGCGTGCCAGATCGTGAGCAGGTTTTCGAGGTCCCACGCCAGTTCTTCAGTGCTGCGATCGATTCCGGCTGTGCGCAGGATAACGCTCATGCCTTTCGGAATTTCGACATCGGACAATGATTGCCTGGCGAGGTCGCGATCGTCACCGACGATACGGCGCGAAACGCCGCCTGACCGCGACTTGTTCGGTTTCAGGACGATGAAGCGACCGGCAAGACTGACGTAGGTCGTAAGCGCCGCGCCCTTGTTGCCGCGTTCTTCCTTGTCAATCTGGATAACAATGTCCTGGCCTTCTTTCAGGACCTCCCTGATGTTCGGTTTCTTGCCCGACTCAACAGGTTTGACGAAGTATTCGCTGGAGATTTCTTTGAGTGGCAGAAAGCCATGTCGATCTGCGCCGAAGTCGACGAACGCGGCCTCGAGACTGGGCTCGATGCGCGTAATCTTTCCTTTGTAAATATTAGCTTTTTTTCGTTCGCCTGCCGGTAATTCTATATTCAGATCATAAAGGCGTTGGCCGTCGACCATTGCCATGCGCAACTCTTCTTTTTGAGTTGCATTGATTAACATTCTTTTCATGTTGCCCTACTTGATAAGTGAGAGAGGGCAGAAAGTCGGGGCGAATTGCCAGGGTGCTGGTGCAGGGATCCTCGCGCAGGTAAATCCGACGCGTAGATGCGTCGCGCGTGAGGTTGAAAATCTTGAAGAGGGACGAATCTTTGGAAATCAGGTCCCGCAAAAAATCTTGCATGAAATCCCTGCGGCCTTGCCGCTTTGGCGCTCGCTGCTGTCCGTGCTCGCTGCCATCTGAGTCGGCCTCGCGCACGGCGAGACCAAAAAGTAAAATGATTAAAGCTTTCAAATTGGCGGGCCCACGATTAGGGTGCCGTTTGAAGGCCTGTGCGTTGCCGGGATACAAACCCGGGAGGTCACAGGGCGTTAATATACCACAACGTTGAATTCCATCAAGTTATTGATCATGCAGCGAAAGTCTGAACAAGAGCCAGGCACTCGGCTTACCCAGGTAAGGAAAATTCGTATTGATGGCGAGCAGGCCGGGCAGCGCATCGATAATTTTCTGCGTCGCGAGTTGCCGGGCGTGCCAAAGGGGCGCCTGTACCGGCTGCTGCGGCGTGGCGAAGTGCGCGTAAATGGCGGTCGCATTCGAGCCGAGTACAAGCTGGCAGTCGGTGACGAGGTTCGTGTGCCACCCGCGTGGATTCGGCTCGAGGCATCGGCGCCAAGCGCCGGCTTGGCGGCCAGCATCGCTGATTGCGTACTGTATGAGGACAAGCGACTGCTGGTCATCGACAAACCGACGGGAATAGCCGTGCACGGCGGCAGCGGCATCAGCCATGGTGTCATTGAATTGCTGCGACATGCGCGTCCCGAGTTGAAGGATCTGTCGCTGGTGCACCGCATCGATCGCGAAACCTCAGGGTGCCTGGTACTGGCGAAGAAACGCAGTGCGCTGCGCGAACTGCATGGCAAGTTTCGTGACGGACTGGTGGAGAAAAATTACCTCGCACTCGTCGTCGGTGACTGGCAGCTCGGCGATCAACTGATCGACAAGCCATTGCTTGTGCGTCACCGCAAGGGTGGCGAGCGCCATGTCATCGTCAGTAAAGACGGCAAGACCGCGCAGACGCGCATGCGGCTGTCACGGACGTTCGGCAAATACAGCCTGATGCAGTGTTCGCCGCTGACGGGCCGCACCCACCAGATTCGTGTGCATGCACAAAGCGTTGGCTACGCCCTCGCCGGAGATGAACGTTACGGTGATGCTGAGGACAATCGACGGGCGAAGAAATCTGGTTTGCCACGCCTGTTTCTGCACGCGCAGTCGATCGTGTTCGCGGACGATCGTGGTAACGATCTGCATTTCACAGCACCGCTGGCCGATGATCTCGAGCGATTTTTGACGAAGGGTGTGGTTGAGGCGGGACGCAAGCGACGGTCGTAAGAGCGTGCCACGATATCCGAACGGCTGCAGCTGCTTAAATTTCTCCAGTCTTTTTTTGTTTTTTAAGCCACAGAAATTGCATGACATATCCCACCAGGAAAATAACAAGAAATGCTAAATAAAATTTCTTCAACATGGGATCGTGAGGAGTGCTTAGTACCGGATCTCCTACTGGCAGGCGTAATAGCCCATCAGTAATTGCGGGAATCATGTGGAAAAGCAAGGTTCCCGAAAAACAAAAAGTTTGGATGTATTCCGCTATCTTTGAAAATATCGGTATTTTGGTGACGACGAAACCGCCGACCAAGGCCAATAACGTAAGAACAGCAAGACTGTGGGCAGGCCCAAATCCGCCATGTTTGTAAATCATCAGGGCGGTTACCGCCGCGATAAGCGTACAGATCAAATAGATTTGACCCGTTTTTTGCTCTGGAGTAATCACTTTGTAAATTGCCAAAGTGTAAAATCCCGCAATCAGGGCAATAATGGCAATAATCGTGTGGATCCAACCAAGTAATGTAATTTCAGGCATAAGTCTCGTCGTCTATACATCGCATTTGATTGCAGTATAGGCAATCTCCGATATTTGACCCAATTTACGATCAATTCCCTCTGCAGCGTCTGTGCAAATCTTAACGGACAACTAGCAGGAATTGTCCGTTTAATAATGGTGAAATAACGGACAAAGCGTACCGGCCCCCTTGGGCCAGGTGTAAATCGCCCCCAATAACGTAGCTAATGCTTTCGTGATATAAACGGAAGAGGGGCTATTGCTAGGAATTGCGTTTAGTTTTATTAGCGTCGCCTATCTTTTGCTGGAATTTTTTACAAATTCCGTAGTGCTTTTGAATTTGTTTAATCAAGCTATTCCTTAAGCGCCTGTTTCTAGCTAGTCCTTCATTGGCTAAAAGTGATGACAAATATGCACTGACTTAGTCTGCATAAAAACTTCAAATGCTTCACGGCCTAGTTCGCGGCCAAAACCACTTTGTTTATAGCCACCCCATGGCATTTCCAAGCGTTCACTACCGTAGCCATTTATCCAGAATTGGCCGCTGCGGATGCGCCGGGCGCTCTTCATCGCCGCTTCGATATTTCTGGTCCAGATACCTGCACCTAAGCCGTAATCTGTATCATTAGCTACGGTAATGGCGTGATCCAAATCATCTACCTTAAGCACACAAACCACTGGGCCAAATATTTCATCACGGGCTATGGTCATATCTGATTGCACATCGGCAAATATGGTAGGCCCCAAATAAGCACCCTGCGCAGGTAGACCCTCTCGCCCATCTCGCACCAGACGCGCACCCTCGTCGATACCTAATTGAATATAATCAATGACTGAGTCTCTATGCTCCGGGCTTATCATCGGACCTAATTCGGTGGCTTTATCATTGGGGTCACCGATCTTCATACTGTCGGCCACCTTGATCAGCTTCTCTATGAATGGTTCATAGACCGCCTGATGCACCAGCAAACGCGAGCAAGCAGTACAAACTTGGCCGTTGTGCCAGAAGATGCCAAAGGCAGCATCCGCCGCCGCTTGGTCGAGATCGGCATCCTCCATGATGATAAGCGGTGACTTGCCACCCAACTCCAGGTGCAGCGGCTTAACACTTGCAGCAGCGCTTATCATCACCTGCCTGCCGCTGGCTGAGGAGCCAGTAAAGGACACCGCATCGATGTCGGCGTGGCCGGTTAAGGTATCGCCAATTTGCGACGACTGGCCCACCACCACATTAAATACACCGGCAGGTAAGCCAGCTTCCGCTAACAACGGACCCGCCTCCAAAGTGGTGGCTGCGCAATGGAAGTCTGGTTTAACCACTACTGTGCAGCCAGCAGCCAAAGCTGGCCCCAACTTCCAACTCAGTTAGCCGATGGGAAAATTCCACGGCAAAATCAGGCTGGCAACGCCCACCGGCTCTCGCAGGGTCATGCCCATGCGATTATCACCAAAGCCATGGGCATGGCCGTGTAGATCTCTCGCTAAACCTGCAAAATAACGAAAGGTGTTGGCCGCAGATTTAATAAAGGAAAGCCCGTATTTTAGCGGTGTGCCGAGGGTTGCAGATTCCAGTTGCCCCAAGAATTGTTGATTTTCCATTAACAAGTCAGCAAATTTAAGCAGCACTGCCGCTCGATCTGCACCGTCCAGCCCTGACCAGATGCCACTATCAAAGGCTTGTCTAGCCGCAGCTACCGCCCGCTCGGCATCCTCCTGACTAGCCTTTTCATATTTGGCGACGGGCTCACCGTGAGCAGGGCTATAGCGCACATGCTCTCCGCCAGTGCCCTTTTGCCACTCACCATTTATGTACAAACTATAACTTGGAATATTTTTTACCGTAACCATACCGACCTCGCTCTTTCAATGGTTATTTTATCGATCATCATTCGTTCTCTAATTACTGCAAGTTAAGGCGTGGTGGGTGTCCATAGCTCATTAGCTTTTGTGCTTAGCGTCTCTAACGCTATTGATTATTAGCTTGCAAAATTTTCTCAGCGGCTATCTCGGCGATCATAATAGAAAGTGCAGGACCGCTCTGGAGGAAGGTCACGGAATCGATCAAGCCTCGAGCAGCTCAGCCAAGCTGGAAACCTCGAAATCAGCGTGCGAATCTTCAGCACCGTCTCCGTGCCTGCCGAAAATGTGTCCCTGTCGATTTACCCACACACACGTAAGTCCCAATTCGTTGGCAGGCACAATGTCGGCGCGTCTGCTCTGTGCTACGTGCAGCACCTTTTCGGGTGGGATCCCCATCGCAAGCAAATCTGACAGCGCGGCCATGAAGTGAGGCTTATCGGGTTTGTATGCGCCGACGCGCTCCGCCGTAACCACTACGTCGAAGGAAACGCCGAGCGTCTGGAGCATGCGCGCAAACGACGCCTCGTCAATGTTACTCAGTGCACCGAGCTTGAGGCCTCGCCGCCTCAATTCGAGTAAGGCGTCACGGCTGTCAGGAAATGGGCTGTGTGTTCCGGCTATTGCTCCAAATCGCTCTCGCACGCCCGACGATAGAGAACAATTGAGTTCAGCCGCCATCGCATCCAATGTGCGCCGCAGAACTTCCGGATAGCGATGCGCTGGGCGTTCACTTTGGATTGGCTGTCGCAAGCTGTCGTAGATTGAAAGCAACTCCGCGTCGGTCTTCTTCAATCCCTGAGATTCAACCCATCCGCGAAGGAATGTGGCTATCTCAGGCTCCCAGTCAATAATCGTTCCATAGACATCAAATGTCGTCGCCGCGTAGTCGGATAGTTTCAGTTTTCTTGTCGGACCCATATATTCGTGTCACCTGTCTACTCTCAGTCGACGATACATCGAAAATAACGGCGGCGGGGGGGGCCCTACAGGCAGTTTACGACGATGTCAGGTAGCCCAGCTGAAACAGCCGATCGGCAACCCAGATCATCGGCAGTCCGATCAACGCCGTCGGATCGTCGGTCTGTACCGATTCGAACAGCACGAATCCGGCGCCCTCGATCTTGAAGCTGCCCGCGCAGTCATAGGGTTTGTCATGTCGGAGGTAAGACTCGGCGAGGCGCCGGTCGAACTGACGAAACCGAACAGTCGTCTTGTCCACATGCTCATAACGCGTGCGGTTGACCGGATCGAGAATGCACACCGCCGTCAAGAACGTAACGACCTTGCCCGCAGCGGCAAGGAGTTGCTCAACGGCTCGCTGATGGTCGCCGGGTTTGCCAAGTACCTCGTCACCGAGAACCGCCAGCTGATCGGCGCCGATGACGAGGGCGTCGCGCGCATTGCTCGAGACGGCCTCGGCCTTTTTTCGCGCAAGATGACCCGCCAATTGCTCGGGATCGAGGCCGAGTTCGTTGCTTTCATCGATTTCTGGCGATACGGTCTCGTACTCGTTGAGAAATCGATCGAGCAGGCCGCGTCGGTATCGTGACGAGGACGCAAGGAAGATTGCCGGGGCGGAAGGATTCTGCATAAAATCAAATGCTTGGCGTAAAAAAGATCAAGTTTACGCGCTTTATGGAGCGCAACAGAATATTTTCCGGCGGTAAATTTTGACAGCGAACCACGAGGTCCTTATCATGCGCGCGCCATGGGCAATCCGCTGCGAGATCGCCGTACCCCGTCGGAGTTGGCGGAAAGCGGTCAAGTTATTGAAATTGAAGAAAAAATTACTAATTTCGAACGACTTGCAGGCATTGTCGAGGCAGATCTTCTGACGTTGGATCCTGATAAACTGCCGTCTGACTGGCGCGACACGGTCGTCGCGGGTCGGCTAGGATTCAGTTTCAATGACACGCACAATAGCGTGCCGGCGCTGCATGGCGAAGTGGAGGTGACGATCGATGCTGTGTGTCAGCGTTGCCTCGAGCCGTTTCGTCTGCCGCTCGCCGCCGAGCTTCGGTTGTTGCTGGTGGAGAAGAATTCGGCCGCCGTTAAGGTGGACGGCTATGAGAATTGGGAGCTTGCTGAGGACGAGCTGCGACCTCTGGATATCGTCGAAGAAGCGCTGATCATGGCGATGCCGTTTGCGGCAATGCACGCAGATGATGAATTGTGTAACGAGCCTGAAGAAGTAATCGATGCGCCCGGCGGCAAAGTACAACCCTTTGCAACCCTGAGGTCGCAGATGGATGATGAAAACTAGGGAACCGGTCCGCAACGACCGATCGAGAAATTAATTCAATGTTGGCGCCCAGGCGTCAGCGTGAACTGGAGAAGAATATGGCTGTGCAAAAAAGTCGCAGGACTCCTGCAACGCGTGGCATGCGGCGTGTGCATGACAAGCTGAAGCGACCTACCCTTTCGGTTGACCCGACATCAGGCGAGACTCACTTGCGACACCGCGTGTCGTCGGACGGTTTTTACCGCGGCAATCAGGTTGTCGTGCCGCCGGACGTCCCAGACGACGACGAGTAAATTCGCACCATAACCGGGTCATCAGCATTTTGGCCAGCTGCGTTGTGACATCAACTTCAATCATAGCCCTTGATGCAATGAGTGGCGACCTGGGCGCCGAAGTCGTCGTGCGCGCGGCGCATGCGGCCCTGATCAAGCACGCAAATCTCGAGCTGTTACTGGTCGGTGACCGCGACGAACTGCAGGGACATATCACGCGAATCGTTGGCGAGCAGCCGCGACTGTCCATCGTTCATGCCAGTCAGATTGTCAATATGTCGGACGGTGCTGTCGAAGCGCTTCGCAGGAAGAAAGACTCCTCAATGCGAGTCGCCATTGATCTTGTCAAATCCGGCGACGCCCAGGCCTGCGTCAGTGCTGGCAATACGGGCGCGTTGATGGCAACGGCGAAGTTCGTGCTCAAGATGCTGCCGGGTATCGATCGGCCGGCGATTATTGTGGAACTGCCCGCGATCGGTGGCTCCTTGCATATGCTCGATCTCGGTGCGAACACTCTTTGCTCGGCTGAGCATTTATTTCAGTTTGCTGTAATGGGTTCGATCGTTGCGGCCGACATCACCGGTGTCGTCAATCCGCGAGTCGCGTTACTCAATATTGGCGCCGAAGACACCAAGGGCCATGACACGGTCAAAGATGCAGCGGCAATGCTGCAGGCAAGCTCGCTGAATTACGTCGGCTTTATCGAGGGCAGTGACCTGTTTTCTGGAGTGGCTGATGTGGTTGTTGCAGATGGCTTTACTGGCAATGTTGCATTGAAGACAATGGAAGGTACAGTTGGACTTATTGCGCATTACTTGCAACGCGCATTCACGCGAAACTGGATCGCCAAATTGCAAGCCTTGATTTCGCGGCCGGTATTAAAGAGACTTGCCAATGAAATGGACTCTCGAAACTACAATGGTGCGACTCTGGTTGGTCTGAATGGAATCGTCATCAAGAGTCACGGTGGCGCCGATTCGTATGCGTTTCAGCATGCGATCGAGACAGCTATCGTCGAGGTGCAAGACCAGGTGCCGCAGCAAATCGGTAACCTGCTGCAGCGGGAAGCGGCTTGATGTTCTCGAGAATTGCCGGCACCGGTCGATATCTTCCCGAGAAAGTCCTGACCAACTTTGACCTCGAGAAAATAGTCGATACGACAGATGAGTGGATTCGCACGCGGACGGGCGTAGAGCGACGACACCATGTCGCAGATGATGAAACAACGTCTGATATGTGTGTTGAGGCAGCCAAGGTTGCGATAGACGACGCAGGCATCGATGTTAGCGATATCGATTTCATCCTGGTCGGTACAACATCCCCCGACCTGATATTTCCAAATGTTGCGACGTTGGTTCAGCACCGCCTGGGAATTCCGCCCTGTCCGGCATTCAGTCTGGAAGCGGCTTGCACGGGATTTATTTACGCACTGACGACAGCCGACAAGTTCATCAAGGCTGGTGAGGCGACATGCGTCCTGGTCATTGGCGCGGAGTGCGTATCCAAACTCATTGATTGGTCTGATCGCAACACTTGCGTGCTGTTCGGTGACGGGGCCGGTGCCGTGATCGTCAAACCATCGGATGAGCCGGGCATCATCGGCACTCACCTGGGTGCAGACGGCCAGTACAAAGACTTGCTTTACTACCCGGCGGGGGCGTCAAAAAATCTTGCGATAGCAGGTACGGATGACGCTGCTATCATCATGCAGGGCAATGAAGTGTTCAAAGTTGCCGTCAAAACACTGGCGAACGTTGCCACACAGGCACTTGAATCTGCCGGAATCGGCTTGAGCGAGCTGGATTGGCTGATTCCACATCAGGCAAACATCCGCATCATTCAGGCGACGGCGAAACGTCTTGGTATGCCGATGGATAAAATTGTTCTGACTATTCAGGATCACGGCAATACATCCGCCGCATCGGTGCCGATGGCATTGGATGTCAGCGTTCGTGATGGCCGTGTGCAACGCGGCCAACTCGTATTATTGGAAGCGTTCGGCGGCGGCTTTACCTGGGGATCGGTGTTGATGCGTTATTGATTAGCCCGGTTTCTCGTCTACCATAACCCGACATTGCGTCGATTGGCTGCACGTCGCTTCATTCGTTGGTGCAATTGCTGACGTCGCCGATCGATGCGATCGCGCCGAACTACACGGTCAATCGAGTCGCCATGCTCATCGTCGAATGCCTGCCGGAACCGGCAAAAATCATCGTATGCTTCGCGCACGTGGCGTAGTTCCCGCATAATCAATTCGATAACAATAACGTCGTCGAGAAAACCGATCACCGGGATATCGTCGGGCAAAATATCCTCCGGATCAGCAAAATAAATGAACATGGCGAGCAAGCGCTCACGATCGGATTTCGGCAATTGCCATTCATCGTCGGCAAGCATCTGTAACATTGACTCGATTTTCGGAATTCGCTGTGCAACAAAATCAGGCAATGGATCATTGCTTTGAATGTCGGCGAGAACATCCCGCAGCGCTTCAATAATTTCGGATTCTTCCGCGAAACGGACTGCATTACGCGATTGTTCTAATGCGATGCGGAAATACTCCAGGTCCCGATCGCTGAGTTCGAATGAAAGTTTCATGCCCATGGTACGTGCTCGACACCGTGTGTGGGAAAACAGGCTACCGGTCAGGCGGAAATCGGTCAATCGGATTCTTTAATTTGCAGATAACGCGAGCTGTGGCAATGGTTTACCATGTGGCGTTGCATGGCGATGTCCCGAAATGAAGCCCAAGCTGGTATCTGGCAATAGGAACTATTCATCCTGGTCGCTGCGGTCGTGGCTGCTTTTGCGCGAGTCTGGGATCGAATTTGACGAACATCGGATTGCGCTGGATACCGACACTACCCAGTCTGAGATCGCCGAATTTTCCAGCGGTGGCACAGTGCCCGTGTTACAGATTGGAGAACTGACCGTCTGGGACACGCTTGCAATTGCCGAAACGGTTGCCGAACGATGGCCAGAGAAACGACTTTGGCCCGCCGATGCGGATGCGCGCGCTTATGCTCGCAGCATTTGCGCCGAGATGCACTCAGGTTTTCATACCCTGCGCGAAGCCATGCCAATGAATTGCCGGGCGATGGGACGCACAATAACGCTGACTGATGCCCTGTCCGACGATATTGACCGCATTATTGCGATCTGGTTGGCTTGCCACCGTCAATTTAGCGGTGATAATGGATGGTTGTTCAATACCTTCAGTATCGCCGATGCGATGTTTGCGCCAGTGGTGCTGCGGTTTCGGACCTACGGTATCAAGCTGCCGGAATCGGCAGGCTATTATTCACAGCGCTTGCTGCAGAGTGAGGCGATGCAGGAATGGCTGTCAGCTGCCGAGACCGAAACGGAAGTGATCGAAAGGGAAGAAAAGGGAAGATGAGACGCACGCAAAATATTCTCGTCATTATTGCGCTTGTCATGGCGAGCGCTCCGCGTGCGGAAATCTACGAAATGCCGCCAGCGGGCTTCGATGTAGTAGGTGCGGTCTCGACGATAACGGCGCGTGACGAAGATACGCTGATCGACATTGCCCGCCGGCATGGCCTCGGCTACGAAGATATCGTGCGTGCGAATCCAACCGTCAATATCTGGGTGCCAGGTGCGGGAACGGAAATCATTTTACCGACGCGCTACGTCTTGCCGGCGGCGCCGCGCGAGGGAATTGTTCTCAACCTGGCCGAATTCAGGCTGTACTATTTTCCAAAGCCCAAGGCGGGAGAGCCTGCTTACGTCATGACCTATCCGATCAGCATCGGCCGCATGGATTGGGACACGCCGCTGGGCTTGACCGAGGTCATATCGAAAGTCCGCAATCCATCGTGGTATCCACCGCAATCCGTACGTGATGAACACGCGGCTGACGGCGATCCATTGCCGCGCATAGTGCCGCCCGGGCCAAAAAATCCACTGGGCAAATATGCCATGCGACTGGGCCTGCCTGGCTACCTGATTCACAGCACGAATCGGCCCGCCGGCGTCGGCATGCGGGTTACACATGGCTGTGTACGCATGTTTCCCGAGGACATCGAATATTTGTTTGGCCAGGTGAATGTAAGCACGCCCGTGCGCATCATCAATGATCCCGTGAAGATCGGCTGGAACGGCGATGAGCTCGTCATGGAGGCACATCCGGTACTCGAGGCCACGCTGAACGACACGGTTGAAGATGCCACGGCAGCTGAGGAGTTGGCGGAAATGACTGAGCCCGACGCATACCCAGCCATTGCCAGGGACTCACTGAGCTTCGTTACCGAACAATTCATCGCAGCAACGGGCGAGCGCCCAGGGCAGCTCGACTGGCACCTGGTTGAAGAGGTTGTTGGCCGATCGGATGGTATACCGACGTCAGTCGGACACAGTATAAAAAACGCCGCGGCAAGCGCGGCGTCTGAATAGAAGCTCTAAGTCCTAAATTACTTCGACATCGATTTTTGGAACATGCGCTCCATGCTTTCACGGTTTGCTTCGCAGCAAGCCTGTGCTTCTGTTGCAGCTGAAAGCGCCTGGTCCGCAGTGCTCTGAGCGCTAGCAGCAGCCTGTGCTGCACGATCGGCGGCTGCACGAGCAGCTTCGGCTGAGGAAGCAGCAGCAGCAGCATCGGCGGCGGCCCTGTTAGCGGTAGCCTTGACGTCATCTAATCCGGTTGTTGCACAACCCGAAGCCAATCCGAGAAAGAGCACGATTGCGCCCACTTTCAGTACGGTCTTATTCATTATCTAAAATTCCTTTGTTGGGATATATCTGCAGGCGCATTATTTCGCAAACGGCACGATCGTTCAATGAAAATGCCAGTTTTTATTCCTCTTTGTCGTTTCCAGCAACAGCGATTGGGCCACATATGGTTACGACTGCGCGCCCGCAGCCCTCGCGGGGTTCGTAGGGCGGCTACCGTACGGGGGCTCCTCAAGCGTCGTAAAACGCGAGCGGAGCAGGGACAGCGCGAGCGAGCGTTTTCCGATTCGAGCAAGACATGGACGTCGCAGCGAGATTAAGTGCGAGGAGCCCCCGTGCCGGAGTCGCCGTGTGGTCGCGGCCGCAGCTCTGTGTGCCCCGCCACTTGCACTGTTCGGAGTACTGTATATAATTACATGCACTGTGATTTTATACAGGACTGATTAAATGCGCCAACTGACCCCAAGGCAATCACAAATTCTTGAGATGATTCAAGAGTTTATGACCGAATGCGGCATGCCGCCGACGCGTGCCGAGATCGCTAGCGAGCTCGGCTTCAAATCCGCCAATGCCGCTGAAGAGCATTTACGCGCACTGCAGAAGAAGGGAGTGCTTGAACTCGTGCCCGGCGCTTCGCGCGGTATTCGGCTCAAGGACTCATTGCGCGAACAAATGGGCTTGCCGCTCGTTGGCCGGGTCGCGGCCGGCAGTCCTATCCTCGCAGAGGAGCACATCGAAACCCATTACAAACTCGATCCTGCCCTGTTTAATCCAAAGCCGCATTACCTGCTCAGGGTTTATGGCATGAGTATGAAAGATGCCGGCATTCTCGATGGTGATCTCGTTGTCGTACATCGCACGCCCGAAGTCCGCAGCCGGCAGATCGTGGTCGTCCGGATCGATGATGAGGTCACAGTCAAGCGCTACCGCCAGAAGGGTTCCGTGGTTGAGTTGCTGCCCGAAAATGATGAATTCGAATCCATTTTTGTTGATCTCAAGAAACAGGAGCTGGTCATCGAGGGCGTCGTTGTCGGTGTGATTCGTGACGGCATATCACAGCATTAAAGCGCTAACGGCGAAACCATGCGGCGCGACTCATCCTCTCTCGATAAATTGCTTGAAAATCCACGCCTCTGGCGCGGCCATAGCCAAGCACGAGGAATGACCGGGCTTGCGAGTGGTTACGATGCGCTGGATCGGCATCTGCCCGGGGGTGGCTGGCCGCAACACGCGTTAACTGAGATCCTTGTCGAACATTATGGCATTGGCGAATTGCGATTGTTGATGCCAGCGCTGGCACAGTTGAGTACCGAGGGCAGTAGTGTGGATTTTGTGGAGCCGCGCTGGATCGCCTGGGTGGCGCCACCGTTGCAGCCGTACCCACCCGCTTTGCAGCAGTGGGGCCTCGATCTGTCACACATGCTGATCGTGCACCCGAAAAGCGGTAGCGACATGCTCTGGTCTGCCGAACAGGCCTTATCGTCAGGTACCTGCGCGGCCGTACTGTTGTGGCCCGATGTGCTCGATGATCAGGCCAGCCGGCGCCTGCAGCTGGCAGCTGAAAAGGGCCGCAGCTGGGCTATTGCCTTTCGCCCGCTTGCGGCTCGTTCGCAGCCGTCAGCGGCTGCATTGCGTATTGAGCTGCAGTCGGGCCAGACGGGTATGCGCCTGAGTATTTTAAAAAGCCGTGGTGGTTCTCCGGCTGTATTGCATAACATTCTCTAGCAGCCTGACGAAATACTAGTCATGCCGTCAGCGCGAAAAACGCCTGTTCTCATGCGGGTAGTCAGCCCGACTCCCTCTGCGATACGCCCGGGCGAACATTTAAGTAATCCGCAGCACGCGTTAGCGCTCGATGAACCTGTCGCAAAGCCGCGGATTTCGACAGCGACTGTTACCACACGGCTCTGGTTTTGTGCGTACCTGCCCAATTTGCTGCTCGAGGCGAGCGGACCGGCGGCGGCAGCCAGGGTGGTTGTCGAGGCGCAGCAGGGCATCCATCGTGTGTTATTGGCTTGCCCGAAAGCAGAGGCGGCCGGCATCATGCCAGGCCAGTCGTCTAGTGCAGCACTCGCGCTTCTACCCACGCTCAGAATCGAGGAACGCAGCCGGTTACGTGAGCAGCAGGCAATCGAGGCGCTCGCGACCTGGCTGGAACAATTCACATCAGTCGTTTGTATCGCCGGTCCCGATGTACTGTTACTCGAGATTGCAGGCAGCCTGCGCTTATACGGCGGTCTTAGAAGTCTCAGGCAGCAGATTGCTGCAGGCCTCAAACAGCAGGGCTTCGAAGCATCATTAGCCATTGCACCGACACCGCTTGCAGCGACCTGGCTCGCGCGTGCCGGGCGCCGGAGTTGCATTCGCGAGTCTTCGAACCTTGCGGCGGCATTGCGCACGTTACCGCTGGCGTGCCTCGACTGGCCCGCCGCGATCTCTGCATCCATAGCAGGCATGGGCGTCACTAGCGTGGGTGATTGCCTGCGTTTGCCAAGAGAAGGTTTTGCGCGACGCTTCGGATCGCAACGGCTCATTGAACTCGATCGTGCGCTGGGCCGCTTGCCGGACCCACGCACTGCCTGGCGTGCGCCCGAAAAATTTTGTGCCGACCATGAAATGACCGAAGAGCAAAGTGATCGTAAGGTGTTGCTCGCGATATGCCACGAATTATTGCTGTCGCTTGAACGGTTTTTGTTGACGAGGCAGCTCGGCACACAGCGATTGCTGTTTAATTTTTTTCATCTGCGTGGCCCGGCAACGCAACTGTCTTTGGGTTGTGCAGGGTTCGAAAGTCGTGCCGATCACTGGCTTGATCTGCTGCGAATTCATTTCGAGCGGCTGACATTACCCGAGCCTGTGATTGCCGTGCGACTGTATGGCGGCCGCAATCAGGCATTGCAAGCAGAGTCGGGGCGCCTGGCCTTTCATGGCAAGGTGAGCGAGCCGCGATTGCGTTATTCGATGTCGCAACTCGCCGAACGCCTTGCGGCACGTATCGGGCACCAGTCCGTACAGGGCGTGATGACCGTGGCAGAGCACCGGCCACATCTGGCCTGGTGCCTGCGGAGTTTGCTGGGCGATAAGGCAGCCACGAGGCAGTCGGCGATCCGGCGCGGCTGGCGCCGACCACTGTGGATGCTGCCCGAACCCACTTTATTGTCTGCCGAGCGGGGTTATCCGCTGCACCGGGGACGCCTGACACTGCTTGAGGGCCCCGAACGGCTCGAGACCGGCTGGTGGGATGGGGACGGTATCGCACGCGATTACTACACGGCTGTTAATCCACACGGTACACGGCTGTGGGTGTATCAAAACCGCAATCGCGCCGCCGCCTGGTACCTGCACGGCTTTTTTGGATGACAAGCCGCAGGCCTCGCTATGCCGAACTGCATGCGCTTAGCAATTTCACTTTCCTGCGCGGAGCCTCTCATCCTGAAGAGCTTGTAGAGACTGCTGCCGCGCTTGGCTACGAGGCATTGGCCATCACCGATGAGTGCTCGATGTCAGGCGTTGTGCGTGCGCATATGGCCGCAAAAGAGCATGGGCTGAAGAAACTCATCATTGGATCCGAGTTGCATCTTCGCAGCGGCCGCAAACTTATCGTTCTGGCACAGAATCGAGGTGGCTATGCAGCGCTGTGCGAACTGATTACAAAAGCCCGGCGTGCGGCTAAAAAAGGTCATTACGAGTTGACGCGCCTGGCTTTCGAGAGCGGCCTGCCGGGTTGTGTTGTTCTCTGGGTGCCTGATGCACAGCATGCACTCGATGTCGAAGATCACTGGATACGCGAGACATTTCGGGATCGATTGTGGATTGCCGTTGAACTGCTTGCTGATGGCCGGCAGGGCAACCAGCTGCAGCAGCTCTATGCAGTAGGCCGCAAGCTGAAATTACCACTCGTTGCATGCGGTGACGTACATATGCATCGCCGTTTGCGGCGCATTCTGCAAGACACGTTGACGGCGATACGCGAGGGCGTCACGGTCGACAAGGCTGGATTTGCACTGTATCCGAACGGTGAGCGCCACCTGCGCTCGCTTGCAGCGCTGCAACACACCTATCCATCCGAACTGCTCGCCGAAACCTTAAGAATTGCAGAGATGATTGACTTCTCACTGGACGAACTACGCTACGAGTACCCGGACGAAATCGTGCCCGATGGCGAAACGGCCGTGAGTTATCTGCGACGCCTGACCGAGCAGGGCATGCAGCGCCGGTGGCCTGATGGTATTCCGGAGAAGGTCATCGCACTTGTGGAACATGAGCTTAGACTCATCGCCGATCTTGGCTACGAACCCTATTTTCTAACGGTGTACGACATCGTTGCATTTGCACGTTCAAGAAATATTCTCTGCCAGGGTCGCGGCTCAGCGGCGAATTCGGCTGTGTGTTATTGCCTCGGCATCACCGAAGTCGATCCAGGGCGTATGGCGATGCTGGTCGAGCGATTTATCTCAAAAGAACGCGATGAACCGCCCGACATCGATGTTGATTTCGAGCACGAACGTCGTGAAGAAGTCATTCAGTACATCTACAAGAAATACGGCAGGGAACGGGCGGCGCTTGCAGCTACTGTGATCACCTATCGACCCCGCAGCGCGTTGCGGGATGTCGGTAAAGCATTGGGCCTTAGTGAATTGCAGGTTGGGCGTCTTGCGCGGTCGATGCAATGGTGGGACGGCAAGCGTGTCGATGACAGTCGCGTCCTCGAAGCCGGGCTCGATCCCGAGAGCCCGATTATCAAACGGCTCTTGTACCTGGTCGGAGAATTGCTCGGTTTTCCAAGGCATCTGTCACAGCATGTCGGCGGGTTTGTCATCTCCAATGGGCCGCTCTCCGATCTCGTGCCTATTGAGAATGCGGCGATGCCGGATCGCACGGTCATCCAATGGGAGAAGATCGACCTTGAGGATCTTGGATTGCTTAAGGTCGACATACTTGGCCTGGGCATGTTGACGGCGATTCGGCGCAGCTTCGAACTCATACGCGAATTCGGTGGTCGGGAACTCACGCTTGCGACCGTGCCGGCCGAGGACCCGCGCGTCTATGACATGATCTGCAAGGGCGAGACGATGGGTGTGTTCCAGATCGAATCCCGCGCACAAATGGCGATGCTGCCGCGCCTGAGGCCACGTTGTTATTACGATCTCGTCATCGAGGTTGCAATTATTCGGCCGGGTCCGATACAGGGCGACATGGTGCATCCGTATTTGCGGCGGCGCAACGGTGAAGAGGCCGTCGACTACCCTAGCGAGGAGGTCAAGGATGTTTTGCAGCGAACGCTCGGTGTACCGATTTTCCAGGAGCAGGTTATGCAACTGGCGGTTGTTGCGGCCGGGTTTACGCCGGGCGAGGCGGATCGACTAAGACGTGCGATGGCTGCCTGGAAACGGCGCGGTGGTCTTGGACCCTTTAAGGACAAGTTGATCACCGGTATGCGTGAACGCGGTTACGAGGAGGAATTCGCCCGGCAGATTTTTCGGCAAATAGAGGGCTTTGGTGAATACGGTTTTCCCGAGTCGCATTCAGCCAGTTTTGCCTTACTCGTATACGTCTCGTCCTGGCTCAAATGCCATGAGCCTGCTGCATTTACGGCTGCGTTGTTGAACAGCCAGCCTATGGGTTTCTATTCAGCGTCACAGTTAATACAGGATGTCAGGCGCAATGATGTCGAGGTTCGGGCTGTCGATGTTAATCAAAGTCACTGGGATTGCACGCTCGAAGTTCGTGATGATGGTAAGGCAGCATTGCGTCTCGGCCTGAGGATTGTCAAAGGGCTAGCCGATGATGCCGGACGTCGTATTGTCGATGCACGGCCTGCCAATGACACTGGTTATAGCAGCATTCAGCAATTGCTCGAAAGAGCTGCGCTCGGTCGCCGTGAACTCGGGACATTGGCGTCGGCCGGTGCGCTCAAAGCGCTCGAGGGGCACCGTCACCGCGCGCGTTGGGCGGTTGCCGGAATTGAAAAACCGACGCCGTTGTTTGCATCGATGGATCGATATGAGGCCGTACCACTGCTTAGACAGCCAACCGAGGGGCAGAACATCGTTGCCGACTACCAAAGCCTGGGGCTGACACTCGAACGCCATCCCATGCATCTGCTGAGGGCCAGGCTCGATCGCTATCGTTATCTGCAGGCAGAGCGATTGCCCGATCTCATGACCGGGTCGAATGTTTGTGTTGCCGGCCTGGTGATTACCAAGCAACGTCCTGGAACGGCCAGTGGTGTTACGTTTGTCACTCTCGAGGACGAGACCGGCCACATTAACCTGATCATCTGGAAGCAGGTTGCCGAACAGCATCGTGCGGCGTTACTGAATGCGCGGCTTATGGGTATTCGTGGGGAATTACAGATTGAAGGTGAAGTGATCCACGTCATTGCCAGGCAGTTGATCGATCACACGGAGATGTTAGGGAACCTGGTCGTTACTTCGCGCGATTTTCGGTAATTATAATTGTAGGAGCCCGCTCCTACAGACCGTCCAAATCGTCGTCGAGGTTAAAGTTGTACGTGCTGTCGTGTTCTTTTTCCGTGTGTTCGATTAAGTCATCAAGCTGGCGACGAACTGCACCCTCTTGTTTCTTGTCGTCGCCGTTATCCGATTCGATTCTTGCAACGAGTTCCTCGACATTAATCTCAACGGATATGTCGCCGACGTTGTCTACCGCATTGTTGCTACCGAGAACAACGGTATCCTCTGTTTGCTCATCAGGCAAAGTGTCGCTCTCGACATCGTCCGTCCCAGCAACTGTGTTGTCTTCACGATTCATAATCGATGGTATACCGCGAAAACAGAGCTTCTGCAAGAACGCAGATCCGGTTTTTGTGACGTACTTCCCAAAAAAAATCGCGCGAAATCAGCGAATCAGGTTGTTGATCTCAAATATCGGTAACAAGATCGCGAGCACGATTGTCATCACGACAGCGCCCATCACAACAATCAACAAAGGTTGTAAAATGCCGAGCAGAGTGGCGATCAATCCGTCAACTTCACGTTCCTGATAATTTGCCGTGCGTGTCAGCATTTCTTCGAGTTTACCCGCCGTTTCTCCACTCGCGATCAAGTGAATCATCATAGGAGGAAACAGTTTGCTTGCCGCGAGAGATTTGCTGATCCCGGCACCCTCACGCACGCGCTGTGTCGCCTCAACGACGGCTTCTCGCATCGGAAGATTCTCGATTACCTCCGCAGCGATCTTGAGGGCTTCAAGAATTGGCACGCCGCTACCAGCAAGGATGCTGAATGTCCGGGTGAATCGTGCCGTATTAATTCCCCGCGTGAGTTTCCCCGCGATTGGCATGCTTAACAGGAAACGATGATATTTCTGCCTGGGACCGGTTTTCTGCAGCAACCGCCAGATGCCATAAATAATGCTCCCGCCTGCGACGATCAGTGCGAGCCAGTGATCGCGAAGAAAATCGCTGGTCGCGATCATCCCACGCGTCAATGCTGGCAACTCTCCTGACGCATTTTCGAACACACCGACAATGCGCGGCACGACAGTTGCGAGCATAAAGCTGATGATGGCGATCGACATAATGACCAGCACGATCGGATAAACCATTGCATTGATGATGCGTTGCCGCAGCTCTTGTCGGGCCTCGGTATAATCGGCGAGTTTATCGAGGACGGAGTCGAGGTGCCCTGATTGCTCACCAGCTGCGACGGTGGCGCGATACAACTCGGGAAATGACTGCGGAAACTCACCGAAACCGTCCGCGAGTGTGTGTCCCTCCATCACGCGAGAACGGACACCGAGAAGGATGCTCTTGGTCCTGGGCTGCTCATTCTGTTGTGCGACTGCCAGTAACGCCTCTTCAAGCGGCAGCCCCGCTTCCGACAGTGATGCCAGTTGCCGAGTCAGAATCGCCAGGTCGGCTGTAGAAATGCCACGGCGCAACGAAAACGTGCGCTGCCGGCGAGCTTCTTTCTGGGCGACTTCTGTTACCTGAACAGGCAGCAGGTGACGGTCACGCAGGATCTGCCGGACTTGTTTCGGCGTGTCGCCCTCGATCAGGCCTTTGGATTCCTTGCCGGACCGATCCAGCGCGACGAATTCAAATGCGCCCATTCTGGTACTCCATCGCTATCACCTTGACGGAGTACTATTAGTCCATCGAACTGACATTACTAGTCCTCGCGGGTTACACGCAGCAGTTCTTCAAGTGTAGTTACGCCTGCCAGCACGCAGCGACGACCGTCGGCGCGAATACTGGGCCCCAATTTTCGCGCATAACGTTCAAGATCCTGTTCGCTTACACCATCATGAATCATGGTGCGCATTTCGTTGTCGACGGCAATCAGCTCGTAAATTCCGGTGCGTCCCTGAAAGCCATCGTTGCCGCCGGTACCCGGTCGGTACAGTGTCGGTGGATTGGCAGGATCCATGTCAAGAAGTTTGCACTCGTATTCGGTGGCAGCGTAGGGCACCTTGGTGTCCTCGTCGAGCACACGGACGAGTCGCTGCGCGAGCACGCCGATGAGGCTTGACGATAACAGGAATGGCTCGACACCCATGTCGCGCAAACGGGTCACGGCTCCCACCGCCGTATTGGTGTGCAGTGTAGAGAGTACAAGATGGCCGGTCAGGCTCGCCTGTACGGCGATCTCGGCAGTTTCCAGGTCGCGAATCTCGCCAACCATGACGACATCGGGATCCTGACGCAATATTGCCCGAAGCCCTCTGGCAAATGTCATCTTGACCTTGTTATTCACCTGGGACTGGCCGATGCCGTCGATGAAATACTCGATCGGGTCCTCGATAGTCATGATGTTGCGGCTGTTGTCGTTGATGCATTCGAGCGCCGCATACAACGTCGTCGTTTTTCCCGAGCCAGTCGGCCCCGTCACCAGAATAATGCCGTGCGGCTTATGGATCAGCTCGTCCATCGTCGCCTGTGCCTCGTCTTGCATGCCTAGCGATGTCAGGTCCAGGCGTCCTGCCTGCTTGTCGAGCAAACGAAGTACGACTCGCTCGCCGTGCCCGGAAGGCATCGTCGATACACGTACATCGACGGCCCTGCCTGCAATGCGCAAGGAAATTCGGCCGTCTTGCGGCAGACGTTTTTCCGCGATGTCGAGCTTCGACATGACTTTGATGCGTGAAACGACCAGCGGCGCGAGCTCGCGTCGAGTCTCGAGTATCTCGCGAAGTATGCCGTCCACTCGAAAGCGCACGCCGAGACGGTTTTCATAGGGTTCGATATGCACGTCCGACGCATTTACTTTCACCGCCTCAGTCAGTACGGCGTTGATGAAGCGAATGATCGGTGCGTCGTCATCACTCTCGAGCAAGTCCGAGGGTTCCTGCAGTTCCTGCGCGGCTTGAGTCAGGTTCATATCGGCATCAAGGCCGTCAACCATCTGCATTGCCTTATTGCTGCCCCGTTCATAAGACTCCTGCAATAATGCGTCAAAATCCTCGACCGGTACACAGGACAAATTTAATCGTACGCCGGCGAATCGCCTGACTTCAGCGAGGCTATGCGGAGACACGCCGGGCCGGTAGACAGTTTCCGCCGCATCGCCAGTGAATTCCCTAATGAGTACGCCGTGGCGTTTAGCGAAGGCAAAGGGCAGGACGATATTTTCAGGCGCAGCGTGTACGTCGCTCGCTTGCATCGATTCCGGAACAATTTCCTTGTCGCTTTGCATCGACTGATTCGGGCGAATTATTCGCTTTCCGTGGTCGGTCGGGGCTGGCTGTATAGGTCCAGCGGCGGCAGTATCGGGCGTTGCTGGCCGGGCATCAGTTGCACGCTGGTACCCCGATTCCCTTGTTGAATGCCACGGATGTAATTGTATTTGGCGTTGGTTTCAAGAATCGTCTGCGCCGAATCGCGAAGAATTGTCGGTCGAATGAAGATGAGTAAATTCGTCTTGATCTTGTCGGTCTTGCGGCTGCGGAACAGGTTGCCAATGACGGGAAGACTGCCGAGTATGGGTACGCGCTGCTCACTTTCACGCAAAACATCTTCCATCAGCCCGCCAAGTACCAAAATCTGTCTGTCATCGACAATAACTGTCGTTTCGATAATGCGTTGATTCGTAATCAGGTCGACGGCACCGGCCGAAGATGACGCGATGCTCGAAATTTCCTGTGAGATCTTCAACAACAGCGAGTCGCCTTCGTTGATCTGCGGCGTAATCTTGAGCTTGACACCGATCTGTTGGCGCTGAATGGTCTGAAACGGGTTAACGCCGCCGGTGCCCCCGGTTCCGGTATTGGTAAATGATCCTGTGACGAACGGTACCTCCTGACCGACATTGAGAGTTGCTTCCTCATTATCGGTGGTTACGATTGATGGCGTTGAGATGATGTTCGTATTTGCGTCGCCTTGCAGTGCACGGATTATTCCAGCGAAGCTGATTCCGGAATTGCTTATTCGACCGAGGCCGATGGTCAGGCCCTCGCCGATCAATCCGGTCGGGTCCACAGCGCCACCGCTGCCGGCAACAGCGGCGACTTGCACGACGCCTGCACCAAAGGCTGGAAAATTGGTCATTGCAATGGGCGAGTTGGAACTGTCACTGCCGGCGGCCCAGGTAATGCCGAGTTCGGAAGTCTTGTCGACTATAACTTCAACGATGATGGCTTCAACGAGTACTTGCGCGCGGCGAATGTCGAGTTTGTCGACGATCAGCATCAGCGAGCGCATCATCTTCGGCGGCGCATTGACGATAAGTGCATTGGTCTGCGTATCGGCCCAGACACTGACGGTAGCGGTTGCCGATCCGGCGGCCGCCTGGCTAGCGGCAGCTTGCACCTGGGCGGTGAAATGCTGCTGCAGCTTGGTTGCGAGTGCTTCTGCGTCGGCGTAGCGCAAATAGCGTACCTGCGTATCGCCACCGTCCTCGAGTGGCGTGTCGAGATGTGCAATCAGCGCACGGAGTCGTAGTCGCTCGCTCTTGTCACCACCAATCAATACGCTGTTGGTACGCGCATCTGCGACCAGGCTCGTCGTAACCGGCATGCCGTCGGAACGCGGTTGCTGTGCCAGCGTGGTCAGAATGCGTACAATTTCACTCGCGGAAGCGTGCTCGAGCCGCACGACCACGATGTCCTCATCATTGGACTGGTCAATACGGCGGACGATGCTGATAATTCGACGCACGTTTGCCGCGCGATCGGAAATGATCAGCATGTTTGAGCCGGGGTGTGCTGCAAGGTGACCGTATTGCGGAATTAGCGGACGCAGAATCGGTACTAGCTGGGCCGCACCGACGTTATGCACCTGCAGCACCTGCGTCACAATATCGTCTGCACCTGCGGCACCAGCCGCGCCCAGAGGGCCGGCGAATTGCCGTGCGGTCGCGTCGGGCATAATTTTAGTCACGTCACCGGCCGTAATTGCGACATAGCCGTGCACTTGCAAGATTGACAGAAATGCCTCGTAAAAAGCGTCTGGCGACATTGGCGTCGACGACAACATCGTGACTTTGGCATTCACGCGTGGATCGATGATGAAGTTTTGCCCTGTCACCTCACCGACAGCCTCGATAATTTGTCGAATGTCAGCTTCCTTGTAATTCGGCGTGATTGTCGTTTGCTGGCTCCAGGCCAGCCGAGTTACCACCAGGCAGACGAGCGCCAGGGCAAAAACAAAGCGCAATCGCAAATGCATGTGTTGGGTGTGGTTCATCGGTTGGTCTCATCCGAGAGTTCGAGTTGACTGGTCTTTAATATGATGATTTGAGCTTGGCCGTTACGTTCAACGGTTACCGAAACCTGGTCCGCGTTGCCCAGTGACTGAAAAATCTGCATCGCCTGGGTCGGGTCCGTCAGAGACTGCCCGTCAATATCCTTGATCAGGTCACCAGGGCGCAAGCCAAGCGCCGTGAATTGTTTCCGATTGCGGCCTGGATACACGCGATAGCCTTGTTGTTGCCCGTTGACGAAATACGGTGTCGGCCGGATGACATCTGCCAGCCTCGATACGTTCTGCGCGACAACGGATTGAATGCTCGGTGAATTTCTGACCGCGCGACTCGTAGACGTCATGTTTCGCCTTGTGATTGCAGGTGAGCCCGCAGGAAAATCTTTTGGCAGCTTCAGGTTGGTCAGGACACCATTCTCATTGAGGACGACGCGATCTACGTACACCGCATGTAGCCTTGCGCCAGCGGTCACCGCGTCACCGATCGTGTATACCTTCTCTTCATCGTCAGCGTCGGCAATAATCGCGATCGCCATCGCACTCGGATCTGCTGCAATGGTGCCTTTGAGCAACAGGTTTGCGAGCCTCGTGTCGCGCAGATTTTCCGTTTCATCAACAACTTGCGGTTGGATGTCCGCCACGCCAGTGCTGGCAACACCGAATATGTGCGCGTCGGCGATCGCCCTTACGTCGGCAGAATCGCCTGTGGCGCTCAATGCGGTGAGCTGTATCGAAGGTACCGGGATCGTATCACCGGCAGCCGACCCTGGAACGAGCGTCCAGATGATACCGGCAAGTTGCCATGCGATGACGATGACAAGCAGTGACGTAACCCAGGCTGGCAACAGCCGATGTGCCGCCGCCAGGGTCTTTGCGCCGTCCAGACTCGCAAAGTCAGTCCATTTGGCTTCGGGGGTCATAATGAGATTGGCCGTTTAATTGTTCCCTGTCTCCCTATTAACGCAGCGCCAGGATGATACGGGTTGACGTTGCCTGCAGACAAGCCTGAAAGGGCCAAAAAAACCATATCAAGCAATGATCTACATTCTTCCGCTGGCACGTCATCGCCTGTTCACCCTGTCGTGGGCCGTCGTCGGGGCAATAAAACCCTGCGACGGGCTTGGAGATCGTCGGCGCGTGCCCATATATAATAACCTGTGAGCTGCATGCTTGACCCGATTAAGTGCAATTACGCGAAGAAGCTGACATAACGACCGAACCGATGAGTGAGCACCGAGAAGACGAGGAACAATCTGGCGGGTATGAACTGGCCGTGGAAGAGGCGCTGCCCAAGGTCAAGCCGCCGCCGCGGTATCGCGTTGTGCTGCTAAATGATGACTTCACGCCTATGGAGTTTGTGGTCGATATCCTGGAGTCAATTTTCAGCATGGAGCGAACACGCGCTACCCAGGTCATGCTGGAAGTGCATACTAAGGGCAAGGGCATTTGCGGCGTCTTCAATTTCGAAATCGCCGAGACAAAAGTTGCACAAGTCATGGGTTTAGCCAAACAGCATCAGCACCCGTTGCTGTGTACTATAGAAGAGTCCTGATGATTATTGAGGCCGTCGAATGCTGAGCAGTGAGCTTGAATTCTGTCTGAATGAGGCCTTTCAGGGTGCGCGGGCGAGCCGCCATGAATTCATGACGGTTGAGCACTTGTTGCTGACGCTCCTGGACGTACCCAAAGTTTACGAAATCCTCAAGGCGTGTGGCTCCAATGTTACCGAGCTGCGGCGTCAACTGACTGAATATGTCGAAGAACAGACACCGCTGTTGTCAGATGATGACGATACGGATGTTCAGCCGACCCTCGGCTTTCAACGCGTGCTGCAACGAGCCGTATTCCACGTACAGTCGAGCGGCAAAAAAGAGGTAACAAGCACTAATGTTCTCGTTGCCATCTTCAGTGAGAAACAATCGCAAGCGGTCTACTTGCTGAATCTGCAAGACGTTACGCGACTCGATATCATTAATTACATTTCGCACGGCATGTCGCAGGTGACAAGTGATAGCACCGGCGATGAGCAGCAATCTCCTCTTGAAAGTGAGCCGGAACCTGAGCTTTCGCCGCTTGACAAGTACGCGACGAACCTCAATCAGATGGCGATCGAGGGCAAGATCGATCCGCTGATCGGCCGTGAGATGGAGATTGAACGAACCGTGCAGATCTTGTGTCGTCGGCGCAAGAATAATCCGCTGTATGTCGGCGATGCGGGCGTAGGGAAGACGGCAATAGCTGAGGGATTTGCGCGCCTGATCACCGAGAAACGTGTTCCCGAAGTGTTGCACGGCTGCACGATCTATGCGCTCGACATGGGATCACTGATTGCCGGGACCAAGTACCGTGGTGATTTTGAGAAGCGTTTGAAAGGAGTGATCGCCGAAATTAGTGAAGACCCTGGTGCCATACTGTTCATAGACGAGATTCATACGGTCATTGGTGCGGGTGCCGCGTCTGGCGGCGTGATGGACGCCAGCAACCTGATTAAGCCCGTGCTGGCCAATGGGGCGATTCGCTGCATCGGTTCGACAACGTACTCCGAGTATCGCGGCATTTTCGAGAAAGACCACGCGCTGGCGCGACGGTTTCAGAAGATTGACGTTCCCGAGCCGAGCGTCGAAGAAACGGTGGCAATTCTGCATGGACTCAAGTCTCGTTTCGAAGATCACCACGGCATCAAATACGATTCACTCGCTCTGGAAGCTGCCGCTGAGCTTGCATCACGCCATATAAATGATCGTCGATTGCCGGATAAGGCGATTGATGTCATCGATGAGGCTGGAGCCTGTCTCCAGTTGCAGCCTGAAGGGGAGCGCGGTGACTGCGTCACTGTGGAAATGGTTGAGAATATCGTCGCCAAGATGGCGCGTATTCCCGCAAAAAGTGTATCGACATCCGACAGGGATGTATTGCGCACCCTGGAACGTGATCTAAAGCTATCCATTTTCGGGCAGGACACTGCCGTCGCCGCATTGAGTTCGGCGATCAAGATGGCGCGCTCAGGTTTGCGTGAAGAGGAAAAGCCCATTGGTTCGTTTCTGTTTGCCGGCCCGACCGGTGTAGGTAAGACCGAGGTAGCTCGGCAACTTGCGCTGTGCATGGGCGTGGAGCTGATCCGCTTCGACATGTCTGAGTACATGGAAAGACACACGGTATCGCGATTGATCGGCGCACCGCCTGGCTACGTGGGATTTGACCAGGGCGGATTGCTGACCGAGGCAGTGACACAAAATCCACATGCGGTAGTGCTGCTCGACGAAATCGAGAAAGCACATCCTGAAGTTTTCAACCTGTTACTGCAGGTCATGGATCATGGCATTCTGACTGATAACAATGGCCGCAAAGCAAATTTCCGCCACATCGTGCTCATTATGACGACCAACGCCGGCGCGCAGGAAATGAGCCGTGCTTCGATCGGTTTTACGCAACAGGATCACAGCAGCGACGGCATGGAAATCCTACGCAAGGCGTTTTCTCCGGAATTTCGCAATCGCCTTGACTCGATCATTCAGTTCGGCTCACTCGACGCACAGTCCATTAAACGTGTCGTTGACAAGCTGGTAGTCGAACTCGAAGTCAAACTCGGCAACAATAACGTTACGCTGGAACTTGATGATGCTGCGAGAGAGTGGATCGCTGCGCGCGGCTACGATGCAAAGATGGGTGCCAGGCCGATGGCCCGAATCATTCAGGAGCAGATCAAGCGGCCACTTGCCGAAGAGTTATTGTTCGGTAGTCTTGCCGATGGTGGCCACGTGCGGATCCAGGTAGGACCGGATAATGAGCTGCAGCTGAATTCAGAGCCGGCGCGCAAGGAACTCGAGCACCTGCCCGAAAAATAGGCAAATCACTACTGTAGGAGCCCGCCGTACTAATAGAATATTGAGCCAACCATTTGGTGAAGAGCTAACGATCGGACCGGGCGATCACCGTGTGCTATTGGATCTGTAGATATCGCCCGCATGGCGGGCTCCTTGTATGTTGTGTTCGGGTTGTTTGGCAGCTTGATATGCTGGCCTCGAACCCCGGGGTGAATCCGCAGGCTGCCAAAGGCTATGACCTTGTCTTGTAGAGTGGTTCCCCCGCCCTAATTGCCAATAGCGAAGAGTATCCGAGACCCAAGAGTCTGCGTCACAAGGTTGCCAGGCAAGATATGCAGGGTCTTGGGGGAACCGGGGTTCACTGTAGAACTTCAGTGAGGAGAA
>JACZSM010000084.1 GCA_022574185.1 Pseudomonadota bacterium
AAGCAACGATAACAGCGTGTTTTGACAAGCGGCGGGGCGCTCCGTAGTCTTTGTGGCATAAGCAGACAGGACAGTCCGATGGCGTCTAGAAAAGATGATGTTCAGGCAGCGATTCCCGCAGAATCGCTGGCGACGCAATATACGCGCGTTCGAAATGCGACGGTAGACCTGTGCAAGCACCTCGAGCCCGAGGACTACGTCGTGCAAAGCATGTCGGACGTCAGCCCGACGAAATGGCATCTCGCGCACGTCACGTGGTTTTTCGAGCGCTTCGTGCTCAGGGAATACTCGAAAACCTACGACTGGTTTAACGAGGACTTCGACTACATCCTGAATTCCTATTTTTATACGATTGGTGGAGTGTACCCCCGTCCGGATCGTGGCCTGCTGACGCGCCCGACAGTGAATGAAGTCGTCGCCTATCGAGAATGTGTCGATAACGCGATGCTCGATCTGATTGCCGAGAAAACCGGCGACAAAGATTTCGATTTCCTCATCGAAGTCGGTCTCAACCACGAGCAACAGCACCAGGAACTGATGCTGACCGACATCAAGCATGTATTCTCGGTCAATCCTGCCTGGCCAGCCGTCAATCCGGCGCTCACGCCGCCACCGATTCGGCAAGCCCCGCCGCACGAATTTCGCAACGGACCATCCGGCATCCGGGAGATCGGTCACAGGAACGACAGCTATTGTTTCGACAACGAATTGCCGCGGCATCCCGAATTGATTGTGGAGCACCAGATCGGTTCGCGTCTTATCAACAATGGCGAGTACCTCGACTTTATCCGCGACGGGGCATACTCGGAACCGAAGCTCTGGCATTCCGATGGCTGGTCAACCATCAACCGGGAGGGTTGGACCCGACCGCTTTACTAGACCAAAGGGTTCGACGCCGAGTTTACGCTCGGTGGCAAACGCGAACTCGATATGCATGCGCCAGTGACGCATGTCAGTTATTACGAGGCATTCGCTTACGCGAAGTGGGCTGGTGCACGCCTTCCGACCGAAGCGGAATGGGAACTCGCGGCCGATGTGGAAGATGTCAGCGGCAACTTCCAGGAATCGAATTACTGGCATCCGGTTGCCGCCGCTGGATCACAGTTATTCGGCGACGTCTGGGAGTGGACGTCCTCGGCCTACCTGCCCTATCCCGGGTTCGTACCATTGCCCGGAGCGCTAGGCGAGTCGAATGGCAAATTCATGTCCGGCCAGATGACGGTTCGGGGTGGCTCCTGCGCAACAGCGACCGACCATATGCGTGCGAGTGTGCGCAGCTTTTTCTATCCTCATCAGCGATGGCAGTTTCTGGGCATTCGCCTGGCCAAAGATGGCACCTACTGACTAGCGAAGAATTGATGCGACTTCCGATTGCGCTGTTTTTGACTTCACTGTGTCTCGCGGCCTGCTCCAATCCTAAGAATTCATATTCCGACAAGTTTACAGATCTTGATCCCGACTGGATCGTGACCACGGATGAGACTCACGGGACGTTATCGAACCCTTGTAACTAAGGAAAATATGTCCCTACGTCATATCCTTTAACGCCAGATCCACATTGGCCAGTACATCCGGGCTGATGACTGCATGATTGCCGATCAATGCCTTGGATTGCATGAAATCTTTGGGAGAGTTAATCGAGTCGATGGCAATCAACTGTCCGTCGCGAAGATAGAGGCAGGAAAACGCCCGGCTCGCCGGCTCGCCTCGCAGCACCGTTTGATCAAAGCCGCCGGAAATACCCGCGATCTGAAGCTTAAGGTCATATTGATCAGACCAGAACCACGGTACCTGTGCATATTTGAAGTCATCGCCACAAATATTGCGCGCCGCGGTTTTTGCCTGTTCCAGTGCGTTGTGCACGCATTCGAGACGTAGTCGCTGCCCCAACAGACTGTTGGGGTGGTTGGTGCAATCACCGATTGCATATGCAAATTCGTCACTGGTTTTGCAGCGCTCATCAACGCGTATTCCATTGTCAACATCGAGACCAGCATCTATTGCGAGTTCGACATTGGGCACAACACCTATGCCGATCAGCACGAAGTCGGCCGCTACAGAAGTGCCATCAGTCAGATCAACCTGCTCTACAGTATCGCTTCCGGAAAAACCGGCAAGTCCCGTCGCAAGCATTAAATTGACACCATGCTCGCGGTGTTCTGACTCGTAAAATGTGGAAACCTGCGCGGAAACCACGCGGCTCATAACGCGATCCGCCATTTCAATCACTGTTACGACTAAGCCCTTCGAAGATGCAACGGCGGCAACTTCAAGCCCGATATATCCTGCGCCTATAATGACCAGTCGCTTACCCTCATGCATATGTTGATGCATCGCCGTAACGTCATTTATGTCTCTCAGATAATACACACTGGCCATCCCGGATCCGGGCACGTCCAGTTTTCTGACCCTCGCTCCGGTCGCGATAATCAGGTTTTCATAATGGTAGGAGTTTTGATCTGCATCGATAACCGCCTTGCCGGCGAGGTCGATGCGGGTAACGGTAGTACCCAGGTGCAACTCGATATTGGGTTGGTCATAGAAAGACGGCGGTCTGACGAAAAGGCGATCAGCCGCCAACTCGCCAGCAAGAAATTTCTTGGATAGCGGTGGCCGTTGATACGGATAGTATTCTTCTGCTCCGATCAGAATGATTTTTCCGGCATACTTTTTTTGTCGCAGTGTGACCACCGCCTGGCCCGCGGCATGACCGGCTCCTACAATTACGACAGTTTTTGCCATACGGGAAATCATCGCGGACCGAGGAGGCTGGATACAGTACACCATAAGCGCTTGTGTCGCGGTCGCAGCGCATATTATCGGCAGCAAAGACTGAATCCTTGCGCCGGGAATCCCCCGCCATATTTTCGATAAAAAACGCTCAAGATTTCGCGCTTTCAGCCGTCAATATTTTTATCGGAGGAGTAATGCCTGCCACGGGCGTCTATTCGTGCGCGATCGAAACAGACCATTTGAGACCCTGTATGTCCAGTAGCGCGGAAAACCTGTTCGGTAGATTGAAAGTCCTTCGCAAACTCGGGAAGGGCTCACAGGGCACCGTCTACCTTGCCGAAGATCCCGTACTCGAACGCAAGGTCGCCATCAAGGTCCTGACGGCTGCCGAGTCTGAACTCGCGAACACCGACATTGACGGCAGTCCACTCGAAGGTCGAATCGCCGGCAAACTCAGACATCCGAACATAGTCTCAGTATATGACGCCGGCGAGTCGCGCCTAGGTCCCTACCTGGTGTTCGAGTTCGTGCGCGGAGACACGCTGGCCGTTATTCTCAGATCAAAGGGTCCGTTCAGCATCCGCGATGCCGTGGCGGTAGTCTCGCCTATTCTCGACGCGCTGGCGACGGCCCACAAAATGAAGATTGTGCATCTTGACCTCAGCCCACGAAACATCCTGATAGACAATGACGGCGTGCCGAGAGTTATGGACTTCGGACTGTCGCAATTCGTTCATCAGATTCCGCGGAACCCCGAGACCATTGCTGGATCGCTGCACTATATGGCACCGGAACATTTCACGGGAAAGGACATCGGGCCATATACCGATGTGTACGCCCTTGGCTGCACTTTTTTAGAACTTGTAACCGGCAAGCGCGCGATGCACGGGAAATCCTTCACGCATATTTGCAAAAAGATCATTGCAGGCGATATCGATTTCGACACGCTCGGGGACTTCAACGAGGGGCCCGCATTCCAACAATTTCTGAGCGGTGCGCTCGCTAAACATATTGCAGATCGCTACGCGGATTGCGACGTGATGCAGGACGCGTTTCGGGCCTTTGTTCGCGATGCCGAACTCGAAGACGCCACCAGTGACGGTGCCGCACAGCACAGTACTATCGAGTATCTTCTGCGCCGCATGCGCAAGAAAAAGGACTTTCCGACTATCTCGCGCACGCTCGCTGACATCAATCGACTGACCGGTGAAGATTCAGATGCATCGGTCGAAAAGTTGGCGAACGTCATCCTGCGTGATTTCGCATTGACCAGCAAATTGTTGAAGTTGGTGAATTCGTCTTTCTATGGATCGCGGGCCGGCGAAATTACGAATATCTCGGAGGCGATCGTCTATCTCGGACTCGATCAGGTTCGGATGACAGCGAACAGTCTGACCTTTTTCGGCCACCTGAGTGGTGACTCGAATGACGCATTACTCAAGGACTCCATGACCCGATCATTCCTCAGCGGACTTATTTCGCGTTATCTCGCCAAGCGCGTTCGCTTGCCCGGATCGGAGGAGGCATTTATCTGCGGGATGTTCCAGAGCCTCGGCGAGAATCTCGTGATCTTCTACTTTCGTGACGAGTACGACGAAATTCGTAGCCTGATGCAAAGTGAGGCCATGGACAAGCAAGTCGCGTCCAGGACTGTATTGGGCGTTAATTACGCGACACTCGGCACAGCGGTCGCGGAGACCTGGCGTTTGCCGGAAACTTTGCTTATCGCCATCAGCGGAATTCCCGAGGGCATAGCCCACGAAACCACATCAAGAGATGAGCATCTCCGGGATTTCGCGGTATTCGCCAACGAGTTGTGTGAAATCGCATTACTCACCGAGCAGGATGCCCGGGATGCCGCGCTCAATACGCTACTGCTGCGCTTTGAGTCGAGCATCGAACTGGATGCCGGGTTTTGTATCAAACTTCTGAATTCGGGATTGGAAAAACTGGCACAGTATTCATCGCTATTCGAAATCAACGTGGAAACCAGTAAATATTGTCTTGCTGTAAAGCTTTGGATTGATCAGTGTTACGAAATCGAAAATGATGTGGTCGATGATGCATCCCCACAAGTTTCAAGCGGCGGCCAATAATCGACGGTAAGCTGGATTTTCAGTCCTGCGTCCTGATGCAGGGGCAGTAAAAACACGGTAGATTGTGCGGCATGCTCAGCACACTCGACACCAGCATTATCTTCGGCTACCTGGCGCTCATGATCGCCATCGGTTTTTATGCCAGTCGCAAACAAAGTAGTGTTAAAGACTTCTTCATCGCCGGTGGCAAGCTCGGTACATTTTCGATCGCCTGCCTATGGCTTGCGTCCTGGATCGGTGGTGCTTCAATTGTTGGTGGCGCTGCGAAAGCCTACGAATTCGGCATATCAGGGGGCTGGTATATCGCCTGTATTGCCATCGGTTGCCTGTTGTTCGGACTTTTTTTCGCAACCAGGGTCAAGCGCTGGGGCAACGAACATCAACTACTGACTTATCCGGATTTCATAGAAGTTCGCTATGACAGTCGTACACGAATCATCGCCACAATTACGACCATTATTGCTTATATAGCTTATGCCGCAGGTCAGCTCGCGGCGGCTGGTGCGATCCTGAGTACGCTGCTGGGCTGGGATTATTCGTCGTCGCTATTACTCGCCAGCTCAATCATTGTCGTTTATACCGCAAGCGGTGGTTTTCTCGCGGTCACTTACACGGACTGGGTTCAATTCGCATTGCTATTCACTGGCGTCGTCCTGATCGGCATTCCAATTGCGATTGCCAATGGTGGCACCTGGGAAGCGTTTACGACGCAATTACCGGCAGGGCATTTCAACCCGACCGCTTGGGGTGTGCCGACGATGATGGCCCTCGGCGTTTCGATTCCATTGAGCTTTTTTGTGGCTATGGACAGTTTTACGAGAATGTTTGCCGCTAAAAATGAGGTCGCAGCGAAGCGCGGCACGCTCCTGGCCGTTGTGTTCCTGCTGCCGCTGGCAGTGGGTGCTGTTTGGCTCGGCTTGACGGCGGCCATACTGTACCCGAGCATCGACAACAGCAGCGATATTCTGGCCCGACTGGTTATGGATATATTTCCGATCGGCCTCAAAGGGTTGATGCTCGTCGGCATTCTCGCAGCACTGATGTCCACCGCCGACATTTGCATTCTTACGGCCGCCGCGAACGGCAGCCGCGACGTCTATCAACGTTACTTCAATCCCGATGTCGCGCCGCGCAAGTTATTTCGAATCAGCATCGGTCTCGCCGCAATTGTTGGTGTGGCGGCCGGACTCATGGCATGGCAGATGCGCGACATCGTCGGTATTTTGCTGGTCGCATTTACGATTAATTCGGCAGCATTATTTGTGCCGACGATCGCAATAATTTCATCCAGAAAGCTCAGCGCCGCCGCCGCATTCTGGAGTATGACTCTGGCGCTGCTCACTGTGATCGGCTGGTACGTAGCATCCGCCATGGACCTCGCGCCTGTATTTCGCATCGATTCACTCTGGCCTGGCCTGATCGTATCGATCACCGTATTTATGGGAATCAACCTGTTCGCCAACGCAAAAAAGTGAGCTTCGATTGAGGCGATCGTCATTGACTTACTCGTGTACAGGACCTCCCGGCCCCAAACGAACGCCAGATCGCAGTTTGTAGTATTTGAGATTATCAAGACGACAGGGGTGTGCGCCGGGGGCTACTACGACGAGAATCCTGTCAGCCATGGATTCGAAGTCGGCGCGGAAGTGCACGCTGCTTTTGACGGCGACGATGCGCTGTGCTGCCGGCTCAATACCTACATGGCGGAAGATCGCCTGATCCAGACACTGGCATCGTGTTGAACCAACGACGACACGAACATCCGCCGGCGTATCCAAAACTCGCAGGACTGCCATGGGACCAAGGTTGGCAGTGATGCCGCCAAACATGTCGCCGGTAAATGTGAATTCGCCATTGCCAAGTGTTTCAACCCGAAAGCGGCCCTCGAAGGGATGCTGACCCTCCTGGCCGGACCTGCCACCCAGGGACGCAGAGAATTCAGCCGCCACACCCAGTTCCTGCGCTTTCTTTGCTATTTGCGCGTCATCCAGCAATGCCAGAACGGCACCTTGGGCATTGCCCTGCACCAACGCATGCAAGAGCCCCGTGGTGTCCGAAGACGCCCCGGCCCCTGGGTTGTCCTGGGCATCGGCGATTACCACGGGCTTGGACCCTTTATGGGCTGCCGCCTCTGCGACAGCAGCTTCAGGTGAAATGAGCCTGTCTTCAAAGAGGCCTTCGGCATCCAGGAAAGATTGCAGCAGGTCTTCTGCAGCAATTTCTGCCGCTTCCTGCGATTCGGCATAAGCAACGATCGAAGGCCCGCAATGAAAAATATCAGCGGGTGGAAAACCCATGGCGATGTCGGCGAAAACAAATGTCTCACCCATCACTTGCTCCAGGCTGGCATAGAGCGATCGACAGGGTTCTGATCCCGTGTGCTGGGAAGTCAGGGGGACCAGAAACGGCACCTGGCGGAACGCCTTGTACAGTTGACCCTGCGTCAACAGATGTTGCAGAGACGTGAAAGCTCTTGCCCCGGTATCTGCCAAATCTATGTGTGGGTAGGTACGAAAGATGTTGAGAGACGACGCATGATCAACGATTTCCGGCGTCACGTTCGCGTGCAGATCAAAACTGACAGCGATCGGCATATCAGGACCCGTTAGTTCGCGGATGCGGCGAAGAAGCTCGCCTTCAGCATCTTCGTGGTCTTCTGTCACCATGGCGCCGTGCAGGTCCAGATAGATGCCATCCAGGTCACCAGCGCCTCGGATTCCGTCCAGGATCATTCTGGAAATTCGCTCAAACGCATCTGTTGTTACATAGGACGACGGTTCGGCTGAACACCAGAGCAGCGGAATAATCTCGTAGCCACCTGCCGCCGTCGCTGCATCGACGAAACCCGTGATGGAAATATTGACGCCCGATAAAACGTCAATGACATCGTCACCGCTAAGCAGTTCGGGCCAGGAATCGGCCTCTTCAAATTCAGAAAAACTGGCAAGGGTCGGTGCAAATGTATTTGTTTCGTGTTGAAAACCGGCGACGGCGATACGTTTCAAAACTTGTTCTCCCAACACGCTGGTATAAATGGGAAGGCGTCGAAATACAGGTCCAGGAAATGATCTTCTTGAAAACTTCCAGATTAATATAACGTATTATTGCGTGATGATTCGGATCAATACGGGCGCAAGTATTCAGCGAAAAGCGATATCCAAGGACCATTATTGCGTAATTGTCGACGACTTCCTGCAAAACCCGCATGAGCTTATCGAGTTCGCCGCCCGCCAAGCCGGTGAATTCTCGATAGCGAAAAGTTACTATCCC
>JACZSM010000085.1 GCA_022574185.1 Pseudomonadota bacterium
CTACCGTTGATGGCGCCTGCAATCGCCCCAACAGCGGCACCGGTTGCGGTGCCTTTGGCGATGCCTTTGGCCATCTGGATTTCGTCGGTGTACGACTCACACTCGGCCCAGTCCTCGGCGAGCACTTCCTGATCGACGCCTTTCGTATCGATGATCGGGTCCGGATGTGCGGCACAGGCCGACAACAATACAGCCAGGGGCAGAAGAAGAGCAGTTATCGCACGCATGACATCACCAGTTCTTGTTAACCTGAATAAGAATAACGCGTAAACAGTCCCGGAGTTGACACGAAAGTCCGATTTAAATGGCTTCCACCTCTCATAATTCAACTGCCCGCGCCATTTTGTACGCATTTCTGGCCAATTTCGCCATTGCGATCGCCAAATCCTGGGCCGCTTGGCTGACAGGCTCGGGCACCATGCTTGCCGAATCGATCCATTCCTACGCTGATACGGGTAACCAGGTCCTGTTGTATCTCGGGCTCACGCAATCACAGCGGCCACCGGATGCGGAACATCCGCTTGGCTACGGCAAGCTGAGTTATTTCTGGAGTTTCATTGTTGCGCTTTTGCTATTCAGCATGGGTGGGCTGTTTTCTATCTACGAGGGCATGCATAAGCTGAATCACCCCGAGGGCCTGTCACAGATCTGGATCGCGATCCTCGTACTGATATTCGCGCTTGTGCTCGAAGGATTTTCACTGCTCGGTGCACTTCGAGAGATTCGACATGTGCGTGGCGAACGACCGTTTCGCGAATGGTTCAAACACACGCGCAATTCAGAACTCGTGGTCGTGCTCGGAGAGGATATTGGCGCTCTTATTGGATTGATCCTGGCGCTCGGCTTCCTGGCGCTTGCTGCTGTCACTGGTGATCCGATTTACGATGCGATCGGGTCCATCTGTATTGGCGTTGTATTATTATTCATCTCGATATTCATCGCGTCGCGAGTTCGTTCGCTGTTGCTCGGGCGCTCGGCCGATCCGGAGATCCAGGAAGCAATCAACGCGATTATCCTGGATCAGGAAGATATTGAATTCGTTTTCAACACGATTACGATTCAGTTTGGTCCGGATACCATGCTCGCGGCGAAGATCAAAATGCGTCCCGGCATCGACATAGAGACAGCCGTCAATAGTATTAATGCGCTCGAGCGCGAACTCAAGGAACGCATACCGAATCTCAAGTGGTCTTTTATTGAGCCTGACGTCGAAGATTAATGAATAATCCGGGCTACTCGCTTGAAGCCGGGTACAGGTGCACGTCCTGTTGCGGATATGGGAACGAGATGCCCTCTTGATCGAAACGTTTCTTGATCGCCTCTGTTAGCGCGTATTTCACGCTCGAATGATCGGCTCTCTTTACCCACGGTCGCAAGACGAAATTAACGCTGCTGTCGGCAAGCTCGGATACGGCAATCAAGCATGCCGGTTCGTCAAGGATACGAGCTTCCCCTGCAACGAGTTCCTCGAGCGTCTTGCGAACCTTGTCGATATCGTCGTCATAGCTGACACTGATAATCATGTCGATGCGACGCAGATCGTTCGCGGAATAATTAGTAATAATGCTGTTCATGATTTGCGTGTTCGGCACGATCACGCGCCTGTTGTCGCCAGTCTTGAGGACGGTTGTCAAAATCTGGACTTCCTCAACTGTGCCGGAGATACCGGCCGCCTCAACCCAATCGCCGACCTTGTAGGGCCGGAACAATACGATCAGCACACCGGATGCAAAATTTGATAGCGAGCCTTGCAAGGCCAGACCAACGGCGAGGCCGGCGGCGCCCAGTACAGCGATAAACGACGTAGTCTGTATCCCCAGCGCACTGATGGATGCGATGATGACAAACATCAGCAATGCCATACGCACGAGGTTGCATACGAAAGATTCGAGTGTCTCGTCGACATTCTTTTTTCGCAAGAAGCTTTGCAGCCCATGCATCGCAAGCCCGATGGCCACGCGGCCGACATAGAAAATGACGATTGCCGTGACGATATTTATGCCGAACTCGACACCTGATGCTTTTAACATTTCGAGGACGTTATCCCAGTTAAAACCCAGGTCTGGGAGGCTAAGATCGTTCATTGTTTGTTCCCTCAGCGAATTTTGTATTCGTAGCGGGCCGGTGCAGAATTAGCCAGTTTCCGGCTAGCGTCAACATAATGCCGACAGCCGCAATGACTGTCCATTGGTAGCCTTCAACCACGGTTGATATCGTTAACGCCACGGCTGGAAACAGAACTGTTGTGTATGCGGCGCGAGCCGAACCAATGCGACGAATCAAAGCGAGATAGCAGCCGAAGGCAATGGCTGATCCGAAGACAGCGAGGAAGGCCAGTGATACGACGTAGCTCGTTTCGAACGGGAATGTAAATTTTCGGCCCAGTAGGGCGGCAATTACAAATGAAAGCAAAGATGCGCAGGCCATCGCATGCGCATTAACGGCGACAACAGGCAATGCGTGTCTGGTGTTTACGACGGCCGCCATATTGCCGAGCGAGGCGATGACCACGCCGATCAACACAAACAGTATGCCGATAACGGTGTCGTCGGCCAGGCTGATTTCATTGATTTCGGGCCAGAAAATCAACGCGATTCCTGTAAATCCCAGTGCGGCAGCGAGAAGCAGCCGGTTTTCGATAATTGTCTTGAAGAAAATCCTTTCCAATACTGCGTTGCACAGCACGATACTGCTGAACAGCACGGCGACAAGGCCAGAGGTTATTCGCTCTGTGCCGTAGTAGACGAAAAAGTAGTTGATGCTAAACAGCAGCGCGCCTTGCAGAAAAATTATCGGGTAAACAGCCCGTGGCAGGCGCAGCGTTCGATGTGAAATCAGCGCGTAGACATAGAGGACCACGGCGGCAATCCCAAAGCGATAAGCGACAGAAAGCTCGGCTGCGACATCGCCCAATTGATACGGTATTGCGGCCCAGGTTGATCCCCAGATCAGCACCACCGCGGCGTAGAGAAAAATAACCTGCATGGTAGCTACTGCCCGGGTGTTCCTGTATTGCCTGTTTGAAAGCGAAACACTTTGTACGGACCCTGCGCCATGATGTGATCACGTGTGTGCAGAACGACGTCGGCCAGGGCGCTGTCGGCAATGTACAGCCAACCATCAGGTCCGAACGACAGGGCGTCAGGCCAGCGAATCTTCCGCGAGCGTATCAATGTATGTAAATTGGTTTGTGTATCAACAAGAAAGATCGAGCTGTGCTCGACATCCGTTATATAAATATTGCCATCGACATCGATGCTAAGTCCATCGCTCAGTGGTTTCGTCGTATAACGTTCGACGCGTGCCGCAAGTTGCGAATCGGGAGTCGAAGCATTGGCCAGATCACGCAGCGGTATTCGATACAACCCCGAGCCGTTGATGGCGCCGTAATACAGCCACTTCGGTCCTAGAGCGATACCGTCAATGCCACCGCGCAAGGACACCAGGCCGCCAAAAAACGACATTTTTGTATCGCCATTGCGAATGACATAATTTTCAGCTGACACCGATGCATGTGATTCAAGCACTCGACGCGCTGTCGCCGTTGCGATGTCGTAGACGATGATGGCAGGTTGCATGCGCCAGAAGCTGGCATCGGCAATGACGACGGTTCTGCCATCGGCACTGATCTGCAAGTCCTGAAGAAAGGAGCCGGCTGGTGCTATTTCCTTATCGAATGACTGGTCGTGAATCAGCTTTCCCGTGTCGAGGTCGAATGCCAACAGGCGAGCGGTCCGGGTGCCATGATTGCCGTGGTCTATCGTCCACAAGCGATTTTGTTGATCGATGGCGATGCCAAGCACTGTGTCAAACAGACGCGACTGCGAAGCGCCATCGGGGAATGGCTCCGCAGCACCGTCTATGTACTGCAGCAGTTTATTGCCCTGCGACCTGGACTCTGGATGGACGGTAAAAAATACACGCCCGGTCGCACTGACCGCAACATTGCCGATGGGCTCGGGGTATGACAACACTTCCTCGAGAGCGCTCTCGCTGATGATCGGCGACGACGTAAGGTCTGGATAATCGCCACCGCCGCCGTAGCGAATTCGCATGATGGCGGTCATTACAACGACAAATATCAGTAAGAACAGCAGAATTTTTTTCATTTGTGATTGCTGTGATCCATTGCAAATTCCCGACGAAGAATTCTACATGATTATGGCATCCGGTCAGGCTAGAAACGCGAGACCCCAGGCTACGGTTATGAGCATGCAAGTCAGGATGGCCGCATTTGTTTGCAATTTTTTCCTTGTCAGGCGCGACTGCAACGGTGACAGCAACATGCCCCCGGCCATGCCGCAAACAAATCCCATCAAGTGCGCACCGATATCGGTATTGGGACCGCCGGTACCTGTGTACATCAATAGTGCGAAGCCACCCACGATTGGCCCGACACGGTATGCCCAGCGGTCCTGCGCCATTAACTTGCCACGCCAGACAAAGCCGGCAATGAGACCCAGCGCCGCAAACACGGCCGTCGATGCGCCAATGGCACGATGAGTCGATTCGAGGAGTAAGGTGTTCAGCGCGTTGCCGGAGGCGCCTGCCAGTACAATCGTCAGCCAGGCGACACCTGGACCGAGCAACCTGCCTGCGAAAAAGCCGAACAGGGAGCCAAACAGCAGGTTGCCGGCGAGGTGGCGCAGATCGGCATGCAATGTCAGGGCTGTTATCGTTCTCCACAGTTCGCCAGAACGCACAAGTACGCCATCGATGCGCCCGGCCGCTATCCAGTCCTGGCCAAACACGAATCTGGCGGCAAGTCCCGCGACTACGCATACGACAATCACGTAAGCGAGAACACCGGGGACCGCGTTCTGGTACACGATGGTGTTCTTGACCGACGGCGCGTAGGGCGGATTTTCTTCGTCATAGCGAATGAGCTGGTCCATCGCGCGCGCCGAATAATCGGCCGGCACGACCAGTGCACATGAGCTTGCGTCGTCGACGATTTGATACGGTATCTGAAATGATGCAAGAACAAGTGCCCGATCCGAACAGGCCTGTCGGTTACTGCTTTCGAAGACCACTCGCAGGTCATCAGTCATGTTGGACGGATCGTCACTTGCATGGCGCGAGAATACACCACTATTACGGTAAGCTGGTTGGCCCGTTTTGTGATGCAGTAGGAGCTCGGATGAGGCCCGATTACATTTTTTCAGTACTTGCCCTGGGCATTCTTGCAAACAATGCGCTCGCGGAAGTCACCGATGTAGCCGCCAATGGCTTTTCACTCACTCACGAGGTGACGATAGCCGCGGCTCGCGCGGACGTATGGGTTGCAGCGGTCGATCACGTGGGTCAATGGTGGGATGACGCGCATACGATTGCGGGTAGTGCCGCTGCATTGAGTATTGATGCGGTTCCGCTCGGTTGTTTTTGTGAAGATCTGGGCGATAGGGGTGGTGTTGTCCACATGACGATAACGTTCGCCAATGCGAACGTTATTCTGCGCCTCACCGGAGGTCTTGGCCCAATGGGCTTGATGGGTGTTAGTGGCAACATGACGTGGGAATTCTTTGATGCCGATGGCGCGACGCGGGTGCGGTTCTCTTACGTGGTCGGCGGCTATAGTCCGGACGGCCTCGATAACTTCGCCGCCCCCGTGGACGTCGTAATTGGCGAAGCGTTGCAACGGCTGAAATCGCATGTCGAGACCGGCAGTGCGGATATCACCAATGGCGACTGAGATCCGGCCCGCGCGTCGCTCGTCGACTGTCGTCCTTGTTCGCGATGCGGTCAATGCTCCTGAGGTATTCATGGTGCGTCGACATCGGAAATCGTCGTTTGGCGCGAGCTATGCTTTTCCGGGCGGCGTGCTCGAGCGGTCCGACCACGGTGTGCATGATCTCTGTGCTGGCGTGTCGTCTGCAGTCGCCGACCGCCTGCTTGGCGTCGACGGCATAGGACTCGACTATTTCAGTTGCGCAATTCGTGAATTATTCGAAGAAGCGGGCGTGCTTCTGGGCCAAACTCAGCGGTCAAATGACGAACTCGGCGACGCACGTAAGCAGCTCAATGACGGGTCGCTCAGCTGGGACAGATTCGCCGCCGACAACAAACTCGTCCTGCATTGCGAGCAATTGCAATATTTCAGTTACTGGATAACGCCAGAAAGTGAGCCGAAGCGGTATTCGACGCGATTCTTCCTGGCCGAGATGCCCGCAGGACAGCACGCTTATCATGATGGCGGCGAGCTGACGGAATCTTGCTGGATGTCGGCAGAGGACGTTTTACAGGCGTGCAAGAAAGGTGAGATGACGTTGATCTATCCGACACGCAAGACGCTCGAGCGCATTGCGCAGCTCGAGTCGACGTCGGCGTTGCGTGAATGGGCCAGATCGTGTGGCGAGGCGGGCGTGGTGTGCAATCAACCGGCGTTTGCTCTGGAGTCAGTTCAATGACGGCGTTCGGACCGATCATGCCAGCCTTCGCCAAGCTTGCAGACGGAATTCGAAGGATCGTCGCGCCGAATCCGTCAATGATGACGGGGCCTGGCACGAACACCTACCTGTTCGGCGATGACGCAGTTGCGGTGCTCGACCCGGGTCCGGCCGATGAGGGCCATATCGAGAATATCATTGAGAAATCAACGGGTTCCATTCGATGGGTAGTCGTAACGCACACACATCCCGATCACTCCCCTGGCGCGACGCCACTCGCGAAAGCGACGGGCGCCGAATTGCTCGGCATCGTGGCACCTGACGGTGAGCACCAGGACAAGACCTTTATGCCGGATCGGACACTGGCTGATGGTGACGTGCTCGAAACCAGTGAGTTCAAGCTCGAAGCTGTACACACGCCGGGACATGCATCAAACCACCTGTGTTATCGACATGTTGGGCTTAACTGGTTGTTCACGGGCGATCACGTGATCGATGGATCGACTGTTGTGATTGATCCGCCGGATGGCAATATGAAGCACTACATAGAATCTTTGCAACGCTGCAAGGACCTGCGATGCGACGCGCTGGCGCCCGGACATGGCGATGTCATTCACGAACCCGATCGTGCCATCGACTGGATTATCGACCACCGCCTGGCTCGCGAGGCAAAAGTCGTTGCGGCGCTTGCATCCAATCCGAACCTGACGTCGCATGAACTCGTGCCGTTCGTCTACACAGACGTCGATCCCAAACTATACGGCTGGGCGGAGCGCTCTTTGCTCGCCCACCTCCTGAAATTAGAGAGTGATGGACTGGCGACGATTGTGAATGAGCGGTGGACGGCCTAGAGTCGGTGGCGGCTTGATATGATGACCGACTTCGCATAGCGTACGCGGTCCAGATTTTGAGGTAGTACCGAATGACATTCGTTGTCGTCGAAGCCTGTATCAAGTGCAAGCTGACCGATTGCGTCGAAGTATGCCCGGTCGACTGTTTTCACGAGGGGCCGAACATGCTTGTCATCGATCCGGACGAATGTATCGATTGCACGCTATGCGAGCCCGAGTGCCCGGTCGACGCTATTTTTTCGGAAGACGAATTGCCGGCAGGGCAGGAGAAGTTCATCGAGCTGAACGCCGAATTGTCACAGAACTGGCCCGTAATCACCGAAATGCAGGACCCACCTGCGGACGCCGACGACTGGCGCGAGGTTAAAGAGAAACTGGAGTACCTCGAACGCTAATAAGATCAAGGTTGCACGGGCACGTTTACTTCATAACTCGCATTTATATCCAGAGCTATTCCCTTTGGTCGCTTGACGACCAGCAGCATCCATATTGAATGACCGCTTTTCTCGTAAGCGGCCGTTCAAAACTCCAGAAAATCGCCTTAGTGACAGGCAGCTAACGGCCGAGGCTGTGTGAAAACCTAAAATCATGAGTGCTGGTGGTAAGTACGATCTGAATTTCGATTGGCACGTGACTGAAGTGGGACTAGAAGTGCTCAAATTCTGACGATTCATTGCCAATGTGTTGCGTTGTCCCATTGTCATCTAAATCAGACACGTTTTCACACAGCCTGTGTGCCACGAGGCACAGAAGAAGAAAAGGAGGTCTTTGAAAGTGTTGTAACTCTAGGAGAGATGGAGGTAGGCCCTCCAAAGCCGCCCTGCAGGGGGAGGCTTTAAACCA
>JACZSM010000086.1 GCA_022574185.1 Pseudomonadota bacterium
GGCCGCCGGCACAATGCCACCGACATCGAGTTCCCCGTACCGATCGCCGCGGTCGTTCTTGTCGAAGCCGCATGCCGCGTAGCCTTCGTTCTTGGCCGAATACTCGGCAAAAATCTGCATCGCGGACGGATAAATCCAGCCAGGGCTGTCTTCGACGCCTGGTATGTCGGTGTAGTCCATACCGTCATAGGGCTCGAAGCGGTCGAATATTTCGTTGACATGAAGTATCCAAGGCGAGTCGCCATCAGTTGGAGCTGAGATCCATTTCAATCGATCGTCTATTCCGGCCTGGTCGATGCCGTCAACGGGCACCAGGGCTTTGAACAAGCCGGACGTGTCGGGATGCCGGGCGAGCACATGCGACCATAGTCCACCATTCGAATAGCCAGTCGCGAATATCTGCTCCGGATCGACACAATAGTTATCCATGGTCCACTTGACGATCGCCAGTGTGAAATCAATCTCTCGTTGCGAAGAAACATCATTGTCTTCGCTCAGACCGCCACACCAATCACAGGCGAGTCCGTCCGTCTTTAGACAACCGTCATCTGGGTCCATACAAGAGGGTCCTGCCCAATTCGGCAAATAGCCACCGAAATAATTTGTCGGTTTCGAATCGTCACCCGTCGGGTACAGACTGATGAAACCTGCCGCGGCGCCTTTCGGTTCGAGACGGGATTTCCAACTCGCCGGACCGGAACCGGTTTCGCCGAACCCGTGAAAGCCGATCACGATGGGGCAGGGCGTACAATCCGATCCATCACATCGACACTGTTCTGGCACGGTCAACTCAAGCTTGCGGTTGCCGTAATCATTGCCGTCACCGACGTCGAACGGCAATGGCGGACTGTTTTCCGAGTCTGCATCACATTGGAGCGGTGATGCGGCAGTGATGACACTTACTATAAGAGCGAACAGGGCGAAACCTGATCGCAGGTTCGCGATGATCGTCAAGATCGACGCTGCACGGAAAGATCGGCAATCGTGATGAGCGCCTGTTTGTAGTCAGAGTCGGGAATATCGACAAGAGCGGCAACTGCCGAGTCGGCAGCCTCCTGGGCGCGTGCCGCCGTGTACTGGAGCGCTCCGGTGGATTCAATGATGGCCTGAATGTTTTCGAGCTGATCGAGTCCGCCATCAAGAATTGCTTTGCGGATCAGTTCCTTTTCGTCTGCCGTGCCTTCCTGCATCGCATAGATCAGCGGTAAGGTCGCTTTGCCCTCCGCAAGGTCGTCACCAAGATTTTTGCCGAGTTCATCGGCCGATGCATTGAAGTCGAGTGCGTCATCGACGAGCTGGAATGCCGTGCCGAGGTGTTGCCCGTAAAGAATCATCGCATCTTCGTCAGCCTGGTCTCGCTCGGCCAGCACGGCAGCGATTTGCGCTCCGGCCTCAAACAGGCGCGCCGTCTTACGATAGATAACCTGTCGATAGCTTTCCTCGGTCGTGTCCGGATCGTGCACGCTCATCAGCTGCATGACCTCACCAGCCGCGATCGTGTTGGTTGCATCGGCCAGTATCTGCATAACACGCATACTCTGGATGTCGACCATCATTTGAAATGCACGCGAGTAGAGGAAGTCGCCCACGAGTACGCTGGCCTGGTTGCCGAAAACCATGTTCGCAGAATCCTGTCCGCGACGTCGCGCCGACGAGTCGACAACGTCGTCATGCAATAAGGTCGCCGTGTGAATAAACTCGACAATGGCCGCGGCTCGAATATGTTGTTCGCCCTCGTAACCCAGTGCGCGGGAGGCCAGCAATACGATGACAGGCCGCAGACGTTTGCCGCCGCTCATGACGATGTATTTTGAGACCTGCGAAACGAGTGCAACATCGCTTTGCAGGCTTGCCGATATCAGCCGATCGACAGCCTGCATATCGTCGCGAGTCAGCGCGACAACACTGTCAAAAGTCGGGGATTCGGGGGATTTTTCAACAGCTTGCATAAGAATCGGCATAATGCCTGAATTGCGCTAGGTTGGCGACTGGGGCGAGCTTCGGACCGGAGCCACGGCACAATCGCAAGCCTTTGAATTAAAGACTAAAATTGATTGCGATGAACGTTGACCCGGGGCAGGGGAATCTATAGAATTCCCGCTCCCGGTGGCAGCCGCCAGATGAGGCTTCACTTTAAGTATCTGGCAGCTACTGGAAATCACTTAATTCTCAGTGAGTTGCGTTAATTTCGCGATTCGCAGTACGGAGTAAACAACGATGTATGCGGTTTTTCGTACCGGCGGCAAGCAATACCGCGCGGTAAAAGGTGATGTCCTGCGGCTCGAGAAAATCGAGGCTGACGAGGGCACGACGATCAAATTCGATGAGGTTTTGTTGGTCGGAGAGGGCAGCGATATAAAGATCGGCAGTCCTTTGCTGTCAGGTATCACGGTCAGCGGCAAAGTCATTCGCCAGGGCAAGAGCCGCAAGGTTCCTGTCGTAAAATTCAAGCGCCGGCAGAACTACCTGCGGCAGGGATCGCACCGCCAGTTTTTCACCGAGGTAGAAATCACCGCTATTGCGAGTGGCACTACCAAGAAAGCCGCAGCCAAAGACGTGGTTGCCGAAAAGCCAGCCGCCGAAAAGGCGACTGGTACAGCCGCCCAAAAGCCTGCGGCCAAGAAAAAGGTGACGAAAAAAGCGGCGCCCAAGAAAGTGACTGCCAAGAAATCGGTTGGCAAGAAAACACCTGGCAAGAAAACGGCCAAAAAGAAAGCGGCCAAGAAGTAATTTTTTAGAGGTACAGGACAATGGCACATAAGAAAGCAGGCGGCAGCAGCAAGAATGGTCGCGATTCAGAATCCAAACGCCTGGGCGTCAAGATGTTTGGTGGCCAGCTCGTTGTCGCTGGCAACATTATCGTGCGGCAGCGCGGCACGAAGTTTCATCCGGGTGTTAACGTCGGTATCGGTCGCGATCACACCTTGTTCGCGAAGAAGGACGGGCACGTCAGGTTCGACAGGAAAGGCCCGAAGCATCGCCGCTTCGTGAGTGTTGTAGCGATTTAAGGTCTGACTGCCCGCAGGACTTGATCGCCCTTTCGTCGCTCACGCACGTCCCTGTGCTCCGCGACATTAGGTCGTCCTGACCCTCGGCGGGCTCCTACAGATTTATTCTCCAAAATGAAATTCGTCGACGAAGCCACAATCCGCGTACTGGCAGGCAATGGAGGTCACGGTTGCCTGAGTTTCCGGCGTGAAAAATACATTGACAAAGGCGGTCCCGATGGTGGTGACGGTGGCCACGGTGGCAGCGTGTACCTCGTCGCGGACGTATCATTGAATACGCTGGCTGATTTTCGTGTTGCCCGTAAATTCAAGGCGAAGTCAGGGCAAGGCGGTGCAGGCCGCAACAAGACCGGGCGTTCAGGCGCGGACTTTGATGTGCAGATCCCCTGTGGCACGGTTGTTCACGACGTTGATACTGGCGAGTTGCTCTGTGATCTGACCGAACCCGGGCAGCGCCAGAAGGTTGCCGAGGGAGGTCGCGGTGGCTTGGGCAATACGCGCTTCAAGAGCAGCATCAATCGGGCTCCGCGCCGGACGACTAATGGCACGCAGGGCGAGGCGCGTCACCTGAATCTCGAACTCAAGGTGTTGGCGGACGTCGGTCTGCTCGGCATGCCGAATGCCGGCAAGTCGACGCTGATCACTGCGATGTCCGCGGCCAAACCGCGTATCGCCGACTACCCGTTCACGACGCTACATCCGAATCTTGGCGTCGTACGCGTTGGGGAATTGCAGAGCTTCGTGATGGCCGATATCCCGGGCCTGATCGCAGGTGCATCGGAAGGTGCAGGTCTGGGCATACAATTCCTCAAGCACCTGCAACGAACGCGATTACTGTTGCACATCGTTGATATCGCGCCTCTCGATCCGGATGCCGATCCGGCCGCGGCCGTGCGAGCCATCGCAACCGAACTTCGAAAATTTTCGGCGGAACTGGCTGATATGCCGCGCTGGCTCGTCATTAACAAGATCGATCTGCTCAACGACGAGGATTTCTCGGCGGCGCGAGACAAATTGCTGGGCGATCTGGCCTGGGAGGATCGGGTTTTTGCGCTTAGTGCCGTGACCGGCGAAGGGACCAAAGCACTCGCGCAAGCGATTATGCGCGAGTTGGAAGAAGAGGACGCTTAGACGCTCAGTGCCTTGACGCGTATGTTCAAACGGCTCTTGTGGCGTGCCGCTTTGTTCTTGGTGACGATGCCCTTATTGATCATGCTATCAATCACTGGCACCGCGGCTTTGTAGGCAGCCTGAGCGGCCTCTTTGTCGCCGGCATCACATGCCTTGACGACATTCTTGATCCGTGTACGCATCATGGAGCGCATGCCCATATTGTGCTTGCGGGTCTTCTCCGCCTGGCGGGCGCGTTTTCTTGCTGATCTGGTGTTTGCCACTGCTCGATACCGTGTCCTGCTCTCAAAGAGCCGCGTATTATTGGTGTCTGGAGGGGTATTGTCAATGACCAACCCCTTCTCAACCACAAGCTCGTTTTGGGCTAAACTCGGAGCCGGCATGACAACTGAAAACGGCACCGACATTCCCGCTGATGGCGATACTGCAGCCCCCGAAAAAGCGAGCTTCGGGCGCAAGCTGATCCAGACCACCTCGGTCGTCAGCGGCATGACGCTGTTATCGCGAATCCTGGGCCTCGTCAGGGATGCCGTCTTCGCCCGCTACTTCAGCACGTCCCTGATCATGGACGCGTTCCTCGTGGCCAATCGCATCCCGAATATGCTCAGGCGCTTTTTCGCCGAAGGCGCGTTTTCTCAAGGGTTCGTGCCGGTCATGGCGCGCTATCGAGAGCAGCACAGCCACGATGAGGCACGCGAATTCGTGGGCGCCATCGCCGGTACCTTCGGCATCATCCTGTTCCTCGTCACCCTGGTCGGCGTTATTGCGGCGCCGGTGCTCGTGGCGATTGTCGCGCCGGGCTTCATTGGCGACGACGGTCGATTCGAGATCGCGACGATGATGCTGCGGTTTACGTTCCCGTACCTGTTCTTCGTGTCGTTGACGGCATTTGCCGGTGGCATCCTCAATACCTATGGGCGTTTTGGCGTACCGGCCTTCACACCCGTGATACTCAACGTTGTTCTGATCGCTGCCGCCGTCTGGTTATCGCCGCTCCTCGACGAGCCTGGCATGGCGCTCGCCTACGCCGTATTCGTGGCTGGCGTATTGCAGCTTCTGTTCCAGATTCCTTTTCTGCTGCATATTCGTGTATTGCCTCGACCGAAGTGGGCCATTGCGCATCAGGGTGTGCGACGTGTGATGAAATTGATGTTGCCCGCCATTTTTGGCTCGTCCGTCGCGCAAATTAATGTTCTGGTTGGCGGCATCATTGCGTCGATGCTCGGCGTCGGCAAGATAAGCTTGTTGTATTACTCTGATCGACTCATGGAGTTTCCGCTGGGTATGTTCAGCATTGCCATTGCAACAGTGACGCTTCCCTACCTGTCTCGCCAGTACGCGAACGAGTCTCTTGAGGCGTTCTCGGCAACGATCGATTGGTCGATGAAACTCGTGTTGCTCATCGCGGTGCCTGCGGCGATTGGCTTGATTTTCATGGCCGAGCCGCTGGTCGCCACGATCTTTTACGGCGGCGCATTTACCGATGATGATGTGCGCATGACGGCATTGGCGCTGCAGGCATTCGGTATCGGGCTTATCGGATTTTCCTATGTAAAGATTCTCGCGCCAGCCTATTTCGCGCGCGAAGATACCAGGACGCCGGTACGCATTGGACTCATCGCCCTGGCCGTTAATTTCGTCTTGAGCGTGTCATTGGCCTGGTACCTGACGTCGATCGGATTCGCCGGCACGCACGCGGGCCTCGCACTTGCGATTTCGGTGGCGGCGCTGCTCAACGCATGGCTGCTGTATCGGGGCCTGCGGCGAGACGGGGTCTTGGTGCATTCTGCGGGTTGGAAGAAACTGCTGCTGCAGGTGACTGTCGCGAACCTCGTGATGTGGGAAATACTCTACCTGCTTAGTCGACCCTTGTACTGGTGGCTCGGCGTTGATGCTATGGAGCGCATCGGCTGGCTGGCTCTTTGTGTTGGCGCCGGCGCCGCTAGCTACTTTCTCGTATTGTTCTCGCTTGGCCTGCGGCCCGCGAATTTCACTATCAGGTCAACATGATATGCGATTGGTCCGCCACCTGACTGACTTGCCCTTTGACGAGCTGCAACACGGCAGTGCGATTACGATCGGCGCTTACGACGGTTTACATCTCGGTCATGTGCAACTTCTTAAACGTGTGATCGCTGCAGCACAAAAACATGGCGTGCCATCCATCGTCATGAGTTTCGAGCCGACACCCAGGGAGTTTTTTGCGGCGACGAGCCCGCCGGCAAGGCTGATGCGGTTTCGTGAAAAATTTGACGCGCTCAATGCGCACGGAATCGATATCTTCTATTGCCCACGATTTGATGCGCAAATGCGTGACATTGCAGCTGACACCTTCATTCGCCGTATTTTGATTCATGGACTTTGCGCCCGGCACATTGTTGTCGGTGACGACTTTCAATTCGCGCGCAAACGCGAAGGAACGATCGATCACCTGCGACGGGCTGGTCGTGCACTGGACTACGCGGTGGAACAGGTTGCCAGCATCGATGTCGATGGATGCCGTGTCAGCAGTACCGCCATACGCGAGGCGCTCTGGAGCGGGGATCTGCGGCGAGCAACAGCTTTGCTTGGCAGGCCGTACCGCATGTCCGGCAAAGTCATGCTGGGCGATAAAGTTGGCAGATCACTCGGCTATCCGACAGCCAACGTTGACTTGCGTCGACGCCAAAGCGCCGTCATGGGAATTTTTGCGGTTCGCGTCGACGGTCTGCCCGGCGGTGCTAAGGATGCGGTTGCCAGTGTTGGTATAAGACCGACATTCGATGGCACCGAACCGTTGCTTGAGGTGCATATTTTTGATTTCGATGATGAGATATACGGCAAGTACATTCATGTCGATTTCATCGAGCGTCTGCGCAACGAAGAAAAATACGAGAAGGTGGACGATCTGGTTGCACAGATGCATCGCGACGCCGACAATGCGAGATCGATACTCGCTGCCAACGCTGCCTGATGAGCGAATACGTGACTGAAGAAGTGGATCCCCGAATACGCCGTTACATCGCATGGATAAGCGTTGCCCTGTTGGTGGTCGTTGCCGATCAGGTGACCAAGTGGGCGATCGTGGAATGGGTGCCACTGTACGGCAAGGTGCCAATCAATTCATTCATCAATCTGACTCACCAGCAGAACTCCGGCGCCGCATTCAGTTTTCTGGCGGGCGCGTCGGGCTGGCAGCGTTGGTTTTTCGTCACCCTGGCTACATTGGTCAGTGGATTTATTGCGCACTGGCTATGGCGTATTCGCATGCAAGGGCCGCTCGTACTGATGGCAGGCCTGTCGCTCGTATTGGGCGGGGCAGTCGGCAATTTGATCGACCGAATGCGATCGGGCTACGTCACGGATTTTTTCCAGGTCTGGTTCGGCAACTGGGCATTTCCCTCGTTCAACGTTGCCGATGCGGCAATCTCCGTCGGTGCGGCATTGTTGATCATCGATGCGTTTTTCCTGACGGGTCGCACGACGAAGTCGACGTAGGGTCGCCCTCCGATCTTCGGAGGGCCGGCGGGAGGGATGTTCTTCGCCCGAAGTAAAGCGCAGCGCAGCGAGCCATTCCGGCGAAAAATGTCCGGACTGCCGGCCGTGCGATGTGGTCACCCGCGTAGCGGGCTTGTATGGTCAATCGTGCCCGAAATCTGGATGATGGAAGGCGCCGGGGAGGGAGGGACCGTTAGCGGGCTTCTGACCTGTTGGTACAGACTGTAGGAGAGTTCTCCCCCTCCCCTCACCATAGAACGCCGATTAAGAATCTAGCTGTATAACCAGCCAATTTCAACAAGCTTGCGTGCGGTGAGTCCCCGGCTTCACGGCAATTAACCGCGGAGGTCATTGTGGCAATACTCGTCTCAAAAATCACCCTCGGTATCGACGTCAGCAAAGATGAACTGGTCATCGCCGACTGGGATACCGAACAA
>JACZSM010000031.1 GCA_022574185.1 Pseudomonadota bacterium
TGGTCGCCGTCGCAATCGACAAATACACGCATGCCGGAAAATCCTGCGCGACGCCTGTGATTGTGCGCCTGGCGAGCAATTATTTTGCGCAGGTCCTCCCCGGAAACGTCGACGACCACGATGCGATTATCGAACGGAAACATTTCGAAAACGTTGCCGTAAGTAAGCTCGCCCTTCGGTAAGTACATGCGAATGCCGCCCGCGACATTGTGAATGGCAATATCTGCGTCCACTGACTCCAGAAGTGCAATGGTCATCAAGTTAGCGAGTGATGATTCAGGATTTCCCTGCAATGTAAATGGCGTATCCAGGGTCACGCCAAGTTTCTCCGTTTTAATTTCCTCGGCAAACGCTGCTGCACGTTTGGCGATGTCTTCGATGGCCGCTAGTGGCGTGACGGGCCGGCCTTCATACTCGGCTGGGACAGTGTTTTTCGTATTGGTACTGACCCAGGCACATTCGCCTGTAGCTGAATCGACACGCGGGCAAAGAGGCTGAGGGGAGAAAATTTTGCGATCTTGTATGGTGCCAGTATTGCGATCGACACTGAAATCGACGCGACTGAAGGCGCGGGTACTCGAATAGCTGGACGTGATTGCGATACCGTTGACAACATGCGCCATTGCCTCGTGTACGTGTCCGGCGATGATATGGTCGACGAGGCCCGCGGGCAGGGCGTTCGCTACCTGAACGATTTCGCCGCGGTCGCAGGACGATAGGTCGAGTGGATCGCCAAACTCAGTGCAGTGACCGCCCGCATGTGCCGTCACAATTATGATGCTCGCGCCGGCCGCCCTTAGTTTTTCTGCTTCACGAATGATCGCCGCGGACAGCGAACCAATACGCAGGCCGGCTGTATTGGCGACCATCGTTGTGACCAGCGCGTTTGCCGTGATCACGCCGACGATGCCGACACGGACGCCAGCGACATCGACCACTGTCGATGGCTGGACGTTATCCCAGTTGACGGGTTCATCAGTCGATGTATCAATCAGGTTGGCAGCCAGCAGTGGGAAGTCGGCTTCGATCGCACGTAGTTTCAGCGCGCCGCGAGGGTCATCGGCCTCGCTTTGCGGTGTGGCGAGCTTTCCGACCGGACCGAAGTCGAATTCGTGGTTGCCAATCGCTGCGGCGGTGTAGCCGAGTGCGTTGTACGCCGCGACGATTGTGGCGCCTTCTGTCAGGTTCGATTCAAGGGTACCCTGCCACATGTCGCCGGCGTCGATGAGTAGTACGGCGCCGCCATCGGTCGCGCGAGTCGCGCGCAAATTTTCAACATACCCTGAAAGCGTCGTCAGTCCACCTCGATTTGGCTTCGGCAGAAGCTCACCATGCACATCGTTTGTGCCCACAATTGATATAACAACGAGGTCGCTTTCCTGGGGGTACGCTGTTGTCGATACGACCGACAAAGTCAGCAGCAAAATGCCGGTGCGCACAGTAAGAATATTATTTTTCGTCATTGTTAATTATATATGGTCGATGCAGGAGTGCCTTCAGTGTAGCTTGGTGTGGACGCTGATGTGAATATCTGTAAAGCTGCGCCAGTTTTAAAATCCGACGAAAGAGAATACGTTCCATGAGCAACGACTCAAATGCCCCCCTGATTGCGATCGGGCCAAGGGTCAGAAAGTCTCCGTACTTTGACGCTACACTGCGCTACGGTGCCGTCGCATTTACCGTGTACAACCATGTGTACATGCCAACCTCGTATGGCGACAACGTTCGGGACTATTGGAGTCTCGTCAACGATGTCACGCTCTGGGACGTCACCTGCCAGCGACAAATTGAGATCTCGGGGCCGGACGCATTCCGTTTCATACAGTTTCTGACGCCGCGGGATATGTCGAAATGCGATGTTGGCCAATGCCAGTACATGGTACTAACCGATGATAACGGCGGCATCATCAACGACGCGGTGATGCTGCGTATCGAAGAAAAACTGTTCTGGCTATCGCCCGGGGATAGCGATGTGCTGCTTTGGATAAAGGGTGTGTCAGTTAACAGCGGCATGGATGTCAATGTTATCGAACCCGATGTTTCACCGCTGCAACTTCAGGGACCGAAGTCGCCTTTGGTCGCGAGGGACCTGTTCGGAGACTGGGCTCTGACCTTGAAATATTATCACTTGAAAGAAACGACACTTGACGGCATTCCATTGGTCGTATCACGTACGGGCTGGAGCGGTGAGCTTGGATACGAACTATATCTTCGCGATGGACAGTACGGCGAGCAATTGTGGGAACGCATCATGGATGCGGGTAAGCCGTACAACATCGCGCCGACTACGCCCTCAACGCTACGTAGTATTGAAGGCGGACTGCTTTCCTATGTGTCGGATATCACGCTCGACGACAATCCCTACGTCATCGGCATGGGCAAGTTCGTTGACCTCGATCAAGCAGACGATTTCATCGGCAAGGAAGCACTAAAAAAGATCTACGCAGAGGGGCCGCATCGCAAGTTGGTCGGCGTCGAGATTGATGGTGACCCGCTCCCCGAGGGTAACGACGCGTTCTGGACGATTACCAAAGATGCCGAAAAGGTTGGGCATGTCACACGATGCATGTACTCGCCGAGATTGCAGAGAAACATCGGTTGGGCCAATGTATCCGTCGGATGTTCAAGCATCGGCACCGAGCTGACATTAATCACAGCTTATGGCGAGCGGCAGGCAACGGTGTGTGAAGCGCCGTGGTTCCCGGCGCAGACTAAAATTCCCGACGATCTGAAGGGCTAAGCACGGCCAACTAGGCTGAGAAGTCGGCAACGTCGAATTCGGCAAGCGCGTCTTCACCGCCAATAATCGTCGTAAGCAACGAAGCCGTGTCGGGAAGGATCTGCTGCATGTAGAAAAGCGCGACTTTGCGCTTTACTTCGTAAAAAGCGCCTTCTTTGTCGCGAATGGCAACGATAATCTGTGCCCACAGGCAGGCGATGATGGTCAGTGCGAACAGCCGCAAGTACTGTGTTGCAGCGCCCCTGACGGCCGCGTCTTCGGCTCCTATCCTGTCGCGAATCCAGCCGGTCGCTTGCAGGAGTCGATGCAACGCAGATGCGGCAGGGCCGATATAGCCTGCCAGGCCCTCGTCATCGGCATGGTTCTCGAGGAAACTTTGCCAGTCGCGCAGGAAGCGATTGGCGAACTCGCCGGTCTTGCCCGTTAGTTTGCGTGATACGAGGTCGAGCGCCTGCACTTCGTTAGTGCCTTCATAAATTTGTGTTATTCGACAGTCGCGTACTAACTGCTCCATGCCGTGTTCGCGAATATAGCCATGTCCGCCGTAAATCTGTTGCGCGGATATGGTACTGCTCAGGCCGAGATCGGTGAGGAACGCTTTCACAACGGGTGTCAGCAACGCGACCGTATTTTCTGCGTCCGCAACAGCAGACTCGTCCGCCGATTTTTCCATGATGTCGACATGCAATTCTGCATAAACGACCAATGCACGGGCGCCCTCGACTTGCGAGCGAATCGTCAGGAGTTGTCGTTTGATGTCAGGCTGGTAGATGATCGGGTCGGAGGGCTTGCTGTCATCGGGACGTGGTGACGGAGCCTTGCTCTGGAATCGTTCGAGTGCGTAATTGAGTGCATTCTGATAGGCGATTTCGGCGAGTCCCAGCCCCTGAATGCCGACCGTCAGGCGCTCGACGTTCATCATTTTGAACATCGCCGCGAGGCCGCGGTTTTCCTCTCCAATCAGATGACCGGTAGCGCCGTCGAAATTCAATGCACAGGTTGCAGAGGCGCGAATGCCCATCTTGTGTTCGATCGAAGCCGTATGCACGGCGTTCGCTTCGCCGAGCGAGCCATCGTCGTTGACGAGGATCTTGGGAACAAGAAACAGGCTGATACCTTTGGTTCCCTCGGGTGCGCCATCGATGCGCGCGATAACAAGGTGCAAGATGTTTTCAGTCAGGTCGTGATCACCGGACGTTATGAATATCTTCGATCCGCTGATCTTGTAGCTACCGTCGTCGACAGGCGTCGCGCTGGTCGTCAGCAGCCCGAGGTCCGTGCCGCAGTGAGGTTCGGTCAGGCACATCGTTCCCGACCAGATGCCTTGCACCATCTTCGGCAGATAACGCTCACGAATATCGTCCGAAGCTGCATCGTCGAGCAAGTGGTAGGCACCGTGGCTTAGTTCGGAGTACAGCTTGAACGATAAATTCGTCGCGCTGAGCATTTCATCGATGAGGCATTGCAGTAGCTTTGGCAGTCCCTGCCCGCCATGGTCGGGATTCGAATCGATACCGGTCCAACCGTTGGCGATGAATTGCGTGTAGGCCTGCTTGAACCCGGGCGGTGTCTTAACCTTACCGTCGGTATAAGTCGCCGCGTGTTCGTCGCCGGCACTATTGATACTCAGGAGTTCTGTCGTGCAGAATTTTTCAGCCTCCTCGAGAATCGCTTTCAGCAGGTCTGCGTCGACCTCCTCGAAGCCCGGCAAGGAACTCAGGCGATCCAGGCCAATCCACTCATTGACGAGGAATAGCATGTCTTTGATTGGAGCGTTATAAATCATTGTCTTTGTCAGTTTCGCAAAGGGGTGCCGTGCTCCAGCATGAACTCGATTCGCAGCCGAGTCTCGTCCGTCCTCGCAAGTGTACCGAACGCCTTGCGTTCAAGCCCGCAGATATCATTTTCCGACAGTAAGGTGCCGGCATCAACATCTCCGCCAGTCACAATCATGGCAATCTGAGTACCCGTCGTCACGTCGTGCGGCGTCAGGTGCGCCTTTTTGTGCGCTTCTTGCAGCCAGGCGACCATTTCGGCCCAGACATCGCGGCCCGGCATGGCCAGTGGCGTTCGTCTTGCCACGCTGTAGCCATCCGCCAGTTGCAAGGCGGCCTGTGTTGCCGTGCGCAGAAGACGATCGCGATTCATGATGTACTCGTCGATACCGTCACGGAATAAAGCCAGCGGCGCGGCTTCGAGCGGTGACCTGGCTGTCTTGCCGTAGCCGATGTTCATGAACGCGCTCCACGCACCCTTGGTCACGTCGTCGTGGCGCTCACTCCAGCGGTACAGCATTTCCTTCACGCCGCCGCCGCCGGGCACGACGCCGACCAGCGTTTCTACAAGGCCTGTCACTGAATTGGCGTGGAAAATCACCTTGTCGGCGTGCAGGAGCACTTCGAATCCGCCACCCAGGGACAGGCCCGAAGGCGCCGCCACGACCGGGATAGGTGCGTACTTCATTGCCAGCATCGTCTGCTGAAAATGATCGAGGAAACGGTCGAGGCCGTTCCAGTCCTCTGCGGCGATAAACTCAAGAACGCTGCCAAGGTTCACGCCGCAGGAGAAATGCTGGGCATCGTTATGAATGATGAGACCGGCCATGTTCTCGGCAGCGTGATGCACGGCATACTCGAGCAAGTGCATGGATTCCGAGTCGAGAGTATTTGCCTTGCTGTGAAATTCGACAATGCCGATGTTGCGTTCAAGTTCGAAATAACTGGCTGCCGCGTTGTCTCGCAGAGGAGTGAGTTTGCGTCGTTCCTCGGAAAATCGAGTAATGCCATCGGCTCTGATGAGGTTGCGATAAGAGCCATCGGCGAGCAGGGTTTGCAGCTCCCCGTTACTCACACGATAAAAGGACTTTCCGGCAGCAGTGCGCACAAAAGCTGGAACATCACGCTTGTCTGCCTCGAGTCGAGCGATGAAGCGATCGACACCGATAGCATCGATCATTTCGAACGGCCCCTGTATCCAGTTGTAACCCAACTTCATCGCGTCATCGACAGCGACCAGCGATTCGTTCACTGCCGGAATGAGCGCGGCCGCATAACTGAGGGTGCTGGCGAGGATTTCCCACGCGTACTGGCCGTATTGATCGTCCTGCTCGAGAAGTAACGTGAAATCGCCGGCCAGTTCAGCGTCGATTGCGGGCTGTGGCTTGGATGGGTTGTGCTCGCGGTACAGGAACGTGTCGAAATCGAGAGTTTTGCGACTGATACCGTTGGCAGCGTCGGCGGGTTGATAGAAACCGCCTTTCGCGACCTTGTTGCCGATGTATCCTTCGTTGATCATCCTGGTCATTAACGGGACTTCATCGGCTACCTTGTGAAACACATCGTTGTCGGGAAGGATGGAGATGAGGCTCCTGGCGACATCGGCCATCAGATCGATGCCAATGAGGTCGTACAGGCCGAACACGCCGGTCTTCGGAATACCCATCGGTCTGCCGAAAATTGCATCGGCTTCTTCAGGAGTGAGCCCCATCCTGAAAGCAGTATGTAACGCCGTCTGTATTGCGAAAACGCCGACTCGATTGCCGAGAAAGCCGGGCGTGTCATTGCAAACAACGATGCCCTTGCCCATGCGCGATTCGTTGAAGTCTTCGAGGCATTCGATGACTTCGGCGCGAGTATCTTCGCCGCGCACGATTTCCAGCAATCGCATGAAGCGTACCGGGTTGAAGAAGTGCGTGATCGCAAATTCAGCTCGAAACGACTTCGGCATGTCCTCGACGAGCAACGAGATCGGAATCGTGGACGTGTTCGATGAAACGATTGACCCTTTCTTGCGCACGCTGTCGATCTGCCTGTAGAGGGACTTCTTGATGTCGAGGCGCTCGACGACGGCTTCCGCGATCCAGTCGGCATCGCCAAGGCGCTGCATATCGTCTTCGATATTGCCAATTGAGATGCGCTGCAGATTGTCCTTGTGCAACAAACCCGGCTGGTTTTCATCGAGCAGTCGTTCCAATGCCCTCGCGGCGATTGCGTTACGGTCATCGCCCTCCGCCGGTATGTCGAGTAGCAAGACATCCACGCCAGCATTGGCCAACTGCCCGGCAATGCCGAGTCCCATGGTGCCGGCGCCGATGATGGCGGCTTTGTTGATCTTGTACATCGGGAACTGCGGTCTAACCCGCAGGGTTGTTGTTGAAAATGAAGGTTTTGAGAAGCAACCGGCACCTGTCCGGCACTTCCTGTGGAATCATGTGACCACTTTCTTCAATCAGTGTGAACTCAGGATTGCTCAGATGCTCGACGAGTTCGAGACCCGCTTTGCGTGGCGCCATGCGATCCTTGCCGGCCAGGATCACCTGTATTGGGCCGGTGATAGCGGCAGCGGCTTGCTTGCCGTTTTGATAATCGTTACAAGCCTTCAGGTCCGTCGCAAGTTCATTGGGCGCATTGCCGCGCATGACTTTGCGCCCGCCGGCGAGCATCGAATTCCCCGGGATCGGTCCCTGGTGCAAGTGACCTGCGATACCGAAGCCCCACGACAGCATCATCGCGATCGCAGCTTCCGGATCATCCGTTGCAGCGTTGAGTAACATGTCGTTAACGGGAGTGGCCAAACCGCTGGCGACGAATGAGACGCAGCGCAGTCGGCCTGAATATCGCGAAGCGAATTCAAGTGCAGTCAGGCATCCTTGCGAGTGTGCAACCAAAGAGATGTTGTTGATGTCGAGCGCTTCGACGACGTCATTGAGCCAGTCCGCCATTGATTCAATAGAGGTGAGCGCCGGACCTGCGGAATGTGTATGCCCGGGCAGATCAGGAACCAGCACCGCATAGTGCCGGAAAGCGAAAAAACGCGAGTGCAGTCCCCAGAACGTGTGATCCAGTGCGCTGCCGCATAAAAAAATGACCGCAGGTTTGTTGTTATCGAATGGCTTGCCACCAGTAGTGGCGAAAACCCGTTTTCCATTGACCTCGAAGTACATGCTCAGGAGCGTGAGATTTTTTTCGCGGCCCGAAAACCGATTTCAAAGTCGGCCATGATATCGGCAACATCTTCGAGGCCGACAGAGAGCCTGACCATGTCCTCGGTGATTCCGGCCGCGACGAGTGCTTCGGCATCGATGCGTGAGTGTGTTGTGGTCGCCGGGTGGATTATCAATGTCTTGGCATCGCCGACGTTGGCGAGATGCGATGCGAGTTCGACATTCTCGATGAAAGCTTTGCCGGCTTCGCGCCCGCCCTGGACGCCGAAACTCACGATCGAGCCCGCGCCTTTCGGCAGGTATTTCTTCGCGAGTTCATGGCTGGAGTGAGAAGGCAGGCTCGGGTGGTTGACCCACGAGACCTGCTTATGATTCGACAGGTACTCAAGCAACTCGGCGGTATTGGACAGATGCTTGTCCATGCGTAGCGATAACGTCTCGATTCCCTGCAATAGCAGAAATGCGTTCATTGGGCTCAACGACGGCCCGAAGTCGCGCATTGCCTCGGCACGAATCCGCATTGCGAACGCGCTTGGGCCGAATTCCTCCCAAAGAATGATGCCAGAGAAAGGCGCATAAGGCTCGCTGATCGTCGGGTACTTGTCGCTTGCGCCCCAATCGAAATTGCCGCCGTCGACGACGGCGCCACCGATGGCGACTCCGTGGCCACCCATCCACTTTGTTATCGAGTGTATGGTCACGTTGGCGCCGTAGTCGAAACAACGGCACAGGTACGGCGTATTGAACGTTGCGTCGACCATGAACGGGACATGGTTGTCGGCGCCGATTTTTGCGATTGCCTCGAGGTCCAGAATATCGAGACCGGGATTGCCGATCAACTCCCCGTAAATCAAACGCGTATTGTCCGCAATAGCATCGCGAAAGCCGTCGATGTCCATCGGATTTACAAATGTCGTCGTAATTCCAAATCTCGGTAGCGTGTTTTTCATCAGGCTGATGTTGCCGCCGTACATCTGCGTGGATGCGACGATGTGATCGCCCTGTCCGAGTATCGCGGTAATGGCGCAAAACGTCGCGGCCATGCCGGACGCCATACAGACGGCGGCCGAGCCGCCTTCGAGTGCAGCGATACGTTGTTCCAGCACACCTACGGTCGGATTTGTTATGCGCGAATAGGCGTGCCCGCCGCGCTCGAGATTAAAGATTGATGACGCGGTGTCAGTGTCGGGAAACACATAAGACGTAGTCTGGTAAATCGGTGTGGCTCGTGCACCAAATACTGGATCCAAAATTTGGCCGGCATGCAGGCTGATTGTGTCGAAATTTAAAAAGCGCGACATGTTATCTGGGCACCCACGGTTTGTTACGCACTCAGACCTGTTCGAGCGCTGTTTCAAGCGCGCTGATCAGGTCATCCGTATCTTCCAGGCCGACCGATGCACGCACGAGACCGTCAATGATGCCAACGCGATCTCTTTCGGCCTTCTCGACGTCAGCATGCGTCATCGTAACCGGGTGCGTAATCAGCGATTCGACCGAACCGAGGTTTTCGGCCAGGGTCCAGACCTCGATGCTATCCATGAGTTTCTTGCCTGCTGCAAGTCCGCCCTTGACCTCGAACCAGAGCATTGCACCGTAGCCGCTAGCCTGCCGGGTCGCGAGCTCATATTGCGGAAATGATTCCAGACCGGGATACCGGACCTGTTGCACCTTGGGATGGGCCTCGAGAAAAGTAGCAATTTCCATGGCGCTGGCCGACTGGTAGTCCATTCGAACAGACAGCGTCTTACATCCTTGCAATGTCAGCCATGCAACTTGCGGCGACATGATGGTGCCAGTGCTGTTCTGGATAAAACGCACGGCTTCCGCGTGCTCGTCATTATTGCAGATGACGGCGCCGCCGATCGTTGCGTTATGGCCGTCCATGTACTTGGTGGTGCTGTGAATCGAGATATCAGCACCGAGCTCGAACGGCAGTTGGTAGTAGGGCGTCAGGAACGTATTGTCGACGGCGTGCACCGCGCCGGCTTGTTTCGAAATTTCGGAGATCGCGGCGATGTCCGAGCATTTCATGGTCGGATTGGCCGGGGTCTCGGTCAGAATCAGTTGCGTATTGTCACGCACCGCGGCAGCCACATCGTCGGCGTTGGCCGTGTCCGCGAAAGTGAAATCGATGCCAAAGCGATTCAGGATCTTGGTGCAGAGCCGGTACGTTCCGCCGTAAGCGACGTCCGATACGATCGCGTGATCGCCGGCATTCAGAAACGCGAGCATCACGGCGTGAATGGCGCTCATCCCGGTGCCAAAGCACGCGCATTCCACGCCGCCTTCGAGATCGGCAAGCTTTAGCTCGAGTGCCTGGACCGTTGGATTGGCGGAGCGCGAGTAGGAGTAGCCCTTGCTCAGGTACTCGTCGACGGATGGCTGCACGTAGGTCGTGGTTTGGTGGATCGGCGTCAGGATCGCGCCGGTCGTCGGATCCGGCGTGACGCCCGCATGAATTTGCCTGGTTCTGAAGCCCATAAATCTTGTCCTGTCTGAGAGCTAATCTGCCGCCTGCAAGACAGCCGATCATACATGCAAGAGGGGGTTGTTGGGGTCCACGCCGGGCATAAACTGTTCACGTCGATCGAGGTTAGTCAGTTGGTAAACGAGTCCGAGCCAGTTGTTGATGATAGCCTTGCCCGTGTCGCCCCAGGTATTGTCGGCATGTAATTTGAGTTCGGCTTCCGGAAACTCGAGTTCCGTATCGCCTTTAGCTCTGGCCGCAATCGCCCGTTCGATGTGCGCGGCGGCGATCGTCTCACCTGCCGCCGTTAGATAGTTCTCGGGAATGCGCGGCACGGCCTCTCGCTCTCCATGCAGGTAGCGAAAGACTTCGCGTTTGCATTCTTTCAACAGGCTGATGGCTGCATATTCAGGATGGCCCTGGAAGTAGATGATGCGAAATCGATCCGGACTGACGGCAAGGAGCACACCGACGTCGTCACTCTCCGCGAGCACGGTTATCCCGGCAGCCTCGAACTGCTCTCGCGACACGTCGTTGTATCGTGAATGCGGCGCATCGAAGCGCGTGTTGACGTCGCGGAGCAGGGGATGATCGGGTTGGGTGACCCTGTGGCTGTATACACCCCATTGCTTGCGCGATAAATGCCGGCGGTCGATACCGTGATAGTGCTTGACCAGCGCGTGCGTCGCCAGGCATGAACAAAATATCGACGCGACGTTGTTCTCCGCCCAGCGAACGATGTTGATGAGCGGCTCCCAGAACGGTTCCTGAACCAATGACGGGGTGATGACGTTGGCGCCGGTGATGATCAATGCATCCAGCCCCTGTTCGGCGAGTTCCTCGAATTTGAAATAGTGCCGGCGAATATGTTCCTCGGCCTTCTCGCTGCGATTTAATTCAGGTATCGAGAACGGGTAGACGTAGAATTGCGCGATCGGATTGCTACTGCCGACGAGGCGTATGAATTGTCGTTCGGTCGCGGTCAGGGCGGCGTCGGGCATCATGTTCAGGAAACCGATGTGCAGTTCCCGGATGTCCTGCTCGCGGGCCCGATCGAGCGACAATACGACCTGGCCGCGGTCACGCAGTACGCCGAAGGTCGGTAGGTCGTTGTGGGCGACGAGGGGCATAGCAGTCAGCCAATAAATCCGATCAATACATTGGAAACGTTTGTGCCGATATCTGCAATAGCGTATCCACCCTCGAGCACGAATAGCGTCGGCAGACCAAGGCTCGCGATGCGACGACCGACAGTCAGGAAGTCATCCTTCGTCAATCGAAACTGGGATATGGGATCCCCTTCATAAGTGTCGACGCCGAGCGACACGACGACGTAGTCTGGTGAATACTCCGCGATCAGTTGTCGGCCTTTGTCGAGGGCAGTGAACCAGCTTGCCGCGCTGCTCTGCCAGCGTAGCGGAAAATTTGCATTGCAGCCTTCACCCGCGCCAGTGCCACACTCATCAGCGCGGCCGAGAAAGTAGGGGTATTCCTGATCCGGATCTCCGTGGATGGATACAAACAGCACATCGTCCCGATCATAGAATATCGACTGCGTACCGTTGCCGTGGTGATAATCTACATCGAGTATTGCGACTCGCTTTGCGCCCTGATCCAGCAGGTATTGCGCGGCTATCGCGGCGTTGTTGAGAAAACAATAGCCGCCGTAGTAATCGCTGGCCGCATGATGGCCGGGCGGCCGGCACAGGGAAAATACGCGCCGCTCACCGCCGCGCAGTTTTGCGGCGCCGGTCAGGGCGACGTTCGCCGCGGCAGTAATAGCGCGCCATGTGCCTGCGGTTATCGGCGTGCCCGCGTCAAACGAGAAATAGGAAAGTTTACCGTCGATGTGTTGCGGTTCTATCTGGCGCATGCCGCGCACGGCCCAGACCAGGGGCAACGCGTCACAGTCCCGTCCCTCCGCAGCCCAAAGGCCCCAAGCCTTCTGCAGGAAATCGACAAAGCGGGCGTCGTGCACACGGCGTATTGGATCGAGGCCAAAATCGTCAGGTGTAATGATGTCGCCGATCGCGGCCTTTTCGATGCCTTCGAGAACCAGATCGGCTCGCTCCGGACGTTCAAAGCACGGCTGCAGCTCGCCATCGTTGAGCTCGAACTGGCCGCTGTGCAATCTATGATCGTCGCTATAAATGGTAAGCATGCCGATCTCCCCTCCGAGGCGAACCAAGAATTCCTGTCCATATGTATAGAGAGATGTTCGGCGGGTCAATGTTCTTTATTATTGGCAAGTCAATCTTAAGGAGTGGAAAATGGCATCGGATTTTGAAAATCTGCTGACAAGACGGCAGAAGTTGCTTGGTACGACATACCAGTTATTTTACGATGACCCGGTGCACATCGTGCGCGGTGAGGGCGTATGGCTTTACGATGCCAGCGGCCGCAAGTACCTCGACATGTACAACAACGTGCCGCACGTTGGTCATTGCCATCCGCATGTCGTGGACGCGATTTGCGAACAGGCACGAACACTGAATACGCACACGCGCTACCTGCACGAGAACATCCTCGATTACGCGGAGCGACTGGTCGATAAGTTTCCTGCAGCTCTCGATACAGCAATATTCTGTTGCACGGGCAGCGAAGCGAGTGAGTTGGCATTGCGAATTGCAAGGACAGCTACCGGCGGAACCGGAGTGATCGTCACCGACTTCGCTTACCACGGAAATTCTCAGGCTTGCGACGACATCGACTCGGAGGAAAACCGGCTCGACGCGCTTCCTGACCATGTGGCAACGGTACCGACACCCGATTGCTATCGCGGCGAGCATCGTGGTGAAGACGCTGGCGAGCGATACGCCGAATACATTCGCGATGCCCTGGAGTTGCTTGATTCCCGCGGCATAAAACCGGCCGCGTTTATCGTCGACACAATCATGTCCAGTGGCGGAGTCATGGTGCCGCCGCCGGCTTACCTGAGCACTGCCGCCGCGATCGTCAGGGAAGCAGGTGCGTTGTTCATTGCGGACGAGGTACAGCCCGGGTTCGGCCGCATGGGCAAGCATTTCTGGGGCTTTGAGGTCGATGAATTTGTCCCTGACATCGTTACTTTGGGCAAGCCAATGGGCAACGGCCACCCGATAGCTGGCGTGGTTGTCCGGCGCGAGCTGCTCGCGGGGCTCGCGAAGTCGAGTGGATATTTCAATACCTTTGGCGGCAACCCCGTTTCCTGTGCGGCGGCCAGCGCCGTTCTCGATGTGATCGAGGACGAGGGCCTGCAGCAGAATGCGCTCGAGGTTGGCCAGCATTTGGTGGACGGTCTGTGGAAGCTCGCCGAAAAACACGAGTGTATCGGTGACGTTCGGGGCACTGGCTTGTTTCTAGGCCTTGAACTCGTATCCGATCGTGAGCGGCGAACACCTGCTATCGAGCTGACGTCGATGGTTGTGAACGACTTGCGCAATCGAGGTGTCCTGACGGGAACGACTGGCACGCACGACAATCTTGTGAAATTACGCTCGCCAATGGTGTTGAGTAGAGATGACGCTGACTACATGCTGGGAATTCTTGATGAATCACTGGGGCACGTGACCCTATAGGCTGGGTGGTTCGATATGTGAGGCCGGTCACGGCAGGGACTCGCTTGTGCGCCTACCGTGACTATTGCTGTGCAGGAAGGTGATAACGATGGGAAAGCAATTGTTTGCTATAGCGGTTCTGGTGACAGCGGCGGTTTTTGGCAGCGCCTCGACATCGGCTGGTGAAATCGGTATCGGCGTCGTCTTCAGCGACGGCGAGATATCAGTTATTCGCGCCTATTATCGGGACCATACGGCACGGCCTGCGGCCAAGGGCAAACGCGGTAAATCTCTGCCACCGGGTATTCTGAAGAATCTGCAGCGCGGTAAGTCTTTGCCGCCAGGCATTGCCAAGCAAGTTCTTCCTACAGGACTTATTGATCTGCTGCCTCCGGCACCGCGAGGCTATAAGCGCATGGAAGTATCCGGCAAGGTGCTGCTCGTCGAGATTGCGACTCACATCATTCACGATATCCTTGAGGACCTGATCCTCAACTGACCGGACGTTGTGCTACACGTCGGGTAGAATCCCGACATGTTCAAGCACATTCACATTGTTGCCTGTTCACCGCGCAGCGGTACGACGCTGCTGCATGAGGCGATGGTGACGTGTTTTCGGGTCGACAAGCATTACGATCATGAGGTTCGCTTCAACCTGGTGTCTGCCGATAACAACGATTTGCTCATCACCAAGCGGCCTAAAGACACAATGTACATGCCAGCGGTTATCGATGCGGATCCAGAGCTCTATGTAATTTACGTGTTACGCGACCCGCGTGATGTGATTGTCAGTCGTCACGCCAAAGATAAGGATATGTATTACTCCAATATCAGGCTCTGGCGCGAAATGCATAATTTTGCAAAGTCGATGGTTGGCAACGAGCGGTTCCTGCAGGTCAGGTACGAGGACTTTGTGACCAGTCCGGACACCACCCAGGACAAGATTGCTGCGACGTTTCCATGGCTGAAGAGGATTCATGATTTTTCGAGTTACCACGAGCATGCGCAGGTGTCAGATAAGTCCGTTAAAGCAATGCGCGGTGTCCGGCCCATAGCGCCGGCGAGCATCGGCGTATGGCGGCAGCACTTGGGTAGAATCAAGGGTCAGCAGATGATCCACGGATCCCTGACGCCGCAGTTAATTGAGTGTGGCTATGAGTCATCGGCTGCGTGGGAGCAGGTGCTGGAGACCGTCGAGCCGGATTTTTCTAGAAGTCGTTATCCAGAAAAAGTATACTTCTGGTCGAGAATTTCCCAACATATCAATGCGTTGCGCAAAGTCGCGATGTATAAACGCCTGCGCCGACCGACGGCAGCGGAGTAGTCAATGTCAGGGCTCAGTGAGTCAGTCCTCAGTCTTTTTTACCGAATTGCCGCATCGGGTTTCCTGCCGGTCTCCTGGTTTCGCGAAGTCGATCCCGCGACGGTCAATAAGGCGAAGAAAACCGGCAAGCTGAACCTGGAAATCGTCAGTCATTGCTGGCGATACGGACATTTCCTGACCTACCAGCTCAGCTCACTCGTCAATCATCGCACCGATAAGTTCGATATCACGATGACGGTATTTCATGTGCCGGAGGACGAGGCGGTCACGCGAGTGCTCGAATACTTTGGGCGCATGGAAGTGCCCGGTATTATCTGGAACTGGCAGCCGCTGCCGAAAGAGAAATTGTTTCGCCGCAGCATAGGCAGAAACCTTGCTGCAAAGGATACACAGGCCGACTGGATCTGGTTCACCGATGCCGACATCATCTTTCATGAGAATTGTCTCGATACGCTGGCGGATTTGTTGCAAGGTCGGGATGATGGACTGGTGCATCCGAATATCGGCCTGGGAACGTCGCTATTGCCTGAAGATGATGCAATCCTGAACAAAGGTCGCGAAGGTCCTACATTGCTGGAAATTCCGATCGAACAATTTAAACCCTATGGTGGGCCGCGCAAGAAAGCCAAGGGTCCGCATCAGATTACGCACGGCGACATCGCTCGTGCCTGCGGTTATTGTGATTCCATTGGCTATTATCAGACGCCCGCCGAGCGCTGGATGAAAACGTATGAGGATCGGGCGTTTCGCTGGTTGATCGGTACACACGGTACCCCGCTCGACATTCCGAACGTGTGTCAGATTCGTCACATCGTCAAAGGCCGATACAAAAAGGATTCCCGGATCACGCGGATTCGCAAATTTATCCGCAAGAGCCAGGACCACTAGGTTCCGGCGCCGAGCCGAATTTTGTACGCAATGACGCGAATTTTTCGATGACGCCAAAATACAGACCAGACATTGACGGACTGCGAGCTATTGCGGTGCTCTGCGTTATCTTTTATCACTCGGGTATCGGTCTTTTCAGCGGTGGTTATGTCGGCGTTGATGTCTTTTTCGTTATCTCGGGCTTTCTGATAACAACAATCATCGTTCGTGAAATCGGCGAGCAAAGATTTTCGCTCGCAAATTTTTATGAACGCCGCATGCGACGCATTTTGCCCGCAATCATTACGGTCGTCGTGTTTTGCCTGATTGTCGGAATTGTCCTTTTTGAAACAAACGATTACGAAGATCTTGCTCGCAGCTCGATGGCCAACAACTTGTTCCTGTCCAACGCCTATTTTTATTGGCAGGCAGGGTATTTCGATGCCGCAGCCGAGCTGAAACCGCTGCTGCATACGTGGTCACTGTCCGTGGAAGAGCAATACTACCTTCTATTCCCGCTATTGCTGCTGTTGATCGCAAGATTCGGCGGCAAGAAATACCTGGGTTTCCTGATACCAATCCTGCTGCTTTCATTTGGCGCCTGTGTTGTTGGCATGGATGTCGACAGGACTGCCGTATTTTACTTGTTGCCGACTCGGGCATGGGAATTGCTCATAGGAAGTTTCCTGGCAATCGCAGTGATCCAGCCGCTGCAAAATACCGTGATGCGCAACGTGGTCGCCGGACTCGGGCTCGTGCTCGTGATGTACAGCACTATCGTATTCGATGATCAGACATCGTTTCCGGGCGCGAGCGCGGCGGTTCCAACAATGGGCGCAGCGCTCATTATCTACACGGGTGGGTCCGGCGCCACAATCGTCAGTCGACTGCTGTCAATCAGGCCGATTGTATTTATCGGCTTAATCTCCTACTCCTTGTATCTCTGGCATTGGCCGCTGCTGGTCTTTGCAAAGTACTACAAGGCGGTAGACCTGACGCAACCGGAGAAGCTTTTCTTGTTTGTCGTGATATTTCTGGTGTCAGTGCTTTCCTGGCGTTTCGTAGAAACACCTTTTCGCAAGAAAAGGCTGCTTGCTACACGGCGGTCAATTTTTGTCGCATCGTTTGCGGCGACAGCCGTTTTAGTCGTAGTCGGTCTGTCAATTCTCGTTACAGGAGGGAACCCGGGACGTCACAAACTGGAGCAGTTTGCCAATGTCGTTGGCGGTGACACGGAGTGGGAGCGTTGGAAGGCCTGCAAGGAAATCATGGAAGAGCCGGACATCGATAAGTTGCTCTGCAGCATCGGCAAAAGCGTTGGTGAACCCAGCTTCATTTTATGGGGTGACTCACATGCCCAAGCACTTGCGTCCGCTGTAAACCTGAGCGCCGCGAGAAACGGCGTGACGGGGGTTATTGCCACTCGCAATCGCTGCCCACCTTTGCAGGAAATCATAAGGCCGGGACGGCCGGACTGCCATGAGTTCAATAGCACGATACTCGACTACATCTATCAACATGCGCAGATCAATACAGTCATCCTGGCCGCAAGATGGACCTTGTCCGTCAAGGGAACCCGGTATAAGAATGAGGATGGCAGTCTCGTTGAACTGGTTGATATCAGGGATTCACTCAGCACCCGAAGCAGCGGACGTGAGTTACTGGATACCGGTCTGCGCAGAACCATTCGCTCATTAAAAGACCTGGGAAAACACGTCGTTGTCGTCGGGCCGATTCCTGAAATCGGCTATAGCGTACCCTCTGCCAATCACATTGCCCTGATAACCGGCCGGGATGTCAATGCGATGATCGCACCTCGGCTTGATGAGTATCTTGAGCGCAATGAGGAAGTCTTGGAGATCATTACGCAGATTCAGAAGGGCGCGGCAATCGAGGTAGTGCGTCCGGCGAGCATTCTCTGTAATGAGAGTTTCTGTCGCGTCGCGCTGGAAAATGGGGTCGCCTTGTACCGCGATGATCACCATCTATCGACTTTCGGTTCCAAGCACGTGTCGATAATCTTCGATCCGCTATTCGGTGCCGAGAACTGAATTCAGTGTGGGACACTGAATACAACAAGTTGCGACCCGTGTAACGGCAAAAAACGGACTTAAATCACATAATACGAAGCCTATCTAAACATCGGACTTGCAATTGGATGGACCCTTCTGGCCGGTTTTTACGTTTAGTAATACTGAAAGGGACAGGCTGCGTATCGCACGATGGTAGCGACGGACCAAACCGCGACACAGCCATATTTATACTATGTTATGGAGAGACGTGAATGAAAAATGTACTTCGCTATATGCTACGGGTAAGCACGATTGCAGCAATTTTTGCTACGGGAGTCGTTATTGCCGATGACCCGGACCAGGTTGCCTTTGATGCTCAACAGGAAGAGGATCAAATCGCGTTGGACAACCAACAGGACGAGGACCAGCATGCCCTGGACGCAAGACAGAACGACGACTCAACAGCCTCGGACGAGGAACATGAAGCCGACCAGCTGGCTTTTGATACGCGGCAGGAATTGGATCAGCTTAACCTGGACACTCAACAGGAGCTGGATCAACTGGACTTCGATACACAGCGCGAACTCGATGAATTGAACGCTGCAGGCGCGCCTCTAGAGGAGATTGATGAGCTTCTTCGCGAGTCGGAAGAGGAAGCCGAAGAGCTGGCGCGTGAACTTGCAGAGGAAGCCGAAGAGCTGGCACGTGAAGTCGCAGAGGAAGCGCAAGACCTGGCGCGTGAACTTGCAGAGGAAGCACAAGATTTAGCGCGTGAAGCCGCAGAAGAGGCAGCGGACGAAGCCGTTGACGGTTAGGCCAAACTCACCTGGAAAATAACAAAGGCGGTAGTCGATGGGCTGCCGCCTTTAATTCGGAGTAGATCCAATGAACATCATCATGCGAAGTATGGCCAACGCCATATTGTTCTTATGTTATTTTTGTCTGACAGCTGCACTTGGAAACGCAGCGTTAGCCGCAGGCAAACAAGATCAGGACGGAAACAAAAATTTTGAGATCGAGCTAAGTACCGGCGTCGAGTACAGAAGCAAGGTCTCAGTCGATGAACTCGACACGTTTACAGACAGCGGAGACGTTGCCGCGCTTCTCGGCGCTAAACTGAAGTTTGGGTTCGACATCACGCGCAAGACGAGCGTAAATATCGATTACAGTTTTTCCCAATCGCTGCATGATGAGCTGGATCAATTCGATCTCCAGACACACTATGTATCACTCGACTTGGCTCATGATTTCGGTAAAGTCGATGTCGGCGTGTCCCACATGTATCTCGATTCCGGGCTCGACGGTTCCGATTTTATGACCTACCAGAAAACTACGCCTTATCTGACGGCGCTTTTAGGTAGAAAAGTTTTTGTTCGTGCAGAACTCGGATTTGCGGATAAAGAGTTCGACACTGTCAGCGAGCGCGACGCGAAAGTGCAGAGCGCTGGGACCGATTGGTTCTTCTTCCTAAACGGTCCGAAAACGTATGTTCTGCTCGGCTACCGGTTTGATCAGGAAGATGCGGTGGCGCCGGAGCACGATTACAAACGGCATAACTTCAAAATACATTTAATTCATCGATTCGATCTGTTCAGGCGCCAGGCGAAGTTCAATATTGGATGGCGATACGAAGACCGGGATTATTCCGATATCACACCTTCGATCGGTGTCGTACGAGAAGAGCAACGAATTAAAATCCGGGCGAGCCTCGAGCTACCATTGACAGATCGATTTGAAACCGTGTTTAAGTACGAGATTCGGGATTACGAGTCAAATTTGCCAGAGGCCAATAGAGCAGACTATCTCGCTTCGATTGAACTGATCGCTCGATTTTAAATTTGATCGCGGAGACTAATCCGATATCACGAATTCAGAGAAGAACCGTTGATCATTTATCGCTGGCCGTGGGCGACCGATGTTGTGATGAATGCGGCTTTGTGGCACTGTTTCGGCCAATGCTCAGCCAGATGACAAATCTCAGACGCAAACGCAAACGCGCGGTAACGCTTTCTGTGCTTTTGCTTGCGGTGATTGCATCCGGATTTTCGCAGATCGAGTTCCATGCTCATGCTGCGGCAGATCCTGGTCATGTTCACGATGCACAGGATCATAATGACGCAGACGACGCTAATCCGCGCGACGTCTATGAGCCTGGTAACACTGGCGTGCTACATGCGCACGATATTGGCGCACCAGCGATAGCACCGGTTCCCGAAATCGATGTGAACGTTGTGGCACTCTGGCAGGCTGAGGGAAGAACTCCGCCGCCGATCGCCAAACCGCCTGATAAGCTAATAACACCTCTGCACCGCCCTCCAATCGCTTAGAACGACCGATTGCTGAATCGCAATCTCGTTGCGGCATTGCCGCGTCCGTTCAATCGTTTGGGAGAGTGTTTTGTCTCGTCTATTCATTTCGTGGGTGGTTCTTTCCATCCCTGTCGCCTGGTCTCAAGAAGTACCGTCTGATGCGCCGTCGCTGACGCTGTTGCGAGCAGCGGAGCTTACGCTGGAGCGCAATCCGCAACTTCGCTCGGCGCCGTTTGGTCGCGAGGCAGCATCCGCGGTGCTCGAGCAGGCCGCCTTGAAACCGCAGTGGTCAGTGAATCTGCAAGTTGAAGATTTTGCGGGCAGCGGAGCGTTGTCTGGTTTCAGTGCAAGCGAAACCACGTTGCGTCTGTCGCGCATTTTTCAGCGCTCGGACGTTCGTTCTGGTCGAATGTCGATTGCGTCATCACAAGCGGCTCAGCTTGAGAGCCGTCTTGAAGTCGAGCGCCTGGATCTTATGACGTTGCTTACTCGCCGCTTCGAAGCGGTTGTCAATCGGCAGGAGTTTTTACAACTAGCTCAAGAATCGGTCGATGTTTGGCAACGTGCCAGAGATTTGGCGCAGATTCGGGAACGTTCCGGTGCAGCACCCGCCGTGGAGCGATTGCGCACGGAAATCCGCCTGGCAGACGCGGGCCTGCAAGTGGAGGACGCCGAGCACGGATTGCGAGTAGCGCGCCTTTCCTTAGCCGCGACCTGGGGTGACCTGAGCCCGACTTTCGGCCAGGCGAATGCGAATCTCTGCAGCCTCCCGCCACTGATACCGTTCGAGGCCATCGTCGCAAATCTTGACCAAAACCCGGATCTCCAGCGCTTTGCTTCTGAACAACGCTTGCAAGAAGCGCGTGCTCATTTGGCCAATTCGCGTCGGCGACCGGACTGGACCTTGTCTGCCGGGGTTCGGCGACTCGAGCAATTGGATGATCAGGCGCTGGTGTTTAGCATATCGGTACCGCTGGGTTCGGCAGTGCGCGCCGCACCGGTCGTGCGGCGCGCAAATGCCTTGCGCCAGCAGTCGGTGTTTGCAGAGCAGGCGGCGCGTCTGGAACTTCATGCCACGCTTTACGAGCTATACCAGGAGTTGGTTCATACGCGGTCCCGGGTTAGCTTATTCGATGCGGAGATTCTGCCGCGAGCCAACATAATTCTCGACGATATTCAAGCCGGTTACCGCGTAGGCCAATTTTCTCATCTTGAACTGGTGAATGCGCAGACCGAGCTTTTGTCTGCGCGCGCGGCACGACTCACTGCTTGCAGTGACCACCAACTCAGACTCATTGATATAGAGCGACTGACCGGCGCCGGTTCTGTCTGGCTCGCAGTTCGACCAGGAGTTTCGCCATGAAACAGTACTCTCAGGACCGTCACATTTACCGAGTGACCTTATATGTAATCACAATGTTGGTAGCCGGATGCGGCGGCCAGCAAGGGCTCGACAGTGGCGACAAGCACGGAGTAGCGGCGAACGAGGCACAGGACTTCGAGCGAGGACCGCACAACGGTCGTCTGTTACGTGACGGTGACTTTGCTCTGGAAGTGACAATCTTTGAAACGGGCGTGCCACCGGAATTTCGTTTTTACGCGTACAAATATGATCGGCCCATTGCTCCGGATACGGTAGACATTACCGTTGAGTTGGGCCGATTGGGCGACCAGGTAGATCGGTTCGAATTTTATCCACAAGGCGAATATCTGCGCGGTGATGGTGTCGTCATCGAGCCACACTCTTTCGATGTCACCGTCACGGCGCAATATTCCGGCGATCAATATCGTTGGTATTACGAGTCCTACGAGGGTCGAACTCAGATAGAAACCGGTGTAGCGCAAGCGATGGGTATCGAAGTCGCGCTGGCGATGCCTGGGCTGATACGTGAGACCATTGAACTTCAAGGCACGATTTTGCCGCACCCGAACGCAGTGACGGAAGTTCGTGGCCGATTCCCCGGTCTGGTCCAGTCCCTTCAAAAATCAATCGGTGACAAGGTGCGGCAGGGCGAAGCACTGGCACGTGTGCAATCAAATGAAAGCCTCCAAACCTATGTCATTACCGCGCCGCGTGATGGCACGGTGATCGCGCGGGACGCCAGTGTTGGCAGCACATCGAGCGATAATGCGCTTTACGTCATCGCAGACATGTCGCGCCTGGTCGCCGACTTCAAAGTCTACGGTAGCGATCTGGGTCGGATTGAGGTAGGCCATACGATCCTTGTTTCCAGCCTCGATGGCGAGACGACCTTCGTCGGCAGCATCGAAAGAATCTTGCCGACGATTGACACCATCAGCCGAGCGGCGACTGTGCGAGTGTTATTAACGGATGTGAGTAGTGCCTGGCGACCCGGCCAGTTCGTGCAAGGCCTTGCGGTTATCGCCGAACACGAGGTCGCCCTCGTGGTTCGCGAAAGCGCGCTGCAAACCTTCCGTGATTTCACGGTGGTCTATGCTCGAGTTAAGGATACCTATGAAGTCCGCATGCTGGAACTGGGTCGTCGCGGTGGAGAGTTCGTAGAGGTCCTGGGTGGTTTGCAATCCGGTACAACTTACGTGACCAACAACAGCTATCTGGTAAAAGCGGACATCGAAAAGTCCGGCGCCAGTCACGACCACTAACGGGACAACGCTATGCTCGAACAAATAATCGATATCGCGTTAAAGCGGCGCGCATTGATTTTGACTGCGTCCCTTATAATTGGCGGGCTCGGCATTTACAATTATCAACACTTACCAATTGATGCTGTGCCGGACATCACCAATGTACAGGTACAAATCAATACCGAGGCGCCCGGCTATTCGCCGCTGGAGACCGAGAGCCGAATTACTTTCCCGATTGAAACCGCACTGGCGGGATTGCCGCGACTCGATTACACACGTTCTGTCTCGCGTTACGGCTTATCGCAAGTAACCGCAATATTCGAAGACGGGACGGACATCTATTTTGCGCGACAGCTGGTCAATGAACGGCTTGCACAAGCTCGTGCGCAGCTACCTGATGGCCTGGAACCAGTGCCGGGACCGATCGCGACCGGGCTTGGCGAGATATTCATGTACACGGTTTCGTCTGCGCCAGGTGCCGAACACGACCCGATGCACTTGCGGGAGGTACAGGACTGGATCATTCGCCCGCAGTTACGTCAAACGCCGGGCGTCGTCGAAGTCAATACGGTCGGTGGCTTTAAAAAGCAATTTCTGGTCGCGCCAATACCGGAGAAATTACTTGCTTACGGCTTTTCGCTCGATGACCTGGTGGAGGCCCTTGAAGCCAACAACGCCAACGTCGGCGCTGGCTACATCGAACGCGCGGGCGCGCAATATCTGGTGCGATCGCCGGGTCAGGCGACCGGCCTGGAAGATCTGGCCAACATCGTCGTCGGAGTTCGGGCAGGTGTGCCGATTTACGTTCGCGACGTGGCAGACGTTTCGCTAGGCCATGAACTGCGTAGCGGCGCGGCCACGCAAGATGGTCGTGAGGTCGTCCTTGGGACCGCGTTTATGTTGATCGGAGAGAACAGTCGGGAAGTTGCTAAGGCAGTGGAACAAAAGCTTGTGGAGATACAGCCTTCGCTGCCGGATGGCGTAATCGCGAAATCAGTGTACAGCCGCTCACATCTGGTCGAGCAAACCATTGAAACGGTGCAGGAAAATCTGGCGGTCGGCGCATTGCTGGTCATTGTGGTGTTATTCGCAATGCTCGGTAATTGGCGCGGCGCGCTGGTCACAGCAGCAGTCATCCCGCTGTCAATGCTTATGACTATCACCGGCATGGTCGAGGCCGGCATCTCCGGCAACCTGATGAGCCTGGGAGCACTCGACTTTGGTCTGATTGTGGATGGTGCCGTGATCATCGTGGAAAACTGTCTTCGCCAGCTTGGGATTGCCCAACGCGAACGCGGCGCCGTGCTGTCGTTTGATGAGCGCCTGCGGGTGACACGAGCGGCCACTCGCGAGGTGCTGAAACCGAGCATTTTCGGTGTGGCCATCATAATCATCGTGTACTTGCCCATCCTCACGCTGACCGGTGTTGAGGGGAAAATGTTCCGGCCGATGGCGTTGACAGTGAGCGGCGCTCTGCTGGCCGCTTTGTTGCTCTCCGTGACTTTTGTGCCTGCAGCCGTAGCAACATTCGTCTCTGGCCGTGTGCAGGAACGTGACAATTGGTTGATGGCCACCGCGCACCGCTGTTATCGACCGATGCTGAAGTTTGCGCTGCGGGCCCGCGTTTTGATCGTCGTGGCGGCAACATTGCTGTTGCTCGGTGCCGGCACCCTGGCAACCAAGCTCGGTTCCGAATTTCTGCCAACTCTGGATGAAGGTGACATAGCAATGCATGCACTGCGCATCCCGGGCACCAGCCTGAGCCAGGCCGTGTCGATGCAAATTGTACTGGAAGAGCGAATCAAGGAGTTGCCTGAAGTATCGCATGTCTTTTCCAAGATCGGCACTGCAGACATAGCCACTGACGCTGTACCGCCGTCAGTGGCCGACACTTTTATCATCATGAAACCGCGCAGTGAATGGCCCGATCCGCGCAAACCCAAGGCCACCCTGGTGGCGGAAATGGAAGCCATGGTTGAACGCATTCCGGGGAGTAAGTACGAATTCATCCAACCCATTCAGATGCGCTTTAATGAGTTGATCGCGGGCGTACGCTCTGAAGTTGCCATCAAGATTTACGGCGATGATCTGCAGACACTGGTGAATATCGCCAGTCAGGTCGAGGCCCTGCTGCAAGTGGTAGAGGGAAACGCCGATGTTCAGTCCGAGCAGGTTACCGGCCTGCCAATGCTGACCGTGACGCCGAATCGCGCCAACCTGGCTCGCTACGGTCTCAACGTGGCTGATGTGCAAAGAATGGTGTCAACCGCCATAGGCGGTCGTACAGCAGGAAAAATATTTGAAGGCGATCGGCGTTTTGATGTCGTGGTGCGTTTAGAAGACGATCGCAGGGAGAATATTGAAGCGATTCGCCGCCTTCCGATCATGCTTCCTGACGGGAGCGGACTGCCATTGTATGAGGTCGCAGACATCGAGATAGTTATCGCGCCGAATCAGATCAGCCGCGAAAATGGCAAGCGCCGCATCGTGGTGACGTCCAATGTGCGAGGTCGTGACCTCGGCTCGTTCATTGCCGAGGTACGTTCAAGATTGCCGCAATCGGTGGACATGCCGCCTGGCTATTGGGTTGAATACGGTGGCACTTTTGAGCAATTGAAATCCGCGAGCGAACGTCTTGCCGTCGTCGTGCCACTCGCGCTACTGCTGATTTTCGGCCTGCTTTATGGCGTCTTTGGTTCGGCTCGAGACGCATTACTGGTATTCAGCGGCGTGCCTCTCGCGTTGACCGGCGGTGTGTTGTCATTGTGGCTGCGTGGCATGCCGTTCTCTATCAGTGCTGCCGTCGGTTTCATTGCGCTATCGGGCGTCGCTGTGCTCAATGGCGTGGTCATGTTGTCCTTCATCCGCGACCTGCGCGCCAAAGGCAGAGCCCTCGAGGAGGCAATCATGGAGGGGGCGATGGTTCGATTGCGACCGGTTCTGATGACCGCGCTGGTTGCCAGTCTGGGTTTCGTTCCCATGGCGTTAAACGTCGGTATCGGAGCTGAAATTCAACGGCCTCTGGCGACCGTAGTGGTTGGTGGAATTTTATCATCAACGCTGCTGACACTTCTCGTGCTCCCGGCGCTGTATCGCCTCGCTGGCGCTCGCGACGTCACTGCGTAACGGCCCGCTACAGGGTTCTGTGCGACATCTGTAGGAGCCCGTCATACGGGCGATGCCCCGGACATCGTGGATATCGCCCGCATGGCGGGCTCCTACGGTTTTCTGAAGAGATTTTTTATTTTCCGCGAGAGGCTCGCCTTGTTGGCATGCGGGAAGGAATCATCGGGGATGTCGTGACCGAGAAACGGGCATAGCTCGGCCCAGCCGTCACCTTGCGGTAGTTCGAAGACCAGCAGGTCATCAGGCCGATGCTTGAAATACGCGAGGACTTCGCGGTTGTGGCGTTCATATCTCGCGATGAAAATGTCTTGATTTCCCTCGGGGCAGCCAACGCCGTAAATCCATTTTCGCATCGGTGTCTCGGTCAGGCCAAAATCCCTGACCTGGCTGTGAATCCAGGACTCTGAACTCCTGCACGTCAATATAAATTTGCTGTCGGGAAACTTCTTATCGAGTTCCTGATAAAGAATCGGCCATGGATTATCCTGAAACGCGTCGTATTCGAGTACTTTTTCAAAAGCGAGGCGATGCACTTTTTCACTGATATCGACATCCTTGGTGCCAAACGAACCCGTCACCCGATAGCCAAGCTTCTTCAGGGCCACCGCAAGGCTTGTTGTGCCGGTCTTGTGAAAGCCGATGCAGAAGACTTTGGGCTTCATTTCATCGGCTCAGCTTGTTGCCAGAAATCGCTGCCAGGCGATCAGGCCCCACACCGATCCGACAAGAACGAGGCTGACGAAGACAGCGGCCGAGCCCATGTCCTTCGCGCGCCCGGACAGTTCGTGTTGCTCAACACCATGGCGATCGATGGCCGCCTCGATCGCGGAGTTCAGTAGCTCAACCATTAGCACGATCAGACAAACGCCGATCAGCAAGGCGTGTTCGACAGCCGTACGTCCGAGCCAGAATGCGACGGGCAATAAGATGAGTAACGAAACGAGTTCCTGTCGGAATGCCGCCTCGTGCTGCCACGCGGACTTGAGTCCTTGCGCCGAAAACTTCGTCGCCCGAAGAATTCTGCGCAGTCCCTTATGCTCAGGTTTCCCCATCTGCTGTCCTCATTGCGACCGCCACCTCGACACCATAACAACGATGACCAATGTGCCGCAGCCGGTGTCATGTTTGACATCGGTTGAATAATACCTAATATATAAATAATTATTATATTAATAAAGTAATTCGCGTTGGCAATAGACCAGTTCAGCCGCTCCCTGCCGATGATGCTGCATCGCACGCTCGATGCGGTCATGCCCGGTTTTCGTAAGATATTCAAAGAATTCGGGCTCACCGAGCAGCAGTGGCGAGTGCTGCGGGTGCTATGGGAGCAAGACGAGATTGCTTTGCACGAACTCGCAGATCTGACCTTGATTACGGCGCCCAGTCTCGTTGGTGTAGTGGACCGGCTCGAAAAATTGGGCCTCGTGGCACGCCGGCGAACGGATTCCGATCGGCGCATCGTCTGCGTATACGCAACTCCTGCGGGTTGCGATATCGAGCCTCAGGTGATGCCGCTGGTGGCTGGGGCGTATGCGGAGCTCAAGCAGTCCATCGATACCCAGACCTGGGAGCACCTGCTGGCCGGCCTGGAGCAGATCTGCGAACTGAAACAGGGTCCGAAGGGTTAGAATTGGTTTCCGCGTGTGAGCGTATTGAGACCAAGTAAACAGATGGCGCGAGAAACGAGTTTTTTCCTGCTTGTAATGCTATTGAGCCTGCTCATTTCCCAGCAAGAGGCGAGGGCCCACGGCGGTGTCGTGAACGACGGAGATCTGTGCGTTATCAAGATCAACTACCTCACGGCGCACTTCAAGATCTATCAACCACGAACCCGGCAGCACGATGAATATTGCGAAGACCTTCCTGACGTAACTGAGAGTATTTTCGTCATGGAGTACCTGCATGACGAGCTTGCAGTGATGCCAATCGATTTTCGGATTATCAGAGATGTAACGGGCAAGGGCCGCTTCGCGCGCTGGGAAGACGTCGCTGCTATTGACGACCTCGACAGTGTCACTGTGTTCTACCAGGAGCCGATCATCGAGCCTGATGTGTTCACGGTGATTCATGAGTTCGATACCGGCGGTCAGTACATAGGAGTGGTTACTGCAAGGCCGAATCGTGATGGCCGGGGCTATATCGCGGTGTTTCCGTTCGAGGTTGGATATACGGGCTTTGGTTACTGGCCGCTTTTCGTTGGTTTGTTGATCATCGTTCAGCTTCAATACTTGGTCATGAATGGAAGTCTGGCGCGCTGGCGCGCACAGCGAGGCGTCAATGTCGACTAGGCGGTGCAAAGTTTTCGGCACGCTGGTGCTCTTGGGATTCGTATTATCCGGTACGGCACACGGGGCGGAAGATAGCTATTGGCTGTCAGACAGACAGATATATAAGCTTGTCTACACCAGCGCATTGGAGCCGCCCGAGATCAATCGAATTCACGAGTGGCTGCTGCACATCGAAACAATAACCGGCGATGTGGTCGAGAACGCGGAGGTCACGGTCGACGGCGGCATGCCGCTGCACAACCACGGCTTGCCAACACGGCCACGCGTGACCGAGTACCTCGGCAACGGCAATTATCGCGTTGAAGGTGTACGTTTTCACATGCACGGCCAGTGGGAGATTTTGATAACGATCAAAGCCGGTGACATAGCGGACAGCGTTACGATCCCGTTGCAACTGTGAATCAAAGCATGCGCAGAAAATCTCGAGCGACCAAATTGACACTGGCGGCGATTGCTGCGGGCATCATCTGGTGGTTGCTGCCGCAGGCTCCCCCGGCATCGTGGACAGAACCTGAAGTCGAAATGCTCGAGTCATTGTGGATCGCTAATCTCAAGCCGCTCCCGTCCGACCCGACGAATGCAGTCGCTGATAACCTTGCAGCCGCGAGGTTCGGCCAGCGGCTGTTTTTCGACAGGCGCCTCAGTGCGAACGGGGCGATATCCTGCGCTACCTGTCACCAGCCGGAGCGGCGCTTCACAGACGGACTGCCGAAAGGGCAGGCCATTGGCGCCTCGAAACGAAACACGCCAAGTATTGTGGGCGTCGCTTACAGCCCGTGGCTGTACTGGGATGGGCGCCGGGATAGCTTGTGGTCGCAGGCGCTGTCGCCGCTCGAAGATAGCAACGAGCACGGCAGCAATCGCAGCCATATCGTCCGATTAATCGCGGCGGACCCGTCGTATAGCGAGATGTATGCGCTGCTTTTTGGCGACCTGCCAGAGAGCGATTCTGTCGATCGGGCTTTCGCGAACATCGGTAAATCGATTGCAGCCTATGAGCGCCTGCTCATGCCGGGCCCAGCAAAATTCGATCGCTATGTTGCAACGGTGGTTGCGGGCGATGAAACAAGCCAACAGGAAGTTTTCAGCGAAGACGAAATCCGCGGCCTGCGGTTATTCATCGGTGAGGCGAACTGTACGCAGTGCCACAACGGTCCGCTGCTGAGCAATCACGAGTTTCACAATACGGGAGTGATAGCGTTTCCCGGCGAGGTTCCCGACAAGGGGCGGGTCGCCGGTATTCGTGAAGTGCTGGCACATCCGTTTAGTTGCACAGGCACATACAGTGACGATCCGGGGCGTGATTGTGCCGAATTAAAATTTGCACGCACCGGGCCCGAGCTCATTGGCGCCATGCGCACGCCATCGCTGCGCAATCTCGAAAATACCGGGCCATTCATGCACAAAGGCCAGATCGAAACGCTGGCCCAGGTCTTGCAGCATTACAATAAGGCGTTGCCTGCCATGATCGGCCACAACGAAGTAAAACCCTTGGGTTTGAGCGGCCGCGAACTGCGGCAACTCGAGGCTTTTCTGCTGACGCTTGCAGCACCGCTCGCGACGGCCGATCAGTGGCTACGGCCGCCGCTGCATGATCCCGCAGAGATAGCCGTCGATCAAGCCGGTGGCAATGCACTGGCCGAGTCGATCGTAACGACCGAGTCACTGTAAAAGCCGTTAAAATCAGTGCGTCCGCTAAGACTGTATGCGCCGATCAGGCCGAACTCAATATAGTCGCCGACATCAATATTGGCAGGCAGCATGACCTTTCCGGGCATAGCGTCACCCGAGTCGCACGTTGGTCCGTACAAGTGAAACGACTGCGCATCACCGGTCATTGCTGTGTGACCGCGAAATGCGCGCACCGGAAACCTGTCTTGTACATCGAAGCGAAGCTCCCAGAACGCTCCATACATTCCATCATTTAGATACAGACGATCATCTTTGCGCAGCAACACCTGCGTGACAGCGGATAGGCCCGGAGAGCTTAGCGCGCGGCCTGGTTCGGCGAGCAATTCACCACCGTCTTTAAGTAGTAGCTGCGCCGCACGTCGAATTGCCGCGAAATAATCCTCGATAGGTGGCGCCTCAAATCCGGGATAGGTTTTCGGATACCCGCCGCCAATGTCCACTAGCCTTATCTGGAATGGCAGTTGCTCAAGCACTTTCGTAGTGACTTCGATCGAATGCACGAACGCATCAGGGCTCATCACTACGGAACCGACGTTGAAGGCCAGTGCCGGCTCGGCACCATGATCGGCGATCAATTGCAGCAGTTGCGGCATGTCGTCCGGTTGTGCGCCGAACTTGGTTGACAGATCCCACCGCGCTGATTTGTGGTGTACAGCCATGCGGGCAAAGATGACGGCGCGGCTGGCATCAATTTCCTTCACCAACGTCGCCAGGCCATCTACGTGATCGACTACGAAATGCTTCACGCCGTGTTGCTCCTGCGCCGATCTGGCGGCACCGATGAGTCTGACGGGATTCATGAAATAGCAGACAGCATCGTGGCTGATATCGCGTACCTGTTCGATCTCGACCAGTGAGGCACAGTCAAAATGTTCGATGCCGGCAGCAACGAGAACCTGGAGTACGGTCGGATCGTTGTTGGCTTTGACAGCGTAAAGCACGCGGCCCGGAAATCCCGCGAGGAATTCCTGAGCCGTCTTGCGATAGACGTGCGGATAGACGCAATAGACGGGTTCGCGCGGCTGCAAGGATCCCAGCATTGCCGATACATTTTCGAAATCAGTCATGCAAAATGCTTCATGTGGATCGTGACGTTCATTCGCTGAGTTGGGTAGTGTGCGTTACCTCTTCCCGGCATGCCACTTTAGCGTGCCCGGAAGAATGCTGTGCTACCGTAGTACATTAACTATTTACACATCTGAATTTGTGAGACCGATTAATGCAGCAAGATAACAGGACTGTCGATGAGCTTATCGCCAGCCAAATGCCGGGGCATTCGCTCGAACAGCGTTTTTATACAGACCCGGAAATTTACGCTTTGGAGTTTGAACGCGTTATCGCTCGTAACTGGGTGCTCGCGGGGCATCAATCGGAAATACCGGAGCCCGGTGACTTCAAGGTCGTTAATGTTGCGCTCGAATCCGCAATCATTGTGCGCGGATCCGACGGGACGATCAAAGCATTTGCAAACGTATGCCGGCATCGTGGCTCAATTGTCTGCCTGGAGGCGAATGGGTCGACGAGAAAGTTCACATGTCCCTACCATGGCTGGATGTACGATATCGACGGCAATCTGGCGGCAGCGCGAAATATGCCCGATGATTTTGATAAAGCCAGCCATGGTCTGAATGAACTGTTTGTGGATACGATCAGCGGTTTGATCTTTGTAAGCTTTGGCGAGGAACCGCTATCGTTAGAAGGTGCGAAGCGAGATCTTGCCGAGCCGATGGCGATGTTCGGCTTCGAAAATCTCAAGGTTGCTGCTTACAAAGAGTATGACATTGCCGCGAACTGGAAGCTCTCGGTTGAGAACTACCAGGAGTGTTACCACTGCGCACACGCGCACCCGGATTACGCGAAAATGCATACGCTCATGATGGACCGCAAGAAACGCGATCGACTCCAGCATCACATGATCGATAAAATGGAGTCCTGCGGCATTCGCAAGATCGAAATCGATTTCGCCGACACGAAGTCGCCAGCCGGAGAAATTGGCTATAGCTACAGTCGCACGGCGTTATTTGAGGGATACCAGACCGGCAGCAAGGAAGGCAAACCCGTTGCGCCGTTGCTCGGGGCGTTGAAGAATTACGACGGTGGAGCATCGGATTTTGCTATTGGTGGGTTTTCTTATTTGCTCGCTTACAGCGACCATGTTGTTTGCTATGTGTTTACACCTGTGGATATTGGCAGGTCGCGGTGTGACATCTACTGGCTGGTCCGCAACGATGCGGAAGAAGGCAAGGATTACGATGTCGACGAACTGACCTGGCTATGGGATGTAACAACCGAAGCTGACAAAACCATTATCGCCAATAACTGGAAAGGCGTTCAGTCTCGCTTCTATCGACCGGGCCCGCTGTCGAACATGGAAGATACTA
>JACZSM010000032.1 GCA_022574185.1 Pseudomonadota bacterium
AGGCCGAAGCCTACGCCGAAGCAAATGATATCGAGCCCTCGGCACTGTTGCAGGCACGCCTGTTTCCGACGATGCGAAACTTTATCTTCCAGGTTCAGGTTGCGACCGACGTGGCCAAGGGCTGCGCCGCGCGACTGGCCGGCACGGATATGCCGAAGTGGAGCGATGACGAAGCAACGTTTGCGGACGTCCATGCTCGGATCAAAAAGTCACTGGATTTTCTTGCGACGTTCAAGCCGGAGCAGTTGGAGGGCAGCGAGACTCGTGAGATCGAGCTAAAGCTCGGGAGTCACACCGTCAATTTCACCGGCCAAAGCTATTTGCTGGGTTTTGTGTTGCCGAATTTCTATTTTCATATAACCACTGCCTACAACCTGCTGAGACACAGCGGACTCGACCTGGGCAAACGTGATTTTCTCGGCGAGATATAGCGTGTCGGTGGTTCGATTGACGGCGGTCCGCAAGCGGCCCTTGCCCTCGCGTTGCTCGGGTAGCTACGCATCGCTGGCTGCTATCGCAGCCGGTCCGCCGTACTAGTAGTAAGTCTATCTTGTCGGTTAGCAGTGCCGTCAGTCCCGGTCCACCGACAAAACGGGTCATGCGATGATAATTTGACCATCATCAACGATGGCTCAATGCGTGAGATTTGCGTAAAGTAAGTATCCGGTCTACGCCTACCTGGAAAAATAAGAATGAAAAATTCGTTCGCAGGATTGTTAGTATTTTCTCTTGCCATCTTTATTTCCACGGACCTGTCGGCGCAAACATTTCCTACGGTGGAGATTGAGCCTTCGACGTTGGAGCTCAAAGTCGGGGACACTATCCAGCTCAAAGGAGTGGTCAAAGATGCGGACGGCAACATCGTCCCCGACGCCCAGGTGCTTTTTTTCGGTTCACGAATCAACCTCACGGTAACGCCGGGCGGCCTGGTGACGGCCATTCGTCCCGGAGAACACAAGGTGACGGCACTGTCTCCCACGCAGCGTATCGAAGGCGAGCCGGACAGTTACACCCGGTCGTGGGAGGCCGGCATTCGCGGCAAGCTTGAAATCGTCGTACCGGAGCCGCCGCTGAGTAGCATTCAGATCGACGGCATACCTGACCCACTCTATACGGGTACGACCGCGGCGCTTCGCGTCAGCGGCATTGATGAAGCCGGCGTCAAGCGCCATGACCTGGCGCCCGTATTCACAATCAGCGAGAGCGGTGCGGCAGAAACCGATGGATTTGGCACCATCACTGGACTGGAAGCGGGGGCCGTCACGATTACTGCGACCGTCGATGAAGTCGAGGCAACCGCAACGATCAACGTAAAGACCAACCCGATTCGCTCGATTGAACTCACTGCATCTCAGAGCGAAGCGCGAACCGGCGATGTGATTCATTTCAACGCGGTCGCACGGGATATAAAGGGTGCGATCGTTGCCGATGTACCGGTTGAATTTTCTCTGCGCAGCAGTCTTGACCCCAATCATCCCGAAGCGCGCGGGGCCGGCGCATCTGCAATGATTCTCGACGACGGTCGTTTCGTCGCCGAGCAGCAAGGCATATACACGGTGGTCGCAATGTCCGGCAGCGCCGTGGCGAGGGCAAGTGTGCGGATTGAGCGGCGTGATGTGACCCGCGAATTCGAGTTTCTTGGCCAGGCCCGAATTTCCGACCACTTCACGTCAGACTTCTGGATTTGGGAAGGCGTGGACGGCCGGGATTACGCCATCGTTGGCAGTTGGGGTGGTCCGGGAAAAATCTATTTCTACGACGTCACTGATCCCACCGCAATGGAGCTTGTCGACACCGTCCAGGTAGACGCGCGCACGATTAACGATGTCAAGATATCAGAAGATGGCCGCATTGCTGTCGTCAGTCGGGAGGGGGCATCCAATCGCAGGAACGGCATCGTCATTCTTGATGTTAGCGATCCTCGCGATGTAACGATCCTGTCCACTTTCGACGATCAACTGACGGGTGGCGTGCACAACACCTTTATATACGATAATCATGTGTACGCGGTGAACAATGGGCGCCGCTGGGATGTCATCAATATTGATAATCCGAGCGAGCCGTCGCGCGTAAGCCGTTTCGAGACCACGACTCCGGGTCGTTCGGTGCACGATGTCTGGGTCCGCGACGGCATCTTGTATCAAGCGGGCGCAACGGACGGCATCATCATGGTCGATGTCGGTGGTGGCGGCGATAGCGGGCCTGGCGGTTCTCCTGAGCATCCGGTGGAAATGGGGCGTGCCGATCAGATAACCGGCTGGAATCATGCGGTCTGGCCCATGCAGAGCCGTTCCGCCGGGAAAATGTATGTCTTCGCCGGTGACGAGACTTTCTATGACAACCCGCGTGTTCCCGAAAGGCTGGAGCACGATCCCGACGAGAAAATTCCGTCTCGAGCCGGTGGCTGGATCCACATTATTGAATTCGACGATCCGGGAAATCCGCAAGAAGTCGCTCAGTACAGAGTTGGCGACTTCGGTGTTCACAATTTCTGGATCGATTGGGAAGAGGAACTCCTGTACACGGCCTACTACCAGGGCGGCCTGCGCGTCCTCGACGTGTCCGGCGAGCTGATCGGAGACCTGTATTCGCAGGGGCGCGAGGTGGGCAGCTTTTTCTCCGCTGATCCCGAAGGTCATATTCCGAATGCGGCCATGGTCTGGGGGCCGCAGCCACACAAAGGCACCATTTTCTTTACCGACTATCACAGCGGTCTATGGGCAGTGCGGCTAAAGGAAAAAGAAGACGAAGATAAAGAGGAAGAATCGGCAAATCAATGATTGAGCATCGGCTTGTAAAATTTCTTGCTGCAAGTTTAGTTGCCGGATCATGCTTCGGCGCAACGACGACCCTGGCGTCGGGCGATCCCGTCGAGAACAACTACTATGTATACGTTGCCGCCGAGTCCGAAGACACCGTGCACCTGGTGAGATTCGGTCCCGACGGGGGAGAAGTTCTAAAGACGATAAGAGTCGGCGCTTTTGCGACAGAGATTGAGGGGCCGCACGGTATTCGCGTATCGCCTGACGGTCGATACTGGTACGTATCGATAGCGCACGGTCTGCCGTACGGATCTGTCTTCAAATATGCAACCGGAGACGATGTCTCGGTTAGCGATGTACAGGTAGGGCTGTTCCCCGCGACCATGGATATCAGCCATTCGACCGGCTTGATGTTCGTCGTGAACTTTAATCTTCACGGCGATATGGAACCCAGCACCGTGTCGGTGATCGACACAGTATCGATGCTCGAGGTTGCGCAGATCGAACAAGGCCTGATGCCGCATGGCTCGCGTACCAGCCTGGACGGAAAGTTTCACTATTCAGTGGGCATGATGGACGACACACTGTACGAGATCGACGTCATGAAGCTGAAGATTGGCAGAACGCTGCATCTGACTGCCAATGACGAGAGCACCGCGAATAAGAACGTCAACCACGATGGCCATCAAAGGGCGGTAGTCAAGCCAACCTGGGTACAACCACACCCGACCAAGCCACTGCTGTACGTCGCGCTGCAGGGAGCCGACCAGATTGTTGAGATCAGTTTGCAAGACTGGAAAATTACGCGCCGGTTCCACACGCAGAAAGGACCCTATAACCTGGCCATTACACCGGACGGGAAGATGATCATTGCGACCTGCAAACCGAACAATTCAACGGCAATCTGGGATCTCGAAACAGGCAAGGAGTTGGCAAACGTCGCCGCAAGCCGCCGCTTAACTCACGGCGTCACCGTGAGTCCGGACAGCCGCTTCGCGTTTGTCACTGTCGAAGGAGTCGCAGACGACCCGGGAACGGTCGACGTTATCGATCTTCGGACGTTCGAAACGCGGGCGTCCATCGACGTCGGCAAGCAGGCATCCGGCATCGACTTCTGGAAAATGGAGTAAAGCGGAGCATCGCCTCCGGCGCAATTGGGGCCTGTCGATGACCCGCATCGTGGTGCCATTGGCGCGAGCAGCTTATCTTCTCGCCATCGAGCAGGCGGACTGAAAATCCGCGTACCGGTGGTTCGATTCACTCCGCACATCCGTGTGCGGCGCCCTTCGGGCGACGTCACTTCGTTCCGTCGTGCAAAACGGCAATCCTGCCGTTTTGTCCGCTCCTGGCCACCATTCTTCGGCTTACTCCGAAGTCGCATCTCCAGAGAGGGCTTCATCCAGCAGTTCAACCAACTGATCGCGGCTGTAGCTGTAAGGACCCCACTGGTTCAGCTGAACAAGCTGCTCGACCTTCGTGCGAATGGTCCACGCCTGTTCTTCCGCGTTGGGGACAACCATGTAACGGAGCAACGGACTGTCGTCGAACAGGGCATGCATGAATGCTTCGGAAACCTCATCAGGTTCCTTGTAGGACAACTCACGCTCGGCCGTCGCTTCGTAAGCCTGTTTCATTTCTTCGGTCACTTCGCCACCAGCGGCTACTGTTTGCTCATGCCCCCGCGACACGCTGGTGCGGCGGATGTTTGACTTGTAGTTGCCGGGCTCAACGACACTCACCGCGACGCCGTGCGGCTCCATTTCCGCGGCGAGCGAGTCCGTATAGGCTTCGATCCAGTGTTTGCTGCCGGCATAGGCGCTGAAGCCCGGGAAGGCTGCGAGCGTGCCTGCTATCGATCCCGTCGTCACAATGCGTCCCTTGGATTCGATAATCAGTGGCGCGAATGCCTTGGTCGTGCGGTAGACGCCCTCAACATTTACATCGTAGACAAACGTCTGATCTTCGATCGGCGTATCGACAACCTCTCCGCCGCCGCCAACGCCGGCATTGTTAACGAGGGCATACAGGCCTGTACCTTTTTCCTGGATCATTGCGACAACAGCATCAACCTGGTCCTGCTTGGTTACGTCCAGTCTTACGGCCGTGACGTTTTCGATCGCATCAAGCGCTTCGAGATCCTTGTCTTTACGCGCGCCGGCGTATACGTGATAGCCGGCCTCAGCCAATGTTTCGGTGAGATGTCGGCCGATGCCCGTACTGGCGCCCGTTACCAGGATCGACTTGTTGTCGTCGGCAAGGACGGCGTGCGGTGCCACGAGAACAATGATTGCCGCAACGGCAAACTGGAGAATCTTCTTCATGGTCTTTTCCTGTTGTTCTTGATTGCTGCGACACTAGCACAAACAGATGTGATCGAGGTTGTTCGAAATGGTCAGCGATAACAATCATGCCTCGCCATAACGAATGGTTCAGGTCTAAAATACCGCTACGATAACTGCGTTGATTCGTGCTTTGCATTCCACGGGAGTCTTAATGTCCGCCAGGCCATTTGCTTTCTTGTTTTTGTCAGGGGTTTTCAGAGTTGTAGTCATTGTCCCCCTGATTTTCTTCGTTGGTTGCGGCGAGCCGACCACCGAACACCCGGTAACAGCCGAGCGCATCATCAATGCCGACAGCGAGCCCGGCAACTGGCTGTCGCATGGCCGCACTTACGACGAGCAGCGCTTCAGCCCGCTGACCCAAATCAATGACGGCAATGTTGCGGACCTGGGCCTGGCCTGGCACTTCGATATCGATACCACTCGCGCCATGGAGGCCACGCCGCTGATCGCGGATGGCGTCATGTACGTAACGGCGGCGTGGAGTGTCTTGTATGCGCTTGATGCGAGCACGGGTACGCCGCTGTGGAAATACGATCCGCAGGTGCCGAAAAGCTGGAGCACTTACGCGTGTTGCGATGTGCCGAATCGTGGTGCGGCGCTCTGGGGCGACATGGTCTACGTGGCAACGCTTGACGGTTATCTCGCGGCTGTCGATGCGGCGACCGGCACCGAAGTCTGGAAAGTCGACACGATTGATCGCCAGGCTCCTTTCACCATCACTGGCGCGCCCCGGGTTGTCAAAGGCAAGGTCATCATCGGCAATGGCGGTGCGGAATACGGCGTGCGCGGATTCGTCTCGGCTTTCGATGCCGAGACCGGCGAGCTGATCTGGAAGACCTACATCGTGCCCGGTAACCCGGCGGATGGATTCGAGTCCGACGCCCTGCGCATGGCCGCAGACACCTGGAGCGGCGAGTGGTGGACCATGGGCGGCGGCGGTACGGCATGGGATTCGTTCGCCTACGACCCGGAACTCGATCTGCTATACGTCGGCACGGGCAACGGCTCGCCGTGGAATCGTGAGGTGCGCAGCCCGGGCGGTGGCGACAATCTTTTCCTCAGCTCAATACTTGCGCTGCGCCCGGATACCGGCGAGTACGTCTGGCACTACCAGACGACTCCCGGCGACACCTGGGACTACACGGCAACGCAGCACATGATCCTGGCCGACATTGATTTCGGCGGCGGCGTGCGAAAGGTGCTGATGCAGGCGCCAAAGAACGGCTTCTTCTACGTGCTGGATCGCCAGACGGGCAAATTGATCAGCGCGGACGCGTATGTGCCGCTGAACTGGGCATCGCATGTTGATCTTGATACGGGCAGGCCGGTCGAACTCGAGGGCGCTCGTTACGAGCAGAACTACAAGGTGATCTTCCCGAGTTCCTGGGGCGGCCACAACTGGCACCCGATGTCCTACAGTCCGCACACCGGCCTTGTCTACATACCGCTCCTGGGACAAGCGGAAACGTTCGCCAACTCGAAAGAGTTCGCTTTTATCGAGAATCACCTCAACCTGGGCCTTGATTTCGAAGAGAGCTCAAAGGTGACGCCCGAGGAACTTGCCGAGCATCCCGAAATTGCCGTACGAATTTCCGCCTGGGACCCGGTGGCCAGGAAAGAAGTGTTTCGCATCGACAGCGGCAGCGCATGGAACGCTGGAGTTCTCTCAACGGCGGGCAATCTCGTTTTCCAGGGCGAGGCCAGTGGCGAGTTCGCGGCGTATGCTGCCGACTCCGGCGAGCAGCTTTGGTCGACCTATGCCAACACCGGCATCATGGCGCCGCCCGTGACTTTCGAAGTCGATGGCGAGCAATACGTCACGGTGGTCGGCGGATGGGGCATTTTCATGGGTATGTTTGAGGGCGATCCGACCGCTGACGAAAGCCGCGATGCGATTGGTCGCGTCCTGACCTACAAGCTAGGGGCAAAAGCAACGCTGCCGCGTGCAACGGCTGAAACCAGGCCGTTGCCGGAATTACCGGATATCGAGACCACGGTCGAACAGATCGGGCACGGCGCTGTGCTGTACGGCGCGCGTTGTGCCTGGTGTCACGGCGTCAACGCGAGAGGCACTGGATCGGTAGCGGATCTACGCTACGCAACTGAAGAGACGCATGCAATCTGGACTGCAATCGTATTGGACGGCGCCTACGTACCGCGCGGCATGCCCGTGTTCGGCGAAGTCCTGACGGAGCAAGAGGCGCTTGCTATTCAGGCCTACGTATTGGATGAGGCGCGGCAGTTGCGGAGATAATGCTGCAAGAGATTTGATCCATCGATGCTTTACAGCTCGCCGTGAACCAGTTCTCCGTCCATGATGACCGCAACGGGTTTGGTCTTGTGAATATCATAGCGATTAACCTCGAACAGATTCTGATTCAGAATAACCAGGTCGGCCTGTTTACCAACCTCGATTGACCCCAGCTCGTGCGACCGGCCCAACTGGTAAGCGCCATTGATTGTGTAACCATCGACAAGCGCATCGAGCCGAATCCTCTCGCTGCGCGGCCTGGCATAACGGGCGTCCGGACCACCTTCTACCGGTTGACGATTGTGGCCGATTTGCATGCCGTGATACGGATTCGCGGCCTCATCCCGCCATCCATGGGTGGTCGTAATGTCACTGGAGAAGGTAAACACCGCGTCGTCGGCAATTATTGGCTGGGCGCGCATTTGCGACCAGGCCTTGTCGCCAATGGCCGCATAGACATTATGATCACCCACGTTGCCGTGCCAAGCCGGCGTAAATGAAGCGATCACACCGAGGTCTTTGAAGCGATAAAAGTCGGTGTCGAGCACGGTCTCCAGATGGCAGATCGCGATGCGGATCGCTGGCGGGCCACCGAGTGTCTCGTGGACCCGCTCGATCGCGTTCAGTAATTTGTTCGTTGATTTGTCACCGACCGAATGAACATGCAGGTTAATGCCCTCTTTTGACAGATCGATAATCAGATCATGCAACTGCGCTTCGGAAAATAGCGATTCGCCGCTGTTTCCAGGCGTATCCAGGTAGTCGTCAAACATATCGGCCGTGCGGGTCTCAATCACGCCATCGTGAAAGATCTTCAATGTGTCGATGCGCAATCGGTCGCTGCCATACTTCGCATTCATCTCCTTGACCTGATCGATCGCCGTTTCGTAGTCGCTCGGCACAAACAATGTAAAGGTGGCGTGGTAACGCAGCGGTAATCGCCCCGCCTTATCCAGTCTGGACAACGCCGCATAGGTTTCATCGTCAATGCCGAAGTTTCCCGCATCGAGCAATGTCGTGACCCCCAGGTTGCGGAGATACGTCAGAAACCCGACAATCTGATCTTCAACCGCAGGCGTGATTGATTGAAAGTTATTGACAAAAAGAGACGCTGCAGACTCGGTAATCCAGCCACTTGGCTCCCCGGACTCGTCGCGTTGGTAAAAAGCAAAGCCGGGCACGATGTCCGGCGTCTGTCGATCAATGCCGGCGATTTCCAGTGCCCGGGAGTTGACCCAAACGGTATGCCCCCAATAGTCGTAGAGGATTACGGGTCGTTGTGCTTCGATCCTGTCGAGGTCAGCCTTGTGCGGGCCGGTCTCAGCAAACGTGCCGTTATCCCAGTAACCGCCCAATAAAACTTCGCGGTCCGGGTTCGCTGCAATCATGTTGGCGATATTTTGCATCAGGATCTCTTTGTCCTGCACGAGTTCCATCTCGAGCAGATCATGGGAAATGCCAACCAAGCCCGGGTGCGTGTGTGCATCGACAAGGCCGGGCAACACCAGCTTGCCCCCCAGATCCACTATTCGCGCACCCGCCCCGGCGAATGTCAGCGCACCCGCATCGGTTCCGACGAAAGCTATTTTGTCGCCCTTGACCACGACGGAGTCGGCCCACGGTGCCTGCGCGTTGGAGGTATAGATTGTGCCGTTAGTGAATACCGTGACAGCATCTTCTGCGACAGTATTGACCGCGCCGAATATTCCAATGATGCCGAGAATAATGATTTGTTTGTTTATGATTTTCATCATCTGCCCCCTGCTGCAACGAACGCCGCGGTAACTTTTTACCTTGAGCCGCCGCCGCACCACGAGTATGGGCCTATTTCAATCAGTGTAATGGCCGTGCGTGTGCAGCACCGCGGAAAATCGCGTTCATAAAAATAACATTCAGACCGTCGAGATAGGCGCGAATGGTTGGATCCTGAGTGAAGGCAATAACGAAGCCGCGGCCCAAAGGTTGCACGACGGCAAATGGCTTGTACGCGAGTTGCCTGCGGTTTTCTTCCCAGATGTACCCGCTCGCCAGCAAATTGTCGGGCGATGAGAAGCGAGCCACATTGACACCGGAATCGAGGCGTATGGGCGTGTAAATATCCGTACTCCAGGTCAGGACGTTCAGCGACGAAGCGACTCCGGCCGCCAGCCAATGCTCTGAACTGACGTCTGCTCTTAGGATCACGCCGGAGAGGGAATCGGGAAGCGCAGATTTTGGCGCGATCGCATTTTCGTAATCAGACAGGCTTTCCAGGTTGCGGCCCTCGACCGTCGCCTCCAATTCTTCATCGTTGTCGCTATCGCCACTCGAATCGCTGCTACCCTCTTCGTCCTCGTCGTCTTCCTCGACAACGGCGTTTTCGCGGCGGATCGATATCAAATCAATATTCGCGTCGGCGAGATAACGATTGGCTGAGCCGAGCCCAATCAGTACGCCGCCCTTACTCACCCAGTCGCGGAGGTTTTCTGCGCCTGCCTCGCCCAGGACAGCTCCATACCCCTGGTACGATTCCGGCAGGATCAGGACTTCGAACTTGCTCAAATCGGCTGTGGCGATTCGCGCGGTGCGGATTGCCGTGACCGGGTAGTCGAATTGGCGCTCAATCACGAATCGGGCTTGTCCGGCGCCCGGAGCGTAGGTCGGGAAATCCCATGCTATTGCAACGTCGGGTTTGTTATGACTTACAACCTTATTACTGCCCAGGCTGGGCCCCTCGGTAACCCAGCTATCATCGACGGCAACAACGTTGGCGCCGGTGGCAGACGCAATGTCCCGGACCGTTTGGTGTGCGTCGTCCGTGTTGTCCGCGATGTCAATAATCAGCGTTCCGCCCGGATAACGTTTGCCCTGCAGAGTAAACGCCGCGTCGCTGCTCTTTACCGACAAACCGTTGAGCAATGCGTGTGACAGAAAGCGAATGGCAGTTGCTTCGCCCCAGGGCACAAGATAGGCGACCTTGGCGTCTGCGTCCGGTAGAACTGGTGCGTGAACGAGTTCGGGTCCGGCCGGTGTGGTGCTGACTGTCGGCAATCGACTACAGGGTTCAGTACGCACGTTCATCATTAAAGGCACCGACCAGGCCGTCACGTCGTAGATTTGGCTGTCCAGGCCACGCCTGCGGCGACCTTCCTCCTCCGCGAGGAAGCTGCTGTCCATCGCCACGTGTGCATCCAGGAGTGTACGCACGAGCCGCTTTGCGGGCTGCGCCATATCGATCACGTAGCTGCCTGCAGCATATTCCTCGCCACAGGCTTTGAAGCGGGCAGTCGCGACACCGACCGCAACACCTTGGCGCACCAGTTGCCCGGCCAGTTTGTTGGCTCCCGCCTGGTCCGATTGCTGGGGAATGATGTAGACGCGAATATCGTCCGAACGGCCTTCAGCAATCGCCGAGAGCTGGTAATCGTAAAAATCCTGCAGAAACTTTTGGCGGTTGTTCGCAACGGTTTCAGCCGTGGCGAGCGAGGTCACGAAATGCTTGCGTACGGTCTCTGCGTAGCTGAGTTCATTGCCGTCGTATTGGCGCAGCGCTAGTCCTTCAAGGCCCGCTTGTTCGTAGGTCATTGACGTACTGCCAAAAAACGCGGTCCAGGATGTATAGCCCGAGTAAAATTCGTCGTAGACTTCACGTGCGAAATAGTCGATCCCAAATTGATCGAACCAGGCTGCATTCGTCTTGCCGAACAACTCCTGATTTTTCATTTGCGTGGTAGTGAGGTGCGGGTTGATCGGATCCGAGCCGGGCGCGAAGAAATAGGTCCTGTCGCCGCCCATTTCGTGATAGTCGACGACGGCGACCGGATACCATTCCTGCATAGCGGCAACCCTGCCGCGCGATTCGGGTTGGGTCATGGCAAACCAGTCGCGATTCATGTCGAACAGGTAGTGATTGCCGCGCCCAGACGGCCACGGTTGGTCGTGCTCTGCGGATAGGCGGTCAGCGTCTGGTGAAAGTCCTTCGGCCATTTCAAAACCGTGAATAAAGCGATCACGCCCGTCGGGGTTTAGCATGGGATCGATGATGACGACGGTCTTGCTCAAGATATTGTCGATGCGACCATCGCCGCGCGCGGCCAGCAGGTGATAGGCGGTTAGCATCGAGGCATCAGTCGATGAGATTTCATCGCCGTGGATGCCGTAGGCCAGCCAGGTAACCGCGGGTCCCGATTGAATAATGCGATTTGCATCATCACGACTGGTATTCGCTACGTTTCGCAGGCTCTGCATGTCGCGTTTAATGTCATCGATGCGGCGCATGTTTTCAGGGGATGAAATGACGACATAGACCAGCTCGCGACCTTCCCAACTGCTCGCGTAGCGGTGCACGGAAACCCGGTCGGGCTGCGAGGCTTCGAGGGCCTTGAAGTAGCGCACGGCATCCCGGTGCCAGGTGATACGCTCGCCGGGCGCATAGCCAAGTACCGATTCAACCGTCGGAATGGAAGGGTCGTAATCCGCGTCTGGCCAGTACTCGAAATTTTGCTGCGCGTTGGCAGTTGCCGCTAGCAGCGCTGCAGCAATGCAGAGAAGCAATCGCATCGGAGTGTCTCCAGGTCGTTTTTATTCTGCGGCTACTTTACTCTTTCGTGCCGGTGCTTTCGAGATTGACTCGCTGGTCAATTCAGCCCAGTGCAGAGCCGCTATGCTCACTGCACATGCCAGGCGCGCAGCACCATTGCGCCAGAGTTTCCGACAGCCCGCATCAACGCCCAGCTTCCAGCGTTTCACGCATCACCGAGTAAATGTGAGTGTTTGTATAGATTCCTCTCAGCTTCTCGGCGCCCGGCCCGCGTCCGTAAGTCGGGACGAGGTCACTCGTATGCTCTCCCGTCGACCACACAACATAGTTATGCCGCGCCAGAGCCAGACCGAGCAGCGCAGAGGCACTGTCATCGGGATCAGTGTGATAACGACGAAAGTCTTTCGTCCCCGGGAGCCCCTGTTCGTCTCTGACCAACGCTTCTCTGGCCTCATCCATTGTCATCTCGAGGCCGGTGTGTACAAGAACGAGTTCGACGAGCTTGTCTGGATCCATGTCGGCTTGCTGCAAGATATACGAGTAGGATGCATTCTGCTGGAAAAGAATATTGAGTCGATCGTTGGGCGGATAACAACAGCCCGGCTGATAAACGATGCCGCTATCGAGTAGCAGCTCCGTGGCCGGACCAAAATCAGCATCGGTGAACGAAAATCCGCCGGTACCATGATCCCCCGTAACTACAACGAGCGTGTCCGGATGGCTGCGCTGAAACTCCAACCCCTTGCCCACGGCTGCGTCGAAGTCCAGGATCTCGTGCAGCAAGGTGCCCGGGTCGTTCGCATGCGCCGCGTAGTCGATACGTCCTCCTTCCACGAGCATAAAGAAACCTTCATCGCGTCGCGACAGGACGTCGAGCGCTGCACTCGTCATCTCGGCCAGAGTTGGAACGGTCGAGAGACTCATCTGTCGACCGTCGATGACATAAGGGAGGCTGTCGGCCGAAAAAATACCCAGGAGTTTTGTCGCGCTGCTTGCGGCCTGACGCAATGATGTGGAATCTGAAACGATGGCGAAGCCCTGGCCCGCCAATTCGTCGGCCCAGTTTATCTCGTCATCACGAATCGACTCGCCGTCAAGTTCCTTGGGAATGCCCGGAAACGCCGCGGAGGCTAATGTTCCGGCGGGTACCAGGGCCCGTGCTCCGCCGCCGAGAAAGACGTCGACATCGCCGTCCTGCAAAAGATCGTCCATCAGCGTCTGCTCGCTGTTGTAGCGCGAGCCTTGATGAACGGCGAAAGCAGCAGGGGTCGCGTGGGTAATACGCATGTTGGTGACGAGCCCGGTCCCGAGGCCGTGTTCGTGAGCCCACTCGACGATTGTCTCAATCGGATAGCCGTCGGGATTCAGACCCAGGGTCTCGTTCCGGACCGCCTGACCGGTTGCCAACTGCGTCGCTGCGGCAGCAGAGTCGATGACGATGCTGTCGAACGGCAACGGCAGCGAGTAGCCAGTATTTCCATCGTGCATGAGTGACTCAATGTTGAGCTCGCGTTTTTCGATAAGGCGCGCATATTGGACGCCGAGGGACGTTTGGGCGGCCCCGAAACCGTCACCGATGAAGAGTATGACGTTGCGAGTCTCGGCCGGGAGTTGCTCGGTGTTTTGCGCCGGGCCGCATGCGACGAGTAGCATGATGCTGAGTAGCAAAGGGATAATTTTTATCGAAGCGCGTGCTATCACGATTATTCCTTGGTGTGGCACCAAAAGCCGTAGGATTTTAGCCCACGGATTGTGACAAGGCTGAGATATTCGCAGAAATCGGTCAGCAAATCTGGTGCACACTTTAATGCCCAAATCAGGATCGATTACCGTTACTCAAAGTAACTTCCCCAGCCACGTCGCCCTTAGTTCGGCATGCATTTATCGTGGCCGCGCGCCTCGCAAGCCAATCAGTACGGCATCCAGCAGATCGAGCGGGATGCTGAAACGAATTTTGCGGATGAGCGCGGAGCGAATTCTGCGTTTGGACGCCGCGTGCGCTCGTGGGTCGAGCTTTTTAAATTCATCCGCGCAAGCCTCGGCGCGCGGGATCAGATCCGCAGGATCGACCAGTTCATCGAAGAACCCGGCGCTCCGTGCGGATTCAACGTCAAAGTATTTGGACAATGTTACCGCTCGCTGGAAAGCGGCCGGGTTGAGCCTGTGACGCAACATGGCCGCGGCAACGCGTGGCATGGTCATGCCGATAGCCACTTCGTTGGCCGCAATCTTGAAATCGCCACGGCTGCCGATCACATAATCAGCCGACAGCATCAGAAAGACACCCATCGCCAGCGAATGACCGTTGCAGGCCGCGATAACTGGGTAGGGATAGGCCATAACACGGACGGTCAGGGCGTAGCCTGCACCCAGCATGCGCAACGCAGTGACGCCGCCGCGCTTCAACACGTGCAGATCGAAGCCAGCCGAGAAGACAGTTTCTCGACCGGTCATGATTACGATCGCTCGATCGGATTGGGCCCGATCGAGCGCTTGATAAATTTCTCGTAAGACCTGCGGCGACAGCGCGTTGCGTTTGCCATCGTCTATTCGAATCGTGGCAACCCGGTCTTGCACGCGGTACTGGACGGCTGCGTTCGTCATGTAACTAACTAAAAGCCCGCAAAGCCGCTCGGGTACGCTGTCGCATCGCCCTCTGTGTGCCCGTGTTTCTCAACGTAGTGGATAGCGTCTTGCATAATTTCAAGTCCTTCGCGAAGCACGGTTTCCTCCATATTGAGCGCGGGATACATTCGAATCGTGTCCTCGCGATCGGAGATCGCCCAGACGCCGTTCTCGAGCATCTTTCCGCGAACGGCCCGCGCCGTCCACCAGTCTTTTTCATCGACGCCCGCGGATTCGGGCTTGCCGAAACTCACGCCGAGCAGTAAGCCGTTGCCACGCGCCTGGCGCACGATACTGACCGTTTCCCATTCGTGCATGATTTTAGCTGCAATATTACCGAGATGTTTCGCATGCGCCACGATGTTGTCGCGCGCGAAGATCTGCAGTGTCCTGATCGCTGCCGCACACCCCGCAGGCGTTCCAGCAAATGTCGAGCCTGATCCGAAATCAGTGTTATCGCCCATGATGTCGTCGCGCGAAGAGATTCCGCACAGTGGCGCAATACCGCCGGACAGGTTCTTTCCGTACACGAGGATATCGGGTACGACATCATAGTGATCGATGCCCCACATCCGGCCCGTACGACCCAACCCCGTCAGCACTTCGTCAGAGATCATCAACCAGTCGTTCTTGTCACAGATGTCGCGTATTCCACTCAGGAAGCGCGTTGACGGAATCCAGTTGCCGCCTTCGGCGAGACCCGGCTCAATCAGGATACCCGCGATATTGTCACGAGCCGCAATACAGGCAGTAATATGATTATCGAGGTACCACAGGCAATACTCGGTGTACTGATCCTCGTTCATCCCGACCGGAATTCGCTCACTGTATGGGTAAGGCGCCTTGATAACGCCGCCGCCCCAGCCTTCGAGATACGTGCCATAGCCGGCATTGATGCCGCTCATGACCTTCGTCGCGAGTCCCATACCGTGGAACGACGAACTGAAGGTGATGATATAGCGCCGTTTTGTGTGCGTGAGAGCCAGGTGCACAGCGGCTTCGGCTGCCTCGGTCCCGGACACTTCGTAATTCGTTCGCGGCAGCGCCTTGTCCGGCATGATGTCGGCGAGCATCTCGGCCAGCTCGTAGCGCAAAGGATGGTCATAATGGAAGCCGAACCGCCGGTTGGCTGCCTCTACGGCCTCGAGAATCTCGGGATGACAGTTGCCGAGCGGGTTTGTCGCCCAACCATTCTGGAAATCGATGTAGCGTTTGCCGTCGAGATCCCAGACGAAGTCGCCGTCTGCCTTGTCAATAACGATCTGCCGTACCGAACGAAATCCGCGCTGCCCGGCTCGCTTCATTTCGGCATCGAACCGCAAGCCATTTTTGAAAAGCGGAATGCCGCGTTCGAGTGCCGCGCGCGTTATTGGACCCGGGAAACTGTCATCCACAACGTTTACTCTCTAAAATCCAGACGTCACAGTCTGACACAAGATCGATGCAGTAAAGAAGCAATTCCAATGCGAAGTTGGGTTGCGCGTTGTGGCGCACGGTATAGTGCGAATCCCGTACACATTGTTTATTAAGGGACAGCTGTGCAAATTCATAAGTTTCTTGTGTTGACAACAGTGCTGACAGGACTGCTTGTAGCCTGTTCTGAGCCTGATATTTCTCCGGCCATAATTTCAGCAGTTCCTTATGCAGCTGACAGTGGAGATTTGTTGGTTCGATGCGGTGCGCTAATTGATGGGCAAAGTGATAACGCTCGGAAAAATGTGTCCGTTCTTATTCAAGATGGAAAAATATTGTCCGTGGGCTCCAACATAGAAGCACCTCGGGGCACACCCGTGATCGACCTCTCAGATTATACGTGCATGCCTGGATTCATCGACATGCATACGCATATTATGGAGGACGATTACACGGAAATGAGTGATTACTACGGCCACAGTCTTGAGCACACGATGCTTAAAGGCCGAGAGTTTACTAAAGCCACATTGATGGCCGGATTTACAACGGTTCGTAATCTTGGCGTTTATTACGGCGGAACAAGCATCCTGATGCGAGATGAAATCGATCGCGGTGATGCCATTGGTCCACGCATGCAAGTCGCGTCGGTCTATCTAACGATTCCGGGCGGCGGCGGTGACATTGTAATCCCGGGTTTCCCGCAAGAAGATATTCCTGCTCATCTGCGCCAGGGCGTGGCAAGCGGTCCTGAAGACTTCCGAGCAAAGGCGCAAGCGGCCGTGGACGGTGGGGCGGGCGTTCTGAAATTGATCGCATCCGGCGCGGTGCTTGCTTTTGGCGGTGTTCCAGGCTCACCGGAGATGACGCCGGAGGAAATTGCCGCCGTGGTTGAAGTAGCCCATGCAGCCGGGATTACAGTAACCGCTCATGCCCATGGAGCGCAATCCGTCAAGGACGCGATTAACGCGGGCGTAGATAGCATTGAACACGCGTCTCTTGTCGATGATGAGGGCATCCGACTTGCCATAGAACGCAACGTCGCTTTTTCGATGGACATCTATAATGGAGACTGGATTGACGTCGAGTATCGCAAACAAAATTTCCCCGAAGAATTCTTGCGCAAGAATACTGAAACCACAATGTCCCAGCGTCAAAACTTCAGGAAGGCCCATGAAGCAGGTGTACGCATCGTCTTTGGTACGGACTCAGGTGTTTATCCGCATGGTATGAACGCAATTCAATTCCGCTACATGGTCGAATGGGGCATGACGGAAATGCAAGCCATTAAGGCTGCCACGTCTGTGTCGGCCGGCGTCATGCAGTGGGGGGATCGTGTGGGAACAATTCAAGAAGGACTATATGGCGATATTGTTGCTGTGAAAGGTGATCCGCTTGCAGATATTAGTGACCTTGAGAATATTGATGTCGTGATCAAAGGCGGGTTGTTATTCAAAGCGCCGTGAACCTACGAATATCCTCGACCGGTCACAGTTAAATCGCGGTGATTATTTCTGATAAATGGCTGACTATGGCGTTGCTGTGTTTATCTGGCAGCATCATTTATTGGTTCCCGTTTTTCTCGGAGATTTATTATGTGCCCATGCAAGATGCTTTTGGTTTTTCGAAAACGCAAATAGGCATTCTCTCTGGTACCTTCGGGTTTACGTCGCTCATTGGCTATTTCCCGGGTGGGTGGTTAGCGGATCGTTTTTCATCACGCATCCTCATGTCTGTCGCCTTGTTGATCACATCAGCGGGCGGGTTTGTTTTTTCGACGCTGCCGTCCTTCGAGATCTGTGTCTTTTTGTACGGCGTCTGGGGATTGGCAACGGCTTGTGTGTTTTGGTCAGCGTTGATAAAAGCAACCCGCAAATGGGGGTCTAAAAAAGAGCAAGGGCGGGCGTTCGGTTTGCTCGAAGGCGGTAGAAATTTTTTCGACATGACATCAGCGACGATCTTAATGTTCATATTCGTCTGGCGCGGGGCAGGCGATGCCGCGCTCTCCGAGGTTATTCTGCTGCTTGCCTTATCAACTTTGATCTTGGCCGTTCTCGTCTGGACAGGAATGAAGGATGACATGGCGCAGAGAGAAGACGCCCAAGAGCGTCGGTTGACACTTAACGTGGCCGGAATTATCGAGGTCCTGAAATTACCAATGGTGTGGCTCATAGCAATTATCATCATGACGGCCTATACGGGATTGTGGGGTGCGATCCTTTTTACCCCTTACGCAACTGAAGTATTTGAATTAGGCGCCGTCCTGGGAGGCGCCGTTGGCACAGGAAAACTTTGGGTTGCGTTTTTTGCAGCCATCGCAGCAGGATTTCTCGCTGATAAAATTGGTTGTGCGAGAACTGTTGTTGGATCTTTCGTGCTTATGACATCTGGCTTTCTTGTTTTCGGGTTCGTGTCAGGTGCTCCGACCCTGGTGCCTTTCTTGTTGATCAATGTAGTGTTTATCTCTATCGCTGTTTACGCTTTGCGCGGAGTTTATTTCTCCCTGCTGGAACAAGGTGGCATCCCCTTCGCTGTGACGGGTACCGCAACAGGTATTGTTTCTGTTATTGGCTACACGCCTGATATTTTTATGCCCGTTTTAGGCGGTATGATTCTGGATGCCAGCCCCGGTGCCGCTGGATATCAAAACTTGTTTCTTGTTGTTTCTGCCTTCTGTTTTGCTGGCCTGATCGCAGCTTACGTTGTTTACCGCAAAATACAGGTTGGTCAAGCTGCCAGCAGCAAATAGCACTCGTCATTGGGCATCACGGTAATTTATTGAATCAACTGGCCTCAATCGATCGGCGCAACAGATCGATCCCTTCGCTGATACTGACGTTCGGCCGATAACCCAGGTCTCTTTTTGCAGCAGCGATATTGAACCAGTGCGGCGTGGCTAGTTGCTGCGCGAGGAATCGTGTCATCGGTGGTTCATACTTGATTCCAAACAAAAAATATACAGCCTCAAAAACCGCACCGAGATTTTGTGCCGCGCGCAGCGAAATGTACTTGTTACAGGCGGGCAACCCAGCCGCACCAATGATACGGTTGATCAGGTCAGATATCTGCAACGGTTCATCCTGTGACAGGAAATAAACTTTGCCGGCACATGCCGCTCCCGGTTGCAATCGATCGAGCGCAAGTAAGTGCGCCTCTGCTGCATTGTCTACATAGATGGAATCGACAAGATTACGACCGTCGCCAACGAACCGCAGCCGCCCCTTTCTGGCCCGGTCGATGATTCGGGGTAACAATTGAGTGTCACGTGGTCCCCAGATCAGGTGCGGTCGGAGTGCACATGTGGACAGGTGCCGATCATTTGCCGCAAGTACAGCGCGTTCCGCTGCGGCCTTTGTTGCTGAATAGTGAGATTGGTAGCTCTGCGGGTAGGGTAGAGATTCGTCGCCACCTTCACTGCCATCCTGGTCATAGGCGACACTCGGTGAACTGGTGAAGACTAATTTCTGTATGTTGTGAGATCGGCACGCGGCAATTACATTATCAGTGCCCACGACATTGACAGAGTGATACAGCCTGTACGCGCCCCACATCCCGGTCCTGGCGGCGCAGTGGATGATTGCCTGGCAGCCGTCAGCGGCTTTGCGTACGGTCGATAAATCTGCGATATCGCCGCGAACCGTAGTGACTTTTGACTCATCGAGTTGCAGGTGGTGACCGCGACACAAGACGACAACGTCATCTCCTCGCTCAAGCAAAATCTTTACGATGGCGAACCCCAGAAAACCACCGCCACCCGTGACCAGTATTCTCATCGCAGCCTCTTAGTCGCCCACTTACCCAACAGGGTGCGGTTGATTTTGGCGTTGTGTCTGATATCGACCGGAAATGCCGGATGTACGACAAAATCCTTTATGCCACTGCTCTGATCATGCGCTGCAGCCATTTCAAGCAACTCTTTTTCGATCTGTGGCCAGTCCGATCGGGCGACGCTTGCTTCTAACTCTATGCAAATAACTGGCCGTGCAGCACCCTGGCGGCCAATACCAACCAATGCGGCGCGAAATACACTCTTATGAGCATTGAAAATCCCTTCACACGGCTCTGTATACAAACGCTGGTCTGCTGTATCAACAATATCGGCCTTGCGCCCACAGAACCAGAGACGGCCATCTTCGTCCAGATAGCCGACGTCACCCATCCGATGATATAGACGACCATTGTCATCATGCATCTTCGCGAGCCTGGTTGCCCGGTCATTTCTGAAGTACCCCGGCGTAACCGTTGGTCCATGGACTACGATTTCGCCGATTTGTGTCACGTCTAAAAGAGTTGCGTCTGACAACTTTTCGAAGGCCTGATCGGACACGGCGATGATCCTGATGTCCACACGATCAAATGGCCTGCCGACACAGATTCCCATGCCCGCGTCTGTTAAGTCTCGGGTGGCAAGTACCTCATCACTACCCACGACGCAGATCGGCATGCACTCGGTCGCACCATATGGCGTGAATACTTCCACGCCTTCGTTCAGCCAGCTGCGCATCCGTTGCAGTGTGTCGGGCAAGGCCGGCGCGCCCGCGGAGATGACACGTCTGAGTGTCGGTGCTTTCTTGCCGCGTGCAACGGCGTCCCGTGAGACAGTATTGAGTAGCGCGGGGCTGGCAAACATATTGGTCACCGCAAATTCACTGATCACCGCATACACCATGTCCGGGTCGACCCTGGCAGGAAATCGGGCATCCATGTCAGGTATCACGGCCGTCATGCCAAGGGCCGGGTCAAACAGCGAGAATGGTGGAAATGTTGGCAGGTCGATTTCGCCGTCTTGTATGTGAAACATGTCGCGGATCATATTGACCTGCTCGATGAGGATTCTGTGTGTGTAAATCACACCCTTCGGTAATCCGGTACTGCCGCTGGTAAATAAAATCGCGGCAATTTCGTCCTGCTCAGGCACGACTGTTTCGAACGGAGTGTCACTTTGCCCCAATTGCCTTACTTGCTTCAATGTGAGGCCACGCCAGAACAAGCGTGTACCCACAGTGATATTTACCTGGATGCTCGTACGGGCCCAACCCGCCACGACGCGCGCAACATGCGCTTTTGTAATACCAATAAATCCTCGCGGTTCAACTCTATCGAGACATGCCTTAAGGGGTTTCAATCCGATGCCTGGGTCAATGAGAACGGGCACGATGCCGGCTTTAAACAGGCCGAAGATAAGCGCGAAAAAATCGAGACCTGGTGTAACCATCAGCGCGCAACGGTCACCACGCCGTAGTCCCGAGGCCAGCAGCCCTCTGGCGACATCGCCGGTATCTTTGTCCAATTGTTCAAAGCTTAATTGTGCGCTTCCCCCCCGCGATGCGTTGTCACGATGCAGCGGGACTATAATCGCGGGCTGCTGTGGGCGTATCGCGGCGGCGACAGAGAGGAACCCCGCGAAATTTGATGGTTCTGGCCTGGTCATTGCTGCGTTAATGGTTGCTGCAGATGTGCTCGAACGAGCGGCAAGATCTCCTCGAAAGCGTCCTCAAGAATGTAGTGACCACAATCTTCAAACCGGTGTATTTCTGCATGCGGCCAATAGCGCTCCCACTCCGCAAGGAAATGCCGGTCAAAAATAAAATCCTTCATGCCCCAGCAAATCAACACGGGTGTGCTGGAGAATTGCGCTAATCGCGAGGCAACGCCACTAATGATGTCGTATCCAGGGTCGCCTGGATGCAACGGAATATCCTGGACAAAACGCAACGTGGCAATTCTTCGGTTGGGCGCCTCATAGGGCGCAGCATAGGCTTGCATGACCAGCTTGCTGAGCTTCTTGCGTCTGCACGATAATCGTGCTGCGATCCGACTGAATGCGTTATACCTGAGCACCAGGTGTTCCCCGAGCGCTGTCCGCGTCAGCCACAGCGGCGCGGGGAATTTCTTCGACTTTGGTAGCGGAAACGCCGCGGTATTGAGGACGACCAGGCGTTTGATTTTCTCCGGATGGCGGTCCGCGTAGGCCATGCCGATCATGCCGCCCCAGTCATGCACCACCATGTTGAATGATTCGAGCTGAAGGTGCTTGATTAATGATTCAAGGTCATCGACGCGCTGGCGCAGCGTGTAGCTGTACTCGGACTCCGGCGGCACATCAGACATGCCACAACCAATGTGATCCATCGATATGCACCGGTAGTCACCGCGAAGTTCGCGCACCAGCTGGCGATAATAATATGACCAGGTCGGGTTGCCGTGCACCATGACAACGACTTCGCCTCGACCTTCGTCGATGTAATGCATTTTGGCAACACCCTGATCAAAGTGGTGTGCCGCAAACGGATATTGCTCGGCAAAAGCGTCGCGTCCCTGTTGATTCTTGAAAAGTAGTGGGGATTCCGTCGTCACCACTCAAGCTTCATCATCGAACAGTTGATGCCGGTACCAATCCCCAGCAAGGCGACATTGTCACCCTTCTTGATACGCCCTGCTTCGACTGCTTTTGCCAATGTGATGGGTAACGATGCGGGACCGATGTTGCCAAGTTCGTCATAGGTCACGAATACCTTGCCCAAATCCAGCTTGAGCCTGGCTGCCAATTGTTCTGTATTGGACCGGCTCACCTGGTGCACAATGTACTGGTCCATGTTGGGAAAATCCCATTCAAGATAGTCTGTGGCGCGCCGCAGCGTTTTTTCGGCGAGCGCAAGGCCAGCGATCAAAAGGCTTTTTGCATCCGTCGTCATGCCATCGCGCTGCCCTTTGCACAGCTGGTTGTGTTCTGTGGCAGCAACGGTTATGCCGCCGGAAAAGACAGGTTTGTCAGGCATCAGATTTTTGCTGGCCAGCACCATGGAAACCGCACCGCTGCCTAAAGTCAGCGTCGCAAAATTGCTGCGAAAGTCTGCTGCTGTTGAACCCTCTTGCAACAAAGTATGGATAGTTTGATCGACTACATAACGGCAGTTTTCGCCATCGACAATCAAACCATAGTCGATCTGGCCCCGTTCAATCATGTTGCCAATGACTTGCATACCATTGATGAATGCGAGGCAGGCATTGCCGATATCGAAGTTCATGCATGAATCCGGCATGTTGAGATTGCCATGCACGAGCGCCGCAACCGCGGGTTCGATAAAGTCTTTGCATACCGATGTGTTGATCAACACACCGATCTGGTTCTTGTCGACACCGGCATCAGCGATCGCCTTACGGGCCGCGATCGTGGCAACTTCAGACGGTTGTACGCCCTCTGCCCAAAGGCGCCGCGCCTTGATGCCGGTCACGGTTTCGAGCATTCCCGGGGTGATATCAAACGCAGCAAACTTGTCGGCCAGACGCATCTCTAATTCTGCCGAGGTCACGCGGATCGGCGCATCTTCATAACTGAGTGACGCGATTACGACATTCTCAAATTTCAATTCTTAATACTCGATTTTGATGGGTCGGGAGCGCGGATTGTACGATATTCTGGCATCGTTAAGAATCATAAACTAAGGGAATAATTGGCTGGCAATCGTGCAAAGTCCTCCTTCGCATCCGCGACCTCGACCATTTTCGCTGCCGATCAAGGTCTGCTTTGACCCAGCTAAGCAATGACTTGAACTCGGGCAACTCGAGCACCTCCGCCCAACGACGATCATTGACGATAAAGTAACAGTTTCTCCACCCCAGCCCGGATGCTGATTCAAGGGTATCGAGAGCGGCTGCCGCATCGCCACGCATCACTTGATTAAGCGCGAAAAGTTCCAGGCTTTTTGGATCGTATGTTTCGCCAGCCTCCATGAGCTTCTGAAGTTCTCGTTCTATATGCGCCAACAGTCGTTCGGCTGACGTCTCATCACCAGATATTCTGTATGCCAGGACAAGTTCGTGAGCGAAGTCATACGAGTCAATTGAGTCAAACATCCGTACGCCCGACGCATCCAGATCGAACACACCGGCTAAAACATCGATTCCTTTTCCATGGTTTCCGGCGATGACATACAACGCGCCGCGAACGCTTGCCGGGAATGCCGGCAGTGATTTGAAATCAATTTGAGTTCGCCGCACAAAATCATCCAGTTGAATCTTCAAGGTCGCGCTATCGCCTCGGAGCTTGTACAAATAACCCCGTCTCAGGAAACGACTTAGATCTTCGGAGTCAGAGTCGGAGTATCGGTTGTACCAATACTCAGCTTCTTCTGTCATGCCAAGGCTCTGATAGTCAATAGCCAGAATACCCATTTCTCGCTTGCTTCCTGACTTGCTGTAAGCGCGAATTACCTGCTTGGACCAATACACAGCTTTGTCCATCCGGCCATAGTCATAATAAAGTTTGTGCAAGCCTGCGTAAGCAAACCCGGGAGGTTGCGGTAAATCCATTTGCCTCAAGTACAGTTTTTCTGCGGTTAGGAAATTGCCGTTGCGGAGAAAGCGTGCCGCTATGTTTGTCGATATGACCGGATTCAGCGGGTCTACTTCCAGGCCAAGATCCTGAACGGAATGCGCATCAGCATTCCGGCCCTGGCCGTACAGCGCGTTCGCAAGCCAGGTATAGGCGTGAACAGTACTTGGATCCAGGTCCAACGCCCGGCGTAATGCCGACTCTGCCGCAATGAAGTCTGGTTCCCAATCCCGAATCAATAGCAAACCCTGCGCGGCATGGCCCTCTGCGAGGTCGGGGTTTAGCTGTAGAGCGCGGTCGGCATGCTGCTGTGCCTCGGCTTGTGCTGCTTGAAGTCAAGATAATTGTTGCCAAGTGCTGTCGCGACTGCCAGGCCGGCGTAAGGCAGTGCAAAATCCGGATCCAGGTCTATGGCAGCATGAAAAGCATCGGCCGCCTTTGATTGCCAGTTCGGTGTACGCCTGTTTAGAAAATCCCGGCCGACGAAATAGATATTGTAGGCATCCATGTTCGCCGTCGACCTTCCTGACGCTTGCGTAGCGGACATCACAATTTCTTTGACGAGTTCGCTCGCCACGCGATTCGAAATTTTTGTCTGTATCGCAAAAATTCCTTTCAGCTCTCTGTCGAATGACTCGGTCCAGACTTCGAATCCGGCGTCGTCAACAAGACTTGCGGTTATGCGGACAGTATTCGCTTCCCGTCGGACACTCCCCGTCAACAGATATCGCACGCGAAGAATATCGCTTATTCGCGCCACACCCAGGTCGCTGCCCCGGAACGCGAATGACGATGCACGACCAAGCACACGAAACCTCTTTAATGAGGAAAGACGATGCAGAATTTCCTCGCTAATACCATCGGAGAAATGCCCGGTATCCGCGTGCTCGCTCAGGTTCACGAATGGCAGCACCGCAATGGGGTTTTCGGGTTTGTCTACCGCGAGCGCCGCTGCCGGTTGCTCGTCGGCAGATTTCAGAATTTCCCGGAAGCTGCCATAGATGACGGCAGCGGATATAGCGATCAGAGCAGTCAGAATCAGGTAATCGGGTGTCGTGAGTCTGATATCGGCAGCGACGTCACTGCCAGCGCCGTGGGTACGCACGACGCCCGCCGCGGTAATGTCAAAGAACCAGCCGAAGATCAGGGCGATGGGAAAGCCAAGTACTGCAGCCGCAACCAGGTAACGCATTGCAGTGTCAGGGATGCCCCAGGCGGGGAACATGACGTCAGCAACCTGCATGACCAGCCAGGCGCCCACAACATATAAACCGATAAGACGGTAGATGCGCCGGCGGCGCAGATCCTGCCAGAACTTCACAAACTGCAACTTCTGTTGGTCATTATGAAAAGTCTGTTTCACTGCAGCAGATTCACTTCTCTGAGCAATGCCTGGAATCGCGGATTGTCCTGTAACGGCTCGTACACTTTCATGAATCCCAGTTGCGTGGCGAGTGGATCACCCGCTGCAAACCCAGCTTCGAGACTTTCAAGCGCCAATTCGTACTCGCCCAATACTGCGTAATGCAGTGCCTTGCCATACACGCCGTCGCGCAGATCTTCCCGCTGCCGCAGCAACCGCAACGCGCGTTCTTTGAGCTCCGGATTTTCAACGGCATCTATTCGCGCCAGATCAGCCGCTGGATCGAATCCTTCCATCTGCGCGAGTTGCCTGGCCTGTTGCCGGGCTTTGTCGTAGTCACCTCTAAACGTGTAGAGGAAGTCGAGGTTGTGGAGCGTCCAGCGAAGGGGTTGGCCACCAAGCTCCAACGTATCCATGTAATGAACCTCCGCTTCATCCAGACGGAATGCCCACAACATCATGTATCCGGGCACGTGACGCACGACGACCGACATCGGGTCGGCCTTTCTCGCCAGTCGAAGCTGAATTAAAGCTTCGTCCAGACGTCCTACCTGGTTGAGAATCTCGCCGAACCATTGATGGGCCGTCGCATAACCTGGAGCTAACTCGATGGCACGCTCGAAATCGGCTACCGAGCCATCCCAGTCATAGTCGTAATAGGCTTTGTAATACGCTGACGTCGTTAGAGCGCGGGCGGAATCGGGGTTGATGGCCAGCGCTTTTGTCACGGCTTCACGAGCGAGGGGAATATATTCCTCGATCGCGCCGGCATTGTATTCGGGCATCAGTACATAGGAATCCGCGAGCGCGGACCATGCCTGGTCAAATTCAGGATCCATCTCTACTGCTTCACTGAGCGCCGAGACCGCGCCCCGCAATGATTCGGGCGTACGTTGATTCCACAAATGACGGCCAACCAGGTACTTGTTGTAAGCGTCGACATTGTCGGTTGAATGCGATTCAAGTTTTTGCTGATCTGCACCGCTTAACGTCAGCTGCAGAGCATCGACGATGGCCCGTGCAATCTCATCCTGCACGGCGAAAATATCGTCAAGGTCACGCGTATAGGTTCCCGACCAGAGATGCGTGTCGGTACTTACCTCGATCAGCTGCGCAGTCACACGAATACGGTTGCCGGCTTTGCGGACGCTGCCTTCGAGCACGTGTGCGACGCCCAATTCGCGGCCAATCTCGGACAGTTTCTTGTTGCTGCCTTTAAACGTAAATGACGAGGTGCGTGATGGTACGCGCAAGGTCTCAATGCTGACGAGCACATTGAGCAACTCTTCCGAAATACCGTCCGAAAAATACTCGTTCGAATCATCATCGCTCATGTTGACGAAGGGCAGGACAGCAACGGACTGCCGGTCATCTACAGGAACAGGTATCTCGGCTACTTTATCTGTCGCTGGTGACTGCGCTGGAGCATCGACGCTTTCTGGAATGAGTCGGTCAATAACTACAATTCCAACAACGATCAGGAGTAGTACAATCGTCATGCGGTCGAGCTTTTTGGCCGTGTGCCTGGCGATGGATTGATCTGCCACCACCTCGGAATCCCGCTTCAATCCCTCGGGCGTCATCTCGTAAGCCCAGGAGAAGATCAGCGAGGGCACGAGGCCAATGGCAAGAAAAAGAAAAACCAACTTTCCGACCCACGCGGGCAGATCGAGAATGGGCACCAGCACATCTACAATCTGCAGCAACAGCCACGACGCAACGAAGTAGGTTGTGCCAACACGTATGACGTTGCGGCGCTTAAGTTCTTGAAATAATGACATATTCTCTACGCTACGACAGAAAACCGGTCGGTTGATCGAAGGATAGAATACACTGGTTAAACCCTGAATTCGTAGTTAACATGATCGATGGGGGGGTGCATGGATATGACACCTGAGAAAATACTCGCCTGTCCGGCACGAGTCCTGTCGCAGGCACAGCGCGAACATTATTTCGAGGTCGGCTACGTCATGGTCGAAAGCCTGATCCCTGCGAACGTCATCGACCAACTGCTCGACACAACTGACATGTACCTTGAGCGCAGTCGATCAATCACGCAATCAGACGATACTTTCGACCTGGCGCCCGGGCATGGCAAAGATACGCCAACGGTACGACGATTGAATTCGCCAGATCTCGATCCCGTCTATTGGCAATTTGCCACCGGTCTGATCGCGGATGTCGCGGCGGATCTCGTTGGACCGGATGTGACATTCCATCACTCCAAGCTGAATTTCAAATGGGCGATGGACAAGGACTCCAATGCGGTTGGATGGCATCAGGACATTCCTTTTTATCCGCACACCAATTACAACGTGCTTGCAATCGGAACTTACCTGATGGACACGTTCGATGATGATGGTCCAATAATGATAATTCCTGGTAGCCACAACGGACCGCTTTACGAGCTTTACGACGAGAAACGTGTCTGGACGGGCCAAATCGCAGCGAAAGATGTCAAGGGCTTCAATGCAGAAGATGCCGTGTGCTTGCCGGGACCGAAAGGATCCATCACCGTGCACAATGCGCGCGCCGTTCACGGGTCCCGGTCCAGCACTTCGCCGGGTATGCGACCACTACTGATAAACAACTATGCGGCCGCCGATGCATATCCTTATGCAGACAGTGGCAACACAACATCGAACTACCGAAAACTGGTGCGTGGAATTCCGGCGCTATGGGCAGATCATGATTCGCGACCCTGTCCGATTCCACCGGACTGGTCCAAGGGCTACCCAAGCATTTACGCTCAACAGGAACTTGAACGATAAGAAGCAAGCCCTAACACGACACACATTTCACGTCAGAACAGCGGCCGCATCCTGGCAATGCCTTCACGAATATCGTCTTCGTTGTAGTGCGCGAAACTAAGTCGCAGGTAATGGCTGAGTTGCCCTTTACTTGAAAATACTGCGCCCGCCTGGAAGCCGGTTTGAAGTTCGCGCGCTTTTTCGCGGATCGGGGTGGTATTTACGGATGCGTCGAAACGCATCCAGAAAAAATACCCTCCATCGGGTCGCGTCCACTCAGCGATGCCGCCAAAATGTTCTTGCAAGGCTTCATCCATTGCCGCCACTCTGCGTCGATATACGCTTCGCAGATGTGTGATATGCGAGTCAAGAGTGCCATTGTCGATCGTTTGGCGGACGATGTGAGAGCTTATGTGGTTGATGCTGCCACCGCTGTTAACGAAGCCGTTGGCGATAATTTTGCTTCTCAAGTCTTCGTTGGTTTGTATCCAGCCCAGGCGCATTCCAGGTGCGAGGATTTTCGAAAACGATCCCAGTGACAATACCCTCCCACTTGCGGCCATCGTGCCGTAAGCAGGTGGTGGTGCATCGTGAAAATACAGCAGTTGATAGACTTCATCCGCGACGATTAGAAAGTCGTGTGCCTCGGCCAATTCTACAATCCGTCGTCGCCGCGCCTCCGTAGTGCATTGACCGCCAGGGTTTTGGTAACTTGGAATCGTGTACAAGAACGCGGGGTCGTGAGATTTGAGCTCTTGTTGCAACGCGTCTACACAGAGGCCGTCATCGTCGATTGGAATGCCGACGATGTTGAGACCATGATCGTGAAATATCTGAAACGCCAGAAAATAGCTGGGTTCTTCGACGAAAACGGTGTCGCCGGCTTTGGCGAAGACGACCGACATCAAGTCCAAAGCCTGCGAGTTTCCTCCCGTAACGAACAATTGATCGAATGTAGCTTCCGAGCTATAGCCCTCGGTCAGAAAGGCCGCGAGCGAATGAAGAAACCGCTCATCGCCCTGGGTAACGCCGTAGTTGAGTTCGAGCGGTTGGGCGTTGTCGAAAAACGACTGGCTGGCCTTCGCTACAAGATCGACGGGTAGCAGGTCGGGTGACGGCTGGCCGATACCGAGGTTGATTGTTCCTTCGGGCGGCGCGCCGTCGAATGTCACTATTCCGGTCATTATTGCGCGCCTACTCGAAATTCAATATACGAATTATAATCGTTACTGTGCTGGATCCGATCTCGGTGCAGAAACGTATTATTGACAGGTAACTCCATTGGTCATATTTGCCATGGTGGCATGGACTCGGTTAGCATGCCATTTGGAATACCAAATAATAGAAAAAGCATGACAACACAATCAATTACCCGTCGTCAACTTATGATTAACGCCGTATATACGCCGGAAAAATTATAAGGAAGAAAATAATGTCTCTGTTTTGTCGTTGCATTGCTGTGCTGTTCGTTCTCGTTTTATCCGGTCCCGGTCATTCGCAAGACTCCGATTCTGATGAGGAGATTGGGCTCAAATATCGTTTGCTCGGCCCGGTCAATGGTGGGCGCGCGTCACGCGTCGTCGGAATTCCGGGCGACCCATTAATCTACTACCTGTCGACCGCGGCTGGTGGTGTGTGGAAGTCATCCAATGGTGGTATGAGTTGGGAGTCGCTGCGCCTAAATATGCCAACAGTTGCTATCGCCGACCTGGCTGTCGCCATTAACTCACTCGCGAATGAACTTGGTGTCAATTACGTCGTTAATTGAGAGCATCGCCGACCGATGAAGAAGTTGTGGCTATGCTCAATTCTCATTAGCGGCTTCTTAATGTCGTACACCCCCGGCTCGGACGAACTCGGCCAGATTGATGAAATCACGGTCAAAGCAACGCGCAAAGAGACTGCTAAACGCGATTTGGCGGGCGCAATATACCCGGCGGCTCAAATAATGAATCAAGTCCAATACATCGACTTTTAAGGAATGCAGCGATGATCACCTACGAGGATTACAGCGTCGCCGACCCAGATGCTCTGGAAACGCCATCCATGCTGCTGTTCCAGGACACGATGGACGATAATATTAGAAGTGTTTGCGACCTGGTAGGCGGCGGTCAGAATCTAATCGCCCACGTCAAGACGCACAAATCCGAAGCGGTTGTGCGCAAGCAAGTGGAGCAGGGAATTACTGGCTTCAAGTGCGCCACGCTCAAAGAACTGGAAATGGTGTTACTGGCGGGCGCGCGCAAAGCGATTCTCTCCTATCCTCAGTGTCAGGAAATCAAGATCGAGCGTTTTTGCGATCTGGTCGTGTCTTATCCGGATGCGTGGGTCGCCTCTATCGTCAGTTCGCCATTTCATCTCAAGGTGTTGGAGACTGTTGCTACACGTCGAGAGCAGTCGCTCGGAGTGATGCTGGATCTTGATGCAGGCATGCACCGTACGGGCATTGGCTTCGGTCCGGGTGCTGCAGAGTTGTACAGGCAAATCAATGCACACCCTTATCTGCAAGCCTTCGGTTTTCACCTGTACGACGGCCACGACAATTTTAAGGATGTGCAAGAACGCCAGGCTAAGGCACAGCGAAACATTGAGTTGCTGCAAGAATTTCAGAAGCAAATTGAGTCGGAAAAAATTCCAGTGCCATGCGTCGTCGCCGGCGGTAGTTGGTCGTTTCCCTACTATGCGCGCACCCATGGCATGTACGGCTCACCGGGTACATTTATCTATTGGGATGCAGGCTATACAAGAGATATGCCTGACATGCCGTTCCGCTGTGCCGCCCTGGTCCTGACCCAGGTGGTGGACCGCTATCCCGACGTTGGCAGTATTACTACGGATCTCGGCTGCAAGGGCATCAGTTCGGATCTTCTGCTCGAGGAAAGGGCAACATTGCTTGGTCACGACAACGCGAAAATGGTATGGCAAAGCGAAGAGCACGCGATGTTTCAGATCGAGGGCGAATTGCCCGCGGTCGGCGACTACTTGCTGGCGGTGCCGGGTCACATCTGCCCCACGACTATCCGCTACCCGGGGATCCACGTGATTGATACGGCTGGCGAGGTAGTCGACTACTACTTGCACACGGCGAGAGATCGACAATAAACAACCGCCAATAAAAATAAAGGCTCACATGGCTGCTTCGAATAGCGTGCATGACGAAGGACTACTACGGGTAATCGGTACCGGGGCTGTCGCGCTGGCCGTCGTCAATCTGGTGGTTGGAGCCGGCATTTTCGTGCTGCCGGGTATTGTTGCCGCAGAGCTCGGGGCAGCAGCGATAATCGCTTATTTGATTTGCTCCGTCACAGTTGCACTCGTATTCCTGTGTTTCGCCGAGGTCGGTAGCCGCATCATTCGAAGCGGCGGTGCTTATGCCTACGTCGAGGAAGCGTTCGGACCGTTTGCCGGCTTTATCGCTTCGATCCTGTTCTGGTTCGGTTGGTCCGCCCTGGCGGATGCCGCGATTACGGTCATCATGGTTGACTCGATCGCCGTTTTGTTTCCAATTCTCGAGGAAACCGTTCCACGCGCAGTATTCATCATCACAGTGCTTGCGTTTCTGGTTGCAGTGAATATTCGCGGCGTAAAAGCTGGAGTGAATTTGTACATCTTCAACACCTTGGCCAAGCTGTTGCCGTTACTGTTACTGCTGGTCGTCGGGC